>JABISZ010000023.1 GCA_018668255.1 Pseudomonadota bacterium | reverse complement strand
TTTATCACTTTTTCAGAAGGTTTGAAGCAGTCAAAAATTCTAGTCGTCAGTGTCAAGGGTATGGTCTGTGATTTCTGTGCACGTGGGATAGAGAAGACTTTCAAACGAGATACTAATTTACTTAAAATAGATGTAGATCTGAATTCCGGAAAGGTTTTAATGGCTTATAAAGCAGCTACAAAAATTGATGAAAGCGGTATAGCGATGAAGATTAGAGACAATGGGCAAGAAGTCGTAAAAATAGACACCTTGCAATAAAAATGAAAGATGATTCCGCAAACTATTTAACGCTTTTTGCTTCTGCATCGACATTGCTATGTTGTGGCCTCCCATCACTTTTTATCCTGGTTGGAGCGGGAGCCTCTTTCGCAACTTTAGTAAGCGCATTCCCTTTAATAATTGAAATATCAAGATACAAAGTATTCATTTCTGTAGGTGCGTTTATCATAATTTGTCTGGCTGGTTATGTTAACTATAAGACCAGCAAAGCCCCTTGCCCTATAGATATAACCGCTGCAAAAAAATGTATACAGACTAGAAAGAGATCGCGATTAATCTACTATTTTTCAGTAGCGTTATTCTTGTCCGCGTCGACGGTCACCTATATTTTACCGAGAGTATTTTAAATATGAATAACCCATGTCATGATAAAGAAATAAAAAGTCTGAATAGAATTGAGGGTCAAATTAAAGGCATCAAAAGCATGATAGAGGAGAGAAGATATTGCGTCGAAATTTTGAATCAAATTTCTGCGGTAAAATCCGCCCTTTCATCAGTCGAAGGAAAAATACTCAAAAAACATATACGTCACTGTGTCAAAGAGTCTATTGTGAGTGATGAAGATTTCGACGAAAAGATTGATGAACTACTCAAAGTTCTAAAAAGATAAGCCAATTGGCGACTACCGCAACCACCAACGGTTCAAAGCACTATTAAAAATATTTAATCTGCCAGACATATATTGCTAACACTTAGTACGTATTATCGGTCTTGTGTTGTTATTTCTCCCACAACACAATTTAGATATACAAATTTTCCCTGCTTTGTATATCTCTCTTCTCCGTTCTTTGGTGATAAAAATATCCCAAAGAGCCAAAGAACGGAGTTTTCTATGTTGCCTATTCAGAAACACCTTCAGACACTGGCGACACCGCAGTGAGCGAGGTATCTTTAGCTAAGGCACGATGACGTAATCAGGGGCTGCAACTGCGAAGGCCGCGTCACGATCAGCCTCAGGCGGATAGATCCACTGGGTGTTGATGGTCTGCTTAAGTTCTTTAGCTTCTTTTCGCTGCATACAAACTTCTCGATCCCACCCCTCCGTATATACGGCGCCCCATGTTCCAAGATCAAGGCAAGTCACATACTTTGATTGGCTATAAGGATGCATAGGCAATCCAACCAGTTCGGCTGCAGCATTGTAACCAGACACACGTCCCAAACTCAGCGCATGCTGACAAGACATTGCTGCAATGTTGCCTTTATCATCGGCCGCCACCATCGCCATGTCTCCAGTAACGAATACCGATTCCACACCCTGAGCACGCAGATATTGATCGGCACAGACTCGGCCAAAGCGATCGTGTTCGCCCTCAATGTGTTGCGCTAGAGATTGAGCTCTCGGGCCTCCAGTCCAAATAACAGTATTGCTGGGTATATAAACTCCCGCATCGGTAATTACGGCATCTGAGCTGATTGATTTGACTCCAGTCGAGGTCATAACCTCTACACCGCATTCGGTAAACGCTTCTTGGATTAAAGGCCTGGGTCCGGCGCCAAGAGTGGGTCCGATTTCGGAAGATTGCTCTATTATCACCACTCTCAATTTTGAGTCATCGCCAAAAATAGCACGAAGACGTTGAGGTATTTCAAGTGCTGTCTCAATACCAGTGAACCCCCCTCCTACCACGATCACAGTGTTCCGAGCCACTGTGCTTTCCCAACTCGCCAATCCTTTCAAGTGATTATTTAACGTGATGGCTTCGTGCAGTTGATCGATGTTGAAGCTATGTTCTTTAAGCCCGGGGATCTCTGGGAGGCACAGCTGGCTGCCCGTTGCCAAGATGAATCTGTCGTACGAAATCGCAGAGGAAACCCCATCTGAACTCTTGAATACCACATCATTATTTCGAGTATTGACTGATTCAACCGTACCACACAAATGCTTTACACCAACTGCTGCTAGTAACGGTTCGATGTCTGGAGCCATTTCATCGAAAGCTGTTTCATAAAAGCGAGGCCGAATGTGTAGATTAGGTGACGGAGAGACTATCGTAATGTTTACGTCATCCTCTCGCCCTGCTAACGAGACGGCACGAGCGGCAGAAATAGCAGACCACATACCTGAGAATCCAGAACCGGCTATGAGAATTTCATTTTTCACTGCTCTTTCCTATATTTTTAACTTCGCAAACTGCCTTGGAGGGTCTACTAGCAACGCGTTACCTCCACAAGATTATCGGAGTAACTAGGCGCGTGCCCTAAATCGGAAAACTCCTGAGCACTCGTATGATTAGCGGTCCCATTATTAAGCTGATTCCAATACCCCAATGTCGTTAGCACTAAGCCTTCGGGCACATCATCAGATAGATGAGCCACCGCTAAAAAGTGTCCTCGTCCATTAAAAATTTTCACCTGTTCGCCATTTTTAATATTCCTGCCGACAGCGTCCTCTGAGCTGATGAGCAAAAATTGCTCGCCTTGACCTTTGATTTTGTGTTTCATGTTTGCGTAGCATGAATTCAAAAAGCCGTGACTCTTAGGTGAGACCAGATTAAGAGGATACTGTTTCGCACAGTTCGTGCTGGAGGCTGCCATTTCGCGAGAAGGAACAAAGTCGGGCAGGTCATCTAAAGGCTCGCCACCTTGAAAACCTTCATACATTTGGCGAAAAGGACCAACAACAAAATTTCCATTTTTAGCAATACTCGATTGAAACTCGCACTTACCCGAAGGCGTTGGGAAATTACCTTCCCGATGAGGCGCTCTATCGTCAGCAGCTCCCACATTGAGTCGAGCAAAACCATGTTCCCGCAGGTAATCAAGGTCAATGCCTTCACAAACTGGCGACTCCCAGTCAATAAAGCGTTCAAGACATTCACTGTCAGACCATTGAAATTCTTCATCATCAAAACCCATATACTGAGCCAGTCGTCGAAAAATTTCACGATTTGAAAGTGCATCACCAGGAGCGTCTACGCATTTAGTGTTGTACGTTAAATAGTTATGCCCCCATGAGAGAATAATGTCCTCCATTTCAGCACCCATCGTTGCTGGGAGAATAATATCCGCGTAAGACGCCGTATCAGTAATAAAGTGGTCTGCGACTACCAAAAAGAGGTCGTCACGCATTAAACCTTCAATGACTTTGCGTGAATCTGGTGCTTGGGTCACTGGATTGGAGTTCCAACACATCAACGCATGCAGCTGTTTCTTATCGGATTGACCGGTCAAGACGTTGCCTATCTGCAAGTTGTTAATGACCTGAGTCCCTTTAGGGATCCAATCAGGTCGACACATTTTGTCAAACTGATAAGGGTGTTCCCAGAATGGAAATGCAAAGATGCCCCCACCCACTTCCCGCCACGCTCCTGTCAAAGAAGGCAAACAACAAACAGCTCGGATTGCCTGCCCGCCTCCTTGGTGGCGCTCTAAAGCAACCCCAACGCGGATGGCAGCTGATTTGGTGCCCGCATACTGCCTTGCGAGCTCACGGATATCTTCTGCATCGATTCCAGTGACTACAGACGCTTTCTCAGCACTCCAATCTTGAGCCCGCTCTTTTAATTCATTATATCCTTGTGTATATAGCTTTACGTAATCTTCATCAATGAGGTTTTCCTCTATGATTGTGTGTATTAGAGCCATGGCT
>JABISZ010000022.1 GCA_018668255.1 Pseudomonadota bacterium | reverse complement strand
GGCGACTACAAGAGGCTGGGAGTAGCCGTACAATCTCATCAGAACTCTTACACCTTGCTCTACTAGCCGATTTAATTCAGTAACATTTCCGCCGTTAATAACCTTCAAGTCGAAACCTCCACTCATTATCCCAGGTCTCCCAATCAAAACGGTAGCCTGAGCATGCTTCATGGCCTCGTCTAAGGCTTTGTTAATCGCTTCTAACATTGCAAAGCTAAGAGCGTTCGCCTTTCCGTCATCTAAGGTAATGACTGCTACGTTGTTCTCTATCTCAGTCGTCAAAAGTTCACTCATAATTCATTCCTTTCTGTTAATGTCTTACTTTTTTCAGTAGCCCTCAAAAACGGGCTCTCTTTTTTCGATGAATGCCTTTACTGCTTCGCGATGGTCGTCGGTTCTGGCGCAAGTCATGAGGTTTGTCGCTTCTCGATCTAAGCTGTCTTCTAAATTATTGCCCAAAGCAGTGTTTATATTTTCTTTGATTAATTTTATTGCGATCGGTGAACCACGCGCTATAGATAATGCATATTCTTTAACACGAGCGCCAAATTCTTGATCCGGCACCATCTCATTAATTAAACCAATACGCAAAGCTTCTACAGCAGTTACTCTACGAGAACTAAAATAAAGTTCTTTCGCTATTGCTGGGCCAATTAGTCTTGGAAGTAGCCACGTTCCCCCATAATCACCGGATAGTCCAATTTTAGAATAGCCGGTTGTCATAAAAGAAGTGGTCGACGCGATCCGCAAATCACAAGCCAATGCTATGCATAAGCCAGCCCCTGCCGCTGGACCAGTAATAGCTGCGATAGTCGGCTTACTGAAATTGTATAGCCGACAGGTCAACGTCCTTTGTCTCTCTTTGAGCTGATCAATTCTATCTATCTCACTCATCTTAGACTCTGAAAAACTCTCCGCGTCCCCCAAACCACTAACGTCCCCACCGGAGCAAAAGCTTTTCCCTGCACCGGTGATGACTAAACATCTAACCTCAGAATCCAAATCAAGATCTAATAGCATAGCCCGTAAAGCAGGCGTAAGATTTTCTGACAAAGCATTGCGCTTCTCAGGCCTGTTTAAAGTCAAAGTAGCTACTCCCTCTTCTATAGAGCAAAGTAGTTCTGAAGTTCCTGTTTCTATAATTCGCGGCGCCATAGTATGTCATTCCTCATCAATAAATGTATGGAACAGAAGAATACCCAGACTAGCAGCTAAACTTCAGAAGCTGAAGTATGCAGTTTGACGTCTAGTTTAATACAGTAGGACAGGGATATGGATGATCAATTATTTTAGTTCAGTTTTCTGAGTTATCTAGGCGTGGTCGTTAGCCTACGTGAACCCCTCAGACGACCAACATTGGTCGTCTGAGGACTATTTTTAAATGTTTTTCGCGTATTGATCGAGCATCGGCAAAGCCGCGTCAGCAGGCTGAGGAGGCAGAGCACAAATTACTCTCTTAACGCCCTGATCAGCATGCTTTTTGATCGTATCAGCATCTGGACATCCCATTCCATAAAAAACTGAAATTTGCAGCGAAGAAGGATCTCTTCCAATAGCGTTGCAGGCGTCAGCTACATTTTTCATCCCACCTTCAAAGTCGTACATGCCGCCCAGTGGCATCCATCCGTCACAAAACTCAGCAATGTGTGCGGCAGTCTTTGGTCCGGCGGCGCCACCCATAAGGATAGGAGGATGAGGTTTAGTAGTCGGCTTTGGCCAAGCCCAACTGCTTTCAAACTGGATATGTTTCCCTGAGAAACTCGCTTCATCTTTAGTCCATAGCTCCTTAGCTAACAGAATATTTTCTCGCAATATCCCTCGACGCTTTTTGTAATCAAGGCCATGATTGCGCATTTCCTCAACACACCAGCCATAACCAATTCCGAACTCTAATCTTCCACCCGACAACATATCGAGACTGGCAACTTCTTTAGCAAGCCAGATAGGATCTCTTTGTGCAACTAACGTAATACCTGTTCCCAATATAAGAGTCTTCGTAACAGCAGCAGCGGCGGAAAGAGCAACGAACTGGTCGTGTGTCCGCCAATATTCTTCCGGTAAAGGAGGTGCTCCAGGCGTACCGCCCCATGGCGTTTCTCGACTTGTAGGAATATGACTATGTTCTGGAAACCAAAGCGAATCAAACCCTCTCTCTTCGCATGCGACAGCAAGCTCCATCGGCTGGATCGCTTTATCTGTCGGAAACATTATGACACCAATATCCATTACTTTTGCCCTCTCTTATTATTTGTTGACCATCTAATATAAGCCGCTATACCCCAAACAACAACTCCTTGTGCCTTAAACTAAATGACGTTAAGTAAGTCTCCTATCTATACGCTTCTACCGAGCTTCTCACCCTCATGTATGACTGCAGTGACATCCCGAGGAGCAACCATATCACCAATACGATGCACTTCTTCAAAATGCTCTATCGAATTCAAGTAGAGTTCATCATCGGCGAGACGCAGTATCGACAAAATCACTGTGTCAACATTTCTACGTGTCTCTAAGACCTCTGGGCCAGTCCAGATGTCATAGACATCAACACTATTCTCCCCAATAGAATCAACGAAATACTGGTTGGTAATTTTAACCCCGAGCTTTTTAAGCCTTGGAAAAATGTAGAGCATATCTAAATTACGGTAAAGCTTTTCTCCTGCGTACATACGGGGAGACATAATCTCTACGGAAGCGCCAGCTTCTGCTAGAACTTCAGCAACTGCAAACGGCAAAGGAGTACCGGTTTCGTCTAAGATAAGTATATTCCTACCTAATGCGTGACCATCTCTCAAGACCGCCCAAGCCGCTTGCTCGACATCCATCACCCACTCACTATTGGCTCCCGGAATAGTATCCCTATCAGGCCTATACAAACTAAGACCTGTCTTCTCGAAATGCGATCCAGTGGCAAAGACCACGGCATCAGGGGCACGACTCTTTATCCCAGACAGAGTCGCTGTAACTCCTGTTTCTACGACTACACCATGATTCTTCATTTCTCTTTGCAAGTTATCCACCGCAATCGACCAATCACCAAGACCCGGCAATTGCTGTAGAAGTCTCAGATGCCCCCCTAGACTTCCAGCCTCCTCTAGCAAAGAAACCTTATGTCCCCTAGCCGCAGCTACTGCAGCCGCTTTCATTCCAGCCGGTCCGCCACCAACCACTACAATACTCTTCGCTTCGTCTGCTCGAACAATTTGTAGAGTTCCCTCTCCCCAATAAGCTTCTCTTCCACTCACAGGGTTGAGTGCGCATACTAATTCTCTGTGTTCCCAAAGACGTCCAGCACACTCATTACACCGATTACACAAGATAATTTCATGCTCTTTACCCTCTTTGGTCTTTCGAACGGTATGCGCATCAGTTAGTAACTGCCTAGCGATCGCTATCATATCGGCAGATCCATTAAGAAGAATCTCCTCAGCTTTATGG
>JABISZ010000021.1 GCA_018668255.1 Pseudomonadota bacterium | reverse complement strand
GGCTCCTCGGTGGTGATAAACAACTCCTTTCGGGTTCCCCGTAGTCCCTGATGTATAGCATAGCGCCATGGCTTGCCATTCATCTGTGGGTAGCGTCCATGGAGCTTCTGGGTCGCCTGTTGCTAGAAAATCTTCATACTCAATTTCACCTATCTTCTCGTGAGAGAGAGCTTCCGGATCTGAAATATCAATCACGTACGGCTTATTTTTGCATTTAGTGAGGGCTTCTTTCACGACATGAGAAAACTCGGTGTCGGTAATAAGAATCCTTGCTTCTCCATGGTCAAGAATGAATGCGATAGCATCGCTATCTAACCTTATATTGATAGGGTTGATGACTGCTCCAGCTGCGGGTATACCGAAGAGGCACTCGTAGAATGCTGGGATATTTGTGGCCAATACGGCGACCGCATCTCCTGTCTTAATTCCGTAATCAGACAGTGCTGACGATAATCTCCGGCACCTAGTAAAAGTTTCTTCCCAGGTGTGCTGAATATCTCCATGTACAACCGAAGTACGTTTTGGATACACGGCAGCCGCTCTTTCAACCCAGCTAAGTGGAGAAAGTGCAGCGTAGTTTGCGGCATTTTTATCCAGATCTCGCTCGTAGATATGTCCTGAAGAAGTAGTCATATATATTTCCCTGAGTAAAATTTTGCTGTCTTGATAGTTTACTTATTGTCCCATTTTGGTGGACGCTTTTCCAAAAAAGCTGATAGACCTTCTTGTCCGTCCGTCGAAAGAAGGTTGCAGACTAAATCTTCAGACGTTTGTTCATAGGCGTCGGGGAGATTTTTTCCGATTTGTTCGTAGAAAGAGCGTTTACCTAGCCGTGAGGTGAAGCTCGATTTCCCAGCAATCTGTTCTGCAAGCGCAGACGTTTCACTATCCAATAGATCTTCGGCTACAACGGAGTTGATCAGACCAATTTCAGCGGCTCTTTGTGCAGAAATAAAACTTCCTGTAAGAAGCATTTCCAACGCGTGTTTTTTGGAAACTACGCGGCTTAAGGCAACAGCGGGAGTTGCGCAATAAAGCCCGTTAGAAATTCCATTCGTGGCAAATTGCGCGTTTCGGGATGCAACTGCGAGATCACAAGCTGCCACTAGCTGACAACCAGCCGCTGTGGTTATTCCTTGAACTTGGGCTATCACAGGTTGGGGGATTGTGTTTATTCTCAGCATCATCTTAGAGCAGTTAGTTAGAAGCATCCTAAAGTAGTTTTCATCATTGTTCGCGTGCATATCTTTGAGATCGTGCCCAGTAGAAAATGCTTTTCCGGTCGACTTGATTATTACTACGTGAATATCTTCACGTTGCGCAATGTCGTTTAGATTATCTGTAATTACTGCGATAACAGATTCGGTCAGTGTGTTGTATTTGTCAGGACGGTTCAGCGTTAGCTTAGCAACTCGTTGATCTACATCTAACAGAACAGGCTGATCACCCGTCGACTTTAAGTTTTCTGCTAGCATGATATCGAGCTCCTTTTTGAATGTGCGTTCTATTGTCAGTAAAACTTTTCTGCGGCGCAAGTTTTGCGGCAATAGCTTTCAGTCTGGGTAACTATAGAAAATAGAGCTATTAGCGTTGGCATGATGCCGCTTATAATTAGTTTATGAGTAACAAAGTATTCAAGCTATTAAATATTACTTCCTTAAAGCAGTTTATTCTGGTGAATCTTGTTTTTGCACTTACTGGCTCGTTATCGCTATTAGTAGCGGGCGGATTTATGGAAGTCATAGGTTTGCAACGCGACGAGATAAGTACGTTCGCTTATTGGGGGATCCGGATTGTCTTAGTATTTTTCTTCTATCAGTGCCTACTATTGGCTGTATCCCTGCCACTAGGCCAATTTTCGTACTTCAGTAAGATGCAAAAGAAAATGTTACGTCGAATTGGTATCAAAATATGAACACGGAGGTCTCGGTTCCCCAAACGAGAAAAAGAAGTTGGCCACTCAAATAGAGTTAATGCAGGGCGATTGTCTTGAAATCATGGGTAAGCTTGACGCAGAGCGAGGAGCTTTCGTTGACCTGATATTTTGCGATCCCCCATACTTCCTTTCGAATGGGGGCATGACTTGTCAGAACGGAACAATGGTTAAAGTTGATAAAGGGGATTGGGATCGCTCTGAGGGATGTGAAAAAAATCTAGAGTTTAATCTCAGTTGGCTGAAAGCGTGTCAGAAATTATTGAAGCCGGACGGCTCTATCATGGTATCTGGAACTTTTCATTCAATTTATTCCGTTGGTTTTGCAATGCAATCACTGGGCATGAAGCTGCTGAATAACATCACGTGGCAGAAGCCCAATCCTCCTCCAAATCTATCATGCCGGTATTTCACTCACAGCACGGAGACGGTCATCTGGGCAGCCAAGGATATTAATTCCAAACATAAATTTAACTATAGCTTGATGCGAGAATTGAATGACGGGAAGCAAATGAAAGATGTTTGGGTAATGACCGCTCCAGGTAAAAAAGAGAAGGAGTATGGTAGGCATCCCACACAAAAACCGCTTCAGCTTGTCGATCAGCTTATTCTTGCAGCGACTGACCCGAATGATATGGTGCTGGATGCCTTTAATGGAAGCGGGACTACCGGAGTCTCTTGTATCAACAATCAACGTCGTTACGTAGGGATTGAGCTAGATCCCACTTATATTTCTTTAAGTAAAAAACGATTTAGAGCGGCAAAAAAATCTCTAAAGACGGGTTTAACATGAAACGTGTAGTTGTTTATACGGTTCTTTTTGCTCTTGCGTTTGCTTACTATTTTGCGTCTACAGAAAATCTGGAGGAGATTGATACACGTCTTCTTAAGACGGTGCGAATGGAAAATGGTCTTGCATACGACTCCCGAGACGGGAAGATCTTGAGCGGTATTCTGGTTGAGCGCGATGGTGATGGTGCTGTGCTTGCGCGAGTTTCCTATGTATCTGGCTTACTTCATGGGACGAGTGAGTACTTCTATCGAAATGCTAGGCCGAAAGCCAGAGTGCATTATGAAAAAGGACTGCCTGAAGGTCTTTGGGAATATTTTGATGTGGATGGCGTAAAATTGAAAAGTATAAGATACGAAAAGGGCGTCGAACTGCAGCAGTGGTGAGGTGCTTTATAATGTTGAGAGAGCAGTGAGGGAGGGGACGGACTATGAATCATAATGTAGAACATTTTGGTGGCTGTCTTTGTGGAGAAGTCAGATATAAAGCGCTTGGACAACCAAAAATAAAAGGTGTTTGTCACTGTAGGTATTGCCAGCTAAGAAGCGGCAGTGCATTTGGTGTTCTAGCATACTTTTTGGAAGAAAATTTTCTAATTAGCGCTGGAACCCTGGGGAGTTATAACTTTAAAAGCGAGTCTGATAATAGTTGGAATAATGAGTTTTGTCAGAATTGTGGGACTACCGTACTGAGCCGTTTAGAAGTTTTTCCGGGAATGGTAGGAATCATGGGAGGGACATTCGATCCGCCTACTTTTTGGTATGATCTCGATGCTGAGGTATTTGTTCGGTCCAAAGCACATTTCGTGGGAAATATCGAAGCGCTCAAGCACGAGGATACATTTTTTAGCCATGACCCAAAACGTGCTGAAAGCAAGAGATTGGAAGGCTCAGAAATGACCAGCTAGTCGTGTTTATTGGGGTAACGAGAACTCTCTTTTGAGGTAATCAATTATCGCAGACGACTCGTACAGCCACTCGTCAGATCCTTCCTTATTTTCGATGCGCAGACATGGGACTTTATGACGTTTCCCGCCTCGAATAAGTTCATCTTTGTGAATTCCGTGATCTTTAGCATTACGTAGTTCTATTTGAAGCGCATTTCGTTGCATAAATCTGCGAACTTTTACGCAGAACGGACAGGCTCGAAATTGGTAGAGGCTCAATTGACTCGCTTTGTCATCCATTTTTTTTTGGTCCTCAGGCTCTCTTTTCACAGGGTGCGGAGGAGTCAGAAAATCTAGAGTTAAAATAACTCTACCAAGAGACCATCTGATTAGTTTCAGCATATTAATACCTTAAGTTCCGACTAATTAATTAAATCCAACATAATTTACGACATTAGTTGTTTTTTCTCGCTCACTGACAAGTGTATTCTCAATTGCTGAAGTATCTTCATAACCTAGGCCCATTCCTGAAACAATAACTTGATCATTAGGGATGCTGAGGTGTTCGAAGATAGGTTCTTGAAAGTTTATCCATGCCGCCTGGGGGCATGTATGAAGACCTTCTCCTCTCGCGGCAAGCATGACGGTCTGCATATAGAGCCCAACATCAGACCAGCTGCCTCGCCCTAAGTAGGCATCTGTTGTGAAAAACACACCGATGGGTGCATCAAAAAAGCAATAGTTTCTTCGCGCCTGGATTGCCGTGCGCTCGCGGTCTCCCTTTTTTATCCCAACTAGTCCATATAGGTCCCAGCCGATTTTTCTCCTGCGTGCGGTATGAGTGTCATTCCACTTGTCTGGGTAATAGTCATATTCCGAATAGCTTTTGGCTTCACCCTTATCAAAAAGTGCACAAACATCTCTGACTATTGCATCTTTTGCTTCGCCTCTACAAACGTATGTATGCCATGGTTGGGTGTTCGTCCCACTTGGCGAACGCTGGGATAATTCGAATATTCGCGAAATTTTTTCTTGTTCAACTTCTTGATTAGTGAACGCGCGAATGGAACGCCTTGAGCGAATCGCTTCTTCAATATCCATGTTTTAGCCTTTATTCAGGTGCCAATTTCTGAAGGTCATTATATCAGTTCTTAAGTACTTTTAAACGTTTGCACTCAAGCAATGCTTCTATCGGTATGTATCAAATTAGAGTTTTGTTGTACAAGCGGAACCTATAAGCTCTTATGGTAACTTAACTCAATAAAAAACCTTCGTAACCATCGGCAGCAACCTGCGCACATTTTTCTCTATATGCGGGGGCTCCGCCAGCATAAAATAAGAAATTTTTCTTCTTGCCAGGAATGTTTGTCCCCATAAACCATGAATTAGTTTTGGTGAATAACATTCCATCGGTCAGTGAATTTGAATGCTCAGTCCACGCCTTCTCTGCTTCTTTTGTCGCTTCTATCCTCGTAAAGCCATGGATTGAAAGATGATTGATACAATCACTCACCCACTCAGCTACTACTTCTGCACAGCGTGTGTAGTTGCAAAATAGCGCGCCGTTAACGAGAAACAGATTGGGGAACCCTGACGTTTGCAACGTAAGGTAAGTCTGAGGTCCATCAGACCAAGCCTCTGATAGGGTTTTTCCATTTTCCCCCACTATATTCATACGCGCCAATTCACCGGTTACAGCATCAAATCCAGTGGCATAAATTATCACATCTAATTCATAATCAGCTTGTGATGTTCTAACCCCGCTTGGAGTTATTTCGGTAATTGGGACGGTTTTAACATCCACGAGCGCCACATTTTCTTGGTTATAAACTTCATAGTAGTTGGTCTCCAAAGGAATTCTTTTTGATCCGAAGAGGTGATCCTTAGGTAGTAATAATTCTGCAATTTTCGGATCATGTACACGAGATCTTATTTTTTTACGAACAAAATCACCATACTCTTCGTTAGCCGCCTCATCAGTCATAATGTCATGAAAGCAACCAAACCATTTAGTGAAACCCGGCTGTTCCCAGATTTTTTCATAAAAGGCTACTCTCTCTCCTTTAGTAACATCAAACGTACTTCTCGGATCAAAGTCTTGCATAAATCCAGCAAACGTTTTTTTACATTGCTCGAATACGTCTTGATAACTATTTTTGAGAGTTGCTTGCTCTTCTTTTGATATTTTCGAGTTCCTTAATGGGCAGCAATAGTTCGGTTCGCGCTGAAATACGGTAAGGTGTCCAACTTCTTTCGCAATCATAGGGATTAGCTGAACAGCAGACGCCCCCGCGCCAATAACACCTACTCTTTTCCCGCGTAGGTTAATTTTTTCCTTTGGCCATCGAGCTGTATGGAAAGAGGTGCCGGCAAAACTATCAATACCAGGGACGGGCGGCATATTAGGAGCTGAGAGAATGCCTACCGCTGTGATGAGAAAATGAGCCGTTTTGGTGGTGCCATTTTCTGTTTCCACGGTCCATCTATTTGCATCTGAGCAGTACGTTGCGGATTTTACTCGGGCATTAAAATCAATGTGCTCTTTTAATTTGAACTTGTCGGCGACAAAGTTTAAGTAGCGCTCATTATCTGGTTGAGGAGAAAAATGTTCACTCCATTCCCATTCCTCTAGTAGCTCATCGGAAAAGCTATATTGATATGAATAGCTTTCAGAATCAAACCGTGCGCCTGGATAACGGTTCCAATACCAAGTACCTCCAACACCTGACCCAGCTTCAACAATACATGCATTTAGCCCTTGAAGTCGAAGGCGGTATAAGTTGTAAAGACCGCTGACGCCTGCGCCGATAATAATCACGTCGACGTCGTCTCCTACTGTTGTGTTGTTCATTTTCCCCTTCCTATAATGAATTAATAACCTAAGTTTTTGGCTGCACGCTCAAGCACAACCGTTACTGACCAGGCAGTGCGCGCCAGTCTAATATCATCGCTTCTCCCCGAAGCGTAAAGCCCGGAAGCACTCATCCAAAATGCGACAGAGCGCATAGCGTATAAAGCATCATAGTACCGACAAATTTTTTCATCAATGGTCCAGCCTGTCATCGATTCATAGGTCTCAAAGAAGATGTCACGATCAACAACATTTGAAAGTAAGTTAGTGCCTTCTCGGTTAAGATCACTAAGAACGTAGGCGACATCGTACATAGGGTCACCTAGTGTTTGAAGTTCCCAGTCAAGAACGGCAGAGATTCTATCTTCCTCAATAAGAATATTCCCCGTGCGATAAGCCCCATGCACTAACGTCACTCTCTGGCTAAGTGGGGCATTCTCTTCCAACCAATAAATCAGATCTGTAAGAATAGGTTCTGGTTGATGGTCACTAACATCAATCAATGATTTCCATTTATTTATCTCGGCTAGTGCAAAGCCACGATCAGGCGATGGGACGCCCAAGAATTCTAACCCAGATTTTTTCCAATCTAACGTGTGGAGTATTGCAAGTGTTTTAGAGAAGTCCACAGGCAACACTCCTCGTCTTGACGCTTTCTCATAGAAATCACGTCCATTTTTCCCCCATGGACTTGGGCAGACTCCAGATACTTTTTCCATTACTAGGAAAGGAGCCCCTAAAATTTTTGTATCTGACTCATACCAATAAACTTTTGGAGCAAGCAATTTTGTTTTTTCGAGACATTGAAGAACCTTAAATTGCGTTTCAAGATTTGATAGGTTGCGTAATAAAGTATTTCCTGGGTCGCGCCTTAGGCATAAAGGTAAAGTACGCTCGACGCCGTTAACTGTAGTGATCAAATCGAATAGCCATGTTTCATGAGACCACCCGACTGTGACTCGTTCTATGTTCGTCAATCGATGATCTTTTTCGTGCGGAATGTTTATACACAAGTACTCTAAAATTTGTTGCTCCGTAACTCTGGTTCCCATTACTTGGCGAACTCCATTCGAAAATCAATATCAGCGCGCATCGTGACGTGCACCCGTTCTTTTATTTTATTAACTAACTCTTCGCCTAGGGCTTCCTTCGACAAATATAGTTGTTTAACAAAGATATCTAATCCTGATCTTGATTTATTCCTGGAGAAATTTTCGAGTCCATTGTGTATTTCACTTGAGAGATTTTTAGAATATTTTCTATTATTGAGAATGAGTGAAACTTCGTCCACTAGAGCTTGGTATGCGGAAGCCATCTCAAGATCGTGTTTTTCCTCTAGAGCTATCTGTAAGGCAATTTTTTCTAAAACTACCGATGCCATATAGGCTTGTGTTTTTGCATATTCATCTTGTGTGCTCGGTGCAATAACGGTTTTGCAGGTCTTGCTAATTCTCATCAAAGTGTCTTTAATTTGCATACAACATACCTCTAGTCATTATTCGATTGAGGGGTGAGTGACTGTGCGATTTCTCTTAGTCGAAATTTCTGTATCTTCCCACTCATTGTTCTAGGGAAAGTATCGATTATTTCTAGTCTCTCTGGTAAGTATTGGGTAGTAATGTCACAAGATTTTAAATAATCAACAAGGCCTTTGAAGGAGAGTGTTTCCCCTTCAGTGAAGCTTACAAAGGCACAGCTTCTTTCTCCCAGTCGCTCATCGGGCATGCCTACAATCGCCACATCTGCAACAGCATCATGCCGGTACAGCAACTGTTCTACTTCAACTACTGGTATATTTTCTCCACCGCGGATAATAATATCTTTTGATCTTCCTGTTATTCGAATATAGCCGTCTTCATCCATCCTTGCATTGTCTCCAGTCTCTAGCCAAAAACCTTCATCTACTCCATATTCTGTTGGTCTCTTGAGATAGCCGACGAAACTTGTGACGCAACGTGCTTGGAGTCGGCCTTCTTGGCCATGGGGGGCAACTTTGTCGGCTGAGTCAAGTATGCGCACCTCTTGAAAGGGTAGCGCACGCCCGTCTGTGCCAATGACTTTTTCATCAGAGTCTCCTGGGTAAGTGGCAGTTGCAATCCCCATTTCTGTCATACCCCATGCACTCATCACATACATTGAAGGGTATGCTTTTGTAGCCTGTTCGACTAATACTCTGGGAATAGGAGCTCCAGCGCACAGAAATAGACGAAGAGGGCATGTTGCGTTCACTTTTTCTTTACCTTCCACGACTAAGTCACTTAAAAATGGGGTAGAACCTAATGTGATAGTGCATCCTTGTTCGTTAATTACATGCAATGCTTGGCTAGGATCCCAGATATCTTGCAATACGCATTTCGAAGCGTTGAAAACAGATAAAACAATCGCGTACATGAAGCCTGTCTGGTGGGCAAGGGGAGAGCCCATAAATATAGTGTCACTAGATTTTAGCGTAAATAATTGGCGTGCTAATTCTGCCTTGCTTAAGAGTGTATTGGATGTGTGCATGACCCCTTTTGGAGTACCTGTCGTCCCAGAGGTGTACATAATTTCTATGACGTCGTCAGGGCTTGGGCGAGAATTTCTAACCGACTCGAATAAATCGCTTTTTTCTTCCCAAGACTGATCGGTGAAATATTTTTCGAAAGAAGTGTCTTCGTCTTTTCCATCTACAACGAAAATGTGCTCAAGAGTACTTATCTTTTCTTTCAGTGATAGAGCCAACGTTTCGTGTTCGAACCCTCGGAAAAATTCGGGGACAATAAATATCTTAGCTTCCGCAAAAGCGAGCATGAATTCAAGTTCTCGTTGCCTAAAAATTGGCATCAAAGGGTTAATCACTGCGCCGATTCGAAGGCATGCCAGGTGTATTGCAGCGTAGTGCCACCAGTTAGGTAGTTGAACTGCGACCACATCACCTGCACGAATTCCTAATGCGAACAGCGCACATGAAATTCGGACTGATGTTTTAGAAAGCTCGCTATAAGTGATTTGATTCGTCAAGCCAGATTCACTGTTGTGATCGACAATAGCAATGGAAGTACCATTTTTAAAAGCTGCATCATCTAGATAATCAGTCAGCAGTTTATTTTTCCAAATACCGCTTTGACACATGCTTTGTTGACGTTGAGGCGTTAGTTGACTTGTTATAGTCATAGAGTTCTGTCTGCGCGGGATTGACGCATTTTTCTCGACCATCGGTTGACTGGCCACATATCCTGATCTTCCCCCCAACCTTCTAGGCCATTGATTTCCCATCTGATCAAACTATTATTATCAATAAAAGTATGCCGGTTGATAATAATCGAACTGAGAGGTTTCCCAGTCGCCTCTAGGCGCCGTCCTTTTGTGTCTTCTGCTGATATTTGAATATGATTGATTCGCCCGTGTATAGGATCTCTTTTTACTTTTCGCTCCCCAGATACAAGACTTTGAATTTCACCACCTTGGTTTAGGAATCCATATGTGATTTGGTCCTTCCCATCTATAGGGCTTGAGACTGCTAAGAAATTCAAATCGGTATTGACCGCGCCAGTCACATAAGCTGCCTGCTTTGGACGATTTTCTGGACGTATTCCCCAGGTCCTATCTCGCATCCCAATGCAATCAACCTTGATGGCTTCGCCGTAAAGCGATATTTCACCAGTGATCCTTCCGAATTGATCAAAGTGATTGGCTTTTCCAAAAGTTGAGCGGATAGAGGTGAGTGGCTCTGGGCGCATAACGCCGTCGAAATGAAGCTCAATCCTCAAGTTATTTCTGTCTTGAAATCCTAATGCATATTGCATAGCCGGCTCGGTACAAGAAATTGAAACCCCGTTTGGTAACTGACAATTCGAGAGAGTCGTTCTAGGATGTAACTCTAAGGCGGTGTAGTTAGATGAGTAAAGAGCTTCCCACGGCAGGGGAGACGAGTCGTCCCAGAGCCAACATCCTCCTGCAACAGTGCCAATATTGGGCCGGAACATGCAGTAGAGCCATCCTCCTAGTTTTCTTTCAGGGACATGAAAAGAATACCACGCGGTTTCTGTTGCCCACCATTTATCTTGCATAGATGCAAAATGAAATTCATCATCTTCTCTTATAAATATTGGTTTTTCATCAGCCATTTTGAAGGACTCGCTAATTACTTCGTTGGTGAGCTAGTGGCATACCAGCGATAGGGCTGGGGACCTTAACCACATAATCTGTTGTCACACTTCCGATATATAGGTCTTTCATTTGCGGACCGCCCCACGTCACATTGGTAGGATTGATCATCGTGTGACCTTCAGGATCAGATAACATCGTCTTTACTTTACCTTGAGGGGTAATAGCTACAATCTTGTTCGCAAGAACTAGAGTTACCCAAAGATTACCTTCGCAATCAAATCCACACCCATCTGTTAAGCCGAGCATACTGCGTGTCTCTGATGACAAAGGTCTTTTGTCTTGGACTTCTATATGTGAAAGACCTAATTTTGGTCCATATGGTAAGGGTTGGCCTAAGGTGCCATCTTGCCGTATTTTATATCTGATGACATTGCAGCCAGTGGTCTGGCAAACGTACAAATATTCTTCGCCGTAGTCTAGTGCTATCCCATTAGCAAACTGAATACCTTCGGCAAGTACGGTGACTCTACCATCAGGATCGTATCTAAAAATAAAGCCGTCGTTTGCCCCATCGAATGCTTTATCTAAAGGTCCCCAAGTAGAATGAGAGCAATAAATACGGCCTTTGGTATCTAAGATGGGATAATTAGATCCATAAAGTGCCCTCCCATTGATCTCGCGACACAATACTTCCACAAGTCCATCATCAAGGTTTAATCTTTGTAAAGATCCACATTCGCTTTCAGGTCCTCCAAAGTTAGCGATTAGGATACGATTCTCGAGGTCAAAATTGATCCCATTGGGAGCACCGCGGACGTCTCCCATTTTTGAAAGAGTACCATCGGTATTAACTTTTGCACATGCAGATCTCTTGTCCGAAAGCCACACTTCACCTTCGGCGCTGACCGCAACATCCTCTGGACGGGAAGCTCCTATACCAAATTTCTCGCATTGAGATAAATTGATTTCTTTTAGCACTTATAACTCCTCATTATGACTGTGCTGTGATGTTTTATTATTTCAACAAATTATCACAGATAGAACATTACTTTAGGCGAGTCTAAAATAGCAAGAACACTAGTTCTATAGATCAATATAGGCTGTGTTTATGTCCTTTAACTTGGTAGGATTAAGTATGAAAAATAAACACGGAAAAGTAGCCTCTGTATCATCACAAGACGTGTCTGATATATTGGGAGAATTGCGCAAACCGGTAAGGCTTGCGTCGATTTCGTCGAATGGATTCCCTTTGATCTCTACTTTGTGGTTCCTATATGAAGACGAAAAATTTTGGTGTATAACGCAGGAAAAAACGATACTGCGTTCTAACTTATTCCGAAATCCAAGATGCGCATTTGAAATAGCGTTAGATAAAAGCCGATTTAAGCTATTAAGAGGTCAAGGCACTGCAGAACTCAAATTGAGCGAAGGGCCAAGGGTAACTGAGTTGATGATAGACCGATACATGGATGACACCGACGGACCAGTTGCAAAAGCCTTGCGTGCTCAAATTCCGACAGAATATGCCATTTGTATAACCCCTTTATGGATAAGAGGGCAGGGTTAAAAAATATTATTTACCTTGGAAGATAGGTTCTCGACGTTGAGATGCGGACTCGATGCCTTCTTTGTAATCTTTGGTTCCTCTAAGGGCATTTTGCTCTGCTAGTTCGTGGTCGGTTTGCATAGCAATACTGTCAGCTAATCCTATCCTAAGAGTACTGCGAGTTGACGCTACCGCCAGTGGGGCACAACTAGCGATCTCCTGCGCTATTTTCTGAGCTTCCAACCGAACGTCGCACAGGGGCACGCATAGATCAGCCAAACCCCATGTGGTTGCTTGTTGCCCATCTATGCGCCTACTCGTCAGGCACATTAGAGAAGCACGTTGTTTTCCGATTAAGCTAGGCAAGGTAAGCGTTAGGCCGAAACCCGGATGAAATCCTAACTTGGTGAAGTTAGCACTAAATCGACCTTCGGGACATGTAACTCTAAAATCGGCGGAGACTGCCAATCCCAGTCCGCCTCCGATCGCCGCGCCTTGTACCGCAGCAACTACAGGTTTTTTTGAGCGAAATATCCTAACCGCTTGTCGGTAAAGATCGTTTGATAAGACACCTGTTGAGCTATCTTTTGCATTGCCTACGTTAGACGCACCTAGGTTTGCGCCCGCGCAAAAATTTTTACCTTCCGCACAGAGTACGATAGCTCTAACATCGTTTCGGCTATCCATCTCGCTATACGTGTCTGCTATTTGTGTAATAAGTTCTACGTCAAAAAAGTTATGAGGAGGACGTCGTATTTCAATGGTAGCAACGAAGTTAGTTATATCAACTGTTAGATCTTTGATGTTGTTCTCGCTCACAGAAAATATCCTTATATACCCATCATTCATCTACGACGAAAATATCGTCTCGATATTATTTATTGATCAAACATTAACACTGTTCTGGTGACTTCACCGGAGGTTATTGCATCAAAAGCATCACTTACTTTTTCTAGTGGTTCATGACGAGTCACCATACTATCCAAATCAAGTTTGCCTTGTCTGTAGAGCTCTAGATAGCGCGGTGTATCGAGCGTAAATCGATTAGAACCCATCATACAGCCAATAATACGTTTCTCGAGGAAGAAATGTCCCGCATTTACGGAGACGCTTTCTCCTACTGGGATAGCGCCTACCAATATGGCGGTACCATGAGGAGCTAGACAGTAAAATGCTTGTTGCAGAAGCTTTTGCATACCTACGACCTCGAAGGCAAACTCGGCGCCTCCTGATGTCATTTTCTTGATTGTTTTTACAGGATCCTGTTTATTGGAGTTGATGGTTTCTGTGGCACCGAACTTCTCTGCGATTTTGAGTTTATCGTCTAGGATGTCAACGGCAATAATTTGACGCGCCCCAGCTATTTTTGCCCCCTGTATTACCGAGATTCCCACACCACCAGCACCAAAAACAACTACTGACGAACCAGGAGTCACTTTCGCAGTATTTAGGGCAGCTCCCACTCCTGTTGTAACGGCACAACCTACTAGG
>JABISZ010000020.1 GCA_018668255.1 Pseudomonadota bacterium | reverse complement strand
TAAAAAAGCACCTAACTAAATAATAGCTAAGTGCTTATTTTATATGGTGCCCCCGAGGCGATTCGAACGCCTGACCTACGGATTAGGAATCCGTTGCTCTATCCTGCTGAGCTACGGGGGCTTATTTGTTTACAATAAGTTATCTATATCCCTCTTTCAACCTGTGTAAAGTTTGTGTCAACTGACCTTTAATTCAGGCCACTCTACCCATTTTTTGCATTTCGTCAAGAGAACTATACTTGACCAACATCTCAACAAACTTAAGTAATTTGAGCATATTGGCCATACCTTTGTAGTAATGCGAATACCGCCAAGTCACTTCTTTTGGGTTATGACCCAGCAGCGCCTGTTTCCAGTCCCAAGGAATATCTGACTCAGTTAGCCTTTCTCCAAATGAGTGGCGAAGGCTATGAACATTCGTTTTTAGAATATCCGGAATCACCTTCCCCGCTCTTTCTCTTGCTTTCCTATAGGCAGATTTATTGAGGCTACCAAGCTTACGCCCTTTATAGCTGAAAACATATTCAGGGTTATTCCCAACAAGAGATTTGACAATGGATTTGGCAATGCTGTTAAGCACAACTGGCCGATTTTGATTATTCTTGGTAGACCCCTTCGGTAATTCAAAATACCACAAGGTATCATCAATCTTTTTCAGCCAATCCCATTTCAAATTGCAAAGCTCTTGATCCCGACACCCCGTATTAATTCCAAATTCAAAAACGGGCTTTAGATGCTCTGGGAGTTCATTGAATAGAACAATCTGCTCATCGGGAAACAAAGGTCTTGGCTCTTTCGTTGGCTTTAGTCCATGATCCGCTACTAATCCACTTTCTTCCTTCTCCTTAATAAGGTAGGCACGAGTGAATGATTCAATGAAGGGCTTGCCACCCTTCCTTCGCCATTCTTCAGTAGCTAGTCTACCAATCTTGTTAAAGGTTTTTAATGCATAGTTGATAGTGGCCCGTGAAACACTTGAGGCAATACGATCTCTAACATATCGCTCCAAAGCAGTGGGTTGAACTGTATCAGGATCTTCACCACGATAGATGTCTGTCATATCCAATGTCCCTATATAAGGTGATAACTGCCGTATATGGCATTCATCTCTATCAAGGCTTTTTATACTAGCCTCTCTGATATATTTAGCAGCGCACGTATTGAAATCTACCTTTGGCCTCTCACCATACAAGTGGATTTTCTTGATTTCTTCAACTAGCTTGGCCTTCAGGATTTCCGCCTCTTCTCTTGACTCAGTTTGAGTGCTTTCTCTAACTCGTTCACCGAAGAGTGTGCCTTGAACATGCCAGATTTTTGAACCGGGTCTTTTAATGAGGTGCAATCCTTGCTCTCTATTTTTACGTCCCATGATGCTTCTCCTTTCTCTGCGGGACGCCCGTTGCGTTCTTTCATTATATCAGCATGGGCGTGTAGGTCATAGACATCAAAAACGATTCCAGACTGCGGAGTATCTCCTAGTGGAATTTCAGTCAGCGATGGACGGATAGACTTATCGAAGAAACCTCGGCTTACTGCAAAAAATGCAGGCGCATCTTTATGTCTAATGAACCGCGGCTGTGTTGTTTCTATAACCATAAATATTTATTTTCTTTAAAAACAAATCTCGATCGCTCAATCACTGCATTCAAGGCAAAATCGCTAATTATTATCTTGCCAGCCCAACATAACCCTTTACCCATAATGGATTCGGGAAATGCGACCATTCTGAAACCATCGCTCAATGCAATTATTGGAATATTTGTTCTACCACTTAGGAATCAGTAGTAGGAATTTACATACAGGTAATCTAAAAAGCTGGTTCATCGGGGTCGGTCGGGTCGGTCGGCGATTCTTAAACTCTATTTATCCTGATGATTTTTCGTTTAGCATTTCCTTTACCCTCAGAAGTCGACTCAATATCAAACCCCTTCTCTCTAAGAGCAGGCAGTAGCCTATTTAGTTTATTTGATAATGCTGACGCGCTCTTCGGCCAGTAAGGACTTCTCACTACATTAGGAAGAGTATGACCCTCCAGTTCTACGAGCAGTTCTGTTGCAGTTCCAAACCAACTATTAAGATTCCAATTCAAGATGGCCTGCGCTACAGAGTCAGACTCCAAAACTATCTCTCTACCCAAGTCACGGTTTCTGATATACGCATCCATAAATGCACCATCAGACCAACCAAGTGCAGGCTCTGCAGCCGTCACAAATTTCGCAAAGTCAGCCATACGTGGAGACTCGGCTAGCCTCACATTAGGAAGGTTCTTAAGAACTGCAGACACTAAATCCAACAGCGCACCGAGTATCTTTGGGCGGGCCTCTTCAAACTCCGACCAAAAATCTTTCTCATCTTTTCGCTTACTGGGCGGAATGGTTGGTAGTTTTATAATTAATGATCTATCTAACAAATCGTCTCTGGTGGCAAACTCAGTTATCCCGTTGAGGCAAATAGGACGAGTGGCTTCAAAGATAGACTCTTCACCATCTGAATAAAGTTTGCGAGTAGAAAAACCACCGCCGGTAGCCAATCTACATAGCGAGTCTGACATATCAGCTTTTATATTAGATAAGTTATCAAAGCCAAGTAGCCAACCATTCTGAGCAGCTATCATCAGATTATGTTCATTCTTTGGAGCCGACCGTAACATTCCAGAGGATGGATCAATAAGACTTCGTATAACTCGGCCAAACGTACTCTTTGCAGATCCTTGTTCCCCTTGAATAATAAGAATGGGGTAAGGGCCATTTGGACTGAGGCAAAACAAGAGAAACCCAATTACAAGAATCAGATCGTCATCTTGAACATTAAGGAACTTACCAAGTTCATTAATTGATCCGCCTCTCTCAGGTTTGGGTAACTTAAGAAGGCTTTGGGGGCGGATGAACTTGACTGGAGGGTCGCTGATTACTTTCCACCCTTCTGAAGTGATTTCAACTACGCCCCACTTATCATTTCCAAGATCAAGATAGATGTTCTTATCCTTCCCCGCCAACCTTATAAAGACAGGCTGCTCATCGCCCCCATATCTGGCCACCCCCTTCAGACTTTCAATTAGGTCAGTCAATGCTTGAGACTTTGGAATAGACTTGTCGGCTTGATAGCATCTTCCTGCCAGCCAGCCTCTAAAGCCAGCAGACCCCAAAGACCATGTTTCTTTATGAGAGTTGATGGGAACTGTTGCATAACATTTGCTGTCATCAGAGTGAAAAAGCTCACAAGATGCAGCAATCTGCTCTAGCATCTGAGGTTTTTTTTCACCAGAAGGATGATCAGATGTTGTTACAATATCAGTCTCAGGGTCTATCATTGACAATGCTTCTACATCTTCCTTAGTAGCATCAGGATTTAAGAGAATCCAATCAACGCCGTCCGACCCGACCGACCCGACCGACCATCCGAGCTTGGAAATATCCACCGACTTAATCTCGCAATCGAGGGGAAGCAATTGCTCAGTAACAGACTTTGCGTATCGCAGTCCCGCCTCATCATTGTCAGGCCAAGTGATTACCCTGCGTCCTGATAATGGTAACCAATCAGCACCTCCTGCACTAGTAGCTGAACCACTTGTAGTAGCCAACAACCCAAACTCAGCTAAGGCATCGGCACATTTTTCACCTTCAACGATCCAAACTGTTTCATCGGGACGACTGACAATTTCATGTAAACGGTATAGCGGTTTTCCGTCAGGGAATTTCGGTTCTTCAAGTTTCCACTCTGACCCATTAAAAGATAGTGGGCGAATCCATTTGCCCTTAGTTGGATGATCTAATCGGATACGCCAGAAAATAGGGTTACCGTCTCTGTCCGTATATTCATAGAAACCGGAGGGTTTATACCCTTGGTTGATCTGTTGTTTAGTTAACTGACGTGCAGCTTTTTTAGCATCTGCTTTGGTGGAATAAGTATTTTTATTTAACATTTAAGAACTCCAGTTCTTTGAGGGTTTGTTTGTAAGTGAGTGAGTATCGAGTCATATGAAACTTAGCAATGCCTCCGCCCTTAGTACCGCAAGAGAAGCAATTGAACCAACCGTCTTCTAAGTTAATAGAGAGGGATGGATCTGTATCATCATGAAACGGACATATAACCTTCACCATTGTTCGATTGGTGGATATACCCGGAAATTGATACGAGTAATAGGATGAAGGCGAAGGTAGGCAAGTCCGGTCAAATTTAAACTTTTGACCAGCATATTGACTTGTGTTAACTTTACTTTGAAGTTTGAATCTGTATCCGCCCCTCGCATGGTTGTTCCCGCAACCAAGGGGGGCATTTTTTTTTGGTGCCATATGCTCTCCTATCAAATTCCTTCTTGCGTATCACAATAATTAATGCCGCTAATAATTTTTTATTACCGTAGGGCATTATCTAAAAACTCACCTGCTGAAATTCTTGTCTTTAAAATATATACATATTCAGCTTGCTGCAACCTGCTTCGGTATTTATTTTTTTACAGAGAAAATATTTGGCGAAATTATTAGGCGCAGAACGCAACTCCATAAACGCAAATATTTAAAAGGCTTGTTTGGATCAAAGATGAAATGTTTTTTGAGAAATTATGCGAAGTTAATTTTATTTAATGTTGTGGTATTCGCTATCGATAGGAATTGTTTAAAGGGCGGGGTTCTTAGGGGGAATACAATTCTGGTGATGTTTGGTGGGTGGAGTAGATATCTAAAGAAGCTATTGCTACATTCCATCTTATAAAACATCCCAGCCTCTTTAATCATCCTGCCCAGTATCACATCGTCCAAAT
>JABISZ010000019.1 GCA_018668255.1 Pseudomonadota bacterium | reverse complement strand
TCTCAGACCCAACTCTATGCGAGTCATTTGAATTTACTTTAGATATCAAGTTTATTTACCTCAGCTACAAAATCTTTCATTTTTTCTCGATCCTTAATCCCCTTAGTAGCCTCTATCCCACCACTCACATCCACACAAGAGGGTCCTACACGCCGAATTGCGTCCACTATATTTTCCGAGTTCAATCCACCGGCAAGAATTGTAGAACAGGTTACTTGATCGGGGAGCAAGCTCCAATCAAACGAATTACCAGTACCGCCCGGTTTTTCAACATCGTAACTATCAAACAAAATTGCCTTCGCATTCCTAAAACGAAGTATTTCCCGAGTTAAATCTTCATCGCCTCTTACTCTCAAAGCTTTAATCCAAGGCCTAGACGACGACTCGCAATATTCCGGCGACTCATCGCCATGGTACTGAAGCAGATCTATTTTTGTAAGCTCTGAAATTTCAGACACCTCTTGAGACGTCGCATTCACAAATAGACCTACCGTTGATACGAACGGCGACAGCTTTTCGATTATTTGCGCAGCAACTAATGGAGCGATATATCTAGGACTGGGCTTATAAAACACAAACCCCAAGGCATCGACACCCAGGCAATCGGCATCTAGTGCATCTTGTAGGTTCGTAATTCCACAAAACTTGATTCGAACTCGTTCCAACGAAGTCACCCCACAAAAAAAATTCAAACAAATTATCACACTTACTCACCAGAACTTACAGCATATCGATTAGTTTCTTAATCATTAATCGAATAGAGAGGCTAATCTGATTCAGTGTAAATAGAAAATTCTTCGGGATACCCAACATGAACTAGATATAGGCCATCTGGCTCCGCAGTGACTCCTCCCAAACTTCTATCTCTATACCTGAGAACATCGTTAGCCCAGCTAATTTCTCGTTTGCCACACCCGATATCAAAAAGTACGCCTGCAAAATTCCTGATCATATGCTGAAGAAAAGCGTTAGCGGTAATCGAAAAAACGATGCAATCTAATTCTTGAGAAACATCAAAATTTAAAATTTCTCTTACCGGACTTGATGCCTGACATCCTTTCGCCTGAAATGAAGAGAAGTCATGGCGCCCAATCCAATACTTTGCTGCGGACTGCATTAAGGTAATGTCCAGCTTACGATGCTCCCATGTCGCTCTTTTATAGAAAAGTGCAGAGCGTATCGGTTCATTGTAAACAAAATACCTATAGGAGCGACTTATTGCGCTAAATCTCGCATGAAACGTGTCTGGAACACTTCGAGCCCATTGGATTGATATATCTGGCGGTAACTTTGTATTCGTTCCAAAAACCCAAGAATAATCAGTTCGAATAGCATTCGTATCAAAATGAACCACCTGCCCGTTAGCATGGACTCCAGCATCGGTACGGCCAGCGCAGATAACCTTGATGGGTTCATCAGCTACAAATGATAAGGCTTTCTCAAGTGAGGATTGCACTGTCCGTCGGCCAGCCTGGCTCTGCCACCCACTAAAATTGGAACCGTTGTATTGAACTATCAACGCTAGTCGAACCATGTCAGTACCAATTTTGTGGCGAAAAACGAGAAACGAAACCCAGGATAAGAAATTACTCCTTCGGTAAACTCTCAATAATGTTATTCACTTCCACCGCTTGCTCTAGTGTCCCCTCAAGCCTAACAAGATCTAAAATTTTACGCGCACGTTTTATTTCTCCCAGCTCAACTAGCACCTTAGCAAAATCTAAGCTTGCCTCATGTTCGTTCTCTCTTGTCGTCTCACCACTAGAGGGAGGGGTACTAATTTCCACTTCGCCTTTAGAGTCGTAAACCCGAATATTACTAAAAAATCTTGCCTTAAATAACAAATAAAGAATTAAACTAAAAAATGCTAATGCCCAGTAATTAATATCGCCATTAAGCGCGACATGATCAGTCAGAAATTTCTGCGCTATCTTTTCAATCGAGTGTGGAAAACTAGTTACAGACGCAGGAGTTTCAACTCTATAAATGATAGGCTCGTAGAACTTCAGCCGCTCTCTTAAGGTAAGAATTTGCTTATTCTTAGCTAAAATCTGCGTATAGAGATCTGCATATGACCTGTCATTCTTTTGACTTATATGGCCGCCAGAGATCACTTCCACCGATTGATCTGCCTTAATCTTAGAAGGCTTATGAATTACATCTTTATCTATTAAAGAACCGTCGGCAGTCCCAGCTAGCATGACAACCGGCAAGCTCAGCGTAATAAGGAAAAAAATGGCACCTGGCAGAGCAGGCCAGAAACTACTCCTCAATTAACATCTCCGCAATCTGAACACTATTTAAAGCAGCCCCTTTCCTAACATTATCTGAAACTACCCACATATTCAGTCCCTTCGGATGTGAAATATCCTCCCGAATACGGCCAACGAATACAGAATTCTTGCCAGCACCATGGGTTACAGCAGTAGGATAGCCTCCGTCCTCCTGCTCATCGACCACAGTTACGCCAGGAAACTCGCCCAACAAGTCTGTAGCCTCCCTGGCACTTATTTTCGAAAGAGTTTCTATATGTATTGCTTCAGAATGACCATAAAAAACAGGGACCCTTACCGCTGTAGGGTTCACTTTTAAATTGCTGTCCCCTAAAATTTTCTGGGTCTCCCAAACCATTTTCATTTCTTCTTTTGTATAGCCATTATCTTGGAATGTATCAATCTGCGGAAGGCAGTTAAACGCAATTTGCTTGGGGTAAATTCGAGACTTCACCTCTTTCCCATTCAGAAGACTTGCAGTCTGCGTTGCAAGTTCTTCGAGAGCTTCTTTCCCAGTACCAGACACCGCCTGATAAGTGCATACATTTATTCGTTCAATACCAACCGCATCGTAAATAGGTTTTAGCGCAACGACCATTTGAATCGTGGAACAGTTAGGGTTCGCTATAATGTTGCAGTTTTTATATTCAACTAAGCTTTCAGGGTTAACTTCAGGAACCACCAAAGGTATATCCTGCCGATAGCGAAATTCCGAAGTATTATCTATCACAATACAGCCTTGCGCCGCAGCTTTTGGCGCATAAATAGCAGAGACCGATGACCCAGGTGAAAATAAGGCTATGTCAACATTACTAAAGTCGAAGCCTTCAAGAGTCTCGACTACTATACTTCGAGTCCCAAAAGACACTCTAGAGCCCGCCGACCTCGAACTGGCAACAGCAGAAAGCTTTGCTACGGGGAAATGTCTTTCATGAAGTAATTCGATCATGACTTCACCGACAGCGCCAGTTGCGCCCACGACGGCGACATTGTATTGCTTACTCATCGTATTACCCTTCATACCAATACCATCTAGACTAGTGCGTCAATAATTGCGTCAGTCATTTCTATTGTTCCTAAGGAAGACTCCCCACCTGATGCGATATCCGCTGTTCGCAAGCCTTGATTGAGTACAGAATCCACTGCTGCATCTATCTTTAGAGCAAGCTCTGGTTTGTTGAGGGAGTACTTAAGCATCATACTGACTGACATAATAGTTGCTATAGGGTTAGCAATGTTTTTCCCAGCGATATCAGGCGCCGATCCGTGAACAGGCTCGAAAAGACCTTTGTTATTCCCATCTAGAGACGCAGACGGCAGCATACCAATAGAACCGGTTAACATGGCAGCTAAGTCAGAAAGAATATCACCAAATAAATTAGTCGTGACCATAACATCGAATTGCTTTGGCGCACGCACAAGCTGCATAGCAGCGTTATCTACATAAAGATGCTCAACTGTGACCTGAGGGTAGTCGCTAGCCATTTTGTCTACTACATCCCTCCATAACTCAGTCACCTCAAGTACATTTGCTTTATCGACACTGCATAGCCGGCCTGATCTTTTCATGGCGGTCTCAAATCCCAGCTTAACTATTCGTTCAATTTCTTCTTCCTCATAAACAAGCGTATTAAATCCTCTACGCTTGCCGTTCTCTTTAACCTCTATTCCGCGGGGCTGTCCAAAGTAAATGCCGCCCGTCAACTCTCTGATAATCATTAGATCTAAACCTGATACAAGGTCAGCCTTAAGACTAGACGCATTTTTGAGCGCGGGGAGAAGCACTGCGGGTCGTAAATTACAAAATAGGCCAAGTTGCGCACGAAGACGAAGTAATCCTCTTTCAGGTCTAATTGCCCGCTCTATTTTATCCCACTTCGGACCCCCGACAGCACCTAGTAAAATAGCATCGCAGTCTTCTGCCAGTCGACACGTCTCTTCTGGGAAGGAATCGCCAAATTGGTCAATAGCTGCGCCTCCTAATAACCCATAGTTAACCTCAAATTCATAACCAAAGTTGGTAGCTAACGAATTCAAAAGTCTTTCCGCAGAACTCACTATTTCTGGGCCAATGCCGTCACCGGATAACAACAAAATTTTATCAGTCATAAGAAAATCACGTATTTAAAAGAGTTGATATTACAGCAAAGATGAGATGCCTGTCAGTGGAAGAGCTGTAAAAAGTATAATCCGATATAATTGATCGGAATACTAATCAGATAGATGGATGGCTATGAACCCAGGACTCGAAAAACTGCAACTATATCCGTTTCAAAGGCTAGCTCAAATAAAGGCAAACAGCAGTCCCCCAAAAAGCTCTGCAATAATTGATTTATCTATTGGTGAGCCGCAACTAGAGACGCCGCACATCATTCAAGAAAGCTTGAAACGAGCAATCTCAGGTGTCGGGAAATACCCCAGCACTAGGGGCACATTAAGACTTAGAGAGTCAATGAGCTCATGGGCTACAAAACGTTTTAACCTTGGAAAAGAACAACTGTTACCCGATCGAAATATCTTACCTGTTAGCGGCACGCGAGAGGCCTTGTTTTCAATAGCGCAGACTCTATTCGCTACTAATAGTGCGAAGTCTTTAGTGGGTCTTCCAAATCCATTCTATCAAATATACGAAGGCGCAGCGATTTTAGCTGGGGCAACGCCTTATTATTTTAACGGTCCGGCTCATAATAACTTCATCCCTCTATTTGAAGACACACCTGAAAAAATCTGGCGGAAGATGAGTTTTATGTATATCTGTTCACCAGGCAACCCTGCGGGCAACGTAATGACCAGCCAGCAATATGATTATTTAATTTCAATGGCAGACAAGCATAATTTTTTTATTATCGTAGACGAATGTTATAGCGAGCTCTATGGAAACGAACAGGAACCTCCTTTGGGAATCTTAGAGTGGTGCCATTTGTCTGGACGCAGCTCATTTCAGCGATGTCTTGCAATGCATAGCCTTTCAAAGCGCTCTAACTCCCCTGGACTAAGGTCAGGTTTTGTCGCCGGAGATCCAGACTTGATTGAAAAATTTTTCATGTACCGAACTTACCATGGAAGTGCCATGCCGTTGCACGTTCAAGAGGCAAGTATCACTGCTTGGTCTGATGAGGAACATGTCATTGCTAACCGAGATTTCTACAGGGAGAATTTCGATGCGGTCCTCAACGTACTTCGTGAAAAAATAGATGTTAGTCGCCCTACAGCAGGATTTTATTTATGGGTTGATGTGCTTTCTGACGACATTAAGGTCTGCGAACAGTTATACTCTCATACAGGCCTAATCGTTCTTCCTGGACAGTTTTTATCGCGAAAGAATGATGGCCTAAACCCAGGAACTAACCGGATCAGGCTCGCGCTTGTCGCTCCTAAAGAACAGTGCATAGAAGCCGCATATAGATTACTAAGCATTCTTAGTTAACAACGAACAGGAGATTACCTATGCAAGATCTTGCCAAAGTTATAGAAACCGCGTTTGAACTTGGGGAAAAACTAAGTCCCGTAAATATTGAACAGGAAGTTCTCGAAGCGATCGTAGAATCCATAAATCTATTGGATCAAGGAAAAATCCGGGTCGCCGCACCGACACCATACGGTTGGAAAGTAAATGAATGGGTTAAAAAGGCCGTCCTTCTGTCGTTTAAGTTTTCGGAAAACCAAACTATCCCTGGCTCACACACCAACTATTTTGACAAAGTTCAGTCCAAATTCAAAAACATGGGTACGCCAGAATTCAAAAAAATTGGTGCCCGAGTTGTACCACCGGCAGAGGTTAGGCATGGAAGCTTCATTGGGGAAAATGTTGTCTTAATGCCGAGCTATGTAAATATTGGAGCCTATGTAGACTCAGGGACAATGGTAGACACTTGGGCAACGGTTGGTTCCTGTGCTCAAATTGGGAAGAATGTCCATTTATCTGGAGGTGTGGGTATTGGTGGAGTTCTAGAGCCATTACAAGCAACCCCGACTATCATTGAAGATGGGTGTTTTATAGGTGCCCGGTCAGAAATAGTCGAGGGGGTGATTATTGGCGCAGGCGCGGTCATATCAATGGGTGTGTACATCGGGCAGAGTACTAAAATTTATGACAGAGAAACTGGCGAAGTTTCTTTTGGAAAAGTTCCCAAGGGCTCCGTCGTAGTCCCGGGAAACCTACCTTCTGAAGACGGGAAATATAGTCTTTACTGCGCTGTTATTGTCAAAAAAGTGGATGAGAAAACTCGTCAAAAAACCGCCATTAATGAGCTTTTAAGAGGCATTTAAACTGTTATTAAGCGTACTTCTTCTGCAAGCTCGAGACATAGCATTTCTACTAAAGACAGGTCCTCTCCTTCGATCATTACTCTGATCAAAGGTTCTGTACCCGATTTTCGTAGCAAGACCCTGCCATTTTGACCCAGTCTCAAAGTGATCCTTTCAATTTCTGCC
>JABISZ010000018.1 GCA_018668255.1 Pseudomonadota bacterium | reverse complement strand
TCTGACAAGCAAGTTAGGCATTGTTCACTTAGCATTGTCAAAAAGAAAGAGTTTCGCGTGGGAAAATTAGAGTCAATTTTTACCCGTGTTATCACAGCTTTTATTGTAACCATCTGTGTTGTAACCATAGTCTTTTTTTTTATTCACTTAATTCCCGGGGATCCTATCGTAGCTATTCTAGGGGAGCAGGCGGCGTTGCAAGATGTCGAGCAATTAAGGACGCAACTGGGCTTAGACCTTCCTTTAGCTTCTCAGTGGATTGAATTCATTACAGATCTGGTGGTTGGAGATCTAGGTTTCTCTTTTTACTATCATTCACCTGTCGCACCTATCATCGCTAAAAGTACTGTCATGACATTTTATCTTGCCGGCGCTGCTTTTATTATTGCGACTAGCATGGGAATTTCTCTGGGTATTGTGGCCGCTTTATATCAAGAAAAAGTGTGGGACCGATTAGCTGTTTTTGCCGCGCTCGTTAGCATGTCTATTCCAAATTTCGTATTTGGACCTATCTTAATTATAGTATTTGCAGTTAAGCTTCAATGGCTTCCGATTGGGGCTTCAGAGGGGGTCTTATCTATAGTTTTGCCTGCTTTAGCTTTAGGACTGTCTTTAGCCGCCCTGACTATGCGCATGACTCGTGCCGCCATGATTGAGGTTCTTAGGGAGCCCTACATTCTTGCCATTAGAGCTAAAGGCTTGTCTCAATCGAGAATTATGTTGGCGCACGTTTTTCGTAACGCTCTGCTTCCCGTTGTCACAACATTAGGTTTACAGCTTGGCATGTTATTGGGTGGTGCCGTTATTACAGAAGCGATTTTCAGTTGGCCAGGATTAGGATCTTTAGTTATCGAGTCTATTTCCAGAAGAGACTACCCGATGGTGCAGGCTTCTGTTTTAGTAATAGCAGTCAGCTACATTATTATTAATATGCTGACCGACATTTTATATAAAGTACTAGACCCACGCGTGGATCTAGGCTTGTGAAGAAATCAACTTTTTTCCTGATCTTTTCTATGGTTCTTTGGTCAGTTGTTTTGATCTTTTCATCATGGGATCAATCCATCCTAAATACTATTGATTTGGAAAAAATTCTTATGCCCCCAAATAGTGAGAGTCTTTTCGGGTCTGATGATTTAGGAAGAAGTATTGGGCCTAGAATAGTATCGGGTGCTCGACTATCACTTTTTGTTGTCATAATCGTGCTCACTGTTACAAGTGTTTTTGGAACGCTAATAGGTATTCTCTCTGGCTTAGTTGGCGGAAAATTCGATTCGATTGTAATGCGCGTTATTGATATTTTTCTTTCTTTCCCCGGCATACTGTTAGCAATCAGTTTGGCTGGAATCTTGGGTGGAGGCTTGCATAACGTTGTCCTAGCATTGTCTGCGGTCGGTTGGGTAGGGTTTGCCCGATTATCTCGGGCACAAACTTTAAGAGTTAAGCAATTAGATCATATTTTAGTTGCCCAACTTTTGGGAACGACCACGCCAAAAATTATTACATTACATGTCTTGCCGCTTATTGTGAGTCCAATGCTAGTCGAACTCACATACTCGGCTGCCAGTGTTATTCTTTCGGAAGCTGGTCTGTCTTTTTTAGGTATTGGAGTCTCTTCGCCCACAGCCTCGCTTGGTTCAATGGTTAGAGACGGCTCTTTTTATCTAATGACAGCGCCACACTATGTTATTTTGACAGGGATGGCCTTGATGAGCCTTGTGTTTCTCATCAATCTTGCGGGAGATAGGCTTCAGGAGAAATTAGTCGAGGGCTATTCTCGCAATATAAATTAATGCAACCATTGAATAGTTAGATAATGATGTATCTAAAAATAGATTGAGTGACATATGCTTGGACCTTTGGTTATAGATATACAAGGCACATCTATCAGCCTCGAAGATAGGGAGCTATTGCTGCATCCGCTAGTAGGAGGGGTTATATTATTTGCTCGGAACTATTTGGAAGTAGGGCAGTTAGATAGCTTATGTAGACAGATTAAACACTTGCGTAGCCCGAGCCTGTTAGTAATGGTTGATCAGGAAGGAGGTCGTGTTCAACGATTTAAAAATGGATTCACTCTACTTCCTGCATTGGGCATACTTGGTAAAATATACGATATTGATTCATGCGAGGCTCTAAGTCTCACCAGAGATTGTGCGTGGATGATGTCTAGTGAATTACTTGCAGCAGGAGTGGACTTAAGTTTGGCTCCGGTGTTAGATATCAATGGTGCTGAAAGCGAGGTGATCGGAAGCAGGGCTTTCCATGCCGACAGTGCTGTCGTTTCTGATCTTGCCCTTGCATATATTGAGGCGATGCATCGATGTGGCATGCGGTCTGTAGCGAAACATTTTCCTGGACATGGTTCCGTCGTTGCTGACTCACATAAAGAGTTACCAGTAGATTTCAGAGAGCTAAAGGAAATAGAGAATAATGATTTGATTCCTTTCGTCGATGTCGCTAAAGCAGGATTAGCTGCAGTAATGATGGCTCACGTTTCTTATCCTAAAATAGATAAACTACCAGCAGGATATTCGAAAGTCTGGATATCTAGTATTCTGAAATCAGATTATGGATTCTCTGGGCTAGTAATGAGTGATGATTTGACTATGACAGGTGCGGCGACCTATGGCTCATATATAGACAGAGCCCATGCCTCATTTTCTGCTGGCTGTGATTCGCTACTAATATGCAATAATCGTTCAGCAGTAGAAGATTTACTGAGTGTGAATACTAGTGTGTTTGATGAGTTTGAGCTGAAAAATTTGGAGCTACTCAGAGGGGTTTCGGTCAATAGGGAACTTAGAGTTCTACAATCGAGTGAAAAATGGCATCGTATACGAGCCCGAATTGCCGCGCTCGAATCAGGCCATTACGCTCATTAGTGATGTGAATTGAGTATATCTTGTCTGTACCTTAAGATAGCCAAATATTTTTGAAACTCGATTGCGTACTAAATAACTACTATGGAAAAACTGAAGGGAAGCATAATGATTGAGCAGGTTTTTGACTTTCTTACAGCGGAATCGTGGATTGTCCAGATTTTTATTGTAATTCTAGCAGCGTTGTCTTTAGACCTCTTTCAGCGCAGATTATGCAATCGACTGCATGCTGAACTAGAGAAAACAGAGAATTATTGGGATGACGCTTTAATTATTGCTCTTCGGAAGCCATTGAGACTGCTAATTTGGCTGACAGGAATCTCCTACGCAATAGCTATATCTCAGGAAGAAAGAGCGGCAGCTATTTTTACTGCGGTAGATAGTTTAAGAGATGTCGGTGTCATCTTTGCTTTCGCTTGGTTTGTCGTGGGGTTTATAGCTTCCGCTGAAAAATCTTATATAGGTCGACGCTCTATCTCTGAGGAAAGATTCGATAAAACCACAACATATGCTGTATCTAAACTTCTTAGGCTCTCCGTCATCATTACTGCTTCACTCGTAACTATGCAGACACTAGGTTATAGCGTATCTGGTGTTCTTGCTTTTGGAGGGGTCGGTGGAGTTGCTGTCGGTTTTGCCGCTAAGGATTTGCTCGCTAACTTTTTTGGTGGTTTGATGATTTATCTCGATCGACCTTTTAGTGTTGGTGATTGGGTGCGCTCCCCCGACAGGGAAATAGAAGGTACTGTAGAGGCGATCGGTTGGCGACTAACAACCATTCGGTCATTTGATAAGCGACCACTATTTATCCCTAACTCCCTCTTTAATCAGATTGTCATTGAGAATCCATCCAGAATGACGAATAGAAGGATTTATGAAACCGTAGGTATTCGTTATGATGATTCACTGAAAATGGAGAACATAGTTGTCAGAGTCAAAGAGATGTTAAGGGAACATAATGAAATAGATTCTTCACATACGATGATTGTGAACTTTAATAAAATGTCGAGTTCATCCTTAGACTTTTTTATTTACACATACACAAAAACTACCGAATGGGTACGGTTCCATGAAATCAAACAGGATGTAATGTTGAAGGTGCTTGAGATCGTTGCATCAGAGGGAGCTGAATGCGCGTTTCCAACATCAACTATTCATCTGTTCAATTCCGACTCTGAGTCCGAGTTGAGACCGGAGCCAACTAGGTAGTTCTATTATGCGAATTCCCTTCACTAAAATGCATGGCTTGGGAAACGACTTTGTGATTATCGATGAAAGAGAGAAAATCTACGATCTAACTCAAGACACCTTCGTGCTTTTGGCTGACAGGAGATTAGGTGTAGGGTGCGATCAAATACTCTTACTCAGTTGCTCTGATGACAAGAGGGCGACAGCGAGATATCGTATTATAAATGCAGATGGTTCTGAAGCCGAGCAGTGTGGTAATGGTTTCCGGTGTATTGTTAGATACCTTGAGATGCAAAATCCCTTAAGAGAAACAGTTGTTTTAGATGTGGCCGGAAAATTTTTAAGTGGTCGCTCTCTAGACGGAGACAACGTAAGAGTCGAAATGGGGACGCCTGTTTTTGAGCCCAGAGAAATCCCCTATATAACATCGAGTTATAGTGATTTTTATAAAGCTGAAATTAGTGAGGTTTCGATCGAATTTAGCGCTGTATCGATTGGAAACCCACATGCGGTGATTCTAGTGGATTCAGTATCCAATGCATTAGTTCAGCAAGTTGGGTCTGCTTTACAAGGGGCTGGCTTTTTTCCAGAGGGCGTCAATGTAGGCTTTCTGGAGATATGCGATACGAATCATGTGCGACTTCGCGTATTTGAGCGAGGGGTAGGGGAGACGCCCGCTTGCGGAACAGGGGCTTGTGCTGCTGTAGCTATTGGAAGACGTCTCGGATTATTGAGCCCGAGGGTAGAAGTTAGCCTGCCCGGTGGCATTGTCTCTATTGATTGGTCAGATAATCCAACAGATAGTATTTTCATGACTGGCTCTGCAGCGAGAGTGTTTGACGGTTTTATAGAGTTATAAACAATGGAAATGAAAGACACCAAAAAGAACGAGACACTAGTAACAGAGGAAACTGTATCAAAATATCTAATAGACAACCCGACTTTTTTTGATAGGAATGAGTCTGTGTTATCTTCTTTGATGATACCGCATGTCCGAGGTGAAGCAGTTTCCTTGGTAGAGCGGCAGCTCTTGAATTTAAGAAAACAAAATAGCTCCTTGCATGACCAGCTAGGTGAAGTTTTCAATAATGCGAGAGATAATGAACTTGTTAGTGAGAAAGTCCACGCCATCACGCTAATGTTATTAAAAGAGAAAGAGTTAGAAAAGAAAATTGAGGTAGTGGAGCAGTATTTCGAGCAAGAGTTTGATGCTAGCAAGGTCCAAGTAGCTCTATTTTCTGAAATAAAAAACCTAGAGGGCTTCTTTGCTAGAGAGAGCCCTTTGTATTTCTCGTTTGAAGAATTTATTTTGAAAGGGGAAATAAAATGTGGGCCAGTAGGTGACGCACGATTTTTAAGTACGTTCCCTGACTATGAACCGAATGACTCAGCAGTAATGCTGCCAATGAACGAAAAGGAATGGAATGGAGCTTTCATTATCTGTTCGAGCAATTCTCAAAAGTATTTCTCGGGAATGAGAACTGATTTTTTAAGCAGATTTGTGGAGTTATTCAGGGAAATAGTCAACACTCATATGAGTTGCAGCTGAGGGATTATCAAAGTGGGGCGAATTAAAGTTGATACGCTATATGATGCTGGGGCGATTTTTTTTGACTCCCTTTTGAATAAATCCGCTAATACAGTTCTTGCGTACCGTCGAGATATCAAAAAATTCACTATCTACCTGAGAGAGCAGAAAACTACGTCCTTGCAGCAGATTGATGTGACTTGTATCCAGAGATATGTCGCTTTTTGTCATAGAGATCACGCCAGTGCGCGTTCGATAATGAGAAGTTTGTCGGCCTTGAGAGCATGGTTTGATTTTTTAGTCCATCGAGGAGAGATGCTTCATAATCCAGCCTTAAGAATTAATGTCCCTAAGACTTCTAGACGCTTGCCTCGCACGCTAGATGTTGACCAAGCCATAAGTCTTCTAGAACAAAAGTCCGTGACTCTTTTGGATATAAGAGATCTTGCTATGTGGGAGTTACTTTACTCTAGTGGATTAAGAGTGTCAGAGTTAACATCATTAACACTGGGCCGAGTTGATCTTAGAAGTAGGGAAGTTCGCGTACTGGGTAAAGGGAATAAAGAACGCGTGCTGCCAGTGGGAGTCTGTGCTCAGAGAGCACTAGAAAAATGGTTGAATGTTCGCTCCCAATTCCTACGACGTGAAGTAGTAGAGGCTTTTTTCTTGACGCGGAATGGATGTAAGATGAGCAATCGCAGCGTACAGCTGAGATTGAGGTTATGGGCCAGAAAATATGGCTTCGATGAGAGTCTTCACCCCCATATGTTAAGACATAGTTTTGCCAGTCATATGCTTGAATCCTCTGGTGACTTAAGGGCGGTGCAGGAGCTTCTAGGACATGTAAATATCTCTACTACACAGATTTACACACATCTTGATTTCCAGCATTTGGCTAAAGTTTATGACCAAGCCCATCCGCGGGCACGTCGAGATAACAAGTAGTATATTAAGGCGAGACTACTCATCTATTGGTGTACAATCCTTTGCTCTAATCTAAAAGAGGAATGCGAATCGTGTTTCACGGAACCACTATTATAAGTGTACGAAAGGGTAAAACTGTTGTCATAGGTGGCGATGGCCAGGTTTCCATGGGTGATACCATTCTAAAGGGTAATGCCCGGAAAGTGCGACGACTATACGAAGGTAAAGTCTTGGCTGGTTTCGCTGGTGGCACGGCCGATGCCTTTACGCTATTTGAACGTTTTGAAGGTAAGCTAGAAGCACACAGAGGTAATCTTCTGAGAGCAGCAGTAGAATTAGCAAAAGATTGGCGAACAGATAGAATGTTACGAAGGTTAGAAGCGATGCTTATTGTAGCAGATGCGGAATACTCGCTAATTATCTCAGGGACTGGTGATGTGATCGAGCCTGAGAATGACATTCTTGCCATTGGTTCTGGGGGCTCCTACGCCCGTGCTGCTGCGGTAGCTTTGCTTGACGAGACGGACCTTGACCCTGAGAAAATTGTACAGAAGGCGCTCACTATTGCTGGTGAGATATGCGTCTATACAAATAATAATCTCACATTAGAAAAAATTGACTCTTAGGTAACAACATTGAAACAAGAAAATGATCTTTCGCCGCAAGAAATAGTTCAACATTTAAATCAACATATTGTTGGTCAGGACGACGCGAAGCGTGCAGTCGCTATTGCGTTAAGAAACCGATGGCGTAGGCTTAAGGTTGAAGAATCATTAAGGGAAGAAATCACGCCTAAGAATATTTTGATGATTGGCCCTACAGGAGTAGGTAAGACAGAAATCGCTAGGCGATTAGCAAAGCTTGTTAAGGCTCCTTTTGTCAAGATAGAAGCTACAAAGTTTACAGAAGTGGGCTATGTTGGCAGAGATGTAGAGTCTATAATAAGGGATTTAACGGAAATTTCTATCAAACTAGCCAGAGCTAGTGCTGTTAAAGCAGTTCAGAGGAAGGCAGCTGACGCAACCGAAGAACGTATCCTGGATGCACTACTCCCTAAATCCGGAGCTGCCGATAGCGATAGCCAATCTGATACAAGACAAAAATTTAGAAAGATGTTTAGAGAAGACACCTTAGAGGATAGAGAAATTGACATTAAAGTTAATTCTCCGAATATCGGGTTGGAAATTATGACGCCGCCAGGTATGGAAGAAATGACGGGTCAGCTTCAAAATATGTTTCAAAGTCTTAATTCAGAGAAAAGTAAGAGCAGAAAGGTTACGGTTAGGGCAGCCCGAAGAATGCTACTAGATGAAGAAGCCGCCAAGTTAGTTGATGAAGACGAGATAAAAGCACAAGCAATAGAAAATATTGAGCAAAATGGAATCGTCTTTTTAGATGAGATCGATAAAATTGCCAAACGTGGTGATAGCTCTGGACCTGATGTTTCTCGCGAAGGGGTGCAGAGAGACTTGCTCCCGCTGGTAGAGGGATGCACTGTCTCAACAAAGTACGGTCTTATTAAAACCGATCATATCCTGTTCATCGCTTCAGGTGCTTTTCATTTTGCAAAACCTTCCGATCTCATTCCTGAATTACAAGGCAGATTACCAAATCGCGTTGAGCTAAAATCTCTTGAGGTTGAAGATTTTGTGAAAATATTAACTGAGCCGAATGCTTCATTAACGTTGCAATATAAAGCCCTCTTGGCAACAGAGGGTGTTGATATTGATTTTTCGGAAGACGGGATAAGGAGAGTTGCAGAATGTGCTTTTGCGATAAATGAGAAGAGTGAAAATATTGGGGCCAGGAGGTTACAGACTGTGATGGAAAAAATGCTTGAGGCTTTGTCATACACAGCCTCAGAGATGAAAGGCCAGAGCGTCCAAGTAGATGCGACTTATGTTGATAGGCACATTGGACATCTGATCGGCGACTCTGATCTAGCCAAATATATTCTATAAGCTCATGGAAAAACATTACCCTAAGAACATTGAGCTACGGAAAAAATCTCGAAGACTGATAGTAACTTTCGACACAGAGGAAACCTTCGATTTTTCAGCGGAATTTCTTCGTGTATATTCTCCTTCTGCAGACGTAAAGGGCCATAGTCCTGGTCAAGCGGTGCTGCAGGTTGGGAAGGAAGACGCGACTATAGAGGATGTTGAGCCTATTGGAAATTATGCGGTGAGACTTGTTTTTGGTGATGGGCATGATACCGGATTGTATACATGGGATTACTTGTATGAAATGGGTGTCCAGAAAAAGGAGTATTGGGGTAACTATAGAGAAGCGCTTCAATTAGCAGGCCATGTCAGAGTTAGTAAGAATGAAGACTCCTAACACGCCTCAGGGAAATTCATCTGATGAATCAAGTGCCTTTGGTTATGAAACAGTATCTCATAGCGAAAAAACAAGAAAAGTTCGCGGAGTGTTTGATTCTGTAGCGCTGAAATATGACTTAATGAATGATCTCATGTCTTTTGGCTTGCATAGATGGTGGAAGGATTATGCGATAAAAATTTTGGATGTTCAGCCAGGGCATAAGGTACTAGACCTTGCTTCTGGGACTGGAGATCTGGCCAGGATTATAAATGGTCTTCGAAAAGACGACGTTAGTGTGGTCTGCAACGATATTAATTTAAGTATGCTTTCACTTGGGAGAGATAAATCTCTCGATAATGCGGCTGTAAAAAAAATTAGCTATGCCCAAGCAAGTGCAGAGTGTTTGCCGTATCAAGACGATACTTTTGATCGGGTAGTAATAGGGTTTGGCCTCCGTAATGTTACAGATAAAATTAACGCGCTAAACGAAATACGTAGAGTTTTAGCCCCTGGAGGCGCCGTCGTTATTTTAGAGTTCTCAAAAGTTAAAGCGCCCGTATTATCTGTTGTGCATAAATTTTATACTTTAAAAATTCTTCCTAAACTTGGTGCCCTTGTAGCGAATGATAGCGCGAGTTATCGTTATCTTGGCGAGTCGATAGATCTTCACCCAAGCCAAACGGAACTCTCGTACATGATTGAAGATACTGGACTTAAAGATGTGAGATGCTATAACTTGCTAGGCGGGGCTGTGGCAGTACATGTAGCGAGAGCTCTTAGTAGGTAGAATGTTTTCTAACAGACTTAATAATACGAGTGACTATGAATTTTTCATAAATAGCTTGTCTACTCACATTAATAAAATTCTTAGTCTCGACCGCGAGGAGAATATTGAAATATTAGAGCTGAACGGACGGGTAGTCCAAGTTGTTCTGACCCAAATTGGCCTTAAGTTTCACATCGTAATTGATAATAATCAATTTGCTATCAAACATGGACAAGCTTCGGATCCAGATGTTACTGTTTCCGGCACCGCTTTGAATTATCTAACTTTCTTTGAAAGCAAGTTTCGTAGACAGCCCTTAGCAGCTGGTTCAGTTCAAATTTCGGGAGATCTCGGAGTGGCTAAGCAGGTTGAAAACTTGATCGAAAAAATTGATTTTGATGGGGAAGAGTTATTGTCAAAAATAGTTGGCGATGCTTCGGCGCATATGGTTTTTTATAATCTAGGGAAAATTAGAAATAAGCTTTTAACTACTGTTAGTAAAGCTAAATTTGATTTAATAGATTACATACAGCATGAAAAAGCACTAATACCTTCGAAAGGAGATTTCCAAAATTCCGTTGATCAAATGTCTGCATTATCAAAAAGACTCGAACTAATCGAATATCAAATGAAGACTATAGAAAAAATGGGACGAAGAGCTAGATGAAGTTGCGAGACATCTATAGGGTCTTAGTTATCCAGCGTGTCTTAATACGACATGGCTTTGATGACATTATTTTCTCAATGTCAGTTCTTAGACCGTTTCGTAGCATGAGGTACTTATTTCCCTGGAATTGGTTCGGGAAACAAAAAAACAACCGGGCAAAACGCATTCGACTCGTGTTTGAAGAATTGGGTCCGATTTTTATAAAATTCGGTCAAATTCTTTCGACTAGACGAGATCTTCTTAGTGATGACATAGCTGGAGAGCTCCAAAAACTCCAAGATCATGTGCCTCCATTTCCTGGGGAAATGGCTGTCGAAATAATCGAGAAAGCATATGGCCAATCCGTGGATCAGGCATTTCTGGAGTTTGACGTAAAGCCTTTAGCATCAGCCTCAATCGCTCAAGTTCATTCGGCCAAATTGCTCGATGGTACGGATGTGGTAGTTAAAATTGTTCGCCCAAACTTGAAGAAAGCTATAGAACAAGATATCGCATTAATGCATAAGCTCGCTGATGCTGCTGAGAAGTACTGGGCGAGTGGTAAGCGCTTGAAGTTGAGTTTAGTGGTATCAGAGTTTGAGAAGACGATACTTGATGAATTAGATATGATGCGCGAAGCGTCTAACGCGGCCCAAATTAGGCGGAATCATGAAGAATCGAAAATACTTTATGTCCCGAAGGTTTATTGGGATTTAACTAGGTCGAATGTTCTTGTCATTGAGCGCGTAAACGGTCTGAACGTAATGCACCGAGACGACTTATTAGCAGCAGGAGCGGATCTGAAAATACTGGCTGAGCAAGGAATCGAGATTTTTTTTAGCCAGGTATTTCGAGATAACTTTTTCCATGCTGACGTGCATCCCGGGAATTTATTTGTGATACCTAAAGATGAAGATGGTGACTGGCGTTATGCGCTAGTCGACTTTGGGATTATGGGAGCTCTAAGTGATTTTGATCAACGTTACTTAGCAGAGAATTTTTCCGCGTTTTTGAGTAAAGACTACCGACGTGTAGCTCAGCTACACGTCGAATCTGGCTGGGTCCCCGATACTACCAGAGTGGAAGAATTTGAGTTTGCTATTCGCGCTGTTTGCGAGCCTATCTTTGATCGGCCGCTCAAAGACGTATCTGTTGGAGATCTGTTGCTACGTCTATTTCAGACGGCACAACGCTTTGAGATGGAAGTTCTCCCACAACTACTATTATTGCAAAAGACACTTATGAATATAGAGGGTATGGGGAGGGAGCTTTATCCTGAGTTGGATCTCTGGGCAACTGCGAAGCCCTCGTTAGAGTTATTCATGAAAGAGAGAGTAGGTTTTGAAAGTATTAATCGAGGGATGAAAGAAAATACCCCGCGTTGGGCGGCTCAGCTGCCTGCATTACCGCTGGCCCTGCTCGATTTACTAGACCAGATGCGCACAGGAAGAATGCGCATAAAAACTAGTGATCCACAGTTAATCAATATTCGAAAAGAGATTAAGGTTCTCCGGAGAACTATCACACTCGTGATCATTGGAGTAGGTTTCATGATATCGGCTGCAGTGCTTTATGGGTTACATACCTCCAGTTTCCCTTTGTCGAGTCCTGTACCAAGAGAAACGCTAATATTGGGAAGTGCAGGTTTTGCGAGCCTCATGTATGCTATTTTTGGACGAAAGGAGTGAGCTTGCTTTACTGATCGTCGGATAACCGAATAAATGGTTTGCCTTGCATTTCTTCAGGTACCGATAGACCCATTAGCGATAATAGTGTCGGCGCTATATCAACGAGGCTGGCGCCGTTAATGGCACCTGCCTTTCTTCCAACATAGACTAGAGGCACTGGGTTGTTAGTGTGGGCTGTATGCGGTTGAGACCCAGCACCCTCTTTCTGGTCTGACATCTGTTCAGCATTGCCGTGGTCTGCTGTGATAAGTATTTCCATGCCGTAATTTTTACATACTAAGGATATCCTCGCTAAACAACTGTCTAGAGTCTCAATAGCTTTGACCGTGGCATCAAAATCACCGGTGTGTCCAACCATATCAGCATTTGCTAAGTTACAAACCACTACATCATATTTTCTACTTGCTACGGCCACTTCGAGAGTAGTTGTAACTTCAAGCGCGCTCATTGCTGGTTTTAAATCGTAAGTTGTCACATTAGGAGATGGGATTAATTTTCTTTCTTCTCCTTCTAGTGCTTCCTCTTTTCCCCCATTAAAGAAAAATGTAACGTGGGCATATTTTTCAGTTTCTGCTATTCGCAGCTGTTTGAGTCCATTGTTCGAGATCACTTCGCCAAAAGAATTTTTAATTTCAGTCGGCGGATAAGCCACTGTGGTTTGAAAATCTTTCTTATATTGAGTCATTGTGAAAATATTTTTTAAAGGGAACCCAGTCGGTCGTGGAAATTTTTCGAATTTTTTCTGACTCATAGGTTCCGTTAGCTGTCTTGCGCGATCGGAACGAAAGTTTGCAAACACAACAACGTCGTTGGGATTCACTTGGTCGATTTTCGTACCATTGACTATGGTCGTAGGGCTGACAAATTCATCGGTTTCATTTCTGTTATATGCCGATAATATCGCTTCATCTGCGGTACGGGCGCTAAATTTACCCATTCCTCGTGTGATCAAGTCAAAAGCGAGTTTTGACCTGTCCCAGTTATTATTTCTATCCATTGAGAAGTATCGACCCGATACTGAGCTAATTTTCGTATTGGGATGCAGGGAGAGAAAATCATTAAGCCTTTGTATAGAGTGTAGAGCGCTTTTGGGAGGAGTATCACGGCCATCTAAAATCAAATGCAGTAGAACATTTTTTACTTTATTTTGACTACATAAGTTAACCAGAGCAACTATGTGGTCTTCATGGCTATGAACTCCGCCCGGAGAAAGCATTCCTATAATATGGAGGTTGTGTCTCGTTTCAGCGGCAATGCAGGCTGCTTTTTTGAGGGCCGTATTCTCGTAGAAATCTCCATTTTTGATTTGCTTGTTTATTTTTGATAGATCTTGGTCAATCAAGCGTCCAGCGCCCATATGCATATGGCCTACTTCAGAGTTCCCCATTTGGCGATCAGGTAAACCTACATCGCTGCCTGAGCAGTTTAGTAACGTGTGAGTTTCATTTCTCCACATCCGATCCCAGTGAGGGGTTTTAGCATTATCGATCGCGTTGTATTCTTTTTTTTCGCTATATCCCCAACCATCTAGAATAAGTAATAGGATAGGTTGCACATGATTTCCCATAGTCCGCCTGGTAGTGTTTTATAATGTTATAATTAATGTTTAGTATAACAAATTGTAATAGCACGTTCGGAATAGTTTGCCTAAACTGAGATGTCGCTATGCTAGAGGCTTTTATATTTTTTATGGAACAACTTTCAGAATTTGTAATAAACCATTGGATTCTTGTAACAGCTTTTTGCGTCTCATGTAGCCTGTTACTGTCTAGTTTCTTGAATCAGGCTAGCGGTCTGAGCGCATCTGAGGTTGTTATGGCCGTTAATCGAGAAAAAGCTGTGATTGTAGATGTCAGAGAAGAAAAAGAGTTTATGAGTGGACATATCGCTAAGGCTATAAATGTTCCCCGTAAAGATTTCAGTCTGTTTTCCGAACGCCTAAAAAAGCATAAAAATAAGCCTCTGATAGTTTGCTGCTCGTCTGGATCTATAAGTATCAGGGCAGTGCGGGAGCTGAAAAAAATTGGTTTCGAGCAGAGCTTTATCCTTAAAGGGGGCGTTGTTGCTTGGAAGTCGGCGAATTATCCATTAGTTAAGCCTTCAGAATAGGCTCATACTCTTTTTTTTAAAAGGGATTAGCGCAATAGAAATGAAACAGCGGACGGTTTTGGTCATTGGTGCAGGATCCTGGGGTACAGCTTTAGCCTCAGTATTTGCTCGGGCGGGTAATAGAGCCTTAATCTGGGACAGAAAACAGGCTGTTCTCGAACATATCCAAAAGTACAGATGTCACCCGGTATTTTCGCCTGATGTCCTTCTTCATGAAGGTATTTCTGCATGTATAGATCTGAATTTAGCCCCTGTGCTTGATTGCGTTGTTTTTGTCGTTCCTTTTCAGAAGTTTCGTCAAGCGCTGCAGCAATTCCGTTGCAGCGGAATTGCTGCAAAAAGTATAGTGTGCGCGAGTAAAGGGCTAGAGCTTGGTACTAGCGCGTTAGCCCACCAAATAGTTGTTGAAGAATTCGGAGCAGAAGTGCCTTTTTCCCAAATTTCGGGACCTAATTTCGCTAGCGAGGTAATCAATTGTTGTCCCGCTGCGATTTCTGTCGCATCGTCCAATCGTGCTCTAAGAGAATTGCTAGTATGCATGATGCACAGCACACATTTCCGGCCCTACCTTACCGATGACGTTATAGGTGTTGAGCTTGGGGGAGCTTTGAAGAATGTTATGGCTATAGCTGCTGGAATTTCTGACGGTTTGAATTTAGGCAGTAATGCACGTGCGGCACTAATGACGAGAGGGCTTGGGGAGATTGCTCGTCTTGGGGAAGCATTAGGTGCGAGTCGAAATACTTTTATGGGGCTTTCTGGCATGGGAGATTTGGTGCTCACTTGTACTGACGATCAGTCTCGAAATAGAAGGTTCGGTCTTGCGTTAGCTCGATTGGGTGCTTCTAGTTTGGCTGAGTCTGAGGTTGGTGCCCTGGTCGAGGGAGTTGCGAGTGCGAAAGCTGTCTCAGAAATGGCAGACCGACTAGATATTTCTATGCCTATATCTTCAGAAATCTGGGCCATTATTTCTGGCGCGAAGTCTGCTCATGCAGCTTTAGAAACTCTTTTATCAAGAGCTCCCTTTGCTGAAGGGACTTGAGCTTAAGAGCAAAACATATAGCTACCCCTTGGAGCCTAGGAAGGCATTTTGTCTCCATGCCTCGTAAACCGCTATAGCGACCGCATTAGATAAGTTCAAGCTTCGACTCTCTGGGGCCATAGGCAATCTTAAGATGTTATGGCTTAGAATCTTGTCTAGGACATTCTCAGGTAATCCTCTAGTTTCTGGTCCAAATAATAAAATACTTTTGGAAGTGAATGACGTGTTATGGGCAACAACACTTCCTCGCGTCGAAAAAGCAAATACTTGGGAAATATCTCGGATTGTAATGAATTTTTCGAAAGAGTCATGGATTAAGATGTCAGCATACTCTTGATAATCCAGTCCTGCTCTTTTTAGCCTCGTATTGTCGAGTCTGAAGCCTAATGGGCGTATCAGATGAAGGTGACAACCAGTATTTGCGCATAGACGGATTATATTCCCTGTGTTGGGTGGGATTTCTGGTTCGTAGAGAACTATCTCAAACAAGTTATAATGCTTCCAAGTTAGAGGGTCAGAGGTGCAAAAGGTGCAAAAAATTAAACGTGACGCTAGATTGACAGTCGAATTTTGCGGCCTTCCTTTCGTAAACCCGCTAGTGTTGCTATCCGGCTGTGTTGGCTTCGGTGAAGAGTATACACGTGTTGAAGGATTTTCTAACGGGGACGCTGGTGCTGTGTGTTTGAAAGGGACAACCTTAGAACCGCGGTTGGGTAATAAAGCTCAAAGAATTTTTGAGACTCCGGGAGGAATGCTAAATGCAATCGGTCTGCAAAATCCCGGCGCTAGAACAGTAGTAGATAAAATACTTCCTCTTTTAGACTTCAACGAGACACACTTTATTGCTAATGTCTGTGGATCTACTATTGAAGAGTACGCGGCGGTAGCGAGGATCTTTGATCAGTCTCCGGTGAGTGCGCTAGAGATAAATATCTCCTGTCCTAATGTCAAAGAGGGCGGTGTCGCATTTGGTAACGATCCAGATATGTCTGCAAGAGTGGTGGCCGCTTGCCGCCGAGAATCTTCTAAACCGATAATCACCAAGTTATCCCCTAATCAAACGAATATAGCTGAAAATGCTAGATTGTGTATTGAAGCTGGTAGCGATGGCTTGGCCGTTATTAACACTGTAATGGGGATGGCGATTGATGCGGAAAAAAGAAAACCCGTAATTGCTAACAACCGAGCAGGACTTTCTGGACCGGCAATTAAGCCACTTGCGTTACTTAAAGTCCATGAGGTATACCAGGTTTCTAAAAAGCACGGTGTTCCAATAATTGGCCAAGGAGGGGTAAGTTCGGCGATTGATGTTATTGAATTTCTAATAGCCGGCGCGGCATGTGTGGGGTTGGGAACGGGATTATTCTACGATCCGCTTGTTTGTGAGAAAATAAATGAGGGAGTTTCATTCTACTTAGACAGACACGGGCTCGAACAGGTAAGCGATCTTACAGGATCTTTAAGCTTAAACAGATAAAATTATTTACTGTTTACTTTTTTTTTATCAAATCAATCGCCTCTTGTTAGCTCATGTTTTCCAAAAAGACGGGGTTAATATTACAAGTAATGTGAAGATTTCGAGTCGGCCTAGCAACATTGCAAGACACAATAAAGACTTGGCTGTTGCGGAGATGTTCCCGTAGTTCTCGCTGACTGCGCCGAGACCAGGACCAAGGTTATTGAGACATGCCGCAACCGCTGAAAATGCGGTGGTTTGATCTAGTCCTGTAACCATTAATGCCAGCATTAAGATTAAGAATACTGCCACATAAGCTGCAAAAAACCCCCATACTGCTTCGATGACTCGATTACTTACTGCTTTATTTCCCATCTTGATATTTAAAATGGCATTTGGGTGAATTAATCGACGTATTTCGCGCACACCTTGTTTATAGAGAAGCAAACATCGAACGACTTTAATCCCGCCACCAGTTGATCCAGCGCATCCTCCAGCAAAGCTTAATAAGATAAGGATGACAGGGAGGAAGGCAGGCCATGCCTGAAAATCCTCTGTACTGAAGCCAGCCGTAGTTCCCATAGAAATGGCTTGGAAAAGGCTAGCTCTTAACGAGGTTACAATCTCTCCAGATAATACATTGTTTAGCATGAGCCCTAGAAAACATATTAGGAAGACAGATAAGAGCAGCGCTAGATACATTAAAAATTCAGAATCTTCAAAGTAGTGTTTTAAACTTTTACTACGCCAGGCTAAAAAATGCAGTGAAAAATTAACACCAGCGAGAAACATAAATACTATTGTGACCGCTTCAATCTGCCAACTATTAAAGTAGCCAATGCTTTGATCATGAGTGGAAAAGCCCCCAATTGCCACAGTTGAAAAGCTATGGCAAATTGCATCAAAAAATGACATGCCTGAGACGTAAAACCCGATTGTGCAAAAAACAGTTAGAGCCAGATATATGTACCACAACATTTTTGCGGTTTCAGTAATTCTCGGAGTAAGCTTCGCATCTTTCATCGGACCTGGAGTCTCAGCGCGGTAAAGTTGCATTCCCCCTATACCCAGCATAGGTAACACCGCAACAGCCAGAACAATAATGCCCATACCCCCTAACCATTGGAGCAACTGTCTATAAAAAAGCAGTGATACAGGGAGCTCTTCTAAGCCAGTCAGGACTGTCGCCCCCGTAGTTGTTAAACCGGACATTGACTCGAAAACAGCATCTATTAGGGTCATTTTAGGGTTGTCGACAACTATGAATGGGATCGCACCACTAAAGCTCAGTACTAGCCAGAATAAAACTACTACAAGGAACCCGTCTCTAAGCTTAAGTTCTCCTTTAAATTTTCTCACTGGGAGCCACAAAAAGAGTCCGAGTAATAGTGTAACGAAAATAGCGCTAACGAACGCATATTCAATCCCATCGTCCATAGTAATGGACATAACCAGCGGTGGAATAAGCGTTAAACTAAAAAGTGCTAACAATAATCCGAGAATTTTCTGAATGACTTTAAAGCGCATTTTGCAATACTTAGCTTGAAGTAAGGTTAACTTGAAATAGTTTTTCGACGTCACTTACGTGCCGTTTGTCCGTGACGACAAGAATTACATGGTCATCCTCCACAATCAATGTGTCATGATGGACGACGATGACTTTTTCTTTGCGAACTATAGCTCCAATGACCACGCCGGGAGGTAGTTTTAGGTCATCTATCTTTCGACCTACTACTTTACTCTGTCTTGCATTTCCATGGGCGATTGCCTCCATAGCCTCCGCAGCACCTCCCCGAAGGGAATGCACTTTTACGACATCACCACGTCTTACGTGAGCTAGTAAGCTTCCAATAGTCGCTTGTTGTGGAGATATTGCAATATCTATTATGTCACGTTGAACAAGGTCTACATATGCAGCCCGATTAATTAAAGCCATTACTGTTTTAGCGCCTAGTCTCTTGGCTAGCATTGAAGAAATAATATTCGCTTCATCGGCATTAGTGAGGGCACAGAAGACATCTGTGTTTTCGATGTTTTCTTCTCTGAGAAGATCCTCATCCGCAGCATCACCAAGCAATACAAAAGCTCGCTTGAAACTTTCAGAAATCTTGTGTGCTCGCGCAGAATTACTTTCTATAATTCTTATATTACATGTATCTTCAAGAGCTTTAGCGAGCCTGAGTCCTATATTTCCACCCCCCGCAATAATGACATTTCTATTAGGGCCGTCAATCTTCCTGAACTCACTCATAACAGCCCGAATATTTTTTTGTGCTGCGATAAAAAAGACATCGTCTCCTGCCTCAATTACGGTATCGCCGGTGGGGATAATGACATCATTCCGCCTGAATATAGCTGTGACCCTTGTTTCGACATCATTTAACTGCTCCGGGAGTTCGGCTAGTCTATGTCCGACTAGTGGTCCTCCATAAAAGGCCCTTGCTGCGACAAGCTGGACTTTTCCGTTTGCAAAATCAACTACTTGAATAGACCCCGGAAATTCTATGAGGTTCTTAATATAGTCTGTGACTTCTTGCTCCGGACTAATAATGACGTCGATAGGGAACGATGCAGCATCAAATAGCTCCTTTCTCTTCTGGTATTGGTTTTCCCTGATTCGTGCAATTTTTGTCGGGGTTTGAAAAAGTGTATAGGCGACTTGGCATGCCACCATATTTATTTCATCACTATTTGTAATGGCAATTATCATATCCGCATCTTGTGCGCCAGCTTTCAAGAGTACGTCAGGGTGAGCCGCATGCCCCACTACTGTCCTAAGATCATACCTATCTTGCAAATGATGCAGTGTAGTCGGATTTAAATCTACTACAGTAATATCGTTTGGTTCACTGCATAAATTAGCTGCCAATGATGCACCTACTTGTCCCGCTCCTAATATAATAATTTTCACAATTTTTTAGTAGTTGTCTTTTAGTTGTTTCGGATCTATGCCTAGACTTCTGAGCTTTCTATATAGATGAGTTCTTTCAATTCCAATTTGTGCAGACACCCTACTTACACTCCCATTAAATATTTGCATTTGATGTTCAATATAGGCTTTTTCGAACTGTTCTCTGGCTTCGCGCAACGGCAAATTAAAGCCCATGTCGAGCGGATTTGTTCGGCTATAGGCTTTAGGGTTGATTATAGGCGCAATCTCTTTTAACTCTACGTGGTTATGGCTCCCTAAAATTAGAATGCGTTGTATGAGATTTCGTAACTCGCGGATATTTCCTGGCCATGAGTAAAGTTTAAATTTTTGTCTGATTTCACTAGAGAATTCTCGTAAAGGTAAACTTTCACTAGACGCAAAATACTTCAAAAAATAGTCGAGTAATTCTTCAATGTCCTCGCTTCTTTCTTTCAGGGATGGAACTTTCAGCGGCAGCACATTCAAATGGTAGAACAAATCCTCTCTAAAGCGGCCTTCGTCTATTAAAGGTTTTAGATCATGTCTAGAACTCGTGATAATACGGACATCTATTTGAACATTTTTTTGTCCTCCTGGTCTTGTGAACTCCTGATTTTCCAGTGCTTTTAAGAGCCTAGCTTGAGTGCCTAAGTCCATGTCGGCTACGTCTTTCAGAAAAAGAGTGCCGCCGTTAGCGAGCTCTAGAGAACCAAACCGCAGTTTTTCTCCTTTTTCAAAGCCAAACAGCTCCTCTTCAGGGTTCTCCCGCGTCATAGCGGAAACATTGACTTCTACGAAGCGCCCTTGCGACCGTAGGCTGTTGTGGTGAATAAAACGTGCCAAGGTCTCTTTGCCGGTTCCCGAAGCTCCGCTTATGAAAATGCTTGTCTTATGGTCTGCTATTTTCAATGCGGCTCTAAGAAGCAAAGACATGGCCTCGCTTGAACCAACCGGCTCTGCTATTTTTTCTGATCTTTTTTCAAAACTCACATTCTCAGATTTGAGACGATCTGCTTCGAGAGCATTTTCTACGGTAAGGATTATTTTTGCTATAGAGAGTGGTTTTTCTACGAAGTCATAGGCACCCAGACGGGTAGCTTCTACGGCTGTATCAACCGTTCCGTGGCCTGACATCATTACTACTGGTGGCAGAACTCCTTGATCTGATGACCACTCTTTGAGAAGGTTTATCCCGTCCGTGTCTGGCATCCATATATCTAAAAGAACAAGATCCGGTCTTCTTTGCCTTCTTAGCTTCCGAGCCTCAGTAGCATTTTTTGCTACGGAAATTTCGTAACCTTCATCCTCTAGTATGTCCTTCAAGAGACTACGTATATCAGGCTCGTCATCTACAATTAGTATGTAGTTTTTTTTCATGTTCGTAGATCACCTAGCGGAGTCGGTGTGTCTCCCTTGATATCCGAGCTGGGTATACGAACTAAAACTATGGCCCCTCGCTCTTTTTTGTTTCTCAAAGCCACCATGCCATCATGCTCCTCTAGGATCTTTTTGACAATTGCGAGTCCCAGACCGCTTCCTTTACTTTTACTAGTGACATATGGGTCAAACACAGTTCCGAGAAGCTTTTCAGGTATCCCTGAACCATGATCTTCTATTTCTATCTCAATATGTTCGCTGTTGAGATAGTCTACTAGTCTGATCGAAATGATGATATTACTTTTTATGTCACGAGGAGAGGCGTCTAAAGCATTTTTCACTAGATTATTGAATACCTGCCTGATGCGCACGATATTCACCTTGATTTTTGGTAAATTTGAATCAATATCATATATGAAGTTAACTGCCGGATGGGTAGAACGGAAGAGCTCAACAACTCCTTTCAACAATTTCTCGGTGTCGGTCAAACTTTTTTGTTTTGTTGTTGAGCTGGCGTAATCAGTGAACGAGTTGACCATAGTCTTCATTGTTTCTACCTGCTGTATTATGGTGTCAGTTAAACTCCCCAGCAGTTCACCATCTTCTTTACCAAGTTTTTTGAGATATTTTAGCCTTAGCCGTTCTGTTGCTAATTGGATTGGAGTCAGTGGGTTCTTGATTTCGTGTGCTAATCGCCTCGCGACCTCAGACCATGCTGCATCTCGCTGTCCCTGAACGATTGCCGTTACGTCTTCCAACACTATGACATAGCCGCTAACAGTCCCTCTTGACGTTTTTATAGTTGTTCCTTTACAAACGAGTTCTTTTCGTGAGTCAGCATTAAGAATAGCGACTTGCGCTTGCCAGTACTCTTTTCCTTCCTTGATTAAATAAAGAATCTGTTCTCTAAATGGCTCTAAGTCACTATTTTCAGAGCGCAGAGTTAGGAAGCTTTCGCCTTCGTAATTAGATTCTTGTATCCCTAAAAGATGTCTCGCAGAGGGATTTAACGTAGTAATAATTTTTTCCGATGTTAGAGCGATAACACCTGATGATAGCTGACTTAGTAAAGTGTCCAGATACTCACGTTGACTCTCGATCTCTTCCCGTGCCTTAGCGATTCGAGCTGTCATAGAATTAAAAGAACTAACTAAAAACCCTATTTCATCGTTACTTTCTACGGGAAGATTTTTAGTATAGTCGCCTTTAGCGATGGCGGCAGTTCCCTCAGCAAGATCTCGTATAGGAGCAGATAGTCTTCTAGCCGAGTAGAAAGCAGCCCACACTGAGGTGACAATGCTGAAAAGCAATACCAAGGTTAAAGTCATGGCAAAGCTCAGCTTTAATTTCTCTCGCAGGTAAGAGAGCTCCATATATTGTTCGTAGGACGATTCGACACTATCAGCGAGGATATTTATCCGATTAGAAAAAGGATAAAGTGCGTGCAATGTATAGTAATCCTGCACATTTTTTGCGATGTTTGTTTTGACTGCTACTCTAACAGAAAGATTTCCGTCTCTTATCGGGTCAAGCCCAATATAGCTTTGCCCTTGCCGGACTTGAGCTCTGATAAGCTCGGGAGGAAGACTGGGTACGAGGTTTCCAGTTGCACTGCTCGAGGCAATTAGTACTCCTTCTCTATTCAGTAAAATAAGCTCTTCTGCCCGATTTTCTGATCGCATCGTATCCAATTGGGCGGGAGTCGGGATCAGGTAGGGCCTAGTTGATAATGATGAATTTTTGAAAGCTCCCAAGTTCAATGGGTTAATTTCAGTTGGAATCTCACTAAGTTCGTCTGCCATTTTTTCGGTTTGCAGAAGAAGATGGCGCATTCTTAAGTCTAGAGATTCTCTTCCTAGTTCCAGAGAATCAGAAAGCGCATCCGAGACCCTTAAATCAAACCAACTGTCGACCCCTCGGCGCAAAAAATCTAATGAAAAACCATATAATATAGTCACTGGGACGACAGCGAGTATTGTAAAAATAATTACCATTCTAAGCGTGAGTCGAGCCCCAGCTTCCTTTGTGCGTAGCTGTCGGATTAGTACCCAGATATTGCGACCGATGATGACCATAAAAGCTAGGATACCGAAAGCGTTAGAGAGTAAGAGAACAGCGTAAAGAGCACCAAACTTGGCGGAGTTTTGTATTGCGCCACTCATAAGGACGAGGGAACAAAGAAGAGAGGCACTTAACAGGGCTACAGAAAAGAGAGAGAGTACTCTGGTGTTCATAAGTTCAGCTTCTTTCGCAGCCAACTGCTAGATATATGCCAACTTCGGGAGATATAAGCCATCGGGATCATCGGCGCCGGCAAAGACGCTATATCAAGTTCGAATAGCATTTCCATGAATAGATCAGATGTTTTTGATAGTTCTTTGACGTCTAGTACTGCTAGATAGTCAACTTCACCGAGATTATCTATTGCGAGTTCAATGGTCCGATAGACGCCGCGTTGTCCCGTAACTAAGTTTGTAATAACAAATTGGTTGCTTAAGGCGTGTTTGCGGAAGCTAAAGGTGTATTTCACCCTATACAGTTCTTTATTCCATATGTAGGGGCGAGGTTGCATGACCTTGATGTGTAAATCAAAATATAAGGGGATACCGCTCTGAACTGCGGCTAGCACGTCACTATTAAATTTTAATTCAGCTTTCGCTGCGGCCAGTAATACCTTATTGCTAACTTTATACTCTAATTCGGTTAGTTCAATGCCATCGGCAAAGAGTTTTCCTGTTAGGAACAAACAGCAGAAGCATAGAGTTGAAGCAAATGTTAGTTTGCTAGCTGATCGCGACATTTATTTCGCTTCTTGATTAGTGAAAAGTAGAAACCGTCCATGTTTGATACTCCCGGTAGTATTTGCCTTCCATATTTAGTTTTGAAACCCCACAGAAAATTTTCTATATCCGTTTCAGCATCACTGTGTGTTTCAAGAAAATCTGCAATGACATTGTCATTCTCAGCTCTAAAGATACTGCAGGTTATGTAGAGAAGTTTCCCATTATCCGCCAACAAACGCCAAAGTGTCTCTAGAAGCGCTAGCTGTTTTTCAGCTAGCTTGGCAATATCTGTCTCCTGACGATGAAAGCGAATATCTGGATGCCTTCGAATGACACCACTCGCGCTGCATGGGCTATCCAGTAAGATAAATTTATAGTTTTTCTCTGGGATGGCATTTAACTGGGTCGCATCTGCAATCAATGTTTTACAGCGCATCCCAAGCCGCGCGAGATTATCAGTTAATCGTTTCATCCTGTCTTGGTCGCAGTCAACTGAGAGCAATGAATTCTTTTCACTCAGGTGCTCTAAGAGGTGAGTAGTTTTCCCTCCGGGAGCGGCGCAGGCATCTAATATTGAACCGGGCTTGTCAATATTTAGGACAAGCCTAGATAGTTGAGCTGCTTCGTCTTGCACGCTGAAGTGGCCTTCGTGAAATCCGGGGAGTGACTCAAGTGGAGTGGGGTTTTTGATGATAACTCCATCTGGAGAATGATGTGTGCGAACAGCTTCGATATTTTTTTCAATTAGAGCTTCTAAATATTTTGAGCGAGTTACCCGCTGAGGGTTGATTCGCAAGGTTAGGGGAGGGTGTGCGTTATTTGCCGTTAAAATACTCTCCCAATTATCTGGCCAGTCTTGTCGTATGAGAGCTGCCAGCCATGGCGGGTGATTGAAATTAAAGTGGGTTTTTGAATCTAATGCACTCACCTGATTTTCTTTTAGATATCTTCTTAATACTGCGTTTACTAATTTGCAGGCCCATTCTTTTTTTAAAGATCTCGCTGCTTTGACGTTTTCGGATACTAGCGCATGCGGTGGGGTCTGCATAAATTTTGCTTGGAACAATGCGCTTAACATAAGCATATGAATGTCAGCATCTTTTCGTCTTAGAGGTTTTTTTATCAAAGTAGACAAGTCATCCGTCAAACTGAAATAGTTTCTCAGTACTCCATATATGCACGCCCTACAAAATGCCTGTTGCCTAGGATCCGGAATAGTGATGCCCAGCTCAGTGGAGCATTTAGACAAAGATCGACCATCAACAATAATTCTTTTTAGTGTTTTAGCTATAGATGGCCGTGTTAATAATTCTTGCGTTTTCAGAAGAGATCCTTGTGGCCATTTAAAAAAGCCTTGGTCATCATGGGACTTTTCCCGCTGAGTTGTAGACTGTTTATGACAATGGAACTGTCCCCTGTTGCAACAGAAACGTCATCAGCAGCAGTACGGAAGACTTCCCCGCAAACTTTATTATGCGTGTCGAACGGTCCTTCTTTTGCAGAAAGAATTTTGAGATCCAGGCCCTTTAGATTAGCTTTTGCACCTGGTTTTGGACTGAGAGCACGAATTTTTCTCTCAATTTCACAAGAAGGTTTTGTCCAGTCAATTTGTTGATCAATCGTTGTTATTTTTTTAGCGTATGTTACTAAGCTTTCGTCTTGTACCTGCTCGGTTAAAGTATTCGATAAAAACTTATCAATGACCTCGTTTAGAGCTGTCGACCCTAGCGTTGCTAAAACTTCATGTAGAGTTTGTGAAGTTTCATTCTCTTTGATCACGTATGGCTTCATCAGTAGTACTGGTCCGGCATCAAGTTTTTCAACAATCTTCATGATTGAAATTCCAGTTGAGGTGTCTCCGGCCATAATCGCTCTTTGTATGGGAGCGGCCCCACGCCATCTGGGTAGAAGAGAGGCATGCACGTTAATGGAAGCTATTGGAATATCGATGATAGCCTTAGGGAGTAGCAGTCCATATGCAACTACTATTAGTAAGTCCGGTTTTAGCTCCGCAATTTGATGCCTAGACTCAGCGCTTTTTAAATCTATTGGAGTATTTACTTTTAGAGAGAGTTTCTCTGCAAAAACTTTTACTGGTGAGGGCTTGAGCTTGCGGCCTCGGCCTGCTGGTCTGTCTGGTTGGGTGTAAACAGCTACAATTTCAATGTCTTTCCTCAAAGCAAGAGACTTGAGGCTCGATACTGCAAATACTGGCGTTCCTGCAAATATGACTCTTAACTTATTCACTTAATATCCTTAATCTGATGAAGCCGTTGTTTTAAAGTTTGATCTTCTCTAATTTTTTACGTATGCGTTTTTGCTTAAGCGTTGATAGCTTGTCGACAAACAGCTTCCCATCGAGGTGTTCTATTTCGTGTTGTATGCAGACGGCCAGTAACCCGTCTGCTTCCAGCTCAAACACTGTTCCACCAGCATTTTGCGCCTTTATTTTGATTTTCTCTGCGCGACTTACCTCTTCAAAAACACCGGGAACAGATAAACAACCTTCTTTCATCTCTTCGATGCCTACTTCCTCCAATAAGACGGGATTAATAAAGTGCATTGGGGTTTTCTCCTCTCGCGAGCAATCTACAACGATTACACGCAAATGGATGTTTATTTGGGTTGCGGCAAGACCTATACCGGGGGCGTCATACATTGTATCGAGCATATCCTCGATAAGTGATTCAATATTTTCATCGAATTTAGTTACTTCTGCTGCTCGTGTTCTTAATCTTTCGTCGGGATGGTGCAGGATAGTTCTTATTGCCATAACATATAGACTGCTTAAATAATTGTGATTATGCTCGAAACTTATTGTAACACACTGATTCTCATGACAGAATTCGATTTCATCGTGACAGCTCCTCGTTTATTGTCGTCGTTAACTAGCAGTGTGGTGTTTTTTGCGGAGACAACTGGACAGGATTTCGGATACGATTGACGACATTGAGACTTTCCGCCATGATTGCGTGCAGGACGCCCTTAGCGATTAATAATTAAAAATCGCCCTATTGGGGGAAAACTATGCCAAGAGAAAAAGTTGGAACGAGCTATTTTTTTAGCCTGTACAAGATGTGCGTTCTGACGGTTATAAATTTTGAATTATTAGCTTCTGTTATCAAAGAAGTTGGTAAACCTTTTTGAGAAATCTAAGATGAAGCAAACCCTTATCGACATCCTAATTTACCTCTTTGAGAACTATATCGAAGAGGATATTGCATTAGAAACAGATGGGGAACGTCTCAAATCCGAGCTCCACAGCGCTGGTTTTGAGTCTACGCAGGTATCTAAGGCTTTTGATTGGCTGCAGGATTTGGCAGAGTCAGAATCTGGCTCCGCTTACAATATAGGAGCAAATCCGTCATCTATCCGTGTGTATTCTGTCGAAGAGCAGAGAAAAATGGATACTGACTGTAGAGGGTTTTTGCATTTTTTGGAGCAGTCTGGGATATTGAGTGGGACTAGCCGAGAGCTCGTAATAGATAGGGTTTTTGCTCTTGAAACCGATGATATTGAGCTCTCTCAGCTAAAATGGATAATTCTGATGGTCTTGCTTAATCAGCCTGATCAAAGTGAGGAATTTCTTTGGATGGAAGATCTTGTAATGGATGGGATATCCGGAAATTTGCACTGACGACTAATTTTTTTGATGGACAATTCTGATAACTTAACTACTAAATCCAAAATCACAAGAATATAAATATGGCAGCAAATCTGGTAATTGTTGAGTCTCCCGCGAAAGCGAACACTATAAAAAAGTATTTGGGTCCTGACTTTGAGGTGCTCGCATCTTATGGCCACGTTCGAGATTTAAGGAAAAAAAATGGCGCCGTAGATCCCGAAAGTGATTTTTTTATGCATTATGAGATTGGTGAAAGAAGCGTGAAACATGTAGACGCCATTACCAAAGCGATGAAAAAAGCAAAGGCTCTCTATCTCGCGACTGACTTGGATCGCGAAGGTGAGGCTATATCTTGGCACCTTGTAGAATTACTGAAGGAAAAGAATGTTCTAAAGGATAAGGCAGTGCATCGTGTCGTATTTAGTGAGATTACTGAGAAAGCTATAAGGGAGGCCATAACCTCGACGCGGGAGGTTTCTATGCCATTAGTCAATGCACAGCAAACGCGTCGTGCGCTGGATCACTTGGTGGGTTTCAATTTATCCCCTTTGCTTTGGAAGAAAATAAAATATGGACTGTCTGCTGGCCGTGTACAGAGCCCAGCTCTGAGATTGATCTGCGAAAGAGAAGATGAGATAGAAAAATTTGCGGGGAGAGAATATTGGAGTATTGAGTCGGAAACAGAGAACTTCCCGGCGCGGCTCATCAAACTCTATGAAGAAAAAATCTCACAATTTTCCATAGTCTCTGAATCAAAAGCGGCTGAAGCTAGAGATCAGCTTTTAACTGCAAGCCAAGGGATTTTAATTGTAGATAGTGTTGAGAAAAAGCAACGTAAAAAGAACCCAACACCTCCGTTTATTACTTCTACCCTTCAACAAGAAGGAGGCAGAAAATTAGGTTTTACGGCACAAAGAACGATGCGGGTAGCGCAGCAGTTATATGAAGGGCTATCTGTCGGTGGTGAAGGGGGTCCAGTTGGTCTAATAAGTTATATGCGGACTGACTCTTTGAATTTAGCTATCGATGCTACTGATGAGTTACGACAGTTTATAACGCATAAATACGGTGCAGATCAGCTTCCATCAGAGGTACGAGTTTTTAAAACAAAATCTAAAAATGCCCAGGAAGCCCATGAGGCTATCCGACCAACATCTTGTTTTCGTCAACCGAGTGATTTAAAAAGTTACCTGACTGACGAACAATATCGTCTATATGATCTCATTTGGAAGAGAACAGTCGCTTGTCAGATGATACAAGCTACGATAGATACAGTTTCAGTCAACTTATCTGCCGGTAACGTGGGTTTATTTCGTGCTACAGGATCTACCGTAGCTGAGCTGGGGTTTATGGCTGTCTATAAAGAAGGATCTGATGAGTCTTCTTCGGTGCCCAATGACGATCAGGAGAAAACGTTGCCTCCGCTTACAGTAGGGCAGAAAATCGGTCTGAAAGCCATTAAGGCCGAGCAACACTTTACACAGCCGCCGCCGAGATACACTGAAGCCAGTTTGGTTAAGATTTTAGAAGAGTACGGCATAGGAAGGCCTTCTACTTATGCGGCAATTATGTCTACTCTAGTTCAGCGTGAATATGTTTCAAACGAGAAAAGACGTTTCGAGCCTACAGATATAGGTCGACTTGTGAATAACTTTATAACGAGCCACTTTACAAAGTATGTAGATTACGAGTTTACAGCTCGTTTAGAAGACGATCTTGATGCGGTGTCTAGAGGGGAGAAAGATTGGGTAGGTTTGTTGAGCGAGTTCTGGCAGCCTTTTAAAGAAACATTAGACGATAAAGAGATTTCTGTGACCACCGATGAAGCTAAAGGCTCACGAAACCTAGGGATTCACCCGAAAAGCGGTGAGCCTGTTTCAGTAAGGATGGGTCGATACGGATGGGTTCTTGTGATTGGAGATCTGTCAATACTTGAGAAGAAGCCGATTTTTTCTCCAGTGCCCCCTGGTACCAAAATTAGTACTATGACTCTGGAAGATGCTCTTACCTTTACGACAATGCCTAGAAAATTAGCTAACCCTAATATCGATGAAAATATTTTCATGGACGCAGATCTAAGCGAGTTAGTTATAGGGATTGGTAGGTTTGGTCCTTATGTGCGTTACGGAGATAAGTTCGCTAGCATAAAGACAAAAAAAGACAAAGACAAAGACAAAGATAGCGAGATAGAGGTGCGACTAGATGATCCTTATTCTATTTCGTATGCCCGTGCTCGGGAACTAGTCATAGAAAAAATAAAAGCTGATGCGGCCAAATTGATCAAATTCTTTCCTGAGCAAGGTATCTCTATCTTGCATGGTCGTTGGGGGCCTTATCTCACTGATGGCTCCAAGAACGCAAGAATACCTAAGGATCAAGTAGCTGAGAGCTTAAGCGTTACCGAGTGTATTGCTCTAATAGAGGCCGCTCCTGAGAGAAGAGGCCGAGGTACCAAGAAGAAGGTGGTTGCTAAAAAGAAAGTAACTACTAAAAAGAAAGTGGACTCTGAATGAATACAAGCACTTATGGTCTCTGACACAAGAGTCGAATTTGATATTTCGCACTAGCTTGAAGAACGAACGCAGAATATGAATTATGAGTGGAAACTCATTTTGGCGGCAAATCATTTGCGTCGTGGTGATCTGGTTGCGCATGCTACCGAGTCAGTTGTTGGCCTTGGTGCGAGTGTTTACTCAGCAGCCGGCTTTGATAAGCTGATGACATTAAAGTCTAGGTCGGAGGCTAAAAAATTCTTAGTCATAGCAGCCAATTTGGCCCAAGTTCAGGAAGTTGCTGATATAGAAGTGCCTTTGCAAGTCGAAATTCTTGAGTCGTGGCCGGGAGCTGTTACATGGGTTTTACCGTTGTGTAGACAGGCACCCACTTGGTTGGCTAGCGAAGAAGGCGAAGTAGCTATTAGGATGACCGGCCATAAGCAGGCTACTCAATTATGCGAGCTGAGTGGGCCGCTTGTCTCCACTAGCGCTAATAGGGCAGGTAAAGTGCCGGCTAAAACATTGCATCGCGCTAGAACATATTTTGGGCAAGATGTTGATTTTTACTTGTCTGGCGAGCTTGGAGGGAACGTACGTCCATCGAAAATTATTCATGGAATCAGCGGAAATACAATTAGAGAGTGAAATGTGTTGACACAACCGATATTAATTTAAGACAATAGTGGGTTACCGTTTTGGAGGGGTACCCAAGCGGTCAACGGGAGCAGACTGTAAATCTGCCGGCTCAGCCTTCGAAGGTTCGAATCCTTCCCCCTCCACCATCGGGCGTCAGATTCGTAAAAGAGCGAGGCGGGTATCGTATAGTGGTATTACCTTAGCCTTCCAAGCTAATGATAGGAGTTCGATTCTCCTTACCCGCTCCACTAAAAGGACTGATGGTTAGTATGATAGGGAATTGGAGAAGGCATTGAAGCTGAGCGATTTTAAAGCCCATATAGCTCAGTTGGTAGAGCACTTCCTTGGTAGGGAAGAGGTCATCGGTTCGACTCCGATTATGGGCTCCACGTGAAAAAGTGGCAGAAACGGTAATTAACAGAACATAAAGTTTTTAGCTAAATTATAGATAGAGGGTTAGCGACCATGGCGAAGGAAAAATTTGAACGAACGAAACCACATGTGAACGTGGGTACTATTGGCCACGTGGATC
>JABISZ010000017.1 GCA_018668255.1 Pseudomonadota bacterium | reverse complement strand
TTACAAAAGGTAAAGTTTACATAAGTTATTCCGCAACATTGCGAGCCACGTGCATTTTGACAGCTATCTTCTGCAGGCTGCATGGCCTATTTATACGCTGCGACTTTGTAATAACTATCAATCATTGCAACATGATCTTCGATCATGCACATACCATCAGTAATATTGTTAATGAAATTTCTTGTTTGAATGAACAGACCTGGTTTAAATGATTCATCGAGAGTGTAGTCGCATTCAGCAAAGTCCATTACGATGCTCCCCTTCTTTTGGATTTGAAGTTTTTCCATGGGTCTGAGAATTAGCCTATGCTGTCGAGTCAATATCTCAACGCTCCAACGCCCCGCGCTTTCCCAATTAGCTTGATAGCTAAACAATGCACCACCTTCACTCAAGCCCGCACCAGAAAAAATCGACGCAGCAGGGTGCCAATCAAGCCCACCTGCGGTAAATGTGCAAATTTCTTTAGGGCGCCCACCAAGATAAAACGCCAAATCCACCACATGAATTGAATTACTTAAAAACCATTTTTCTTTAATCCCAGGAGCCTTCTTTAAAGGTTCAATAATATGAGCCCACTCAGTAAATTCGAAATTGAACGACGTCACGCCACCATCATCAGCAATAATCTCCTGTGCCTTCAACACAGAAGCATAAAATCTCCTGTTATAACCAACGCTGACAAGAGCGTTATTTTCCTTTGTTTTTTGATATATCTCTTCGATTGCCTGTTTATTCATACCAACTGGCTTTTCTACCAAAATATTTTTGACTCCATATTCAAGAAGCAAAATTGTAGTTTCGTGAAGATTTTCGACGCCAACGGCAACAATGGCATGAGTGGGAACCGATAATTTTTTTGAAAGATATCTGCTAAGCCCGCCGAGAATAACATCTTTTCCTGTGGCATCGCGGAAAGACTTGGCAGATGACTCACCTCGCCCAATTACCAAATAATTTACACCTAGTGCGCGCAATACCTTCGCGTAATCAACCGCCATACCACCAGACCCAACAAGCAAGATGTCTTTATTCACAATGCATTCCTTAGGTAATCGGACAGAAAGAATATTTCTCAGAAGCATTACGATTGAAATGTTCTAGCAGAGCGTTAATGAACAGCACATGTAGACTACTTGCCTCAGCAAGTGTTGGCAAAGCACACTGTCCGGTCTCCAAAATTTCTTCCGCCAATTTATTTGATAACTCGCTTTGAAGATGGATGATATTTTCTTTTTCTTCCCTCCACTTCCAACCATTTTCTTTACTAGCAACCTTTACCCAGCCATTGGCCTCGTCAATAATCACATTTATGTTGTCTGAGAAAATCGTAATGAGCATTGGTGATGGAACTTCGTGACAGAATAGCTCAAAAAAGTGTGGGCCGACTCGCCCAGATAATGAACCGCTAATTTCCAGAAAGCCCGATCTTTTACTTGGTAGTACCGATTGATCAAGCCGCAAGATATTTATTTCTACTCCTGGCTCGCCAGTCAAAAAGGCCAAGTGATCGATCAAGTGCAGACCATTACATGCCAAGCCCCAACCGCCACCTTGTACCTGATAAGAAACCTTGCGGCTTCCATTCAGCAACTGCTTCAACTTCTTATAAAATTGGAACATTCGTCTAGGATGATTAACCCATGCATTGATGCCATCCCCCTCCAATAATGAAAGAATCTCGACATAATCCTCAACCTTTTGAAATAAAACTTTTTCCAAAACTAAATTTTTAACATTGCAGCTACTTATTAACATCCGAATAACATCAGCTCTTACGTCGGCATTGGTAGCAACAATCGCCAGATCAATCTCCTTTGAGATGTCATTCAATGAAGAATAAAAGTTAATGCCAGAAATATTTGGGTTGAATGGCATCTCATTAAATCGGGAACGTGCAACATCAAGTGAAGCCGGTAATGGATCAACCACTTCTATTTTTGTAGGGAAATTCACTTTCGATAATGCCTGAAGGTGACGACTCCCTAGTTGTCCAGCCCCAATCAAAACTAAATTTCTCATTCCAACCTTTCTTCGTTCTTACTTTTCTGAATGTTGTTCCCATACTGTTTTGTCGATGAGAAACCCGAACAATTCCATTTTAATTCTATTCCCAACTACACCGTTCGCGCCGAATTTTTTGGAGGGAAGCTCTCCTCATTCCCTCCTCGAAATATCAGATAATCGGCATACCAGTCGCACGTGCAGCCTTGTCGTTCAAACGTATGAACAAGACGCGAATAATTTTCCGTATTATAGAGACCAGCCATCATCAACCACAATATTCTGGCCATTGACAAATTTTGACATATCACTTAGCAGATACAGTAGGGTACCATACAGATCGTCGGCATCGAGCATCCCCTTGGAGGCGGAGAAACTGTTATATTGCGATAAAAACTCGTCAGGCTGACCATCCAAAATACCCCCAGGGCTGATGCAATTTACCCGAATATTACTACATTTTAGGTACTGAGCCATGTATTTTGTTAGCTGAATAATGGCAGATTTTATGGCTGCATATTCGACTGGCATAGTCATATGAGTGTTCTCATATATACCAAATCTTGGTGCAACCACACCGTAAATGGATGACATGTTAATTATGTTTCCATGGCCCTGTTTTTTGAAATAAGTAGAAAATTGCTGCGATGTTAAAAAATATCCGCCCAAATGGGCAGACACATTTTGGCTAAAATCATCGTAAGTAACATCCTCGAATTTTCTGCCATAATTTTTGTTTTTTGGATAAGCATTATTGACTAGCGCATCGATTTTTCCATACTTGTCATGAAGGTGAAAAATCGCATTGGTGATCGACTCTTTGGAGGTTATATCCAACTCCACAGTCACCACATTATTCTGAAGACCCTCTTTCTGTAATTCTTCAATAAAGGTGCTTGTTTGCTTATTCAAGTCAGCTACAACTGCAATGCCGCCATGTTCAGCAATACAACGTACAAAGACGCGCCCTATAAGACCTGCGCCGCCAGTTACAACGACGACTTTATCGTTCAGGCTTTTTGGCATTTTTTTCCCCTATCTCTCGTATGACCATCGCCGGATTCCCCACCGCCAGCACCCTTTCTTTAAAACAACAGGAGAGGATACAAAGGATCCCTGGTCAATAATCGGAATATTGGGATCATCGAAGCGATGATTGTGAACATAAATATGCACACCTGATCCCAACATAACATCATCCTCTATCGTTATGCCGGCACCACCTTCACGTGGATCAGCAAACAACATACTATCGGGACGAATAATCACTCGTTTTCCCAAGCTGATTTTGGAGCAGCAAATGGCATAGGCATAAGTCCGAAATTCAGCGCCGTCGCCAAAGTATTTGAATTTTCTCCGACATAATGCACGCATGGTTGATTTAAAATGTAGACGCCAATGCGTGTAAGGAATATCTGGTCCCATTCTGTCAGCATCCCTCCAAAATCTGATCCGTTTCCAAACTTCAGCAAATTTCATGGAAGATACTTTCCCTCATCAAGGTCGTGTGACATTACAAATTCAACAAACTTAAAATCAAGCTCGGAATCGATATCTATCGAACGCTCTTCAGGCATAACGTACAACTTCGTGTCCGCATTAAAAATGCTATTGCTGTGGAATAGCACATGATGCTTCCACACGTAGATTGAAGCATTCATATCATAGCACTTCGGCGCATCTTGCCTTCTTACAATTGGTGTTTTTAGCGACTTTGATAATTCAACTATATCGCTTTCATTTAATTCAACCAGATTAAAATAAGGTGAACGCCGTGATGGCATCGCGGTCAATACATTCCCAGCTCCGCTCTCCTCAAGCAGCGCAACCGCGTTTTGGATGTCATTAATAGAGCGCAGGGGAGAAGTCGCATCAAGGTCTATCACGATATCAAAGATGCATCCCTTCTGTTTCTCTACTTCCGCCACGCAGTGCACGATAACTGGCAGCTTTGCCGCTTGGTCGGTAGCAAGTTTGACCGGTCTTTTAATCAAAAAATTTGCGCCGTACTCTCTGGCGACTTCAAGTATTAGATCGGAATCGCTACTGACAGCGATACACTCGAATAGTCCTGATTTTTTTGCCTGTTCAATACTGTAAGCAATAAGTGGCTTACCCAACAACAGGCGTATATTTTTCCCCTTTACACCCTTGGAACCTCCTCGCGCACATATCGTACAAATTCGCTTCATTTCGCTATCCATTTCTCTTGCTTTGCTGAAAACTCAGCCGCCTCTATCAACCGCAACGTACTAAGCCCATCTTCCAAAGAACACAACGTATCGCTATTACCTGTCAGAATGGCTTCGTGCATCGCGCGGTAGGTGGCATTTCGCTCTGTTACGAACGACTCCACATCACGGTCTATTGTGACAGTTCCCTTTATAAGATCCGCCTCAATAGTATGACTGGCTGTATTGATTAAAATGCAACGGCGCGTTAAACGATCCAAATAGTTCAACTGCAGAGTCACTATAGGGCATTCCGGAGTAACCAACATCAGAGCGAAAACATCATCGGTGGTAATTTCCAAAGAACTGAAATGCCCGCCAATTGCAATGACACGCTGCCACCCACCCAATATCCAACTGAGATAATCCAACTCGTGACTTAAATCCCTGAGTGCCCCACCTCCTTGTTCCGCACTAGCTGAATAAGAGGAACGGTAATCCGTGGTTGGCCGCCAGTCGGGAAGGTATTGCCCTACATATGCCTGCACAGATATTATCTCCTCTCCCTCCAATAGCGACTTTAGTCGCAGGATGATAGGATGAAATCTGAGGTTGTAAGCGACAAATACATTTTGGAAGCTATGCGGCGGCACTTGCAAAGGGTGGTTGAAAACCGGCTTTTCCACCAAGACGGTTCCGCAAAACCCAAGATGTACAAGCTTTTCCAAAGTATCGTGATGCTGGTTTGTCGCATTGGCGATGACCACATAGTCAGGTTGCTCATCCGCAACCGCCTTAGCCAAATCCGAATAGGTTAGCTGAAAATCAATTTCACGAACGCTTACAACGGCTGTGCGGCAGCCTAGCTCCCCAAGCAGACGGGCATGCCGTGCGCCAATAGAGCCGTAACCGATCACCAGTGATTTCAAGGGAATATATCTCCGTACTCACCATTGGCACGATCAAAGTCAGTCATGTGACCTATATCAAGCCAATATTCCCGAACTGGAAATACAACCGTTTCCTTCTCCTGTGCAATCAATATCTCAAACAACGATGGCATATCAAAAAGGGTGTTAGGTGAAATCAGATCCAATACACTGGGCTCCAATACGTAGATTCCAGCATTAATGAAAAAACGTTGAACAGGCTTTTCGTCAATGCCGACAATTCGGTGATTATCGATCTTGACCACGCCATAAGGCACTTGAAAATCATATTCGCGTACGCACATGGTCGCTTGCGCTGCGTGCTCTATATGAAAGTCAATTAACTGGCTGAAATTCACTTTAGTTAACAAGTCTCCATTCATCACGATAAGTGGCTCTTTCGGTTTTTCAGGAAGCAAACTTAAGGCGCCTGAGGTCCCTAATTTTTGCCCTTCATGTAAATAACTAATATCCACTCCCCAACGTGAACCATCGCCAAAATATGATTCAACGACTTCAGACATGTAATTAACGGAGATGTAAAAATGACAGAAC
>JABISZ010000016.1 GCA_018668255.1 Pseudomonadota bacterium | reverse complement strand
GTGATATGGCTCTCAATAACGCCTCAGCTGAGTTGAAGGCTTTAGAGAAACAGAAGGGACAAGCCACTCTGACTAGCGTTTACGGTCAGTATGAAAAAATTGTTGATGCGCTAGTGCCAATTGGTGACGTTTGGCACATCAGATCAGTACATCCTGACTCAGATGTTCGTTCAGCGGCAAATGAGTGTAGTGAAAAACAGTCCGATTTTTACTCCCAGATTAGCCTGTCTCGTCCTGTCTATGATCGGATCTCAGCTATTAGTCAGGGTGACCTTTCTGCCAGCGAGTTATTTATGGTTCAAAATGCCATTGATGATTTTAAACGGTCTGGAGTAGATCGTGGCGATGCCACCAGAAAAAGGATTCGAGAATTACAAAAAGAAATCACCGCTATCGGAAATGAATTCGATAAAAACATTCGAAATGATGTTCGTTCTGTAAAAGTTGTTGCAACAGAACTAGATGGACTACCAGCAGATTATATTGATGCGCATCCTGCAGATGAGGATGGCCTCATAACAATCACCACTGATTATCCTGACATATACCCCGTCATGACTTACGCGCATAGTGATGATCTGCGAAAACGGCTGCGTGTTGCCTCGAGATCACGAGGGTATCCAGTAAACAAACTTATACTAGAAAACCTCATTGCGAAGCGACATGAATTAGCGTCACTACTCGGATTTGACTCTTTCGCGAGCCTTTCCATGTCAAGCCAAATGATTGGTTCTCCGGAGAAGGCTCAGAGCTTTCTTGATAGCGTAGGAGGAGCTTTAGATAAACCTGTACAAGAGGAATTAGACGTATTTCTCTCAAGACTCCAAGAGGATGACCCATCTGCTACAGCAGTGCAGGTCTGGCAGGCTGGCTACATACAAAATCTTTTAAGAAAAGAACAGTATGCTCTTGATGCTCAAGAGGTAAGAGAATATTTTCGGTATGACAATGTACGAGATGGAATTTTCTCGCTCACTGAGGATCTATTCGATGTTGAGATAAAGACCTGGAATACTGAAACATGGCATGAAGATGTTGAGACATTTGAAATTATCGACAACGGCAAACTTTTAGGCCGATTTTACATGGATAATCATCCTAGAGCTGATAAATACCAGCACGCCGCACACTGGACCCTGAGGTCAGGCATCAAAGATAAACGAATACCAATGTCTGGTTTAGCTCAAAACTTCCCTAAGGGGCTAATGGAGCACAGCCAGGTTGAAACTTTTTTACATGAATTCGGCCACCTACTTCACAATATGTTTTCCGGGACGCAGTCTTGGTCCTCTATCGGAGGCATGTCGATGGAGCGCGATTTTGTTGAAGCTCCATCACAAATGCTCGAGGAGTGGATATGGGATTACGAGACTTTGAAAAAATTCGCTACGAATGCGGCTGGAGAAACTATCCCTAGAGAGCTTGTGGAAAAAATGAGTCAAGCACGTCATTTTGGGCGCGCCACAGGAACCGCTACGCAAATTTATTATGCAAACTTATCCCTTAATTTCTACAGCCAAAAGCCTGGCTCATTCGAGCTTGATGACACTATGCAATCACTAGCACGAAAATATGCCGCGTATCCCCATGTTCCGGATACGCATTTCTATGCCAACTTTGGGCATTTAAATGGCTACAGTTCTAATTACTATACCTATCAATGGTCTCTCTCGATAGCCACTGATCTTTTTTCACGATTCGAGAAAGAAGGTCTAAGAAATAAGGATGTTGCAAATGAATATAGGCGTAAGGTATTGGAGGTAGGCGGAAGCAAGCCAGCTGCAGAATTTGTTTCTGATTTTCTTGGCCGCGACTTCACAACTGAGTCATACATTCAGTCGTTACAAAATTAATTGAACGAAGGCTAAATTAAATATCTACTTATTTGGTTAATCTCATCATAAGCCACGTAGGAAGCGAGAGTTAACAAGGTCTGTGGAGACGTCAAAATAGCTTTATGGCGGAGAAGGAGTACCTCATCGCCTACTTTCGGCCCCATTAACCTTGTCAGCTAACGTGTTGACTAGTCT
>JABISZ010000106.1 GCA_018668255.1 Pseudomonadota bacterium | reverse complement strand
GGTCTTTCAGGAGAAATGGAACACCACAAAAAATAGGGCTTTCTGATGGATCTTTTTTCTTTACAACGCTCCACTCTTTTGCCGTTTCGTGTGCTTGCTCATACATTTTATGAACGACGGCATTAATTGTTGGATTTATCTTTTCGATATTTTCAATTGTCGCATCAAGTAATTCCGCGGGGCTTGCTTCTCCACGTTGGACGAGTTCTCCCAATCCAATTGCATCATAGTTAGAAAATTCTCCTGTCACTTTTTTCTCCGTTTGGTTTTAAAAGACCACTACAAACGCTGGTGTAAAGACGTTCAGATACTCAAGTGTGTTCAGAGTCGCACGATAACTTAAGCCTCAGATATTTTTTCAAGTATATCGAGAAACACTAGACCGAGCTAGCGTCCGGTTTGACGCGTAGTGATTTATAAGTTTTGGCTTTTCTCATTGGTTAACTGCCTCTCTATTCCTGACCAATCATCCATTGGTATGACACTACACTGGCTCTTAATATCTTTAGTCCAACTATAAATAGACAGCATTGGTTGCTGGTAGGTTCTGGTGGCATGAGTTAAGCCACTCGGGTTCCATAGTAGACTTCCAGCATTAAAATCCTGCCAGTCTTTTGGTGAAAAGCGCCAGCCACAAGGGCCGGTTAGATTTATGTATAGCTCTGGGGCAGTATGGTTATGGTCTCGATAAAGTGTGGTTGGCGCTAGTATAAATAATCCGAGGCGAAAACTCTCGTCGCGAAAGACGCAGCCTTCAGGGCCAATAAGCTCTGAGTGCATATTACCACTGCGATAACTTTCTCCCACATTGGCTTGTTCTGCATAAAATAAACCGTTATCAATACGCCAGGTTAACTTATTGCGAGCTTGTTCTAGTTGTTTAGCTATTGGTTGTAGTGCTTTATCGGTTATTGCTGTTATTGATTGATCTAATAAAGCTTCCTTATCAATGGGTACGCTGGGTTTTATATCCAGTTCTAGCTGCGAGTAAGTAAGATGAAAATCTAATTTTTCTAATACTTCTGCAACGCCTGGAGATCTCGACCGACATGGCTTAAGGTAAGTTTGGACAATACGCAATAGGTCAACTGTAATGGAGTGGTCCGACATTGATGATGCTTGGCCTAGATGGTGAGTCATCTATTCTACTTTTCACAATAAACGTATTCAAGATTCATGAGTCGAGATTCGTTGCATATGCCGACGTTGGCCGAAGTAGTCATTGAGTGCGTAATGCTGGGTTGCACAATTGTTCCAAATACCAATGGTATTCTGAATCCAGAGGATATCGACAGGTAAATTCAGTTCTGCTAGCATGTGCCCACAGTTCTTCTAGCAAGGGTAAGCTTTCCTCCTGACTCATCCCAACAAAGTCCGATGTAAAGCCTCCATGGTATCACCACCGCAATCGGGTACGTCTTTTGCATAAACAACCGAAGCCATGTGGGGTTTCTTGCGATAGGTCACGTCGGCATGTCAGTAACCCCCGATGTTAATTCCTTTATTGTCAGATTCCTTAATGTTGCGATAGATTTCAGGATAGCCTTCGATTGCTGGAACTTTAAACGGGAAGATGAATGGTTCTTTTTATATAACATAGCCCGATTATCTGGGATTACCATTCCTAATCTTTGGCTTCTTTGTTTTTCGTTTTTTGGTCAATTTTTTCGTATCAGATTGGCGGTTTTAGCTTCCTGTGTAGCTTTGAACTGTTGCGTATAGAGCGTCTTCTACGTCCACACCTTTCAATTCTGTTTTGTAGCGGGAGTTATTTCGTTTATCTCCGGGAAGCCGAACATTCTCCTGGCTTAACATCTCTTCCAGCATGACTTCCAAGCGTGATAATAGATTAGGGTTGCCAAATCGCGAGGGATCGATAGACATATAAAACTGCCCTAATCTCGGTGGTATGCTACTAGCGGTATCAAATTGTGGCACCTCGATAGACCAGGCTGAACCGGATAAGCCTGCGGCTAGAATTTCCACCATTAATCCAAGGCCGGTTCCTTTAGGACCACCTAGTGGTTGCAGCGAGCCCGCCATTCCTGCATTCGGATCGGTGGTTGGTTTACCTTCAGTATCAAGTGCCCAGGTATCGGGTATGGTTTCATTGTTAGCTGCTGCCCCAGCAACATTCACGAACGCTGTCGCACTAGTCGAGAAATCGATAACAAGAGGCTCTGTATTAAGCCTTGGGACAGCAAATGCTAGCGGATTTGTGCCGAATGTAGGATGTTTCCCTCCGTAAGGCGAAACCATAGCAGTTGCATTGCTGCAGGCGAATCCGAGTAGGCCTTGTTTCGCCATTCTTCTTACAAAGTAGCCTTCAACCCCATTATAATAAGCATTTTTAACAGACATTGCGGCTAAACCGCACTCCCTAGATTTTGCATAAAGCCGTTCTGCTGCTAAATCGAAGGCTGGGTGTGCCAATCCGTTTTTTGCATCAACTTGAACTACCGAAGGGCTTTCGTCGTGAATTTCTGCAATAGCATCTCCGGCAATTGCACCACTT
>JABISZ010000105.1 GCA_018668255.1 Pseudomonadota bacterium | reverse complement strand
TCAATTCCAGCTATTAGTGCAAAATTTCCTAAGATCATTAAACGCTGTATATGGTGTGCGTAGGCGTTTTGCTGAGTTTCTGACACACAATTATGCAAGCAGTTTAATTTAGTATCTCCAGTCCAATAGAATTCAGGGAGTTTGCGCTTAGCTCCAAAAAAATTTTCATTAGGATAGTCTGGCATCTTCATCCAATAGATACCTCTGACATACTCACGCCAGCCTAATATCTGACGAATAAAGCCTTCCACCGCATTCAGAGGAGCTTTATTTTCTCGGTAAGCTTGTTCTGCTAAGTCAATACATTCTTGTGGCAAAAGTAATCCACAGTTTAAATAAAAACTGATGTGAGAGTGGTACATCCATGGTTGTTTTTCGATCATCGCATCTTGGTAGTCACCAAAACTTATAAGCCGCTCGTCAATGAATAATTTAAGTGCTGACAATGCTTGCGTACGAGTGACCGCGAAATAGAATGGGTGCAAATGACCAAAATGGCTAGAAAATTTTTCTGTAACAAGTTTCAGCACGTCACGTGTGATTTGATCAGGCTTATTTAGGTATGGTTTTGGTATTGAGAGACCATTTTTGGGAGGCTTACGATTTTCACTATCGTAATTCCATTTGCCCCCTATAGGCTTATTATCCTCAAGCAATATGGAGTGCTTTTTTCGCATCTCCCTGTAAAAGAGTTCCATTCGAAGCTGTTTTCTATTAGATGTCCATTGCTGAAATTCTCTTTTCGAACATAAAAAGCGAGTGTCGTCTCTGATTTCTATCGGGATCCCAAACTCATCCTGCCAAACTAACATATCTTGGAACGTATCGTAGTCACTTGGACAAGTGACTACGATACGTTCAGCTTTATACTGTTTAATAGTTCGGCGAACCTCTTCTTTTAAATCATCAGTATTAGTCTCATCATCAAGTTTGGAGTACGTTACTTGATACCCGTTGGCCTCCAACTCTGATGCAAAGTGGCGCATCGCAGACAAAATAAAAGCCAACTTCTTGATATGATGCTTAACCCGCGTCAGCTGATCACTTACTTCGCAAATAAGTACCAGGTCTTTTGTTAGATGAGTGTCTTCAAGACTCGAAATACTCAACGAGAGTTGATCGCCTAAGATAAGCCGTAATGCTCCCATTATGATCTATCCCGCAAATCGCGGTTCAGGCAATCCTTTAATACCTAATCCGGTAACTCTGAAAAGACTTCCAGCATTAAATTGTGGTTTATTCTGTTTGGCGAAAAGCTCATGTGCCGCAGGATGTGAAACTCTCGCCATAGATGTTACAAAAATTTCATCAAGGTTAGGGCCACCAAAGCATAAGCTTGTGATATTTTTAACGGGCATCCCTATTTTTAGGTCTATCGAACCATCGGGCGCATATCGTATTAGGTCTCCACCAATCACCATCGCCGTCCAAAGATAGCCTTCCGCATCGACCGTTGCTCCATCGTAAAGACCATCGAGATCATTCGACTTGGAAAATTCTTTTCTATTACTTAAAGCTCCGGTCTCAATGTTGTAAGAGTATGCTGAGAAGCACTGTTTGAAAGTATCAGCAAAGTAGAAAATAGAATTATCCGGAGACCAACAAGGGCCATTAGAGCAAATAATATTAGTCTCAAGCTGAGTGACAGAAAAATCCGGGTTAAGACACCAGAGCGAGCAGATATCATGCTCCTCTTTATCATCCATCCCGCCCACAATAAACCTACCACGCCTATCAGTTTTGCCATCATTTAGTCGCACTCGTGGATTATCTTCATTCATTAGGACTATTGGTTCAAGCGACTCATCTGAAAAGTTAAAGGAATAGAAGCCATCGGATAGAGCAAGGATAGCATTCCCATCTTGACGAATAGTCATGGCACCAATTTCTTTGTCTAGATACCAACTACTAATTTTCTGACTGGCGTACTCCATCCTCCAGATTGAAGGTTTTCCGACACGATTGCCTGTACCATCGACCCAAAATAGTGTCTGGGACTGTTCGTCCCATATCGGACCTTCGCCAAGGTGGTTGTTGCTAGGAATTAAAGATTCAATTTGAAGGCCCATTGTTGGCTATCTCCATTATTCGACGATACGTTAAGTATTAAAAATGAATCAGGTGTCTTGCTAATATTAAGTCATCTGAGGGGTATTCGTGAAGCGCATACTGGCATCAATTCTTAATATTTGCTGTGATATATTTACCTCTCTTTTTGCTTCGTTACAGGACCATTGGCGGCGAGTAGCAGAAAGCCCCCCGCGATGGCCAAATTTTTCATAAACATTGTTGCTTGCGTCTGATCTGAAAAGTCGTAATGGAACAGAACACCTGAAGAAACACAGAACACCGCTAATGCTAATGCTGTCAGACGTGTATTCCATCCCACAATAACGAACAAACCTCCAAAAACTTCCAACAGTATGACAAGCGGAAGCAATGCGCCGGGGATACCCATAGCATCCATGTATCCACCCGTGGCCTCATAACTGAATAATTTATTTAAACCAGCCATGATAAAGATGCTAGCCATTAAAATACGTCCTGGTAATGCCGCGTGTTTCAAAATCTTTTCCATTTCATTTACTCCTTAGGATTGTTGTAACTATTTAGAAGTCACAGATTAATTAGGGATGTCTTTAAAACATGCACTCACTATAGTTATTGCTTTAATGATTAAAAAGAGTATTTTATTGAATATACTTTTGCGTTTTATGCAAATATAATCCAATCATGAATGAATTGACTCAGATCAAAAGCTTTGTGGCATTGGTAGAGAGCCGTTCCATCAGCAAGGCGGCTGAGAGAATGGATATTGCGGTCTCGGCTGTGAGCCGCCGTTTAAAAGAGTTGGAATCCGGCTTAGGGGTGCAATTAGTACAGCGCACCACACGACGAATGCATATCACCGAGGCCGGAGAAAAATTTTATCGGCGCTGCGGACGGCTGCTGGATGATTTAGAGGAGGCGAAACGCGAGGCCAATAATACTGCAACAGCTCTAAGCGGCACCTTAAAAATTGCCACCCCGCTGAGTTTTGGTGTGGCGCATCTCTCACCGGCCGTCGCCGCGTTTATGCATTTACACCCGCAGATCAAAATCGAGCTGGATATGAGTGACCGGCGTATCGATTTAGTGGAAGAAGGGTTGGACCTAGCCATTCGTATCGGGGCACTGGAGGATTCGTCATTAATGGCGCGCAAGTTAGCCTCAGTGCGCCACGTGGTGTGTGCCTCCCCAGATTTCTTAAACCGCCATGGCATACCTAGCACACCGCAAGACTTATCGGCACTGCCAGCGCTGTGTTATGGCAACCTCAGCCAGCCAGATACTTGGCATTATCACGATAAAGACAGTAAGCCTGGCCAAGTAAAAGTACCCATGCGGATGCGCGCCAACAACGGCGATGCACTGGTAGAGGCCGCCATCGCCGGTTTGGGGGTATTGTGTGAACCTAGCTTTATAGTCCATGGGTCGGTGGAGCGCGGGGTGTTAAAGCCGCTACTAACAGATTATCAATGGAATCCGATGGGCATCTTTGCGGCGTATCCGCAAACAAAACATATGCCTACGCGAGTTCGGGCCTTTATCGATTTTCTAGTCTCTAGCTTTGGAGATACACCTTATTGGGAGCATTTTTTGACGGAAAGGAAGGGTTAAGGTATTAATTCGTATCCGGGAAAGCCATCCATAAGCTCGCTGTAGCATTTCTCATTGTAACGTTTAAACCCTCCACAATAGACCATAAAAACTCTAGGTTTTCCTGGAATATTGGCGCCGGAATACCAGCTTTTTGTGCTAAGGGCACCAGGTCGACGTTTGGCGAAACTGAGAGTTTCCTCTCTCCAATAGTTTTGTGACTCAGTTGAAGGGTGCAGCAAGGGGCGCCCATGATTTTCAAGCCAGTCAATCGAGTCAAAAATAAAGTCAATTTGCTGCTCAGCAAGTGTCGCCATATTTGAAAGTACTGAAGGAGACATTGCGCTAGAAGGAAGGAAGAGGTTAGGGAATCCATGAACCATTGTTCCTAGATAATTAGCTGGACCATCCTCCCAAGCTTCCGTAATCGATTTTCCCGATATTCCAGAAATATCTATAGCGAAAAGTGGGCCAGAGATAGCGTCAAAGCCAGTAGCGTAGACAATAACATCCAGAGGTATTAATTCCTCAGTAGTCTCAATTCCATCGGTAGTAATGCGTTCGATGGGTGTTTCTGATAAAGGTACAAGATGAACGTGCGGCAAATTGTAGGTCTGTAGATAAACATTACTCATGCAGGGTCGTTTTCCGCCGAATGGATGATCCCATGGTACTAGGTGGTTAGCAGTCCAAGAATCGTTGACCTGCTCCAGCATCTTCCCTCGAATGAAATCAGATATGGCCGCGTTTGCTTCGGGTAGATAGGCATCTCTGAATGCCAAGGGCACATATGTTCCATCCCATGCTTCAGATAAGGCACGTTCGCGTCCGGCTTTGTCGAGCTCCAAGAAGCGTTCCTTACCAATATCTAATGGTGTGTGGCCACCATATGTTTCACGAGAAGCGTGTCGGACAGCGTGTGGATCTTTTCGTAACTTAGCCACTAAGTCCGGATCCATTGGACCAGATCGCGTCGGTGTCACATAGTTAGCAGTCCGCTGAAACACATGTACCTCGCTCGCCGTTTTTGCAATTTCTGGAATCGCTTGCACTCCGGATGAGCCGGTGCCAACAATTCCAACGCGCTTTCCAGTCAGGTCTACAGTATGATCTTTGGGCCAGTTAGAAGTGAAGTAGGTGTCTCCAGAAAAGGTATCGACCCCATCGATATCAGGTGTTTTAGGCTCTGAAAGTGCTCCAATTGCGAGGACAAGATATCGGCAGACGATTCTTTCTTTGTGGGAGGTAGTAACTGTCCATAAGCCGCTTTCTTCACTATGGACTGCCGAAACTATTTTAGTGTCAAAGGAAATATCGTTCAGGACGTCGCAACGTTCCGCGACGAATCTAAGATAGCGTTGAATTTCCTCTTGGCCCGCGCACGCATCAGACCAATCCCAATCACGCACAATATCTTTGTCGAAGAAGTAGGCATAGTTGTAGCTCTCGACGTCGCACCGCGCTCCAGGATAAGTATTCCAGTACCAGGTGCCACCGACATCTGAACCGCGTTCAAATCCACGTAAACTTAGCCCCCGCTGTCGAGCCTGCCATAGCGCGTAGATTCCTGCAAAACCTGAGCCCACGACGATAACGTCGCAATCTAGGTCTAGCTCGGAGGTCGATTTTTCTGAATTCACGTTTTCTCTCTAATAATCTGTGTTTGGCTTTGCGTTGCCCCTCTAGACCTATTATTTAGGATCTATGATA
>JABISZ010000104.1 GCA_018668255.1 Pseudomonadota bacterium | reverse complement strand
GACCGATGGCATTGCCGTTTTAATATCGCTATTGCCAGACATTTTTTTTAAGGAAGCTTTAGGAGTGACGTCTAAGTTTGCCGTATTCCAAGACAGGTTTGAATCTGCCGAGATACAGTCAACCATGCAGCGAGTATTGTGTACATCCGGTCTAGGATCATCAACAAAATGGGGCTGGTTGGGGAGGACTATTGTAGGCAAATTTTTATGTGTAAGGATAAAATCTTCGTCAATCAAATCATTTAAAAATAATATGTATGCTGTCAGAGAATATACTTCATCGTCAGTCAGACTCTGGGGTTGCAAAAAAGGCATGGCTCTATGTATATAATCCCATAACGTGGACACATAAGGCCAATAGGAACCAACAGTTTTCTCTGGTCGAACATCGCTTAGCGTACCAAAACCACCTGCAAGTTTTGGCCACCTACCCTCTCCTTCACCAAAGCTGCCATGGCAAGACGCACATTTTTCTTCGTATAAATCTTCTCCTGATAGGGCATTCCCTGAACCTGCCGGGAGCCCCAGGCCATCTGGGCGCACATCGATATCCCATCCTTCTATCTGTGCTAGAGAAGCGGGTTGACCAATGTCGAATTTTAATACTTCCGAAGCAGAGATGCCGCAAGAGAGACCTGCCGTTAAGACAAATATAAACCAAACAGATCTAGCTTCTTTGCGCATTTTTCACTTCACCGGTATGTGATAATTGCCAAGTTTGAATTGAATTTTTGTGGTAAATAGAATTGAGCCCTCTGACCGCTCGCAGCTGTTCTAGAGTGGGCTGGACATACCCTGTCTCATCCATTGCCCTACTTTGCATGAGTTTGGGTGAGCCGTCCCAGTTCCAATTGAAACTAAACCGGGTCAGAGCTTTATCTAGAATTAAGCCTTTCAAACTAGCCCGTTGCCAGGAGATCCCTCCATCAAAACTCACATCCACGTGTTTGATTTTCCCTCGACCTGACCAAGCAACTCCTTCTACCTCATGAAAACCTCTATTTTTCAATGGGTTCTCTGGACAAATTGAGGTAATTACTGAGTTCGCTTCTTGTACCCAAGTAAATTGACGCGCGCTACCATCGGGCATCACGTCTGTATATTTTGATGTCTCTTCTCTCAGATGCCAGGGTTTGTCTCCTAACTCGATCCGACGAAGCCATTTAACTGAAGTGTTTCCTTCCCAGCCCGGATTTACTAACCTGATTGGGTAACCTTGCTCAGGTCGGATCATTTCCCCATTTTGTGCATAAGCTACTATTACATCATCTAACGCTTTTTCAATTGGGATACTCCGGCCCATCGCTGCCCCGTCGGCACCTTCTGCCAGGATCCATTTAGCGGCCTTTTTAACCCCAACCTCAGCGAGCAATGTTGACAACCGAACGCCGGTCCACTCACTACAACTTAACATCCCATGGGTAAATTGCAGGGCTTCCATTTGTGGGCCACGCCACTCCATCCCCCCGTTTGCGGGACATTCAATGAAGCGTATCTCAGTGACGGACGGGAATCGTGCCAAGTCGTCCATGTCAAAGACCAAAGGATTGTCGCAAAGGCCATGGATCATCAAACGATGTTCATCAGGTGACACATCGGGAACGCCCGAGTGATGACGCTCAAAATGCAGGCTGCTTGGAGTGATGATACCTTTCAACGCGTGCAAAGGAGAAAAGCTTACAGAAGAGATAGGCGACGCTGTTAACCAAGGCACCGTTTTACGAACGATATCGCTCTCGTGCAGTGATGGTACACCGTAAGGAGCAGCTCCCACTGTTTTACCTGTTTTACGCATCCACGAGGGCACGTTAGGCGGAGTGTTGGGTATGTTCTCATTAGCCCAAAGCTGACTGCTTGTCATTAAAGCCCCACCGCTTACCAGGCTAGCTTTTCTTAAAAAATTTCGTCGAGATAGGTCTTTAGCCTCAGACATATGATACTCAGCTCCTGGCAGGTACTCACTGCACACTGTTCATTACAGCACATGTAATATAGCATATATGCAATAAAGATATATATATATTCTATATTAGTATAATATCAAAAAAACCATTAGTTCAAAGAGATTAACAATTATGACAATACCTGTCGCTTTAGCAATACTCTTGATAGGACTCACCTTGGGGCTGATTGGTGCCGGAGGCTCAATTCTTACCGTCCCCTTACTCCTTTACGTAGGACATCTGCCTTTAAAAGAAGCAATCATAATTTCTTTCTTTGTAGTCGCCTCTTCAAGTTTGGTGGCATTAATTTTTCATGTGCGCAATAGGACTATAGACTGGCAGTTAGCACTTATTTTTGGCCTCCCAGCAATGCTTGGTGCCTTCATCGGCGGCTCTATGGCCGCGTATTTACCCAACAATTTGATCTTGACTGTGTTCTATTTACTGATGCTATTATCGGGGCTAAAGTTAGCATTCTCCAAAACGACAAACTCCGAACCTTCCGAATCAGACCGCTCATTGGTAAAATCGATTCTTCTTTTGTTCAGTGGTTTAATCATCGGCCTTCTGACGGGGACAATTGGTGTTGGTGGAGGGTTCTTGATTGTCCCCGCACTATTACTTCTAGCAAAAATAACGCCCACTTTAGCTATTGGGACGTCTTTATGCATTGTCGCTGGACAAGCTTCTTTTGGCTTAGTCGGCTATGCCCAACATACTCCCTTTGACTTGCAATATGCCTCAGTTTTAACAGTTTTCTGTTGCATAGGGAGTCTTTCAGGTGCGTGGTTAAGTACAAAAATTGAAAACGCGCATTTTAAGTTAATATTTGGTTGGTTTTTAATAATATTTTCAATTTTATTTAGCGTTATTGAATTGACAAAAATATTTGGTCTTTATTGAGATATTATTTCGTCTCTAGCTCATTGATAGAAAGTTACAAAACGCTGGAAAACAGCAAGTAAAAATCACTAAACCAAAGGAGATCTGTACGATTTTTTTTTATAATTCCATTTTTATAATTCCAACGTGATGATAGATGAATAAAACTTTAGTTATCGTCGGAGCCGGTACAGGCGGTTTAGCTATCGCTAGCTCAATATTATCTTGCATTAGCCGCCATGAATTAGATGTGGTGATAATTGACCCATCTGCGAACCATTATTATCAGGCGCAATGGACGATGGTCGGTGCAGGATTGTTTCCTAAAGAACGAACTCAAGGTCTAACGAAAGCACTGATTCCACGAAAAGCTAAATGGATACAAGAATCTGTTCAAAGTATTGACCCTGCAGGGAAAACCATTCAGTTATCTAACGCAATGACGACGTCATATGACTATTTGATCATAGCGGCCGGCCTAAATCTCGACTGGAGTAAAATTACTGGTTTAGAGGCTGCGATGGGTAAAAATGGAGTTTGTAGTAACTATAGCTATGCAACTGTCGATAGCACTTGGAATGCAATTCAAAGTATAGAACAAGGGAATGCTATTTTTACGTTTCCTCCCCCACCGATAAAATGCGCTGGAGCTCCCCAGAAAATAATGTATTTAGCAGAGCATTATTTTAGGAAAAAATCTATTCGAAACAACATAGACGTCAAATATTTCTGTGCAGGAAAATCTATATTTGCAGTCAAAAAATATAAAGAGACACTGGATCGCATATGTGAAGACAGACATATTGACACACAATTTAACTGGAACTTGACTGCAGTTATCGGCGAATCTCAACAAGCCATTTTTACTAATACGGAGACTGGTGAGACTCGTTGTGAAAAATATAACTTACTTCACGTAACACCTCCTATGAGTGCCCCCAAGTTTATAAAAGACAGCGGTCTTGGAAATGAATCCGGTTTCGTTAGCGTCGACGCGCAAACACTACAGCATGATGTTTATCCTGATATTTTCAGTCTGGGAGATGCTAGTAGCTTACCAACTTCCAAAACAGCTGCAGCTATACGGGCGCAAGTGCCGGTACTTAAAAATAATTTTTTCTCACATATAAACCGGAGAAACCTGAGTGCTGAATATGATGGCTATAGTTCGTGTCCATTAATAACTGGATATAATAGTGCAGTATTAGCTGAATTTGACTACCAGCTAGAGCCACGCGAAACTTTTCCTTTCAATCAGGCAAAAGAGCGGCTTTCGATGTATCTTTTGAAAAAATACTTAATGCCTGTTCTTTATTGGAAGGCGCTAATACGCGGAAAGCGCTGGCCAACTATTTTATAAACTTTTAGAAAGGGGAAATGTATGGACATCTCACAATATTCGGCTGCGATCCTCGGTGGAGCAACCATCGGTCTCGCGGCAACTCTTTTGTTGTTGTTAAATGGGCGTGTTTTGGGCATCAGCGGTATCACCGCCAATATTATTTCTGGACAGTCTTATTCTCGGAAATATTCTATTAGCTTTGTCTGTGGACTTTTTTTGGCAGGTTGGGTTACATTCACAATGATGCCAGGTGCTCTTGCTGACAGCCCAGTAACAGATCTAAAAATTCTTGCTCTAGCAGGTTTGTTGGTTGGAGTTGGAACACGTCTTGGTAATGGTTGTACGAGCGGTCATGGTGTTTGCGGGCTATCACGCTTCTCCAAGCGCTCTCTTGTCGCCACAATCGTATTCATGACGACGGCCATCGCCACGGTGTATCTAACTCAACATATATGGGAGCTGGGACAGCTATGAAAATTTTGTCATATTTTTTTATTGGTATAGTTTTTGGACTCGGGCTAATACTATCCGGGATGACGCTTCCTTTGAAAGTACTGGGTTTTTTAGATATTTTTGGAAATTGGGATCCTACTTTGGCATTTGTTATGGGGACAGCTGTTGTTACAACGACTGTAGGATATCAGCTAATTTTACGGCGAAACTCTCCTGTTTTAGACAACAGTTTTTTTCTACCAACAGTGCGTATTATAGACGCTAAGCTTCTTTTGGGGGCTTGTATGTTCGGCATGGGCTGGGGATTAGTTGGGTTTTGTCCTGGACCTGCTCTCACAGCTGTGAGCTCTCTGAGCACCGGGACAATGACTTTTGTTTGCGCCATGCTCGCAGGGTTTTGGGTTGTAGATTTAGTCAAATAAATTAAGGAGCTGTAGTTCAATCAGCCCCTATTTATTAAAACAACGTAGCAATTAATTTATGGCGAACAGATCCATAAATTCATTTACTGGCTTAGACTCAAGTTTATCTTGGCTTAAGCACAGGTCCATGATTTGCTGACATTTCCAACTCGGAAAGCGCGTCAGTAGATTATTACTAAATTTATTTTCCAACAAAGGAATACCATCCTCTCTCCGCCTCTTATGACCGATGGGGTACTCTACTTCGATTTTATCAGTAGAGGTCCCGTCTTTAAAATGTATTTGGATAGCGTTAGCGATAGACCGCTTATCCACATCATGGTATTCGGCAGAGTAGCGAGCATCTTCTACCACCTCCATTTTGTCTCGTAGAACATCAATCCGGCTATCGGATTCATGAAAACTTGTTTCGTAATGTTCCGCGACTAGATCACCATATAACAATGGCACGGCGATCATGTACTGCAGACAATGGTCCCTATCAGCAGGGTTCGCCATAGGACCAACCTTGGAAATGATTCGTATCGCAGATTCATGCGTCGTTACTTGTATTTTTTCTATTTCATCTATTCGGTCTTTGACTTGCCCATGAAGGATGACGGCGGCTTCAGCTGCCGTCTGGGCGTGAAATTCGGCTGGAAAAGAGATTTTGAATAAAATATTCTCCATTACATAACTCCCATAGTCACGTTGAAACTTAAATTTCTCTCCTTTGAACAGGACATCGTAGTATCCCCACGTTGGAGCACTTAAGACGGTAGGGATACCCATCTCACCTTTCATCGTCATCATAGCAAGTCTTACGCCGCGCGAAGTCGCATCTCCTGCGGCCCAAGACTTTCTAGATCCTGCATTTGGGGCATGCCTATATGTTCTTAGCGAGCAACCATCAACCCAAGCTTGAGAAACAGCATCTACAATCTGATCCTTAGTACCTCCGAGCATCTTTGTGACAACAGCTGTTGTTGCTACCCTGACTAACAGCACATGGTCCAAGCCAACTCGGTTATAACTATTATCTAAGGCCAATACACCTTGGATTTCATGAGCTTTGATCATCGCTGTTAACACGTCTCTCATCATTAAAGGTTGTCGCCCTTCTGACACGGCTACGCGACTCAAATAATCGGCTATGGCTAGGATTCCACCTAGATTATCTGAAGGATGCCCCCATTCAGCAGCTAACCAAGTATCGTTATAATCTAGCCAACGAATAATGCAACCTATGTCCCAGGCTGCCTTCACCGGATCCATTTCATGTGAGGTGCCAGGGACGCGTGCCCCGCTTTTAACAGTCGTTCCAGGAACTATTGGCCCCAAATGTTTAGTGCACTCAGGGAAACGCAGTGCTAAAAGACCGCACCCAAGGGTATCCATTAAACAATTTCGAGCTGTTTCATAGGCTATATCGCTATCAATGTCGTAGTCAGCTACAAACATTGCGATATCAATTAATTCTTGGTCTGGGTTTGGTCGGTCAGTCAAATCAACATTGGCGCTCATCAAGCTCTCCATACTTTACAGTAATTAAAAAAATAAATTTAAGTTCGGTCTTGGATATCGACCCAATTTGAGGACTCAGGACCAGTGTAATCTGCACTAGGTCTTATTATCCTGTTATTAGAACGTTGCTCCATAACATGCGCCGCCCAACCGGTTAGGCGGGAACAGACAAATATAGGGGTAAATAACTTAGTTGGGATCCCCATAAAATGATAAGCAGAGGCATGATAGAAATCAGCATTAGGAAATAGTTTTTTCTCTCTCCACATAACCTCATCTACTTTCTCCGAGACGGGGTATAAAACTTTATCTCCGACCGTCTCAGATAGCTTTTTCGCCCATTTTTTAATTATGACATTTCGTGGATCTGAATCTGTATAAATAGCATGGCCAAAGCCCATAATTTTTGCTTTGTCTGCCAGCATTTTCATCAAAGCCGTTTCAGCCTCTTCTGGGCTTGCCCACTGTTCAATTAGCTCCATCGCCGCTTCATTGGCGCCACCATGTAAGGGTCCTCTAAGTGATCCTATAGCACCAGTAATAGTCGAATGGATATCCGACAAGGTTGAAGCACAGACACGAGCTGTAAATGTTGACGCGTTGAATTCATGCTCTGCATAAAGAATTAGGGAAACATCCATAACACGAGTATGTAACTCAGACGGTTCTTCTCCTAACAAGCAGTATAAGAAATGAGCACCTATAGAATCGTGGTCGGTTGCCGTTTCAATCCGAACACCTTGGTGACTGAAGCGATACCAATAAGTTATTATGGAGGGGAACAAGGCTAACATGCGGTCGACTTTGTCTATCTGTTCGGAAAAATGCCCCTCAGTTTCCAAGTTACCTAGCATCGAGCATCCCGTTCGCATTACATCCATCGGGTGCGCAGACGCTGGTATCAATTCTAAACATGCCTTTAATGGTTCTGGAAGCTCTCGCATGCCAGTTAGTCGGGTTTTGTACTGTGCCAGTTCGGCGGCATTCGGTAGCTTCCCATATAGAAGCATATACGCTACTTCCTCAAAACTCGCATTATCTGCCAGTGTTTCTATGCTATATCCTCTATAGGTGAGACCTGCGCCAGTCTTGCCTACCGTACATAAGGCTGTTTCTCCTGCACTTTGACCTCTCAAGCCAGCACCACTCAGTTTTTTCTTCTCCGTCATCGGACATTCCCCGTAAACAAATTTAAATATAAAGTAAGGTATGTTTATTTAGCTTCAAACAACTCATCTAACTTCTGCTCAAAGTCGTGATAATTAAGATAGTCATATAGTTCGCTGCGAGTTTGCATAGTATCGAGCACTTTTTTAGCGTTACCGTCTGCTAATAAGCTTTTATATACGTTTTCTGCAGCCTTATTCATAGCCCGAAACGCGCTTAGTGGATAAAGTATTAACCCGACACCCACAGCAGCTAGCTCTTCCAAGTTAAACATTGGTGTAGCCCCAAACTCTGTGATGTTCGCTAGTATGGGAACATCTAAATTCTTACAAAAAGTCTCGTACTGTTCTAATGTAGTGACGGCTTCTGCAAAAATCATATCTGCTCCTGCCTCGGCGAAGGAGTTTGATCGGTCTAAGGCTTCTTCTAATCCTTCGGAAGCTAAAGCATCCGTCCTAGCCATAATCACAAAGGATTCATCTGTTCGGGCATCCACAGCAGCTTTAATCCGATCTACCATCTCAGCTGAAGAAACTATCGCCTTGTTGGGTCTGTGGCCGCAGCGTTTTTGTGACACTTGATCTTCTATGTGCATGCCAGCAGCGCCTGCTCTAATCATCCCGCGGGTAGTTCTAGATATATTAAATGCACCACCCCAACCTGTATCAGCATCGACTAAAAGGGGTAGATCGCAAGCTGCCGTAATTCGCGTAACATCTTCGATCACATTGTCTAAAGAAGTCATCCCTAAATCGGGTAACCCATAAGACGCGTTAGCAACGCCGCCGCCAGATAGATAGATTGCTTGGTGCCCTATTCTTTTTGCCATCATCGCGGTATAGGCATTTATTGTTCCCACTACTTGAAGTGGTGGGTGCTCAGCAACCAGCTTACGAAACTCTTTCCCCGTTGAACCCATGAAAATCACTCCTGTCAAAATTGGGATAATGGACGCTTGTTGATTCGCGCAAGATTATATAATAGTTGCTGTGGACTATCACCTTATCTTTGTACCTACACTTTTAATCTAGCGGGAAACTTGTTAATTAAGCTTAGATTCTCGTTTTGCATTAACAAATAACCGAAAGAAGTTATCAGTGGTAGCGGCAGAGAAATCATTGAAATTTTCATCGCGTAGCGCAGAAATGTACTCAGCGGTATTTTTGACATAAGCGGGCTCGTTTTGCTTCCCTCGGTAAGGTATAGGAGCCAACCAAGGAGAATCGGTCTCTACTAAAATTTTTTCTAACGGTATTTTTTTTGCTATTTCCTTTAATTGGACGGCATTTTTGAAGGTGACAATTCCAGAAAAAGATATTAAAAATCCTAAATCTAATGCCGCTTGAGCTGTTTCCCAGTTCTCAACAAAACAGTGCATCACACCACCAACCCGGTCTGCGCGTTCTTCTCTTAATACGTTAATGAGGTCTTCAGCTGCTTCGCGACAATGTATTATAAGTGGCTTGCAGAGTTGTTTGGCTGCTTCAATATGCTTAATTAATCTTTCTTTTTGAATCTTTGGATCTTCCTCGTTCCGATAGTAGTCTAGCCCTGTCTCTCCAATCGCCACTACACTGTCATTCGTTCCGAGTTGTAACAAATCATCTATCTCAGGTTCTCGACACCCAGTATCTTTATTAGGATGTACGCCGACTGAAGCTGAGACACTAGGATGCCTTTTAGCTGTAGTTAACACACCTGGAAAAGTCTCAAGATCTACTGAAACACAGAGCATGTGTTCCACTCCATTAAGTAAGGCTCTTTCTACGACACCATCCGTACCCGAAGAGTCGTCAACGACTAAAGGTAAGTGGCAATGAGAATCAACCAGTCCCATAATTTTTTTCCTTATAGATGTTCATATGTCAGTATATCGAGAGTATCGGCTATGCGACACAATACAAGTGTTCTGCAGCCGAGTTTTCTTAGCTACTTCTGCGCGTTTTAATAACCCATTGCACAAAAATAGTTTCTATTGCGTCAAGAAATCTAACACTTGGGGATCTGCTGAACAAATTCCTTTGTACGCTGATATCAGCAATTAATTCAAAAACAAAATCGCTGGGTAATGCTTGGCTCAGTATTGAAAAATTCTTTTTAGCCAAAGTACTGAGCTGTAGCTTTTTAAGCTCGTGACCATAAGACATCAAGATCAAATGCCTACCTAAAAGTTCTATTGAATTGAAGAACTCATTTGATTTCCAATTTGAATATTTCTTAGCAGAGGATACGGGACAACCTTCCTTCATAGCTAGTGTATGAAGATCCTCTATTAAAGAATCTAATTCTTTAGGAGAAGATTTAAGCTGATCTTGACCGACAAATGAATTTCCGAAATAGCTAACGCCTGTTCGTTCTAGAAGGAATGAATTCTTTTCATTCGGAGACAATAGAGCCATAATTTCGTCTTGGCTGGGCTCTGGTACTTTCATGATTTGACACCTGGAACGGACCGTTGGGGCTATAAGACCGACAGATTGGCTTAGCAAAATGGTTAAGGCATTTTTCGGCGGCTCCTCGAGTATTTTCAATAAAGCATTAGAAGCATTTGTGTTCATAGACTCCGCGGAGTTAACTACACAAATTTTTTGCCCTTCGTAGTGCGATTTTAAGCTAAAAAAATGACTGACCTTCCGAATTTGCTCAATCGTGATTTGCTTCCCCTCTTCTCGAGGCTCTACCAAAAGAAAGTCAGGATTTCCTGACTTGAAAATCCCACAGCTCTGGCACTGACAAGTGTCCTCCCACGTAGAGCTTTTATTGTCGGCTTGACATAGAAGGGATTGCGCCAAAAAAAAACAAAAATTACTAGTTCCAAGCCCTTCATGATCTAAGATTAAATAGGCATGCCCCAGCTTCTCATGGTCTTTATATAAATGTATTTTACGGTATAGATCTTCAAACCAAGGATATATGCCGTTCACAAAAACTTGTCCATCAGATGGTTTTTTATTTCAGCAGTGACCTCGCCTAAGGTTCTACTCGCATCGACTAAAAGAATACGCTGAGGTTGTTCAGATGCTCTGCGTAGATAACAACCACGTACGTCTTCGAAAAAAGTGTTGGACTCAATTTCGAATCTATCAGATAGGCCACGCATTTCGACACGTTTTAATCCAAGCTCGGGCGTGGCATCTAAAAGAATCGTAAGATCAGGCATCGCCAGATCTGGAATAAGGGCATTAGCCTGAGACACAAGAGCATCACCAAGCTTTCTGCCTGCACCTTGATATGCAAAGGTTGCATCAATATATCGGTCACAGATCACACACTTTCCTAGTTCTAAAGCAGGAATAACGACTTCTTGTAAATGTTGATTTCGTGCAGCGAGTAGAAGTAAAAGTTCCGTTGTTGGAGTGATGCACTCATTTTTGCGAGATAGCAATATTTCTCTAACTTGTTCACCTATAGAGGTTCCCCCAGGTTCTCGAGTAATCAGAACATCTTTACCGATGGAGATCATTGTAGAGGCTACGGTCTCAACTGCAGTAGTCTTCCCGACTCCCTCGATACCTTCTAATGTGATAAACAAACTATTCAACATGAGTCTTTTTCCGATATCTCTCAACAGCAAGGTTATGTTCTTTCAGACTTGTGGAAAACTGGTGTGAGCCGTCTCCTTTTGCCATAAAGTAAAGGTAGTTGGTTTTAGCTGGATTTAACGCAGCTTTTATTGATATTAGCCCTGGGGAGCTTATTGGCGTAACCGGCAGTCCCTTCCTTGTATATGTATTATAGGCGGTATCTTTTTTTAAACCAGAGTGAGTGAGTTTATCTTTAAATTCTTGTCCAAGGCCATAAATCACAGTAGGGTCCGCTTGAAGTTTCATATCTGATGCTAATCTTTTCAAAAAAACACCTGAAATGATATAAGATTCTAGAGCCACCGCTGACTCTTTCTCAATAATAGAAGCCATTGTAAGGGCTTCATACATGTTTTTGTAAGGCAGTCCAGATTCCCTTTCTCGCCAGCGTAAAACCAGGGTATTTATCATTTTCTTGGCTGCCATCTGTAAAACAGTTAGCTGTGTGTCGCCTGATTCGTAAAAATAAGTGTCTGGGAAAAACAATCCTTCGTAGGAGAGAGCATCTATATTTAACTCTTGTAAAAAACTGTCCAGGATTTTAATTTTAATCTTCTCTAACCGGTCGTTCTTAATCAGATACCGCGCATCGTTTAACTCGTCAACAAAGTCTGCGAAGGACCAACCTTCTTTTAGTGTCACGCTAAATTTTTTCGTGGTGCCGTGAATCGCTTTCAAGAGAAAAGATTCAGCAGTGTCGGTAATTAGTATCTCGTAAGTGCCCGCTTTAATGTTCTGTCTGAAACTGAATAAACGAGCTCGGATAATCAGTGGGATGGGCGTTGTAATAAGTTTTTTTTGTTTAAGTCGACGGGCTACTGTCCCCATTCCTTCACCGGGAAATATTTCGAAAATAACAGGATTATTGAGTTGGAATTTCTGTTGCAGGCTATAATTTACAAATAATCCATAACCGAAAAAGCACACTCCTACGACAAATAGGCATCGAATCGTTACAGATTTTAAATATCTCAATAACCCCAAAATCTTCTAACCCTTTCCCCTTTTTTAAAAAATTAGAGAAAGAAGTTGACTCGATGATGAAATGACAGCCTATAGTCCTCTAAAAACTAAAGTTCCGTTTGTTCCACCAAAACCAAATGAGTTGGAAAGTGCGATTTTAATTGATATTTTACGTGCCTCATTGGCCACGTAATCCAAATCACAAGCAGGATCAGGGTTTTCTAAGTTGATTGTCGGAGGTGCTATCTGATCACGTAAAGCTAGAATGGAATAGATTGCTTCCGCTCCCCCAGCCGCTCCTAACATGTGACCGACCATAGACTTAGTCGAGCTCATAACAAGCTTCTCGGCGTGTTCTCCAAACACTGATTTCACGCCTTGAGTCTCGGCTAGATCCCCTGCAGGGGTAGATGTGCCGTGCGCGTTGATATAGTTCACTTCGTCAGAGTTTATCTTCGCATCATTCAAAGCAAGCCTCATACAGTCGGCTGCACCGGCACCATTCGGCGAAGGCGCTGTCATATGGTGCGCATCACTATTCATTCCAAATCCGATCAGCTCTGCGTAGATATATGCTCCGCGAGCTTCTGCGTGCTCCAGCGATTCCAGCATTACCACACCCGCTCCATCACTCAACACGAACCCATCTCTATCTGCGTCCCATGGCCTACTAGCAGCAGTTGGATCTTCGTTTCGGGTTGATAGCGCTTTAGCGGAGGCAAAGCCACCAATACCTGTAGGGCATGTCGAATACTCAGCACCACCAGCTACTATTGCGTCTTGCTCTCCTCTTTCTATAGTCCTGGCAGCCAAGCCTATGCAATGGGCTCCCGTCGAGCAAGCTGACACAACTGCATAGTTGACTCCTTTTATACCGTATCTTATGGATAGGTGTCCTGACACCATGTTTATGATGTTACTCGGCACGAAGAAAGGAGAAATTCTGCGAGGGCCACCATCTAAAAATGATTGGTAGCCTTTTTCGATTCCGGGCAAGCCTCCTATTCCGGAGCCAATAATTGTTCCGATACGCGCAGCATTGGCTTCAGTAACTTCAATCCCAGAATCATTGATAGATTGTATTGCTGCAGCTAAACCATAATGGATAAACGGATCCATTTTCCTGGCGTCCTTAACAGATACACCGTAGTCGCCGATATTAAAGTTCTTTATTTCTCCAGCTATCCGCGTCGCAAACTTAGAGGCGTCGAAGGATTCAATTGGAGCAATCCCACTCACTCCTTCGACTATGTTAGCCCATGAGTCTGCTGGTGTATTGCCGTTGGGAGCAACTAAACCTAACCCTGTGACAACTACTCTATGGTTCAAACTATTTCCCTTTTTCTGTTTCTTTTTTTAGCCCGATTGGAAGCTGGAATCCAAGCCTACCAGTACGAGTGAATATAGTCATCTTATAAAAGACGCCTGCTATACATGGGCGTTTATATAGTCGACCGCTTGCTGAACTGTAGTAATGTTTTCCGCATCCTCGTCAGGAATTTCAGTTTTAAATTCTTCTTCTAGAGCCATTACGAGCTCCACAGTGTCAAGGGAGTCTGCTCCTAAATCATCTACGAAAGACGCTGAACTGTTAACATCCTCTTCTTTTACTCCGAGTTGTTCGACTACTATTTTTTGAACTCGTTCTTCGACTGTACTCATTGTAGGAAATTCCTCCAGTTGTAAGCCACCTCATTGGTGGCGGGTGATAGTGTAGTGAAAAGCGAATAAACTGCAAGTTTATGGTTGTTGTTAATCCGTCAACATTATAAGCCACTTTATTACTAATAAGGATACCTTCTAGCATTTATTTGCTAGATCATCTGCATCCCGCCGTTAACATTGAGTGTTTCCCCTGTAATATATCCCGCTTCGTTAGATGCTAAAAAGCACACCGCAGCGGCTATTTCACTGGCTTCACCCACTCTACCGAGTGGTATTTGCGATAATGTAGCTTCTTTTTGTGTGTCAGTTAGCTTTTTGGTCATATCGGTGTTGATGAATCCAGGAGAAACCGCATTTACTGTGATTCCTCTTTTTGCAACTTCCCTAGCTAAGGATTTAGTGAATCCTATCACTCCAGCCTTAGCAGCAGAGTAGTTCGACTGCCCAGCGTTACCTGAGCCGCCCACTACTGAAGTGACGCTGATAATACGTCCAAAGCGCGCCTTTATCATAGGCTTAATCAATCCCTTCGTTAGTAAAAAAATTGAATTGAGATTAGCATTGATTACATCGTTCCATTCTTCGTCTTTCATTCGAAGCAAAAGATTGTCGCGAGTAATTCCTGCATTGTTGATTAGAATCGAAGGGCTTAGCTGTTTTTCCGTCAATTGTTTGAGAAATGTCTCTATGTCTGCTTTATTCGACACATTAAGGACTAACCCGTGCACCTCAACGCCGTCTTCCCCTAGCTCTTTTTCTATAAAATTAGCTCCACTTTCGCTGGTGGCCGTCCCAATTACGGCGTAACCCTCACCTATCAGCTTTTTTGCAATAGCTAACCCGATACCACGGCTTGCCCCTGTAATAAGGGCTAATCCACACTTACTCATTTCATAATCCTTTCCGCATGATAAATTTCAGTCTCCATGATTTCTCGAGATGACAACGAGCGTATGTCCATATTCTGACTTATTTTTTTCATCAAACCAGACAAAACTTTCCCTGGTCCGCACTCAAGCACTAACTCGCATCCAAGCTGCGCCAGTTTCTCACCAGTTTCTGTCCATCTCACAGGAGAATAGAGTTGTTTCTTTAATACTGTTTTTATATCCTCAGGTTTTTCATGAAAACCCACATCGACATTATGAATTAACGGTATTTTGGGCGCGATAATGTCGACTTTAGACAAGGTTTCTGAAAATTGCTCTGCAGCCTTAATCATCAGCCGACTATGAGCGGGGACACTTACAGGAAGGACTATAGCCCTTTTTGCACCTAGCACTTTGGCTTCATCGCAAACCGCCAAAACTGCTGCTTTTTCTCCAGAAATTACAATTTGCCCGCCAGCATTGAAGTTTGCACAATCACAGCTACCAATTTGAGCATTATTGTCGATAGCTTTTCTCAAGAGTTTTTCCTCAAGGCCAAGAATAGCCGCCATACTGCCTGTCCCTTCCGCCACGGCAAGCTGCATTAATCGCCCTCTTTCAGCCACTAATGCCACAGCATCTCGATAGTCTAAAGATCCAGCGCAGACAAGAGCTGTATACTCTCCAAAGCTATGGCCCGCTAAAACTTGCGGTCTAACCCCACCCAAACTAATCCAAACATCCCAAGTGGCTAGACTAGCAGCCAACAAGGCTGGCTGAGTGTTTTGGGTCATATTTAGCGATTCTAATGGCCCTTCTTGAATTAACTGCCACAAGTCAAATTCTAATATTTCGGAAGCGATCTCAAATCGCTCACCAATTAGTGGAAAGTCGTGCCTCAACTGCTTCATCATCTTTAAGGACTGAGAACCTTGGCCTGGAAAAACAAAGGCAACTTTGGCTCTACTTAAAAGATTAGTCATTGTTCAGCTCGTTCGCAGCTAGCGTGCATTTCAAGAGTTCACTTATTTTAAGAGGAACCTGTGCCCTACTTTCTTCTAACGCAACCTCAATGGCTCGCACGAAAGACTTGGCGTCTGCGCTACCATGACTTTTAACAACAGTTTTCTGCAGACCCAACAAGCTCGCGCCATTATACTTCCCAGGGTCTGCTCTGTCTTTCAAATATTTTAAGCTAGGCATTGCAAACAACGCTCCTAACTTTGTAAAGAAATTTCTATTGAAAGCTTCTTTGGCTAGTGTACTAAGCATACGGGCGACCCCTTCACTCGACTTTAAAGCGATATTGCCGACAAATCCATCACATACGATGACATCAAATTTGCCATTAAAAATATCGTTTCCTTCAGCATAACCTGCATAATTTAGAGTCGTAAGCTCCATCAAAGCAGCCGCTTTTTTGACTACCTCGTTTCCTTTTATTTCTTCCGCCCCAACATTTAGCAGAGCGATGCTAGGAGATTCTCTTTTCCCTAAACTTTGAGCTAACACTGATCCCATAACAGCAAACTGAATAAGCTTTTCAGCATTTGAATCAATATTTGCCCCGAGATCCAGTACATAGGTCGGATTCGACATGCTGGGCATAGCCGAGCATATCGCTGGGCGGTCGATCCCTGGGAGCATGTGCAGAACAAAACGTGCGATCGCCATCAGTGCGCCCGTATTTCCTGCACTCACACACGCACAGCAATCGCCTGCTTTTAGTAGATCTAAGGCTACACGCATTGAAGAATTTCTTTTATTTCGCAACGCAACCGATGGCTTGTCATCCATTTCAACTCTATCCACAGCTGGGTGGAATGTTAGGCGCCCGGATTTGTGATGAGGCGACTTTAGAAAAAATGGCGTTGTTTCTTTTTCTTCTCCTACGACAATAATTTCTAAATCGTCATGGGAAGATAACGCCATATCGCAGGAGGGTATTATAACTTTTGGACCAAAGTCTCCCCCCATCGCGTCAACACTGATTCTCATAGTGGAAACTGCTTCCTGAACCCATCACTCACAATGGTTTGCATTACGTAAAAGCTTATAAAGTCTAACTTGATGAGGAATTCCTTTAGTCACCCGAACTTGCCTGGTGTTTCTTTTAAACAGATTAGAGGCGTCGGCTAAAAAATAGCCACTCAAGGCATTTAGACTCAGTCTTTAAGGTTTAACACTTTTTTCCCGCGGTAATAACCGTCCGCAGCGATATGATGCCTGCGATGAATTTCCCCTGTTGTAACGTCTTCCGTAAGAGCAGCTGCTTTCAGACTATCGTGAGAACGACGCATGCCACGTCTTGCGGGGGTAACTTTACTTTTTTGTACAGCCATTTTTTATCCTAACTCTCTAGTTAATTGTTGTATCTTTTATCATTCTCGCCAAATCTGCAAATGGCTTCCTTTCGGCTTTGGGTTTTACCATCATCTCAGCTGATTCTATCAGCTGACAGTCTTTATCCCTAAAGTGTTTTGGGATCATAGGGATCTCTAGAAAGATTTCCTCTTCTACCAAGCTTGTTAAAGAGAGCTTTCCTTCCAACAAAGTTACTATTTCTTTGTCACCGTCATTTTGCGAGTAGCTTTTATAATCACTACCCGCCTCTATCCCGATATATTTGCCTACCCTGTTTACATTCACATTGAATGGACGCAGGCATCTTTGACATTCTAATTCAACGACGACATAAAGGGACATTTCTATGTTTAAAACGCCCTGCCGATTTCCTATTATAACCTTTAAAGCAGGATCAGTCTCCATCCGATAAAAATCTCGGTGCTTCTTGAATTTGTCAAGACTGAGTCGGCCAGTCCATTCTTTTGCTCTACTAGTACTTTTTGTACAATCTATCTCGTCGGGGAGTTCAGCGTCCATTCAAAAGATTATAAACAATTTTGTTGTCCGTTAGAATAACAAAAATTATTATGTAATTTACACACAACAAATAACACTGATAAGGAGTCGTTGTGGGATTGAATTATGTATTGGCGTCTGGATCGCCATATAGACGGCTATTGCTAGAACGACTTAACATCAAGTTTGAAATCAGGGACCCTGATATTGACGAGACCCAGCGGCTGCATGAGTCCGCTGAAGACTTAGTCAATAGATTATCAAAAGAAAAAGCTTGGGCTGTTCTTAAAGGTCCGGGAGATCTCATAATTGGTAGTGATCAATTGGCTATTTATAATGGGAATATCGAGGGCAAACCACTGACGCATCAGAAAAACATTGAACAGCTTAAGCGCTTTTCAGGACAGTCAGTGGTGTTTTTAACTGGTCTTTATGTCGTTAAATCGGACAACCTTAGTTTCAGGAAAAAAATCGTTCGCACAGAGATAAAATTCCGCAAACTATACGATTGCGAGATAGAGACCTATGTCGCGTCGGAACCTGCATATGAATGTGCAGGTGGGTTTAAAGCAGAAGGGTTAGGCATAAGCCTAATGGAAAGTTTAACCTCAAAAGATCCAACTGCTATTGTCGGACTGCCGCTTATTGCCCTCAGTTCATTTTTACGAGAATTAAGTATTTAAACAATTCAAAGCATTCTGTTGAAAAAAACCGCGACATCGTTGAAGGTCGTACCTAAGCGCCGAACCCAACCTCCCATCGATTCGTCGGTTCGGGTGAAGTCTCTTGTGTCAACAACACCTATATTGCTCTCAGATACGGATAAAGTCGTCCCTAATCCGTCAACTAAGCCTAATTCAACGCTCTTAGCTCCGGTCCACACTAGGCCGGAGAACAGCTTAACTTGCTCTAAGTGAAGTCTTTCGCCCCGACCTTTTTTCACCGCTGAGATAAACTGTTCGTGTATTTCGTCTATTAACAATTGTGCGTGTTCGGCATGTTGCACCTTAAGGGGCAAAAATGGGTCTAAAAACCCTTTATTTTTTCCCGCAATGAAAGATCGTCTCTCGATACCTGTCTTACCCAGAACATCTGAAAACCCAAAGCTGTCCATCCTCACTCCTATAGAGCCGATGAGGCTAGCTTTATCTGCATAGATTTCATCGGCGGCCGACGCAATGTAATAACCACCTGAAGCACATATATCCCCAACCACCGCATAAAGAGACAGATCGTGCTTTTCTTTTAAATAGATGATGTGGTCATATATTCGTCCAGCCTGCACTGGGCTGCCACCGGGACTATTTATCTCTAGAATGACCCCAGCGGTGTTGCTATTTTCAAAGGCTTCTGTGAGCGCATTATTTATGTCGGTTGCATTAATTAAGCCTCCGCTAATTATCGGTCCATCTATACGAACAATAGCCGCTATGCTTTTGCTCGAAAACGGAAAATCAATTAACCGGAGACTGCTGAAAGACAGTAGGATAACGCCAATATAAAAGAGAATGATTAACTTTAAAGCTCCCCCCCATTGTCGAGATTTTCGTTTTTCATCTAGATACAGTGCAGCCAGCTTTTCTGCGGAGCTTGTTAAATCAGCTCCTGGATTAGTGGTTTCGGGAGTTCCACTCTTATCGTCGATCCATGGCATTATGCTCTTCCTCAGTGTTTATCATTTACTGTAACAGTAATTAACTGTTTTTTAATTTATCTAGGTGTGCTAATTTCTCAAGGACTGCAGTTAATTCGCTAGGAAGCGGGACTCGGATATCCAGCCGGTAACCGTCACTTGCAAACGCCAAACGATTTGCGTGTAAAAAAAGCCTAGATAAGCCCAGCCCACGCATTTTTGAGTTGAACGCTTTGTCACCATAATCACCATCACCCGCTACGGGACAGTTCAACTCCTTGGTGTGCGCACGAATTTGGTGCATCCGGCCTGTTTTTAACACTAAAGTTGCGAGGGTATTATTCCCCACAATTCTTCGACCGGCTATTACAGTAATGGCTTCTTTACCGTTCGAACTCTTTATCGATTGGCGCTTTCCATTTGAGCCACGTTTAATTTCCAGTTGTGTCTTAATGACTTTATCTCGCGAAGACAAAACCCCATACAAAAGTGCTTGGTATTGCTTGGTTACAAGCCTGTCCAAACTCGCGGCTTGAAAGGCTCTTAAAGCTCGCAGATTTTTTGCTATTAACAAACACCCTGAAGTCTCTTTATCTAACCGGTGTGCTAACTCAATTCTAGGGGCGTGAGGCCTCAACTCTCTTATTACATCGATGGCACCATATCGAACTCCACTCCCGCTATGAGAAGCCAAACCTGAGGGTTTATCAACGACTAAGAAGGACTCATCCTCGTGCCTTATAGCTTTTTCAAGTTCCTCAAGCCGTCTAGAGGGGACACCCGTCTTTTCTACTAAATTGGCATGTACGGGCGGGATCCGAACTTTCTGTCCTGATGCAATACGGAAATTTGGCTTGATCCGGCCTCCATCCACTCTCACTTGACCGCTTCTAACTAACTTGTAAATCAATTGCTTAGGGACGTGCTTTAAAAACGCAAACAAGAAATTATCTAACCGCCTCCCACTATCTTCCTCTTCGACTTCTACGATTTGAACTGGAAAGTGAGTTTCCAAACTAGTTTTATTCTTAGTGTCCATTGTAATTGATTGTTTTTGAAGTAATTGTTATAGTTTACGTACCGGAAAAATTAACAGTTTGTTAAAGTTTCAGTTTTTAACTTTTCGTTAAATACGTCCCTTCGTGAAAAAGCGGGCTATTTGTATAGAAAATAGATTTCGGTAGTAATGGTAACATTTTCGCACCAAGCTATCGACGTTCTTGAGCGTTAAAACACAGGCACCTTGACTATTCGTAATAAGGGCCCGGATTGAGCAGAAATTTAAGCGAAATTTTACCGTAGGCGACGTACATATAGCACCTACTCATAAAAAATTTAGCGCAAAAGCCAATACGGAATTGCGCATGAAGACGAGAATAAGAAATGGACTTCAAACAAATGTCGGGAAAAACAATTTCGATCCGCGTGTCTGGGCTCCATATCAACTCGCCTCGTACACAGGATAATTATAATGAAAAGAATGTTGATCAACGCAACCCAAGCCGAGGAGTTGCGCGTAGCGCTTGTTGATGGCCAAAAATTAGCCGATCTAGATATTGAGGCGACTGGGAAAGAGCAAAAGAAAGCAAACATATACAAAGGAAAAATCATTCGGCTAGAGCCGAGTCTAGAAGCCGCTTTCGTAGACTACGGCGCATCAAGGCACGGATTTCTCCCCCTGAAAGAAATTTCTAAAACTTATTTTAAGGCTTCTGCTAAGGGATTGCATAGCCGAAGTAATATTAAAGAACTGCTTCGTGAAGGACAAGAAGTTATTGTCCAGGTAGAAAAAGAAGAACGTGGGAACAAAGGGGCTGCCTTAACCACCTTTCTAAGCTTGGCAGGGAGATATTTGGTAGCGATGCCAAACAACCCTCGGGCAGGTGGAGTCTCCCGACAAATAGAAGGAGAAGAGCGAGCGGAAGCCCAAGAGGCAATGAGTGGTCTCACCATCCCTGAAAACATGGGCCTTATTCTAAGGACCGCTGGGGTTGGTAAATCTACTGAAGAGCTGCAGTGGGACCTCGAGTATCTAGAGCAATTGTGGGGCGCGATCGAGGACAGCTCAGTACAACGAGCAGCACCAGTCCTGATTTTTCAAGACAGCAATTTAGTCATCCGAGCAATTCGAGATTATCTCCGCAACGACATTGTAGAAATATTAGTTGATGACAAAGCTCTGCATCAGTTGGCTCTTGAGTTTATGGAACAAGTTATGCCGCATAACTTACATAAATTGAAATTTTACGAGGATAGCGTGCCGCTATTCAACCGCTATCAGATTGAAAGCCAGATAGAGACAGCATTCAGCCGTAACATAAGACTCCCTAGCGGTGGGTCGATCGTGATAGAGCCCACTGAAGCTCTAACGACAGTAGATGTCAATTCTGCGAGGGCAACTCAAGGGAGTGATATCGAAGAAACCGCCTTTAAAACGAACATGGAGGCCGCGGAAGAAGTCGGTCGACAGCTACGTTTGCGCGATTTGGGGGGCCTTCTAGTAATCGACTTTATTGATATGCTCTCCGTGAAAAATCAGCGATCTGTAGAGAATCGTTTGCGTGATTCCGTCAATATTGATAGAGCCCGGATTCAAATTGGTCGGATTTCCCGCTTCGGTTTACTTGAGATGTCTCGACAAAGGTTAAGGCCTTCGTTAGTTGAGTCAAGTTACGAGCTATGCACTAACTGCGACGGCATCGGATCCACGAGAAATATTAAGTCTACTGCCCTTAGCGTATTGAGATTAATTGAAGAGGAAGGGATGAAAGCTTCTACTTCAGTTGTGAGCGCTAACGTGTCTATTCCAGTGGCTACGTTTTTATTAAACGAAAAAAGGCAAGATGTCGCGGCTATAGAAGTACGCCACGCCGTGTCGGTTATGCTAATTCCGAATAACAGCTTTGCACCCTCCCACTTCGAAGTACAGCGTGAAAGGGATCAAGACAGGAGTAAAAGTGGAACCAGCGAAGAATACCGTTTGGTGCGAGAAGAAGAGAAGACCGGAATGCAAGCTGCAAATAACAAGGTGGCTAAGATACAAAAGCCGTTAGTAGATGGGGTAAAGCACGCGAGAAGAAAGCCGTCTCCCAAGGGCCGAAAAACAAGTTTAATAGTTCGTTTTTTAGCAATAGTGAAAACATTGTTTTCAGCTGAGGCGAGCAAACCTCGTCGTAATGAGATATCTAAACCTTCTAGAACAAATAAGCGGCCAGAGAGAACAAAAAGAGGGGGGAGCGCGAATAATACACGCAATGATAGAGAGAGACGCACTCCTAGTCCGTCTAAAAACTCAGAAGCGAAAGCTAATGTCGGCCAGCGTCCTGAGAGTACTACCGCAACAAAGAAACCATTACGAAGTCCTAATGACAGTCGAGAGCAGAGCAAGAATAAACGACCTATTCGTGAAAGAGATAGTGGTAGAAACGTCGACAATGTCCAGAACAACGGTAACAAAATAATTACTCCCGACACTGCTGCTAAGCCCCCTATGGCGGCTAATATCAGAGGAAGTGAGGAGAGAACTTCGAGAAATCTCACAGACCTCGAAAGAAGTGCTTCTCCTTCAAAAAAAGTTGTAGACGGTAACTCATTTGGGGATGGTGAGCTGGAAGGTCATGACAAGGACGAGGGTTTTGCGCTTACCGAGCAAGAACTGAGACGTCATGAGGACACTGTGTCTTCTCAGCCGATGAATGAAACGAAAAAAGATACTGAAGTAGCCGAAGTGGCTGAAGTGGCCGAAGTGGCCGAAGTGGCCGAAATAGCCGAAATAGCCGAAATAGCCGAAATAGCCGAAATACCCGAAATAGCCGAAATAGCCGAAATAGCCGAAGTAGCCGAAGTAGCCGAAGTAGCCGAAGTGGCTGAAGTGGCTGAAGTGGCTGAAGTGGCTGAAGTGGCTGAAGTGGCTGAAGTGGCTGAAGTGGCTAAGGTAGCCCCCCCCAAAAAAGTTTATTCAT
>JABISZ010000103.1 GCA_018668255.1 Pseudomonadota bacterium | reverse complement strand
AACTCTCTAACAAATGGAATGGTAAGCGAGCGACTATGCTCAAGAGATGCCGCGTCAAGTAGTGCCAAAACTTCCATCAAAAATACCATATCCCTTTTATAATTTCTCATAATGAAATTTACTGTGCTTTGGGGAAGATCAAGGCCACGAATATTAGCCTCTTTTACGAGTAACTCTGTTTTGTTGCCATCTGGCAATTCACGTAATTGATAGACAAGCCCCTCCCTAAAACGAGAGGTTAAATCTTGCAGGTCAAATCCGACTGCATCTGGTCGCGACGTTGAAGAAAGTAACAGCCGTCCACCGCGCTCTTTTAGCTCGTTATATAGATGAAAAAGTTTTTCCTCATTTGCCTGAATCCCGCAGCATAGATCCACGTCATCAATAGCGACAAGAGATACTTCTGTAAGGTCGCAAAGAATCATTTCTAAATTAGGGAGAATCGTTTTAACCGGCAGGTATATGGCGCGCTGATCTAGACGGTTAGCTTCTCTGACCGCGGCTTCAAGCAAATGGGATTTACCCGTCCCTCGCCCACCCCAGAGATAAACAGAAGAATAACTACTAACTGAACGCCACGCCTTCAAGGCGGACAGTATTTCCAGATTCACACCCGGCATGTAACGCTCAAATTCATGGTGGGGGGCACGATATAGATCGAGCGTAAGTTGCGAAATCAAGGGCTTTCCTGAATGGTCGTCATTATATCAGGGCTGTAACTGACAGAGCCTAAGATGTCTCAATAAGACAACAGTAATCGCGGCCACTGGAAGAGCCAATAAAATACCGGAAAATCCAAAGAGATGTCCTCCTGTCATGACCGCAAAAATTACCCACACCGGATGCAAGCCTATTCGGTCTCCTACTAGAAGAGGACTTAATACCATACTCTCAAGTAATTGACCCAAACCGAAAACCGCAAAAATTTTCAGCATTTCTGAATAATGATCAAATTGCCCAAACCCAACGACAACCGCCAACAATAACCCAACTATCACACCAAAGTATGGGACAAAACTAACTAAACCGGCGATGCAGCCAATAAGGAAAGCGTACTTAACTCCGACTATCTGAAGCCCAATCGCATAAAACAAACCCAAAACGAGCATTATTAGGAGCTGTCCTCTCAAAAACTCGGATAGAACAGCGTCCACTTCGCAGGCGAGCGTTTTTAGTTCTTCAACGAATCGTTGCGGACAGATATTCACCACGCTGCGCAATACCTTGTTCCAGTCTCGCATTAAATAAAAAGTTATCACGGGGACCAGAACTAAATATGCAACACCCCCAATGACATACTGGCCTGACTGACCAATCTTTGAGAACACCTGAGTAGCAACTGACCCTAACTCTCTCCAATTTGCGAACAACATGTTCTTCAACTGATCTGACTGCAAGGTCGCTGCATTAGCCCCAAACAAGGTTTTTGCCGGCTCAGAAAAGCTACCGCGAAGCTTCTCTATGATATCAGGGATCACAACTATTAAGGCTGCCAATTCAGCTTGCAAGATAGGTAAGATAATTACCACTACAACGAAAAAGAATAGTATGAGGATTAGAAAAAAGGTCAATACACCGAAACCCCGAGACAATTTTCTGCATTCTAAAAAATGTACTATCGGTTGACCGAGATAAGCGACTATACCGCTTAAGAAAAAAGGCGACAAAACTGGTGCCAGCAAATAAACAATGAGTATGGCGGCGGCTAAAAAAATTCCAATGAACATAGTGTAAGATGGTCCTCTAACCGATTCAGGCATCATCTAATTCCTTTTAAAAAAAACCGCAATTTTTTATCCTACTGATAGGATACACTCTATTAGTCGAGCGGATCATACTGTGCCTTCAATAGCTATTAAGTTAAGGCTCCCCGATTATACATAACAGAAATTCCTTCCCCAACTATTGGACTAATATTAGTCAGAACTCAGCCGAACTCTCTAACCAGACATTTTAAAATATGTTACTCTCAACTTCTTTTACTTAAACTCGTTGCGAGTGTAGATCGGCTCCTGAATGGCGTCATGTAATAAATCCTACTGATGCGTCTCAACTGAGTAGACATCAACACAAATGCAACACCAAAAGCATATGAAAAAAACCACAAAAAAAAGACTTTCATACAGCGACGCGGGAGTTAATATCGAGCGCGGCGAACAATTTGTGGCAAATATAGCGCCGCTTGCAGAGGCGACGGCAAGAACCGGCGCTATGGGCGGATTAGGCGGATTCGGCGGACTTTTTGATCTGAAAGCCACAGGGTTTCACGATCCTTTGATAGTCGCTGCCACTGATGGAGTTGGGACTAAATTACTTCTTGCGATTGATTTAAACCGCCATCACACAATAGGAATAGACCTTGTAGCCATGTGCGTAAATGACCTGGTGGTACAAGGAGCTCAACCTCTATTTTTCCTAGATTATTTTGCGACAGGAACATTGAGCCTCGAAGTTGCGGAGTCGGCGCTTAAAGGCATTGTAGAGGGTTGTCTTCAGTCAGATGCGGCGCTTTTAGGCGGAGAGACCGCAGAAATGCCACAAATGTATTCTAAAGACCATTACGACCTTGCTGGCTTCTGTGTAGGAGCAGTTGAACGAGAAGATTTAATCGATGGCTCTGATGTCAAAAGTGGAGATATTATCTTAGGTTTGGCTTCATCTGGAGTCCATTCAAACGGATACTCCCTTGTAAGAAAGATTATAGAAAAAAGTGGTGTCAATTATGACTATGTTCTAGAAAAAAAATCGCTAGGAGAAATCCTACTTGAGCCTACTCGAATATATGTCAAAACGATTATCAGTCTAATAAAGCAACACAAAGTAAATGCTATAGCTCACATTACAGGCGGCGGGCTAACGAAAAATATACCTCGTGTTTTACCAAAAGGCCTTAGTGCCCGAATCAACCTAAGTAGCTGGCCTGCGCCCACTATATTCAGTTGGCTAAAAGAAAAAGGTCAAGTCTCTTCTGGCGAAATGCTTAGCACTTTTAACTGCGGGGTAGGAATGGTTTTGATCATCCCTGAGGATACCATTGCCAAGGCAGAGGTTTATCTCAAAGCTGCGGGAGAGAAAACCTATAGAATTGGTGAAGTCACTGAAGGGGATCGACTTGTCGAGTATGAAAACGAATTATTTGTGGACAATTAAGCTATCGCAGATTTTTTTCAAAGAGCAGAAGAACCTAGCCGTTGCTCTATAGCCGCCAAGAAACCTCGAACAATTTGAACCTCACTATGACGTAAATTAGTCGAGTTCAAGTAGCGACCTATCCTACGCTCCAATAACTTAGGGTAACTGGGATCATAGTAGCCCACCAATGCCATTACTGCTAAAAGATGGGTCCTCAAGAGTTGAGTTTCCGAAGCAGTAGCTAGAGGATCCTTTTCTTGACCTATAGAGCTTTGCTTCTGAGACTCCGAGGACAAATGAGCCATACGTAGCTCATATGCCATGATCTGAACTGCTTGGCTCAAATTCAAAGACTTAAACTGACTTTGAGTCGGAATACATATAGAACGCTGGCAGAGGTCGAGTTCGGAATTACTCAGACCTGCTTGCTCACGACCAAAGACAATAGCCACTGGTGTCTCAGTCTGCGCAATTTCTAAAGCAGCGTCGCGAGGCGACAGTATCGGCCAATTTATTTGCCTATTCCGAGCTGTAGTTCCGTAAACCAATGAACAACCTTCTATCGATTGCTCCAGCTCTGAATGAACCTCTGCGCCATCTAGCAAATCACTTGCGCCAACTGCTCGCGCCGTCGCCTCCATCGCAGGGAATCTGACTGGGTTCACCAAATGCAGTTGATCAAGGCCCATGACTTTCATAGCTCTAGCCGCTGCACCAATATTGCCTGGATGACTAGTCCCAACTAGCACTATGCGCAATCTAGACAACTTCAAACCCGCTTCAATATCTAATTCTTCGCTAAAGTAATTCAATAACAGTGTCCACTAATAGGTTAAACTAACTTCTTTTAAAACGTGACATTATCTTATGCAGCCAATGCTTAACATCGCTATCCGCGCAGCTCGGAGAGCCGGCACGATTATTTCTAGGGGCCAAAATCGCCTTTACGACCTAAAAATCGAATTAAAAGGGCACAACGACTACGTGACACAAACAGACGTCGAGGCAGAAGCAGCCATCATTGAAGTCCTCAATGAAGCTTACCCTTCTCACTCTATTGTAGCAGAAGAATCGGGATCTTCCGGTGCCTCCGATTTCAAATGGATCATTGACCCAATTGATGGAACACTCAACTTCATCCATGGCTTCCCAAGCTATGCGATTTCTATCGCCCTGCAAGTCAAAGGCAGGCTAGAACAAGCTGTTATTTACGATCCTACCCGAGATGAAATGTTTACGGCTTCGAGGGGTGCAGGAGCGCAACTCAATGGACAAAGAATCCGAGTGAGTCCTAGGACAGAACTAGATGCTTCGATCTTAGGAACCGGGTTTCCGGTAAGGAACAAAAATAAACTGCCACGCTATCTTCTCGGCTTCACGACGCTGCTAAATAAAACCGCCGATATTAGGCGTACCGGTTCTGCCGCCTTAGATCTCGCTTATGTCGCTTGTGGCAGACTTGACGGATACTGGGAATTTGACCTGCACCAATGGGATATAGCCGCCGGGGCTCTTCTAGTGCAAGAATCGGGAGGACTCATTGGTGACCCTGAAGGCGGAGAAACGCATATGCAAACAGGTAATGTCGTGGCAGCGAACCCAAAAATCTTTAGGCAAATACTAACTGCTTTGCGAACCAGTTAAACGGCGGGAATCGAGGACATTGCTAAATTGTCTAAACGTAAGGTATTACTATCCGTAGCAAAAGAGCCGATAATGCGACAACACATAGTGTTTCTATAACGGTCATCTTTCTCATTTTTTAGAGCCAAGTTCTGCGTGTCTAGCAGAACAGTAAGGTCTCTCGCTGAGGATAATACTCTCTTCTAAAGGGACATATAAGCTACAATAAGTACACGCAACTACCTCACCATTCGCAATCGATGTCCTTTTTTTCATAAGACGCCTGCGCAGGACACTAAATAGCCAACAAACGAAAGTCGCTATCAAGATCGCCAAGACCATCCTCATCAACATGCAAAACCCTCTTACAATAAATTTTTATATTTTTTCCCAAAAATTCCAATGACAAAACAAGCTGGAATCGCCATACTTAGGGCTATACAAGGTTATATGTTGCAAGTTTAGCATATAGTCAAATTTTGTATGACACTAAACAAGCCTAACAAATATTTCTAGAGTATTATTAGAGCCTTATAGCAAGGTCAATTGCATCAGGAACGGAGTTAACGGAAATGAACTTACATGAATATCAAGCAAAACAGTTGTTTGCAGAATACGGAATCCCAGTTCAGGATGGCTTAGTCGCACATACCGCCGAAGAGGCAGTTAAAAATGCAAAGGCTCTTGGTGGCGATGCATGGCTTGTTAAAGCACAAGTTCACGCTGGTGGAAGAGGGAAAGCTGGTGGCGTTAAGTTTACTAAAGATTTAGCGGATGTCGAAAAAATAACCAGGAATTTAATAGGTTCTCAGCTTATTACAAAGCAATCAGCCCCCGACGGACAACCAGTAAATTGCGTTCTAATAGCTGCAGCTGCCGATATTGCTAAAGAGCTCTACTTGGGTGCAGTCGTAGACAGGGGTTCTAGGCAAATTACTTTCATGGGATCATTAGCCGGTGGAATGGACATCGAAGAAGTGGCCGCAAACACCCCTGAGAAAATTGTCACATTCAGTATTGAGCCGGGACTAGGAATACAAGAACATCAATGCAGAGAAATGGGTTTTGCTCTCGGATTAGAAGCGAGTCAACGCGCAGAACTACAGAAGATACTGAAAGGACTCTACCTACTTTTCAATGAAAAAGATCTCAGTCTAGTTGAAATAAATCCTCTAGCAATATTAGAAGACGATTCTTTGTGCGCTATTGACGCAAAGATAACCATCGACGACAACGCTCTCTACCGACAAGAAGTTGCAGCTTGGCGCGACGCCTCTCAAGAAGACGAAAAGGAGCGCAAAGCTGCAGAATTTGAACTCAATTATGTAACTCTCGATGGAAATATCGCGTGTATGGTCAACGGTGCGGGACTTGCAATGGCGACAATGGACATTATTAAGTTAAGCGGTGCAAATCCAGCTAATTTTCTTGACGTCGGTGGAGGGACTACAGCTGCGAGAGTTGCGGAGGCGTTTAAAATTATCGTATCCGATAGTAATGTTGAAGCCATACTTGTGAATATCTTTGGTGGAATCGTACGTTGTGACCTCATAGCCGAGGGAATTATCAGCGCTGTAAAAGATGTCGGCGTTAAAGTCCCAGTCATAGTCAGACTAGAGGGGACTAAAGTGAATGAAGGGAAAGAAATGCTAGCCCAAAGTGGCTTAGCGATTATTAGCGCAGAAAATCTCGCAGATGCTGCAGAAAAGGCCGTAAGTGCTGTAGGAGGCAAAAAGTAATGTCTATATTAGTAAATAAAGATACTAAGGTTCTAGTGCAGGGCTTCACTGGCAAGCAAGGTACTTTTCATGCAGAGCAAGCAATAGCATACGGCACTCAGATTGTTGGTGGGATTACACCAAACCGCGGAGGAAAAGAGCATTTAGAGAGGCCCATATTTAATACCGTCGCAGAAGGCGTCGCAGCTACTGGAGCGGATGCTTCATTGATCTTTGTCCCGCCACCGTTTGCGGCGGATGCTATTATTGAAGCGGCTTCAGCGGGAATAAAAGTTATCGCATGTATCACAGAAGGGATCCCGGTATTGGACATGCTTAAGGTCAAAGATAGCCTTAGCAGGCAACCCGATGTTCGATTGATCGGCCCCAACTGCCCCGGTATTATTACCCCAGGAGAATGCAAGATAGGCATCATGCCTGCGGCAATCCATCAACCGGGACGAATTGGTATCGTGTCTAGATCGGGAACTCTTACTTATGAAGCAGTTCACCAGACTACGGCAGAAGGGTTAGGACAAAGCACCTGCGTAGGCATAGGTGGAGATCCTATACACGGAATGAGCTTTATTGACTGTTTAGCTCTTTTTCAGGATGACCCTCAGACAGAAGGTATCATCATGGTAGGCGAAATAGGAGGCACAGCTGAAGAAGAAGCCGCCATATTTATAGGCGAATATGTCACTAAACCTGTGATCGGTTATATCGCTGGCGTTACAGCTCCCCCAGGAAAGAGAATGGGACATGCTGGAGCAATAATCTCGGGTGGGAAAGGTACCGCAGATGACAAATTCATCGCACTGGAAAAAGCGGGAGTCAAAATCGTCAGATCACCGTCCGATATGGGCTCTGCAATGGCTACAGCGCTGCGTTAGCAGCCCTCTCTCGACGGTAGTGCTATAGAGGTTAATATTCAGCCAATTAATACTTAGGCCTATATCTATGAGCGAAACCCTAAAAATTGCTATGGCGCAAACTAACTTTTGTGTTGGGGATATCCTAGGTAATTGTCAAATTATTATTCGAGATATCAATCGTGCACGATCAGAATTTGGCGCTAATGTAGTTATCTTTCCAGAGCTAGCTATTACCGGTTATCCGCCGGAAGATCTGATTCTGAGACCGGAATTACATCGACAAGTAAAAACTGCTCTTGATGAAATAGCAAAGAACACTTCAGACATGTTCGTAATTGTAGGGTACCCCGAAAAAGAAAACGGTCTTCTATATAATAGCTGTGCGTTAATGCACGATGGTTCTATCGTTTCTAATTACCGGAAACGAGAACTTCCGAATTACTCAGTCTTTGATGAAAAACGATACTTCTCCTCCGGAGAAAGTCCATGTGTGGCTAGTATTCTGGGATTTAAAGTTGGCTTCAGCATCTGTGAAGATATCTGGAGCCCTAGCACTGCACAGCAAGCCAAAGACGCAGGTGCCGAGATTATTTTCAATATTAATGCGTCCCCCTACCATATAGGAAAACCCACAGAGCGAGTTGCAGCTTTGGGCCGTGCTGCGAAGGCTGCGAAGTTGCCTATAATCTACCTTAACTGTGTTGGCGGGCAAGATGAACTTGTATTTGATGGCGCCTCATTCGCGGTCAACGAACTCGGAAACGTTGTATCTCAGCAGCCAGCCTGTAAAGAGTCACTTTCTTTAATAACAGCGATACGTGGAAATACGGGGCCTATTCTTTCCAGTACCTTTGAACTACTGCCTAATCGGCATGAATCAATTTATCAAGCTATAGTCTTGGGAGTAAAAGATTATGTCGACAAAAATAACTTCCCAGGTTGTGTTGTCGGACTATCCGGAGGAATAGATTCAGCGCTTACACTTTCAGTTGCGGTCGATGCCCTAGGTGCAGAGCGAGTCGCTGCGATTTCTATGCCATCAAAATTTACTGCGCAAATGAGTATTGATGATGCCCGCCAACAGGCAGAATTATTAAATTGTAGCTTTCAAACAACCCCGATACATGAAATGGTTGATTCTTTCGAGAAATGTCTTAACGTCAATGAACCGAATAAAACAAAAGGAGTGACTGGAGAGAATATTCAAGCGAGAGTCCGCGGAGTAATTCTAATGGCTGAGTCGAATGCTACGGGAAGAATGGTTCTAACCACTGGTAATAAAAGTGAAGTAGCCGTGGGTTACTCAACGCTCTATGGAGACATGGTAGGTGGCTTTGCTCCGCTCAAAGACATACCTAAAACATTAGTATTCGAACTAGCTAAATGGAGAAACACACAGTCATACGCTATTCCATCAAGAGTCATTGAGCGACCTCCTAGTGCTGAGCTTGCTCCAGACCAAAAGGATTCGGACTCACTTCCGTCCTATGACCTACTCGACCAAATTCTAGAGCTGTACATAGAGTGCGACAAGACACCAAAGGAAATCTCTTCACTGGGCTTTGAATTACCCGTTGTGAAAAAAATAGCAGCGATGGTCGATAAAAATGAATACAAAAGGCGTCAATCCGCTCCTTGCGTGCGTGTCACTACCAGAGCATTTGGTAGAGATCGACGGTTCCCAATTACTTCAAAATACAAAGAAACAGAGAACTTTTAAATTACTCGACGGAGACTGCTTTTATCTCTGGTAATCGAGGATGGTCTGGATAATTAAGTTCCAGAACTGACAGTGCGTCCGCCGCGAGATCATTCAACTCTAGAATCTTATATGACTTCACTAACAATACTAGCGCAGCTGGGACAGCTGGAGTTTGTTGGTACTTCTCTATCACGTATCGAGCCCTGTTTGCCGACGCTACGTATGCGCCTCTCCTCATATAATAATTAGAGACATTAACCTCATGCTGTGCGAGCTGATTTCGCAGGTACCGCATACGTAATCTAGAGTCTTCGACGTAGACACTTTCTGGAAAAGTCTTAACAACTTCACTAAAATCATTGAAAGACTCTAACGACATTCCAGGATCTCGTTGCGAGCCATCTTTGGGAAGCCAACGCTCAGCAAGTCCTTTTCCTCTTCCGAAGTTAATTAATCCCCTAAGATAGAAGGCATAGGACATATTAGCGTGGGTCGGGTAAAGTTTGATGAAACGGTCGATTGTAGTGATCGCCATCATCGGATCATCTGTTCGAAAATAGCAATAAGCTAGCTCGATTTGCGACTGCTGTGTGTAAACACCAAAAGGGTATCGAGCCTGCAGCTTTTCATAATACTCAATTGCCCCTCCACAAGAACCGAAGTCAAGCTTTTGCTTGGCCATGTTGTAAAGTCTGTCCTCAGGCCACTTACTTTCTTCTTTATCTTTGTCTGATTGACTCTGAAAATATCCACACCCCGACGCCAACAGGAAGACAAATAGAATCATTTTGCGCCACAGAGAGGCTTGCAATTTATTTTTCATATAAATGATGAATCCCAGTAATACTTTTATATTTGCCGGCAGCCGCGCTGCAGTAAAATTTTAACCGATCCTACTATAAATAACATGAAGAAAATAACATACTATACACGTACTAAATAATAGGCTCTAAGATTCAGGTAACTCATAAATGTCCGATATACTCTTAACCTCAATCGTACCCGAATCACTAGACGGTCAACGTTTCGATCAAGCTCTTGCAAAACTTTTCGAACAGTACTCTCGAGAGATACTGAAAAATCAAATTGTCTTAGGTCGAGCGCACCTAAATAATATAAGCGCAAAGCCGAGAGCTAAAGTTCATGAAGGTGATGTTTTAACATTAGCTACAGCCGAAATAACACTAGTCGAAAATACAATAATTCCTCAGAAAATAGAATTTGAGATAGTCTCGGAAACCCTCGACTTCGTTATTGTCAATAAGCCAGCTGGTTTAGTTGTTCATCCAGGGGCAGGTAATCACGATCGAACCCTGGCTAATGGCTTAGTAGAGAAGTATCCAGAACTAAGTATGTTGCCGAGAGCAGGACTTGTCCACCGTATTGACAAGGATACTTCCGGCTTGCTTTTAGTTGCACGGCAACAGCATAGCTATACCTCTTTAAGTGAGAGCATGGCTGCTCGAAAAATCAAAAGAGTCTATGAGGCTGTTGTCAATGGTGTCCCAATATCGGGGGGGACAGTAAATGCTCCGATAGCTAGAGACCATCGACAGCGAACCAAAATGCGCATAGCGCCTTCTGGCAGACATGCTGTCAGTCATTTTACAATCTTAGAGAAATTTAGACGGCACAGCCTACTCGAGGTTAGATTAGAAACAGGCAGGACCCATCAGATTAGAGTCCACATGTCATCGCTGGGCCATACACTAGTTGGAGATACTACCTACGGTGCAAGGCCAATCGTGCCCAAGAATTGTGACGAAAACCTAAAAGACACAATTAGAACATTTACACGGCAAGCTCTTCATGCAAAACAACTAGAATTCTGCTACCCGTTACCAGATCAATTACAAACTTTCACTGCCAATCCTCCCGACGATTTTGTCCATCTGATCTCCGAGCTGAGGTGTGATGTGCAGAGACAGGCAACTTGATATACGCGGACAATAAAACGATCATAACAACGAATGGTTTTTTTAGCCCTCTTTGGCCAGCGCCAAAGAACATTTCGGCAGTTTTCAGCGAGAAATTCTCAGAGATTCCTGAACTCCTCGATTGTCTACTGACCAACAACAGTGCAAGCCTCAATGAACGCCAATTAATCCAGAGTAGTGAACAGAAATTTTGCCAACATTTACGCCTGCCAAGCCCTCCTGTCTGGATTAATCAAGTACACCAAGCGACTGTTAAGAGGTTTCCTACCAAAGAAAAGCCTATTTTAGCAGATGGGTGTGTAACATCAGAACGTAATACACTTTGTGCCGTGTCAGTAGCGGATTGCTTACCAATCTTATTGACCTGCCGAAAAGGTAAGGAAGTAGCTGCAGTCCACGCAGGATGGCGCGGATTACTTGCGGGAGTTGTCCCAAATGCCCTTCTTTCTTTCCACGCGCCACCAGAAGAAATAATTGTCTGGATCGGACCTCATATTAGTCAACTCCACTACCCCATAGGAGAGTCTCTACGTCAACGTTTTATTGCTCTTAACTCTTCTAATCATGCCTGCTTCAAACTTATTGACGAAAAATGGCATCTGAATCTTGCGCTCTGCGCAACCATGCAGTTGGAGATGCTTGGAGTTTCAGAAATTTATACTGATGAGAGATGTACTTTTGATAATACACGAAAATTCTTCTCTCATAGACGAGGAGATTCGGCAGGAAGAATGGCCGCAATTATTTGGATAAACTAGACAATAATTAACTGGAAACTAACGCATGCTTTTTGAACACTAAGCCGTAGGCAGCTTTCGTCTAACATTATGTGTAAAATCATCTGTAGAATTCTAAATCCAGGATAACTAGATGACCTCAAATCAACCTCAATACCCTTATGTAGTAGCGGTCACTGGAGGCATAGGATCAGGAAAAACTTATATCTGTGATATGTTTTCCGCAATGTTCGACATAAAAGTTATAGACGCTGATCTAATAGCTCGGGAAATAGTAGAGCCTGGAAAACCCTGTCTTAAGGAAATCATTAGCGAATTCGGTACCGTTGTTCTTAATGACAACAATACGTTGAACAGAGCGGCACTAAAATCGGTTGTTTTTTCTGACGAAAGCAAAAGAAAAGCACTAGAAAAAATCACGCATCCAAAAATCAGAGAAGAAATTTCTAATCAGATTAAATCTTTAAAAATGTCATATTGTCTTATTTCTATCCCACTAGTAGCGGAAAGTGAACGACGTCAAAATTTCGATCGCATCCTAGTAGTTGATTGCCCTGAAAAAGAACAGTTGGAACGAGTAATGAGTCGAGATTTACTCGAAAAAGAACAAGTCTCAGCTATAATGAAAGCTCAAGCTAACAGAGAAGAAAGGCTAAGCATTGCTGACGATGTTATAGATAACTCATCACAGCAGATTAGTTTGTCTACGGAGATACAAAGGCTCCATAAGCTGTATGAGCAACTTGCGCAAAAACTGAGTCCCGTGAATGAATAGTCACGACTACCAAAATTTTTTTCTTCAAGAAAACCTAGTAACTTATGAGTTACCAATAAATGAAAAAGCTCGTAATTTTCTAAGAATGGAGTACTTTTGTTCACAAATTGATACCTATACTGCAGGAGAGAAATTAGAAAGTGGCGCAACGGTAAGTTTGTTAATAGAGTTATCTGATTTTATTAATCGCTCAGACCTAAGGAAAGATTTGATAACGGAGTTAGAACGTGCTGCAAATGCTTTTAGCATTTTTTCCGGCAACCCTCAGGTGGATCCAAATAATTTAGAAAAAGTGATAGCCACTATAAAAGGCAGTCTAACCACCCTAAAATCACGCGAATACAATCCAGGAATTTGCATAAAATCTGATGAGTTAATTCACCAGGTTCGTCAAAAGAGTAGTTCTCAAAAAGGGATTAATAAATTTGATCTCCCTCGCTTTTTTTTCTGGAGCAACCTTAGCCAGGATGAAAAAATTTTTCAAATTGAAAAATGGATGTCAGATATTCTACCCCTAAAAAATGCCACTGCACTCATGCTTGAAATTATCAGGGGAAGCTCAGTAACATCTTTTGAAACGGCATCAGAAGGTTTTTTTCAACGGAGTCTAGATAAAGAGAAAGTGAGCTATCTATTGCGCTTTTCTCTACCGATGTCATTACCTGTTTTCCCCGAAGTAAGTGGCGGCAAGCATCGCTTCACGGTTCGGTTTTTCCACCATTACGATACTAGTAGTAAACCCAAACAAACCTCAGAGACCATTCAGTTTCAGTTACAAATCTGCAGTATATAGAACAGGAAGAGTCAAGCCTAAATGTCCTATCATCGGGGTTATATCGCTTGTCGAAGCTTCATTCTCTCCAAAGCGCTGTCACCATACTCACACCTTGAAAGCCTAACTTGCCAGCATGCTTAGTATCGCCCCTTTTCAAGCCACCCAGAGCATATACTGGGAAAGCTGCCAGACTTGCTAGCTCTGCTGCAGCCTCCCAACCTAAAGTGCTTGAGGAATCATGAGAAAATGGCTTCTTTATCGGGCAAATATAACCAAAATCTACGCCAATTTTATTGGCATGAGCGACTTCATTTTTGTTATGGCAAGAAGTGCTTAACAGAGACTGTTCTGATATAGGTCTTTCAGTTAAACCCTTTAAAATATAAGACGGCAAATGAAGACCATCGACGTGCAATTCACGTACTAAAGAAGGTTCGTTGTTAATTAGCAGTGTCGCCATATGATTTCGACACAGAACCAAAGCCTCTCTAGCTATTCTGGCAACGCACACGTGTGAGCTCCCCGGCATCCTGAGCTGTACCAATTTCACTCCATTACTCAAACATACCTCAAGCTGATTCAAATACGATAAGTCATCACCCTCAAAGTCAGGAGTGATTAAGGACGTGTTCGGTAACCTCAGTGCTAATTTTATGGACTGATTAGCATCCGGCATTTTAGAGGAGAGTAGCTCTTCTAAAGTTACCCACATGAGTTTCTGGCCTTCGCAGCTAGTTGGTGACCCTTCCCACTCATCGAGCCTATAAACATGCATATCGACGATGAAGTCCGAATACTCATACTTGAAATTAATCAAAGGTATGGGTTCAGTGCTAACCTTAATGCCCACTTCTTCGTATAACTCGCGCGTTAGCGCTTGAACGGCTGACTCTCCCGTCTCAATTTTTCCACCAGGAAACTCCCACAAACCGGAGAAAGTACGACCTTGATTTCTTAATGAAAGGAGATACAAACCATGCTTCTGACGTACCACCCCAACCGAAACACCAAGTAGCTCCTTCATCTTATAGGCGCAATATTTTTTTCATCAACACGATCTGGCACAGCACTTAAGACCGATATTCAGCATTGATGCGGACATAGTCATATGAAAGATCACAAGACCATACTGTGACTTCTGCTTGACTCTTACCTAGTGCTATATTTATTTCAATCTCAGGTAAAAGCAGTAGGTCATTTAATTTATCTTCATCGTGATCAGCAGGTAGGCCGTTTGCAACAATCGAGTACTCCCCGAATTTTATATCAATGTCTTCAATACTTGTGTCCGCATCAATTGCTCTGCCAACAGCTGCTAAAACTCGACCCCAGTTAGCATCCGCAGCGAATAAAGCTGTTTTTACTAGAGGTGATTCTGCCACGGCAAAAGCCACATTCTTACATTCGCCTTCACTTTTCCCACCAGACACGGTGACGGTAATAAATTTGGTTGCACCTTCTCCATCCCGTGCGATGTCCTTTGCTAATTCTTGACAGACCAAGAGTATTCCTCTGAACACATTCTCATAATCTGCATCACCAACGTTGATTTCAGAATTTCCTAAAGAGCCTGAGCTAATTAGCGCCAGCGCATCATTAGTAGAGGTGTCGCCATCCACTGTGATTCTATTAAAGCTTAACTCACTAGCGTCACTGCAGATCCGATCAAGAGTTTTCTGTGAAATATTTGCGTCTACCGCGACGAATGCCAACATTGTTGCCATATTGGGCTTTATCATACCACTACCTTTCGCTATCCCTGTGATAGATGCTTTCTCGTCACCAATATAAACCTGCGCACTTCGCGCTTTGATCCTCGTGTCTGTGGTGATTATTGCACCAGCTGCATCCAGCCATTTATTAGAACTTAAATCAGAAAAAGCTGTCGGAATACTGTGCACTATAAGTTCACTATTTAAGGGCTCGCCAATAATTCCAGTTGAAAAAGGCAACACTTCTTCTATCCGGCAACTACCGTTCTTTGCTACAGCACGACATACACTTAATGCTGCTTTATCGCCCGCCACGCCTGTTCCTGCGTTAGCGTTCCCCGAGTTGATCACTAAAAATCTTGGCCTGAATGTCTTTACATGGGATTTAGCCAATGACACTGGTGCCGCACAAAATTTATTCTGCGTGAAGACACAGGATGTCTTCGCGCTTTCAACCAACTCTATCAAGGCTAAGTCTGGTCTGCCTTTATAGCGATCACCCATAGCTGCTATACCTAAACGGATACCGTCTATAGGGAGGACTTCAGGAAGAATTTTGATTTTATTATTTATTTCAGAGCATCCATAAGTTTGAATAGATCAAGGGGTTCTCCCGTGACACTGTTTAAATTTTTTACCAGAACCGCAGGGACAAGGCTCGTTCCGGCCGACTTTCTCTCCACCTCGTTTAAAGGGTTTGGAGGAGCCTGCTACTTCGGTCGGATTCATAACGACAGAATCTGGCGCCGATCCTCCATGATGATAGTTTGCCTCGGACAACTCAAGTTCTTTACGCTCCGCTCTTTGCAAGTCTGATTCATTCGAAACCTGTACTCTCAAAAGGAGGCCGACAACCGAACGCTGAATGTCGTCCAGCATTTGGGAAAACATTTCGAAAGCTTCTCGCTTATATTCCTGCTTGGGGTTCTTTTGGGCAAAACCTCTAAGGTGAATACCTTTCCTAAGATAGTCCATTGCAGCCAAGTGCTCCTTCCATTGAGTATCTAACACCTGCAACATAATACTCTTTTCAAAATTTCTTAAAGCATCCGAACCAACCAACAATTCCTTCTTTCTGTACTCCTCATCTACGCGCCGAAAAACAACATCTTCCAAAGCAGCCTGTGTCACCGAGTTATCGTCAAAATCACTAAAGTCGATAACTATGCCAAGGTCTTTTTCAAGATCCCTAGATAGTGCTGTCAAATTCCATCCTGCATCGCCCGAGAATAATGACATATTCCGTTCTAAAATTTCTCCAACAACATCCTCTCTAATCTGGATAATTGTTCGTTCTATATCTACGGACTCTATCATCTCTCGACGTTGCTCATAAACATTTTTTCTCTGATCGTTAGCAACATCATCAAAGTCTAACAATTGCTTGCGGATATCAAAGTTTCGCCCTTCAACTTTTCTTTGCGCATTCTCAATTGCTTTACTGACCCAGGGATGCTCTATAGCCTCGCCATCTTTCATACCAAGCTTTTGCATAAGTCCTGCAACTTTTTCAGAAGCAAAAATGCGCATTAAATTATCTTCCAAAGAAAGATAGAATCGGCTCGATCCAGGATCACCTTGCCTACCAGACCTGCCCCGAAGTTGATTATCTATTCGTCGAGATTCATGCCGCTCCGTGCCGATAATATGTAAGCCGCCAGAGCATATAACTATTTCATGATTGCTTTTCCATTTATCAGAGCTCTCTAAATCCACATCTCCTATGGGATCCCTTTGAAAATCCGGATTACCACCTAAAATAATATCCGTACCTCTCCCAGCCATGTTAGTGGCTACCGTTACGCTAGCAGGCATCCCAGCATCTGCAATAATTCTAGCTTCCTGTTCATGGAACTTGGCATTTAATACTTTATGCTTTATATCTCGTTCTGTAAGTAAGGAGGATAAGTATTCCGAAGTCTCTATGGATGTAGTGCCAACAAGAACAGGCTGCTGCCTTTTTACACAGTCCTCGACATCTTCAACTATCGCTAGAAATTTTTCGCGAGTAGTTAGGTAAACCAAATCGCCATTGTCTTCTCGAACCATATTTTTGTTCGTCGGAATCACAACTACTTCTAGTCCATAAATTTCCTGAAACTCATAGGCTTCCGTATCCGCAGTCCCTGTCATCCCAGATAGGTTTTGATATAGACGAAAATAATTCTGATAGGTGATGGATGCGAGAGTCTGATTTTCTTCTTTAATCGAGAGTCCTTCCTTCGCCTCTACTGCTTGATGTAATCCTTCTGACCACCGGCGTCCAGGCATGGTTCTACCAGTAAACTCGTCAACTATAACTATCTCTCCCTCTTGAACAACATAGTCAACATCTTTCTGAAATAAATTGTGTGCACGTATTGCGGCGTAAACATGATGTATTAATGAAATGTTAGCAGCACTGTATAGGCTATCATTCTCCAACAGAAGATCAGCTTTCAACAAAATACCTTCAATATTAATGTGCCCTTTTTCCGTGAGATAGACTTGTCTGGTCTTCTCATCCAGAGAGTAATCTCCCTCGTCATCATCTTCTAGTTGTCTTTTCAGAGGTGCAACTAGAGCATTCATTTTTATATAAAGGTCAGTTTTATCATCCGCAGGACCAGATATAATTAAGGGAGTTCTTGCTTCATCAATTAAGATTGAATCGACTTCGTCTATAATTGCAAAAGCTAAGTCCCTCTGTACCTGCTGGTCTGAGGAAAAGCACATGTTGTCGCGAAGATAATCAAAACCAAATTCGTTATTAGTACCGTAAGTAACATCAGTACAATATGCCTCTTTACGCTTCTCATGCTCCATTCCACTGACGATTACGCCCACTGACAAACCGAGAGCATTATATAAAACCCCCATCCAACCAGCATCTCGTGTCGCTAGATAATCGTTGACTGTCACCACATGTACTGACTTCCCAGAAAGTGCATTTAGATATGCAGGCAAGGTAGCAGCTAGCGTCTTCCCCTCCCCCGTGCGCATTTCCGCTATCTTTCCTTCATGCAAAACAATGCCACCAACTAACTGAGCATCGAAATGACGCATCCCTAATACACGCCTACTCGTCTCTCTAGCTACCGAAAATGCCTCAGGCAACAACTGGTCTAACGTTTCGCCGCTCGAGAAGCGCGCCCGAAACTCATTCGTTTTCTCTTTTAAATCCTCATCAGATAACTCAAAAAGATTTTCCTCAAGCGCATTTATTGTGGATATTTTCTTCTGGGTTTGTTTCAACAAACGACTATTTCGGCTACCAAAGACCGAAGACAACACTTTGCTAATACGAGATTTAGAATCGAGGAACATTAATTTATTGAGTCACCTATAGATTTAAAGACTCTGACTACCGTCCGCTGGGTAGGCTAGAGATTTATATTGTAGCAAATCGAAAATCGTTATTCTCTAGATAAAATAAGTAATTAATATTATTCATTTTCTATAATCAGTTCGCACCTATGATATAAATACACAAGCCACAACGAATTAAGTGAGAATCAGAACTATACAACTGTGAAACTTAGCTGGACACCAAATATGAGCCGCTTAAATATAATTACCTCACTGCTTAGAAAAGATAGTGCAACTGGCGCTCTGGTAAAACAAGCATTAGCCCTTTCCGACCTCAACACCTTACTTAAACAACATTTACCTGCAAGGTTCGCTGAACATATCACTCTATCCACGATCAAAGGTCGAACTATCCTTCTACATTCAGATTCTGCAGCTTGGGCGGCTCAATTGAGGTATATAACCCCAGAATTAGTAGAATCTCTAAATACGGTAGAAGAATTTCAAAATATCCTAGACATCCGAGTGAAAGTCAGACCGGAATCATTGCCGGTTCACCGACAGAGAGAACCTTTAACGCTAAGTCAAGCATCTGCCGATGCGATCAACCGTTACACATCTAGTCTCACCAACGATAAAACGCGCGAGGCGTTCAAAAGGATAGCTAAGAAAATTAAAGGATAGACATCTAATGCCCTATAGCAGTTATTGGTTGCTGAAAAATTATAGAAGAGAGGTCTGACTCTTCCATCGAGACTAACTCCCATGAATCCTTTTCTAACAATACTTTCTTCATGAGTCTATTGTTCAACTCATGACCTGATTTATAACCATGGAACGCGCCAATTAAGCTATAACCAAGCAAGTATAAATCTCCAATAGCATCAAGAATTTTGTGTTTTACAAACTCATCCTTATAGCGTAGTCCGTCCTCATTCAAGACTCCGCTATCAGCTATAACGATTGCGTTCTCCAAACTTCCGCCCAGAGCAAGGTTTCTCTCTCTTAATGCTTCCACGTCTTTACTAAAGCCAAAAGTACGCGCACGACTCACTTCCTTCACAAAGGAAGTGGTGGAAAAATCTATGACTGCATGGCTAGTTTTCTTATGAAATATTGGATGGTCAAACTCAATACCAAAAGAGACCTTAAAACCATCAAAGGGTTCAAATCGGGCCCATTTATCACCATCTTTTACTGAAATTTCACGCTTTATACGTATGAATTTTTTTTCGGTTTCCTGTTCTTCGATACCAGCTGACTGTAAAAGAAAAACAAAAGGTCCTGCACTACCATCCATAATCGGAAGTTCAGAAGACGTCAGATCTATAATAGCGTTGTCTATTCCTAAGCCCGCTAGCGCTGAAAGGAGATGCTCAACAGTTGACACCGTCACATCGTCTTGCACCAAACTAGTGGATAAACTTGTAGCGCCAACGTTCTTTACAATCGCGCGAATTCTGACCTCAGGCTCACAATCTTTTCTACAAAACACTATGCCTGTATTAACTGGCGCCGGTTTGATGGTCAGGCATACCTCTATTCCTGAGTGAAGACCTACGCCAGTCGCCCGAATGCTATTTTTCAGGGTTCTCTGCTTTATCATTCCCCTGACGTTCCTAAGAATTCATGAGTACGAATCATACCACAAATCTAACTTCTCTAATCGTAGTTTTTCCAGTACTGCTGACTAACTAATCAGCCTGCCTTCTTAAAAAAGCAGGGATGTCTAGATAATCATCATCACCAGACTGGCGGTTTTTTTCATCTACCTCAGTCCCTCTATACCCTGGAACACCTTGCCGATCAGGAAGTTGTAACTGAGCTTCTTTCTGGTCTGGAACCAAAGAAGGTGTGGAAAAAACCTCGTCTTTTTCAGCACCAATCCCCGTAGCAACAACCGTCACACGGACTTCTTCTTTGAGTGTCGGGTCTACAACATTACCAATCACTACCGTGGCATTATCCGAGGTGAATTCGGCTACACATTCACCGAATTGCTGAAATTCTCCTATTGTTAGGTCAGCACTAGAAGTGATATTAACTAAAACTCCTTTCGCTCCAGTTAAATCTATATCTTCTAGTAAAGGACTACTAATAGCAGATCTCGCAGCATCTTGCGCTCTATCTTCTCCACGACCGGAGCCTGTCCCAATCATTGCCATCCCTTTCTCAGACATGACTGTACGTACATCAGCGAAGTCTACATTTATACGGCCACTGCAGGTTATCAACTCGGCTATCCCTTGTACTGCGCCTAGCAACACGTTATTTGCCGCACTAAAGGCATCCGAAAGAGTTATGTCTGCTCCCAATTCACTCAATAGTTTTTCATTTGGAATCACTATTAAGGAATCAACATATTGGGATAACTCTTCCAAACCTTTCTCTGCGACCAATCCTCTTTTCTTTCCTTCAAAAGAGAATGGACGTGTGACTACTGCCACTGTCAAAATATTCATTTCTCGAGCGAGTTGAGCGACTACAGGAGCGGCACCTGTACCTGTGCCACCTCCCATTCCAGCAGTGATGAAAACCATATCTGTCCCTTTCAACATCTCTGTGATACGGTCAGTGTCATCTAGCGCTGCCTGACGGCCAATTGCAGGATCTGCGCCTGCACCTAAACCTTTTGTAAAGTCTCCACCTAATTGTAACGTGTTACTGACACTGCCATTCTCAAGTGCTTGGGCATCCGTGTTAGCGCAAATAAAATCTACATGCTCAAATTTAGAAGTCATCATGTGCTGCACAGCGTTACCGCCACCGCCGCCTACCCCGATGACTTTTATTAATGCTCGGGCTGTTGTTTCTTCTATAATTTCAAACATATTTTTTACTCCATATGTATATTTAAGTATTTTTCTGTTTATCTACTGAAATTTCTTCGGTACTAAAAATTCCTTTTGAACCAGTTTTTCATTTTCTCTAAATATGGCATTCCTGAAGAGTTCTGACCTGATTGGCTTAGGCCTAAAGAAAGTCGTTGTCCAAATACCAGAAGACCCACCCCTGTGGCGTAAATCGGGTTCTTCACGACGTCTACCAACCCAGAAACACCCTTGGGACTGCCTATACGAACCGGCATATGAAATACCTCTTCGGCAAGCTCGATAACACCTTCCATTTTAGAACCCCCACCTGTCAGCACTATACCCGCCGCCATAAGTTCTTCGAACCCACTTCTTTTTAGCTCGGATGCTACCAAGCTAAATAACTCTTCATAACGGGGCTCGACAACTTCGGCGAGTGTCTGTCGTGTTAATCGTCTTGGAGGCCGGTCACCAACACTAGGAACTTCGATGGTTTCTTCGGGGTTGGCTAACTGTGTCAAAGCACAGGCATAGCGAATTTTCAAATCTTCTGCATGATGGGTTGGCGTTCTAAGAGCAACTGCAATATCCTTCGTTGCTTGGTCACCGGCAATTGGAATAACGGCAGAATGATGTATGGCGCCATTTACGAAAACAGCAATATCTGTGGTGCCGCCCCCTATATCACAGAGACATATCCCTAGATCTTTTTCTTCCTCAGTCAAGACTGCGTAAGACGAAGCCAGCTGTTGCAATATAATATTATCTACTTCAAGACCGCACCTTTTTACGCACTTATCGATATTTTGTGCGGCGGACACTGCTCCTGTGACCATATGTACATTTGCTTCAAGTCGAACACCTGACATTCCTATCGGATCAACTATCCCTTCCTGCCCATCTATGATGAATTCCTGAGCCAGGATGTGTAATATTTTCTGATCTGAGGGTATAGCAACTGCCCTCGCTGCGTCCATTACCCGCTCAACATCACCATTAGAAACTTCGTTGTCTCTAATTTGAACAACTCCATGCGAATTCAAGCTTCTTATGTGCCCACCGGATATTCCAGCATATACCGACTTAATCTGACAGCCTGCCATTAGTTCTGCTTCCTCTATCGCAGCTTGTATAGACTGAACTGTCGATTCTATATTCACCACCACCCCTTTCTTAAGTCCTCTCGAGGGAGATGATCCTAGACCAATGACTTCGACATCTTCTTTCCCAGACAATTCTCCAACTATCGCCACAACTTTAGACGTCCCTATATCCAAGCCAATAATCAGTTTTTTTTCTGATTTTTTCATGATGGAAATGACCTCGATTTATAAAAAAAACCTTTTCTTTCTGAATTCATTTGACTCTCTTTTTCATAGTATTTTTTTATTCAAAACAGCTAACCCATTAGAATATCTCAGGTCAACTTTGTTAACCTCCGACCATCTGGCCGCCAACTCCTTTGGGTAACCGATCAAAAATCTTTGCAACCTATTCAAGATATCGTCGCGGCCCATTACAAGTGCTTTTCCGTCATCTGTATATAACGTCCAAGCTCGCCGGTCAGTAAGTAGAATTTCGCTCAGGCCTAATCCAAATACTTCAAGGCGGGCAGACATCACTTTGTAATGCTCCAGCATAATTTTTTGAGTACCAACTGGTCCGGTCAACTTAACTAAAGTCTTCGCTTTCCCTAAAAAATCAGGTGAAAAAACTTCACCTTTTTCATTTAATAGTTCTTTTTCTCCCCATCTTGCAACTGGTCTTTGCTCACGTATTTGGATAATCAACTTATCCCGCCAAGAACGTTTTACAATAGCTCTAGAGACCCAAGGCTGTTGCAACATTTCAGTTTGCACTGCGCGAACGTTAATGTGAAAAAAACCTCTATCAGTTAACGTTTCTTCTACTATTTCCACTAAATTTTTGGCCTCTAAATTTACAAATTTTGCATTGAGAGGGCTAACGACGATTTTAGTAACAGGTAAAACTTCAGGATCTGCTAATTTGAAAGAAATATACGTCAATACAATAATCACAACGCAGACAACACCGCTTGAAAGGATAATGACTCCCAAAGGCCATCTCGATGACTGCTGTTTATTTAATAACGCCTGACTCATATCAATTGCTCTTTAGTCATACTTGTACTTAATATCAAAACGATTAATTGATCGAAAGAGATACCTATATTCTTTGCCGCCATTGGTACTAACGAATGAGATGTTAGACCAGGAACAGCATTAGCTTCTATCAACCAAGCGATGCCTTTAGAATCCAAAATAATGTCGACTCTTCCCCAGCCAGATCCGTTAATTGATGAAAATGCTTGCAAAGCCAATTTCTTGAGACTTGCCTCCGCATTTTCTTCAAGACCGGATGGACAAGAATACTTTGTGTCCTCTCCGTTATATTTAGCCTCGTAATTAAAGAAGGACTGGGGAGTTTCTATCTTTATTACTGGCAGAGAAGTTCCATCCAGAACAGCAACCGTATACTCAGAGCCCGTAACATAAGATTCTGCTAGAACTGCGCTGTCATAAGTAAGAGCCGATCGTATTGCTGGGATTAATTCATTAGCCTTATTTACTTTTGTAATTCCAAAACTAGAACCTTCTCTGGCAGGTTTTATCATCAGAGGTAGCCCTAGCTGCTCGATAAGCCATTCTATATTTGTCCCGGCTGTTACAAGAAAAGAATCAGGTGTAGACAGCCCAATTCCTCGCCAAATATGCTTAGTGCGATTCTTGTCCATGGACAAAGCGCACCCTAAGACTTTAGTCCCAGTGTAAGGAATACTCATGAGGTCAAGAACAGACTGGATTTTCCCATCTTCCCCTCCTCTCCCATGTAATGCGATAAAAAAGCGGTCGCAATCCTTCCACTCTTGAATTCCATCCAGAGAACCATCCCAATCAAATGCAGTACTTTGAACTCCCAACCGCTGTAGAGCAGAAACCACATTTGCGCCAGTTTCCAAAGAAACATCACGTTCTGCTGAATTCCCACCCATCAAAATTCCGACATGACCCGCCCGCGCAACAATTTTTGCATAGACTGCTGAAGTAAAATCAGTCACGGGTACTTTACCTCACAGTTTTGAGAACCTTCTGTCCCAACCTGGCAAATTTCGGTCTGTAGCTCGATGTGAAACTTTCTTTTTACTTCTTCTCTAGCAAGCTTAATAAGTTCAAGGATTTGATAGGCTGAAGCATTTCCACGATTTACGATAAAATTTGCGTGAATATCCGATATTTGAGCATCACCAATGCGATATCCTTTTAACCCACACTCGTCAATCATTCGACCCGCATAACCTCCATCTGGGTTCTTAAATACAGATCCACAGGTAGAGCTTCCAGTAGGTTGAGTAAGCTTTCTTTTCTCTAGAAGAGAGCGAATTTTCTCTGTGCCATTTGATACCTTCTGATTAAACTTTAGCCATGCTCCTAAAAACCAAAGTTCGGGACCATCTATACAACGATAAGAAGGAGAATACTCTTTAGAATTGAGCACAAACTGAGTTCCTTTTCTATCGATGACTTCAACTGCTGACACAAAAGACCAGATTTCAGAGCCATGGGCACCAGCGTTCATGGTCAAAGCACCACCCAAGACTCCCGGAATACCAGCCAAGAACTCTAATCCTCCCCAACACTTCTTTGCTGCCTCTTTTGCGACGCGCGAACAAGTAACTCCACATTCAGCGTATAGAGTGTCTTGTGCACTCCAATGGAATTCTGACAGATTAGGCGACGTCGCAATTATGGTTGCGTCGACAACGTCGTCTATAAACAATGTGTTACTGCCAAGGCCGAGCCATGTGATTTGATCGCACTCACTGTATGATTTCAAAAAAATAGAAACATCATTCTTCGTTTTGGGCTGAAAAAATAATTTTGCTCTCCCTCCACATCGCCAAGTCGAGTATTTGGACATTGGCTCATTCTCTAAAAGCACACTGCCTGAGCTAAATTGTTCCTTATTTTTATCTAACAGATTCATGTTAGAAAACCCTGAGACAAACCGCCTATGGAGCCAGCCCCTAAAAAAGCGACCACGTCATTATCATCAACAAAGTCTGCTAATATATTCTCAATATCCGCTAATTCTTTAACAAATATAGTCTTGCTCTGATTTTTACTATTAATCGCTTTTACCAGGCTTAATCCATCGCAACCTTCAATTGGTTTTTCTCCTGCCGAATACACCTCTAATATAAAAAGTCTCTCAACACTTGAAAGCACCTCGACAAAATGCTCAAAGAGATCTCGAGTACGAGTGTATCGATGAGGTTGAAATACAATAATCCGCCGATTGTTCGGCCAGTGAATCTGAAAAGTTTTTAATACCTCAACTAATTCGTTAGGGTGATGAGCATAATCATCAACTATAGTTATAGATTTATTTTCAAACACTACGTTAGGGTAAATCTGAAACCTGCGATCAATCCCTTCAAAACATTGGAATGCTCGTTGTATAGAACTCTTTTCGATGCCGAGCTCTAAAGCCACAGCGATAGCGGCTGTTGCATTTTGCACATTATGAGCCCCTAGCATTGGAAGACTGAAAGCACCGCCGAAACTTCCGTCGGATGTCTCAACCTTAAAAGATTCGCCATTTTTTGTAGCCTGGACGTCATAAGCTCGAACGTCTGCGTCATCGTGAAATCCATATGTGATCACACGAGCGTGGATTTTATCTATCAAACAACATGCACTTTTATCGTCCGCACATACAACGGCAACCCCGTAAAAAGGCAGGCGACGAGAGAAATCTAAAAATGATTGCTCTAATTGACTGTAGTCGTTTTCATAAGCAGAAAGATGATCTGCATCTATATTGGTTATCACAGATATTAGCGGCTGTAAAAAAAGAAAAGAGCCGTCGCTTTCGTCGGCCTCCGCGACTAAATACTTACCTGTCCCAAGCCTTGCATTGCAGTTCGCACTCTTAACTAATCCTCCCACCACAAATGTAGGATCAAGATCCGCAGCTGACAAAACACTAGCGATAAGACTCGTGGTAGTAGTCTTGCCATGAGTACCTGCTACAGCTATCCCATTTCGAAATCTCATGATTTCAGCCAACATCTCCGCTCTAGGCACAACTGGGATACGGTTTTTTCGCGCCGCGACGAGTTCCACGTTCCCCTCACTAATAGCACTTGAATAAACCACTACATCTACATCTTTAACGTAAGCTTCTTCGTGGCCTATAAAGACTTTGATGCCAATATTTTTCAAATGCTGTGTAACCGATGATGCCATAACATCGGAGCCAGAAATCAAATAACCGATATTAAATAGCACTTCCGCTATACCATTCATTCCTGCACCGCCAACACCGATGAAATGAATTCTCTCTACCCTATGCATAAGCTGCTCTTCATGCATCAGAGAGCTCCAAACAATGCTTTACAATTTCAGATGTCGCATGCGGGAAGCCAGCTGAAGAGGCACCTTTGGACATTGATTCGTGCAACCCCGATTCCAATAGAACTCTGTTTATTAATCGCGCCAACTCATCAACTTTACAATCCTCTTCTAGGAGACAAATAGCTCCACCTCGTTCTTCTAAAAAACGTGCATTTTTCTCTTGATGTCCATCAGCCGCATACGGGTACGGAATCAAAATAGATGGAATTCCACAGGTAGTTAGTTCAGCTATAGTCATTGCTCCTGATCGAGCTATGACCAAAGTAGCAGCAGAGTATGCGGAAGCCATATCCGTAATATAAGGCACGACAAGTGCTGTGCTAATATTAGGAGAAGTTGCGTAAGCACGTTCAAACACCGATGTATCTATTTCCCCCACCTGATGATGAACTACTAGATCACTTACCATGCTTTTAGCCAATGCAGCAGGCACAACAATATTTAAAACACTCGCGCCTTGGCTTCCGCCGAAAATAAGTACTCGATTGATTAAGCTAGAGTTGCGATCTCTTTCTTTAATAAAAGCACCTGTAATATCTTCACGAACAGGATTACCAGTCACTATCGCAGATCTATCTGAGGGAAAGCTTTTCGGGAATCCCTGTAAAACTCTTGTGGCTATAAAGCTCAGCAAACTATTTGTTAAACCCGGCACAGTATTTTGCTCATGAATAACTAATGGGCATCTGCATAAAAATGCAGCGACACCACCTGGGCCACTCACATAGCCACCCATCCCTATTACTAGGTCTGGATTTAATCTTCTAATTACTAGGATAGATCTGAAGACAGACATCAGAATGGCAAATGGCGCTGCAAATAAACGTAAGAGTCCGGAGCGCCGTAATCCAGATATTCTAATCGCGGTAAAAGGTAATCCATGCTGCACGACAACTCTACTTTCCAGGCCTGAGGAAGTACCTACCCAGTGGCATTGGAACCCTTTCTTAGTGAGTTCCTTTGCAATGGCAATTCCTGGATAGACATGTCCCCCTGTTCCTCCCGCAAAAATAATCGCAGTCTTAGTCATGCGATTTTCCTCCGCTCAACGAGAAACCAGAGTGTATAGCCGTCTCGTGCCCAACTCGCAAGACTAAACCGACACTCAACAGCATAAAAATAAGGTTATTGCTAGCGTAGCTAATAAAAGGCAGCGGCAAGCCTTTCGTTGGCAAGTACCCTACATTTACACCTACGTGAACCATGGCTTGAATGCCGATTAAAAAGCTCACTCCGTAGGCCATGTAAGCCCCGAATAATTGCCCTGTTTCCTCCGCAGCGACCCCGATACGAAAAATGCGCCATGCAATAAACACAAATAATAAAATAATACCGATCGCGCCTAAAGTCCCTAGCTCTTCTCCTATGACTGCAAACACAAAGTCGGTATGTGCTTCAGGTAAAAAATGTAAGGCTTGAACACTATTGCCTAAACCGACACCAAACCAATCACCTCGCCCAAAAGCTATGAGCGCATTCGTCAATTGCCACCCTGTGTTTGTATCATCTATCCAAGGGTTTAGAAATGAAATCAGACGTGCAACGCGATAAGGTTCCATTATCGCGACAGCACCTAGTACGAGTAAAATGCCTGCACCCGCGTAAAAAAACTTAAGCAAAGGAACTCCAGCTAAAAAAAGCATCCCCATTCCGGCGCCAAATAATACAACAGACGAACCAAAATCAGGTTCAGCGACCAGTAATGCTGCTAAAACGGCTAAAACAAAAATCGCTTTTATCAAACCAACTGACTGAGTACGTACCTGTTCACTATGCCTAACTAAAAAATCTGCAAGATAAATCACAACCGCCAGCTTGGCCAACTCGGATGGTTGGAAACTCCATCCAGAAAAATACAACCAGCGTTTACTCCCGTTTACTTCGTGAGAAAAGTAAGGCAAAAGCACTAACACCAACAAAACAACAACAAGCAAGATAGCTAAAGGGCCTACTTTTGATATAACTTTAGATTCGATCTTAATTACTAATAGGGCAAGCGACACTCCAATCCCTAACGCAATAATTTGCCGCCAGAAATAATAGAAAATTGACATTCCTCGTTTTTCAGCAATAGGACCTGATGTGGAAACCAACATTATAAGACCTAGACAGCAGGCGAAAATTACAGCCCCGATCAACCATCCGTCATAGTAAGTGAAGGTAGATAATGTCCTACCACCGCGCCTAACTGCCTGACTTTTATTAATAGTTGAGGAACTCAAGCCACAGCCTCCAAAGACATTACGGCTTCTTTGAAAACATTACCCCGATGTGCGTAATCATCAAACATATCGAAACTAGAACAGCCAGGAGCCAAAAGAACCGTTTCACCAGGCTTCGCTTGATTAAATGCCTTCGTCACTGCCGCGCCCATGTCATAAACCGTTATACAGTCGACCAGATCAACAAGTACCATTTCGATTTTCGCTGCAGCTTGGCCTATGAGGATAGCGGTGTGGGCATAGTGAGATAGAAAAGTTGCTAGAGTTTCGAACTGAGCGTGTTTTGAGTCCCCCCCTAAGATCACAATTCCGCGGTGGGTGGACATAAGACAGCTGATGCTTGCCTCCGCCGCAGCTAAATTAGTGGCCTTAGAATCATTCACGAAAGCCACACCTTTTATTACAGCAATTTTTTCCATCCTATGAGGCAATCCTACAAACTTCTTCAGCACCTCTACTGCAGTCTGGGGCACAACACCAAGATACTCTGAGCAAATAGCCAGTGCCGCCAGAGCATTCAGCTCATTATGTCTTCCCGAGATTTGGAGTTCATCTACTGCCAAAAAATCATTATTATGATCGCATAATATTTTCCGGTCATTTTCTGTTCGAATACCGTAACTGTCATTCGTAGGCAGACTATCAAAAAACCCAACTCTCTTTCCACTGGTGACGAAGTTTGCCATACAGCGATCGTCCAAATTAACCAATGCAGTCTTGGCAAACTCTAAAATTGACAGTTTGGCTTCCTGATACTCTTCAAAGGTATGATGTCGGTCTAAATGATCGGGAGTGATGTTTAAAACGCAAGACAACTCTGCGCTAAAAGAAGATACCAATAGAAGTTGAAAGCTAGACACCTCCAAAACATAAAGATCTGGCTTAGGATGCTTCCCTAATAAGTCTAGTGCAGGGATACCTAAATTCCCTCCCGCAAAACAACGAACTCCTGAGTTTATCAACATGCTATCCACCATCGTAGTGACTGTGGTTTTACCATTTGTCCCAGTGATTCCGATAAATGGAGCATCAACATACCTAATAAATAATTCGATATCACCAATTAACTTTGTTCCATTTTCTTTCAACCGCTGAAGTGTAGGATGTTCCAGTGCAACACCCGGACTAACTACCACTTCTTCACAGCATTTTAAAAGATCGTAATCTAAAGCTCCTACTACAAATGGAATGTTTGGATACTCGGTTTGCAAGTCATTATACAAAGAGGGCTCATTCCGTGTGTCCATAGCTACTATAGAAAAACCTCTATCGGCTAAAAATCTAACTACTGAGCATCCTGTGGATCCAAGACCTATTACTCCATAACAATAAGGAGGACTTGTTTGCTTTTGAAAGAACGGTGTACTCATACTTATCCCTTCAGCGGATCTTAATAGAGGCAAGTGATAAAAGAACAAGAATCGCCGTAACTATCCAAAAGCGGACTATAACCCGAGGCTCAGGCCAGCCTTTGAGTTCAAAATGATGATGAATAGGAGCCATACGAAAAACTCTCTTTCCATATATTTTGAATGAAGCTACTTGTATGATGACTGACATTGTCTCAGCGACAAATACTCCCCCCATAATTAGTAGAACAAGTTCTTGCCTAACACAGACCGCTACTATTCCAATGGCTGCACCAAGCGCCAAAGAGCCACTATCCCCCATAAATATCTGCGCTGGATAAGTGTTAAACCAAAGAAACCCAAGGCCAGCGCCACCAATCGCTCCACAAAATACTGCTAATTCTCCTGCGCCACGGACGTAAGGTACAGACAGGTACGTAGAAAAATTTGTATTTCCGGCTACATACGCAAATACAATCAAAGCCCCAGATATCATCACAATAGGCATAATAGCCAAACCATCCAGACCATCAGTAAGGTTTACAGCATTGCTAGTACCGATGACTACAAAATAAGTGAGAACGATATAAAACATACCTAGATTAAAAGAGATCGATTTCAAAAAAGGAACTATTAAAAGCGTATCTGATGGTGATTCTGCCGAATAGAAAAGAAAAAATGCAGCCAATATCGCAACGGCAGATTGCAGTATATATTTATGCAGTGCACGAATACCTTGAGAATTTTTCTTTAGTACTTTTAAATAATCATCTAACCATCCGATTGCCCCAAAAGAAAAAGTCACTATTAACGCGATCCAAACAAACTTGTTATTCAAGTCGGCCCATAGGAAAGTGCTCACGCCGATCGCAGCTAAAATCAGTAAGCCACCCATTGTCGGTGTTCCTAACTTCGAAAGATGGGATTTGGGACCATCAAGACGAATACTTTGCTCCATCTGAAGATTAGTCAAATAAGCAATGACTGGATTACCTATGACAAGCATTATGAGAAGAGCTGTTAGTGCCCCAAGAACAATCCGCAGAGTCAAATACTGAAACACATGAAAACTTGAGTCAAAAACTTCCAAATATTGACTCAAATAGATCAGCATGATCGGCCCTGCTCGAAAGAAAGAGCCTCAACTATTTTTTCTAAGGCCATGAATCGCGAGCCTTTCACCAAAATAGTCACACGGCTGGTCGATTTTCTCAGCTCGTTCAACAAAAACTTCTGTAAATCTAATTGATTCTCGAAGTGTAATGCTCCTTTACCAAATGCCTTGCTCGAGTCTTCAGATAATTCACCAATGGTGAAAAGCCGATCCAAGTTTTCTGCAGCGGCGTAACTTCCTATCTCTGCATGAAATTTTTTTCTTTCTTCGCCAAGCTCACCCATATCTCCTAATACCAACCACCGACTGCCTTGCTCCGCCGCCAAAACATCAATAGCTGCCCTGACTGACGTGGGATTAGCATTATAAGAGTCATCTATCAGATGACTCTTATAGGCTCCATCTCTTGAAGTAAGCCGCTGGTCCGGCGCAGGAGCAGAATTAAGGCCTTTCTCTATAAGGTCCAGTTCCAAACCTAACGCCCTTGCCGCGGTCGCAGCCGCTAAGGCGTTAACAACATGATGGACCCCTTTATGCCTAAGTAATATTCTTCTCGACCCATCGTCTTTAAAAATCAGCTCAAAAGATAAGCCAGCATCAGTATAAGAAACATCGGAAGCGCATACATCACCTCCATCTCCAAAAGTTAATGATTTTCGTCTGCCTAACATTGATTGCCACATCAAAGCATAGCGATCATTAAGATTAACTATTCCAACTCCCTCTTCAGGAAGACTTGTAAAAAGCTCGCCTTTCGTTTGAGCGATCGTTTCCATATCAATGAAGCCTTCTAAATGTGCTGGGGCACACAAAGTTACAACCCCTACTGTCGGTATAGAAACGTCTGAGAGCATCTGGATATCCTTCGGCTTTCTTGCGCCAAGCTCTAGGACAACAAACTCATGTTTCTCTGATAATTGAAGCAACGTTTGGGCGACTCCAATCTCGTTATTGAAGTTTTTACTTGTCATCAAAGTTTGACCAGACAGATTTAAGATAGATCCAAGCATTTCTTTAACAGTTGTTTTTCCAACACTTCCAGTTATCCCAACTACAGGAATATTGAACCGTAACCTCCAACATCTCGCCAGAGCGCCTAAAGCAACTAGAGTGTTTGAAACCTGAATTACTGGCTTTTTAGTAAGACTTATACCTTGAATAATAGCGCCTACTGCGCCTTTCTCGAATGCATCCTCCACCATATCCTCGCCATTAAACTTCGGGCCTCGCAAAGCAATAAATAACTCTCCCTCGCTGATAGTTCGACTATCAGTGCTCACTCCTCGGAAAATCATATCGGCACCCAGCAAATGTCCGTCTATGGACTGGCTAGCCTCAGAAAGCGACATGGCAATCATATACTTGATGCCTTATGTAAAACTTCTGCCACAAACGAAAGATCGCTATGATATCTGGCCCCTCTTGAATCGGTCTGGACAGTTTCATGTCCTTTGCCAGCAATTAGGACCACTTCACCTACATGCGCCGCAAAAATCGCTGCGCATATCGCCTCTTTTCTATCTTCAATTACAACTGCTTTATCTGGCTCATTCATCCCTTGCAAAATATCTGCAGCAATAGCATCTTGAGCTTCGTCTCTTGGATTGTCCGTAGTAATGAACACTTGACCTGATAGTTGCTCAGCAATACAGCCCATTAATGCACGCTTTCCTTGATCTCGCTGCCCACCACATCCAAAAACAACTGAAACCTTGGCTGGCTCGCTCGCAGCAATAGCTTGCAGTGCAGCTCTCAAACTATCGGGAGTATGAGCGTAGTCTACGTATATTTTTGCACCTACATCACTTTCTCCACAATACTCCATTCTTCCCGGTATCTGGTCTAGCTTTGAAATACAGCGACATATGTCTTCGAAGGGATAATCTAGCGCCAGCAGTGTCGCTACAACAATCAGTAAATTGTCTACATTGAACTTTCCAATCAGAGGACTAAATACCCTTTCTGTAATTTCATTGTAGGAAAGAGTGAAAGAACTTCCTCTTGTTGTCGATAAAATATGACTCGCCTGCACTTGTCTCTCTGCTTTCAAACATCCATCTAGAGCACTCGACGAGCAAGCCCACATTTTAAGGTGAGAAGATACACTCTGAAAAATTAATCTACCGGCCTCATCATCTATATTTATAATTCCCTGCTCAACGTCACTCTTGGCAAAAAGGAGCGACTTGCTTTCTAGGTAGGCCGCCATCGTTCCATGATAATCTAGGTGATCACGACTAAGGTTGGTAAAAGCTGCCGTCTCTAACTTCACCCCGTCTAACCTTCCTTGGTGTAAACCATGGGAGGAAGCCTCTATATTAGCGAACTGAAAGCCTTTATCTCTAAAGATAGAAAATCTTCGATGAATAGAAATAACATCTGGAGATGTGTTTTCAGTCTCTACAAGTCTCCCTATGCTCCCGGCACCTAAAGTTCCAACATATCCGCAATTGCTACCTAAAATCTCTATTGCCATTGAGGTAAGGTAGGCAACAGTGGTTTTACCGTTAGTACCCGTAGTGGCGCAAACCTTTAATGAGTGCGAAGGCTTGTTAAAAAAACGATTTGCAATCGTCCCTAGATGTTTCTGCAACGAGTCTACCTCTTTAATGCAAACATCGTCTCTATCAGCCTGGACCGAGTAAGAGCACAAGATAGCGGTAGCGCCTCTCGCAATACTATCTTGAATGTGTTCTTCACAAAGAGTCTTATCATCCGCTACCGATATGAAACACGAGCCGGGCTTAACGGTCCTGCTATCTGATGTAATATCCAGAATTCTCAGGTCATCATCGCTATTTATGTCACATAAGCCCATCAATATGGAAGACAGATTTTGAGGTTCATCAACGTTAACCATGGACATTAATTTTTCTGACCTTCGATAATATTTGTATCAGCAAACTTCGGTGATAGAGGTTGAAAAGTTCCAGGCTGATCAGGGGATATCCCTAAAATACGAGTAGACTCATAGACAATTTCCGAGAAAACCGGAGCTGCAACTTGGCCTCCGTATTGCTCTTTATTCTTTGGGCGATCGATCATTACAACTGCGACTAGCTGAGGATTGATAGCAGGAGCCATTCCAGCAAACAATGCTAAATGTCGCTCACTAGAATAGGCGCCATTATGGAATTTTCGCACTGTTCCAGTTTTTCCTCCTACGGAATACCCCTCAACTTTTGCTCTTTTACCGCTACCTTCGGAAACGACTTTTGCTAACATCTCGCGCACATCCATCACTACGTCATCCTTCAAGACACGTGTCTTATCGAACAAACTATTATCAGGCGTCAAAGTTAGGGGTAGTAACCATCCTCCATTCGCTAAAACTGAATATGCTCTTGCCAGCTGTACTAGCGTGACTTGCATTCCATAGCCGTATGCATGAGTCGCGTGCTCGATCGGCTCCCATGTGGAATGAAAGCTCAACTTGCCCGAAGACTCACCGCCCAACGTCAGACCACTTTTATTACCAAGCCCAACTGATTCTAGAATATCCCAAAGGTCGCCGTAAGGAAGTGTCATTGCAATTTTCGCAGAGCCAACATTACTTGATTGGGTTAGAACTGAGGATAAAGAAAGTAATCCGCGATTCACAGGATCGCTGACTCGATCTTCCCCTAAATCAAAATATCCGGGACTCGTATCGATTTCCGTATCTGGAAGAAACTGACCACTTTGCAATGCCATAGCTATGGTAAACGGTTTAAGTGTAGATCCAGGTTCGAATGCATCTGTTACTGCACGGTTCCTGTAAAGCCCAGCTTTCTTCTCACTAGATTCATTCGGGTTGAATGAAGGATAACTGACGATAGCGAGAATTTCTCCATTGTGAGGGTTCATTACCACGGCCGACCCACCGTCAGCATTTTCTCGGATGACTGCTTTTTCAAGTGCTCGATAAGCAGCATATTGCACGCCCGAGTCGATACTTAATCGGAGATCTTCTCCTGGCCTGACAGCATCAATAACACGCAATGTCTTAACTGTATTTCCTTTAGCATCGTGTAATATTTTTCTCTTCCCAGTTTTACCTGCCAATATTTGGTTGAAGGCTTTTTCTATTCCTTCCTGGCCGTTATCATTACGATCTGTAAAGCCCACTAACTGAGATACTGATCGCCCCAGAGGATAATGACGTTTCTGAAACGGCATTAAATCTACCCCCTTAATATCGAGTCTTCGAAAAACTTCAATCTGCCGATCGCTTAATATTCGCTGAAGCATCTCACCTTTTCTTGCATTTTTCGCATTGATAAATTTCTCGAGCCTAATGACTGGCCAATCGATCACTTTGGCAATATCAGCCCAGTGCTCCTTGGTATGAAGCAACTGGCTAGGGTTAATCTGAAGCGAATGATGGGGCACGCTCACTGCTAAAAGCTTATGGTTCCTATCAAAGATAATGCCTCGATATGTACTAATCTCTTGTAGTTTTTCAGATCTAGATTCGGCGCGTTGTGCCAAGTCGACTGGTTCATCTATTTGTAAGCGAATAGCACCAAAGATAAGCGTAGATGCTGCGAAAAAGAAAATACCTAATACCAAATATCGACGATATTTCAAAGGGCTCGAGTTCACTTTTTGCTAACTACTGTTATTGATGGAGGAGTAATCATCCCAATAGAATGGCGTGCTAATTTCTCTACGCGTGAGTGACTCGCCAAGCTAGACTGTCGTAACAGCAATTGCGCCCAGTCTTGCTTCAATACTCGTCGTTCTAACTGTAGTTTGTGGAGTCTAGTTTCCAGTACTCGACTCTCTTGGCGTTTAACGACTAAGCCCAGTGCTGAGCCAAACACAGCAGCTGAGATGATCAAAACAATCACGCCTCTCATAAACAACGCTCGATCACGCGTAACTTAGCACTCCGCGCGCGCGGATTAACAGCTTTCTCGGCCTCAGTGGCTCTAAAAAGGTTAGGTTTAACGATGCGGTAAGCGGGTGCTTCTAATTTCTCTTCTCTTGTAAGATCTCTAGTCAAAAGATCCAGTTTCTTGAATCTGTGCTTTACTAACCGATCTTCAAGAGAGTGGAAAGAAATTATTAAAAGTCTTCCTTTTACCGCTAAGAGGTTCAATGCTGACTCCAACCCTCTCTCTATTTCTGTTAGCTCATCATTTATGTGAACTCGGATAGCTTGAAAACTGCGTGTTGCTGGATCTAAACGACCTCCTTGATATCGAAAGCAACTACGGATTATAGTCGCGAGTTCCCTTGTCGTTTCTATTGGCTTTGTAATTCTTGCACCAAGAATCTTTCTAGCTATGTGCCTAGATTTTCGTTCGTCGCCAAATTTCCAAAGTACATCGCTGATTTCAGCCTCAGATGCAGAATTAACCCACGTCGCAGCTGAAACTTCACAAGAAGGATCCATTCTCATATCCAACGGGCCTTCGAACCTAAAACTAAAGCCTCTATTTGGATCATCTAGCTGGGGAGACGACACTCCTAAATCAAAGAGAACACCATCTACCTGTTCGACGGCATGAGATGTTACTCGGCTGAGTTGCGAGAATGGTCCCCTAAAAAACTCCAGCCTAGGATCTTCAAGCGAGAAAGTTTTAGCCGCTTTCTCAGCTTCTGGGTCGCGATCGAATGCAAGCAATCTAGCCTGTGCACTAAGATTGGTCAGCAATGCTTTAGCGTGTCCACCCCGGCCAAAAGTCGCATCTATATAGATGCCATCGCCTCTCAAATTCATTAAATCTGTTACTTCCTGCATCAGGACTGGGGAATGTGTGAACATCTAACCACTCACAGAGATAAGGTGCTTAATGCTTCAGATGCGTCACTGGCATTGCTGGCCAATAGACTATTGCATTCAGCACGCCAGCGATCTGAATCCCATATTTCTAGCTTATTGCCTTGACCAGAAATAACTACTTCTTTTCTTAGATCAGACATTTCTCTTAACTCAGAAGGAATAAGAATTCTTCCTTGGGCATCACAACGGCAATCCGTCGCATGTCCTCGTAAGATCAGCTTGGTCCGGCGGCTACCTTTATCGAAGTCAGATAAGGTCGAAAGCTTTAACTCAATCTCATTCCACTCAGAAATAGGGTAAAGTAGCAAGGCGCGATCCCATGGATTAACGGTTAAGACCAAATCACTTAAGTCCAGACGTGAGAATACGTCCCTAAACCTAATAGGAATACCCAAGCGGCCCTTGGTATCTAAATTAACTAAACTCAATCCTCGAAACATTTTGTAAATTACAACCTGAAATTATCGAAAGCAAACCATTTAATGTAAATAAACCGTGACTATCTGGACAATACTTCCACATAGCCCCACAAATCACCACTACTAAGCGACTATAAAGAGTGTGATGGAAAACTGTCAAGGGAAATTAACGTTCTTTTCAGAGAATCTTGCTTATACAACAAGCACTTAGAGGAGAAATAAAAAAAATAGCGCTGTAAAAAAAAAAGAATAATGTTCTAAATCATAGGGATAAAAAGTATATCTAATTTAAAGTATGGGATTTAGGGCTGGTTGATCATAAAAAAAGCAAGTTGGCCTATAAGCCGGGTTCTGTACTACTGTGAAACACAGTGCGGTGACCATTCATCTGCGACGCTTGTCACCAAGCGCCTGAAGCGACCTACCCGAAAACTAACGCGGATGACGTATTCTCGGCGAACCGAGATGTTTCCCTATTTGGTCTTGCTCCGAGTGGGGTTTACCCTGCCACCGGCATTTAACCGACGCGGTGCGCTCTTACCGCACCATTTCACCCTTACCAATCAGATTGGCGGTATATTTTCTGTGGCACTTTCCGTAAGCTCTCGCTCCCCAGGCGTTACCTGGCACTCTATCCTATGGAGCCCGGACTTTCCTCTGCTACTGCACCGAATTACGGTATAGGTAGCAGCGGTCACCCGGCCAACTTGCAGCAGCGAGTTTCCACCTAATTCGACCACTTTGCAATAGATTAGTTCTTTTCGCGCAAACCAATAGCTAATTTATAAACTAAATTGCGTTTAGAGCCTGTAAGTTTACAACACAGCTCTGTTGCGAGCTTTAGATCTACAGACGCTAAAAGAACTCGCAAAACTTCTTCCAACTCGGTATCAGAAGTAGATGTTTTGGTACCCCCCAGCACCACAACGAATTCACCTCGTACGACCTCAGGATGCGATACTAAATGTTTCTTCGCATCACTAACAGTACCCCTATAAATCGACTCGTATAGCTTAGTAAGCTCTCTAGCAACAACTACACTTCGGTATGACCCTAAAACATCTGCAATGCTGTCTAACAAAGCAAGTATTCGATGTGGCGCCTCATAGAAAACAACCGTGCGCTCTTCTTTTAACAAACCATCTAACCTCGATTTACGTGCGCCTTCGTTACTCGGTAAAAACCCCTCAAAGACAAATCGATTGGTAGGTAAGTCGCTTATACTAAGAGCGGTTATGAGCGCACACGCTCCAGGGACTGGAAATACTGGAATGTGTCTCAGACTTGCTTGCTGGATAAGTGTATAGCCAGGGTCTGAAATGAGCGGCGTTCCCGCGTCGCTAATTAATGCGACGACTAAATCTTTTTCTATAACCTCATTTATAATTTTTTCCGTTATCTTTTTTTCATTATGATCATGGTACTGTCGCATCGGAGTCACGATTCCATAGTGCGATAATAGGCGAGAGCTGTGCCTCGGATTCTCCGCAAGAATGCCATCGACGCTTTTGAGGACATTGTGAGCTCTATATGTTAGGTCGTCGAGATTACCTATAGGGGTAGAGACTATGTAAATAGCTGGTCCCGCATTAATATGCTCCACATTAAGGTTATCTTTTTTATGAAACTGCATCTCACGCCTCGTATTAATTAAAGTTTAATCCTAGAAGTAACAGTCTCCAATAATCTTGAGTTTTGAATTAAAAATTCAAAATGCTATGTGATCATATGCTAACAGTACAATCCCTTTTTAGACTAAAATCTAGTCTGTATGAATATATCTCCGTATCGTGTAACTTTTGTGAGACTCCGACTGAAAACGGAAGCATAACCAAAAAATGGTCCTAACGTATATGAATAAAAACTGTCAACGTGAGACAATATTAAGTCTTACTGCTTCCGGAAATGTAAGGCGCGCACTGGAGCGTAATTTTTACACGTAATGAGAAGCGGGATAGTAAAGAAAAAACTACACTCCTTGCTACTCACTCTCTTGGTGTTAGTCATAGCTGCATGTGCAGGTAAAAGTCGTACTATAGGAACATTTATCGAAGATAAGGCAATAACTCTCAAGGCAAAGCGTGTCATAAACACCAACAAAAAAACCTATCAAGGCTCTGCTATTAAAGTACTGAGCTATAACGAAGTGCTCTTATTAACTGGGACCGCTTCAACTGAAAATGCCCGATTGAAAATTCTTAAAGATACAATGTTAATTCCTAAAATTAGGCAAATACATAATGAAATTACCGTCTCAAGAAAACCAAGTTTTTTTTCAGCGCTAGGCGACAAATATTTGGCCGTAAAAGTACGTATAAGACTCTTAGCAGGCGCGAGCATAAAGTCCTCTGAGATAAAAATCGTCTGTTCGGGAGGCACGGTTTATTTAATGGGAATAGTTAATGACGCCGAAAAAGAATTAGTAAGCTCTATGATAAGGAAAACTACCGGTGTAAATCGTGTGATCACCATATTTGAAAGCAAGAGTGTTGATGCCCAAAAAGATAAGCCTACTTCACAATCTTTAGACTAGGCTTAGACTTGGCCTTCCGTTGGCTGTCTGAGACAGACACGCTCTTTTCCTTCGAGGACTTATCACCAGCCTCGTGAGGCTGTTCCATATCGAATTGTGCAAGAGACAATCCTTGGTTGCTTTCTCGTGCATATATGGCTTGAACACAACTAATCGGCACTGAAATTTCTCTAAATCTACCCCCAAAACGAGCGTTAAACATAATATATTCATCCCCTAGAACTAAATCACGCACGGCTGTAGGACTTATATTTAAAATAATATGATCATTCTCAATATATTCTTTAGGAACCACCACCTCAAGATTATCAGTATCTACCAAAAGTTGAGGAGTTAAGTTAGTGTCGCAAATCCACTGGTATAAAGCTCTTAAAATATAAGGATGAACAGATATCATAACTATCTCATGTAATAGAAATACTTTAAGACTCGTCTCTAAATATCTTATCGGTTTCAGCCAAACTTTCCTGAAACGCATTTCGACTAAATATCACATCTGCATAATTCAACAGTGATTTACCAGGGGGACCTAGTTTTATCCCATAACTAGGTAGGCGCCATAAAATAGGGGCCAAACAGATATCTACTAAGGAAAATTCGTCTGACATGAAATAAGCGTGCTGCAAGAACAAAGGGCAAATGGCCATTAGGTCATCCCGCATAGCTTTTCTTGCAGTCGCCGCAGCTACTTCATCTTCACCGATTATGTCTCGTGCAAACTTATATAAATCTCTGACTATTCTATAGCGGAACTGCCTATTGTTCGCACGAGCAACAGGATCGACTGGCATTAACGGAGGATGTGGATAGCGCTCGTCCAAATACTCTAAAATAGTATGTGAATCGTAAAGCACTAGGTCTCTATCTACTAGGGTAAGCGTAGTATCATAGGGATTAAAATCATTCAAGATTTCAGGCCTAGTACCATCTGGCACCAGCACTACATTGGAATTTATATCTTTTTCTCGAAGAACCAATCTAACGCTGTGCCCCAAAGGATCGCTAGCGTCAGTATATAGCGTCATTACCGATCGTCTATTTGATAAACCTGTCATACTAATGGACATCCTTCCAATACTCTTTTTTAACCATACAAGCAACTAAGAAAAGAACCAGCAGAAATGCAATAACCCAAAAGCCTATCTTATATCTAACTAGCTTTGCAGGTTCTCCAACATAATCTAAAAACGCTACTAAATCTCGCGTAGCTTGTTGATACTGAACAGGAGTCATTTCCCCATCCGAAGATGTTTGATAAGCGTCTCCATGGTTATCTCGGAAGCCTTGCAATTCCCACAATACATGTGGCATTGCTGTATTCGGGTAATAATGGTTATTCACACCAGTAGGGCGAGAAGAGTCAACATAAAATCCATTTAGAAAGGAGTAAAGATAGTCCACACCTTTCGATCTGGCAATAACCGACAAATCAGGGGGCCGAACGCCAAACCACTGTTCCGCATCATCGGGCCGCATTGCGATTGTCATGGTATCTCCAATCTTATCGGAAGCAAACATAAGATTTTTTTTGACCATATCATCACTCAATCCCAAGTCTTTAGCCATACGGTTGTAGCGCATATACTCGGCAGAGTGACAGCTTACACAATAGTTGATAAACAACTTCGCTCCATTTTGAAGAGATACGGTATTTGCGATATCAACGTTCGCCTGCATCAACTTCGTTCCCCCCTCAGCAGACATCGAAAGCTGTGCCCAGACAATTAATCCAAGATATGAAATTATTTTAACCATGATTATGTCACTCTCTCTGGTACAGGCTTAGTTTTATCCCATTTGGTATAAAAAGGCATCAACAAGAAAAAGAGAAAATAGATCACAGTACATACTTGAGCTAAAGCTGTTCTCGCCGGAGTGGGAGGTAAAAGCCCAAGATATCCGAGAATGAGAAAAGACACGACGAAAAGGCCTAATGCAGTTTTGTATATCCATCCACGATAACGTATAGAACGGACTTTCCCCTTATCTAACCAAGGAAGTAGAAAAAACACCATGGTCCCTAGGCCCATAAAGATTACACCCCAAAGTTTGGCGGGGACCATAAAGAAATTAATGGTATTAGCCCTCAATATCGAATAAAAAGGCGTAAAATACCACACTGGCGCGATATGCTCCGGTGTTTTCAACGGGTCAGCGGGAACAAAATTATTATGCTCTAAAAAATATCCTCCCATCTCTGGAGCAAAAAATATCACCACTGCCATTAGGATTAGTAATGCAACGACTGCAGGTGCATCCTTAGTCGTGTAGTAAGGATGAAAAGGTATCCCATCAACAGGGTTTCCCTGAGCATTTTTATTAGCCTTAATATCAATGCCATCAGGATTATTCGACCCCACATGATGTAAGGCTAAGATATGCAAAACAACCAAACCGGCAATTGCAAAAGGTAAAGCGATAACATGAAAAGCAAAAAAGCGATTTAACGTAATGTCAGAAACAACATAATCTCCTCTTATCCACAAAGACAAGGTCTCTCCAACGAAAGGAATAGCGCCAAAAAGCGAGATTATAACCTGAGCGCCCCAATAAGACATTTGTCCCCAAGGGAGTAAATACCCAAAAAAAGCTTCAGCCATAAGCGCAAGATAAAGGCACATTCCTAAAATCCACAGCAGCTCACGAGGCTTTTGGTAAGAACCATACATAATGCCTCGAAACATGTGCAAGTATATGACTATAAAGAAGAAAGAGGCCCCGGTCGAATGCATATAGCGAATCAACCATCCCCACTCAACATCTCTCATCATGTACTCTACAGAAGCGAACGCAAAATTTGCGTCTGGCTTATAGCTCATAACCAGCCAAATACCCGTTAGTATTTGAATAACCAAAACGACAAGTGCTAGGACGCCAAAGTAATACCAAAAGTTGAAATTCTTAGGGGCATAATACTGGCCAACATGCTCGTTCCAAAGCTGCATTAGAGGGAAGCGTGCGTCAATCCAGTTTCTCAGTCCAAGCAAGTTTTTCACTATTACCGATTTCAAGAGCCTGCCTCCTCTGATTCCCCAATCAATATCCTTGTGTCAGTCAAGAACTTGTAAGGTGGCACATCCATATTAGTAGGTGCGGGAACACCCGCATACACTCTGCCAGACAAGTCGAACTTAGACCCATGGCAAGGACAGTAGAAGCCTCCTTGCCAATCGGAGCCCATAATCTCATCCGACAATAACGGGCGAAAACTAGGAGAACAACCTAAATGAGTGCATATCCCGACCAAAACTAAATATTCTCTGTTCAATGAACGCCATGAATTTTCTGCGAAGACAGGTTGTATTGACTTAGCCGACTCTGGATCAGCAAGAACCGCAGTAGAGTCCTCCAGCGCTTTCAATTGCTCTTCAGTCCGCCGGACGATCCAAACAGGCTTCCCGCGCCACTTATAAGTGACTCTCTGTCCCGGTTCAATCTGATCAATGTTTGCTTCAACCGGCGCGCCAATAGCTTTCGCGCGTGCGCTGGGCTGAAATGTAGAAACAAAAGGAATGGCAGCTACACTGGCTCCCACGCCACCCAGTACCGTTGCAGTTCCAGTGAGAAACTGACGTCGTTCCATATCAATAGAGTCTGAACTCATCCTCTCTTTCACTCCCTAACTAAAAAATATCAAAGAACACACAGGTTCTTCTTAGTGATGAAATTGCTTCGCTGTTTCACTGAAGCTATATCCCACACCGACCAACCATGACACGCTTAAAAAGAAAGCTCGTAATTTAGCACGGTGGGCAGGTTTTGTTCCGCGAGATTATACCATTAAATACGCATAACAGGGACACGGGTATAGTAAATAACCAAATACCTGAAACCTAAGTACTCAGTCTAGTCGAGCAAACTCAACTGGCTGACAAAATAATAAATAACGCCGCTAAAAACCTCTCGTTTTCGGACGGCGTACCAATAGTTACCCTTAGACAGTCTTTCAGGGCTGTTCCCGAACCGCTCATATTCTTTAAAAGGATACCAGCATCCAGCAACCCGGAAAAAACCTCATCTCCAGTCATTTCTAGTGATTTAAACAAGATAAAATTTGCACTGCTTGGCCAAACACGAAGGCCAGGCATGCCGAGCAATCGTTTAAACATTTTCTGTCGCTCTAAAACAATCAGATTAATTTGATTATCGATATAGCTAGCATTTTCTATGGCAAAAACAGCACCAGCTTGAGTTAAGGAATTGATGTTATAAGGCATTCGAACTCGTTCAATGACTTCTATCCAAGGATTGGCAGCGAAGAGGACACCTAATCTCAGTCCAGCAAACCCAATTTTAGAGAAGGTCTGTAGAACCAGTAAATTTTCGATAGAAAGCAATTCTGCTGAAGCAGAACCATTAGCAAAGCGAAAGTAGGCTTCATCTAGCACTACTACCCCAGGAGTCTGTGAGCAGATTTTTTTTATGTCAGAAATATTTAAAAGGTTTCCTGTCGGGTTGTTGGGGCTTGCAAGGAAAACCAAGCTCGGCTGTTTCTCACAAACGGCCGCTTCCATCGCTTCTAAATCTAGGGAAAAGTCGTATCTTTTAAGAGGGATCCCAACATAGTCCATACCAACGGCTGTCGCCGCTAATTTATAAACTGAAAAAGTAGGTTCCGGACAAAGCACGACAGACGATCTATCCTTAGCAAAAACTAGGCATAGTAAGTGGATCAACTCATCGGACCCATTACCAAAGGCCATCTCTATTGCATTATCTAGATCGTAAAATTTACGAATCTTCTCTCTTAGGATGGCGGCACGCGGATCAGGGTATCTATTTATGTCAACCGCGCCGAGAGCTTGTAGCCATTTTCCGGATAAAGCTTCGGATATCGGATAGGGATTTTCCATCGCATCAAGCTTTATACTGCCCCGGAAAGTCTCAGCAGGATAAGGAGCCAGGTCCAATATATTCTGTGGTATTAATCTTTTTATTCTTGCCGCCGCACTCATTTCTTAGACGCCCTATACTTGGCCGACAAAGCATGTGCATCAAGACCTTCTGAAGTAGCAAGTTGAAAAGAGAGATCTGCTAACTGAGAAGCCCCATCTATGGAACATTCCAGAACTGAGGACCGTTTCTGAAAATCATAGACGCTTAATGGCGAGCAAAACCTTGCTGTTCCGGAAGTAGGTAGCACGTGATTAGGGCCCGCGCAGTAATCTCCAAAAACTTCTGGTGTATGACGTCCTAGAAAGATCGATCCCGCATGTTGAATATTGCTTAGATAGTTTCGGGGATTTTCTACAGACATCACTAAATGCTCTGGTGCTATACGATTCACAAGCTCGATAGCCTCATCCATGTTATCTACAGAAATGAAGGCACCATTTTTAGCAAGAGAGGCGGCAATAACGTCTTTCCTCGACATAGTAGGAAGCAGTCGTTGAATACTCGCTTGCACTTCACCTAAAAAATCAACACTAGTGGATACTAAGATGGCTTGAGAGCGCTCATCGTGCTCAGCCTGAGAGAAAAGATCCATCGCAATCCAATCGGGGTTAGTCAACCCGTCGCAAATCACCAAGATTTCAGAAGGTCCTGCAATCATGTCAATTCCAACTTCTCCAAACAACATTGCCTTTGCTTTAGCCACAAAGATATTGCCTGGCCCAACGATTTTATCAACACGAGGAATAGTCTCAGTCCCAAAGGCAAGAGCGGCAACAGCTTGAGCACCACCAATGGTGAATACTTTATCTACTCCCGCTATAGCTGCTGCTGCAAGAACAACATCCTCAACAAATCCATCTGGAGAAGGAACTACCATAATGATTTCGGACACTCCAGCCACTTTAGCTGGTATTACATTCATGAGAACCGAAGACGGATAAGACGCCTTCCCTCCAGGCACATAAACCCCCGCTCGCTCAATAGGAATCACACGTTGTCCTAGAGAATTCCCCATATCATCTTTGAACTCCCAAGAGCTCATTTTCTGTTTCTCGTGATAGCTCTTAATTCTATCCGCAGCAGTCATTAAGCTCTGCTTTAATGACTTGTCAAGACCCAGCAGAGCCTCCTCAAAATCGAAGACTTCTAAATCCGCAACACTCGATTCCTGCCGTCTATCCAACTCATTGGTATACCGTAGAAGCGACGCATCGCCCCCAGAGCGAACAGATCTCACGATCTCGCGCACCACTGATGCAACCTGTTGTTCATCTTGCAATTCTCGTTCAAGTAATAACTTAAATTGAGAATCAAAGTCCTTATCCGTCGTGCTCAGAATTTTGAGTTTTGGAGGCACAGCAAGCTACCCTAAAGAATCTTCTATCGTAACTATGAGTTTTTTGATCAAGGCATGTTTCGTCTTCATAGCAGCTTTATTTACTATAAGGCGAGAACTAATTTCGCAAATGTCTTCCATAGCTATCAGCCCATTGGCCTTCAATGTATTGCCAGTATCCACGAGATCGACAATTCTTTCAGACAATCCTACTAGAGGAGCAAGCTCCATTGATCCATACAACTTTATGATCTCGGCCTGAATCCCAAGTTTGGCATAATAATCACGAGCTATTTTCGCATATTTAGTCGCGACTCTTATCCTATTGTTAGATACTTCGACTCCAGGCAAACCAGCTACCATTAATCGGCATTTAGCAATCTTCAAATCTAACGGCTCATAGTAATCATTACTATCATGCTCCATCAGAACATCTTTTCCTGTAATCCCTAAATCGGCAGCTCCATATTCAACAAAAGTTGGCACATCAGTTGGTCTGATAACCACAAGATGCAATCCTGCTCTAGTAGTTTCTATGACTAATTTCCTAGATTCAGTTAAATCTTCTTTAGGACAAATACCCACACGTTCAAGTAGAGGAAGAGCCTGCTCCAAGATTCGACCTTTGGCAACTGCCAAGATTATCCCATCCGATTCTGCTATTAATTTATTGTTCATATGCAATCCAGTTAATGACATAGTAGCAAGAATCCCGCCAGTCCTTTAGTCCGCAATGATTGGTTTAGCGCGGGACTCTTTTTATCTTTGCACCGAGATTCATAAGTTTCTCTTCGATTGTCTCATAGCCTCGGTCAATGTGATAAATTCTATCTACTACAGTTTCTCCTGTAGCAACAAGTCCAGCAAGGACGAGACTAGCAGATGCGCGGAGATCCGTTGCCATTAGGGGTGCCCCAGTCAAATTTTTCACGCCCGTCACGATAGCTGCATTCCCTTCCAATCTAATACTAGCACCCATGCGCATTAGCTCTTGCACATGCATAAATCTGTTTTCAAATACTGACTCCACAACTACCCCTACTCCTTCAGCGACTGCATTCAAAGCAGTGAACTGTGCCTGCATATCTGTCGGGAACCCTGGATACGGGCCGGTATTTATGTCCACTGCCTTGAGAGTTTGTCCTTTCATTTGTAGTTCGACCCAATCTAGCCCGCGAGTCACAGTTGCACCTGCCTCGGTTAACTTCGAAATGACGCCCTCCAAAAGTTCAGGACGTGTGTCTTTAAGTTTTACATGTCCACCGGTCATTGCCGCAGCAACTAAATATGTCCCTGTCTCGATTCTGTCAGGCAAAATATCATAGGTCGTACCCGTGAGAGATTTCACACCTTCAATCCGAAGAGTATCAGTCCCTGCACCAGAAATATTAGCTCCCATTTCCTGAAGGCAACAGATAAGGTCTACTACTTCCGGTTCGCGGGCAGCATTTTTAATCGTAGTAACGCCATCGGCCAGAGTTGCTGCCATCAAAAGGTTCTCAGTTCCAGTAACGGTTACTTTATCTAAAATAATGTCCGCACCTTTTAAACCAGTAGTTTTAGCTTTTATATATCCTCCGGAGACTTCGATTTCAGCCCCCATTGCAGATAAGCCGTGTAGATGTATGTCAACTGGGCGTGAACCTATAGCGCAACCACCAGGCAGCGACACTTCTGCTTGTCCAAACCTCGCAAGCAATGGCCCTAGAACCAAAATTGATGCGCGCATAGTTTTAACAAGCTCATATGGTGCAAAAAAATTCGAGATAGTCCCGCCATCGATTTCGACTTGAAGTCGATCCCCCACGGTTAGGGTCAGACCCATGCTCCCTAAAAGCTCCATAGTCGTGGTTATATCTTGCAAGTGGGGGAGGTTCCCTATCTTTAGTGGCTCGTCTGCCAAGAGGCTAGCTGCCAAGATAGGTAATGCCGCGTTCTTAGCTCCAGACACGCGGATTTCTCCGACTAAAGGATTGCCCCCTTTTATTATAAGCTTCTCCATTTTCAGCTCAAGAGAGGACTTGGAACCTCTTAGCTTTCTTCCAAGACTCGGTGGTATAAGTTTGGATGGATAGTGCGTGGATTGCAGACTCCATCCGGTCGCCAAGCGATGCATAGACCATCTTATGCTGTTTAATAATTGTCTTGTTTACAAACTCATCACTAACAACATGCGCAACGAAATGGGATCCGTCTCCATCTACAAATGCCTCGCAGCTTTGGATTCCTATTTCAATCAACGCTTTAATTTCTTCGGGTGTCATTTTCTTTAAATCCCTTGATCAGACTCATGGACTAAACTTTCCCTACCGAGAAAACCCAGCATTCTTTTCTTGCAATATCTCTATTAATCCATCTAATCCCTTATCTGCAATCAGAGACCCAAAGGAAGCTCGATAAGTTTTCACCAAACTCACGCTATCGACAGACACATCAAAAACTTTCCAAGCTCCAGCCTTCTGATACAGTCTATAAACAATTGGGATTGCTTTCATATTTGGTGTATTAATAACTTGCTTAACAACTACAGCTCTACTTCCAGTCTTCTGGTCGACTTCTGGGTACTCTATTGTTTGATCGGAGAATTGTAGCAATGCTGTAGCATAAGTGCGCACTAGCAACTTGCGAAACTGATCGATAAATATCGCTCTGCTCTCATCATCAGCCGAAACCCATGCCTTACCCAAAACCCATTTGGAGATAATATGAAAATCAAAAAAAGGGAATATATATTCAGACACTAAGTTCAACATCTCTTTGGGGTTTGCTTCTAGGATAATCTTATCTCTTTGGACTCTATCCAGAACAAGAGCCGTAGTGCTTTTCACAAGCTCAGCAGGCGTCTCCTCAGCATGGATCATGGGGGTAGTTAAAACAACAATTAAACTAAGCAATAAACCAAGTATTCTATTCATTTTATATATTTCTCTAGATTCAATATCGTTTTGGACGAACCAACAACGGGACAACGAATGAGCCTTTCAACAAGACACCCCTACTCCAGGCTGAGTTAACAAAAATTTAATTATTAATCAGTGTGGAAGGTCCTTCAGCAGGAAAGCCCTTCGCGAAGGGAATGTTACCATAAAGGAAAGGAAATTCTAGTTAACCTACACTAATAATAATTTTTGCGGCACTGGCTCTAGCTTTTCTTCTCGCCTTCTCTATGTTTTCAGAACGAGCTAAAGCGACACCTAGTCGGCGCGCGCCCACTACCTCAGGTTTCCCAAATAAACGTATATCGACCCGATCATCGGAAAGAGCATCGGTGAGTCCTGTGTAATCAAGTGTGGAGCCGGTCCCGTAGCCTAAAATCGCGCAGCTAGCAGATGGTCCTCGCGAGGAAATAGAAGCTATTTTCACACCAAGAAGAGCTCTCACATGAAGAGCAAACTGAGTAAGGTCTTGAGATATCATGGTTACCATACCCGTATCATGAGGTCTCGGTGACACCTCACTGAACCATACCTCATCTCCTGAAACGAAAAGCTCTACACCAAAGACACCCCATCCACCTAAGGCATCGACCACAGCAGACGCTATCTCTTTAGACTTATTGAGAGCAGATTTGCTCATGGGCTGAGGTTGCCATGACTCTCTATAGTCACCTTCTATTTGCATGTGCCCGATCGGAGCACAAAATTCAACCCCCCCAGCATGCCTAACGGTTAATAGGGTAATCTCATAATCAAAGTCAATCATTCCTTCAATAATAACTCTAGCCTGCTTTCCTCTTCCTCCACTCACCGCAAATTGCCAAGCTAAAGACTTATCTTTTTCGGTCTTCACCAACATTTGCCCTTTACCAGAGGAGCTCATCACTGGCTTAACGAAACATGGCATTCCTATCTCTTCTATCGCACTTATACAGTCCTGCTCTGTTCCCGCAAATATATATTTAGACGTAGGGAGCTTTAATTCCTCCGCAGCCATAGTCCGGATACCTTCCCTATCCATAGTCAAAAGAGTGGCAGTAGCTATAGGGACAACTCGTAAACCTTCTCTTTCTAGGTCAACGAGCACCTCTGTAGCGATGGCCTCAACTTCCGGCACAACAAAATCGGGGCTTTCGCCGATTATCAGCTCTCGAAGTTTTACACTATCTAGCATATCTATAACGTGAGACCGATGGGCAACTTGCATAGCAGGAGCATTCGCATACCTGTCTACAGCAATCACTTCAAGCCCTAAGCGGATCGCTTCCAAAGCGACCTCTCTGCCTAACTCACCAGATCCAAGGAGTAATAAGCGAGTGGCGTTACCAGATAGAGGCGTCCCAATAGTATCGGAAGTCATGGCGTAAAAATCTCCGGAAGAAGAAATAAGGTTTATTTGAAACCTAAGGTTTTTATTGTAGGGATAATAGCATTATTCAATTTTAAAGGCTCAACACTATAAGCGGAAAATTGGCTCCTAAGCCCACTCTCCTGACGTATGATGTCAAAATATGCCTTCTTGTCGCCCACTGTCATTTCCAAGAGTCCCCTAATCTTGCGTGTATAGACTTCCAAGGGGCAAACATTTAGGAGAGCATCCCGGATGGTCAGGTCTGCATGAGCCACAAGTTCTCTACTCGGGCAACTGCTCTCAACAGAAGGAAAAGCGAGGACATCAACATTCAGCCATTCGCTGAGAGAGCCATATAGTATCTCTGCAGCTCTATGCCTCGCCTCAAGAGAGTGCCCAGCGATATGGGGTGTTCCTCTCCATACCGAAGCCAGTAGCTCAGAATTAATGTCAGGCTCATGTTCCCAACAATCTATAATTGCGTATAACTGGTTTGTCCGATGAATACGCCTCACTAAAGCTTGTTCATCGAGCACCCCTCCTCGTGCAGAATTAATGATTAATTGACCGGGCTTCAGCTTTTCCAGATACTCCTCACTAATCATTCCGGCAGTTGGAAATTCACCCTCGAAGGTCAAAGGGACATGCAGTGTAACAACATCACACTGAAAGATTTCATCAAGAGAACTCGCCCGTTGCGCGTTATCCGTAGCTTTGTTTATGGGATCGTAAACAACAAACTCTACTGACAAGTCGTCTAACATCTGACCAAGAGCACTTCCAACACATCCAAATCCAATGATTCCGACAGTCAGGTCATCTAGTCTCGCATCAGTTAACTGGCAGTAATCAAAAAGACAGCAGACAACATATTCCGCGACGGATCGGGAGTTGGAACCTTTGGCATCAAAGAACTGAATTCCGCTTTTCCTCAGGAAAGATAAGTCAACGTGATCAACTCCTGAGGTGGCGCTAGCCACAACTCTAACGCGGCTGGAGGACAAGAGATCCGCGTCAATTTTTGTGACAGATCTGACAAGCAGAGCTTCCGCCTTCCCTAGATCGGCCGAGGAGATATCTCTGCCGTCAAAAAGCCTAACGGAACCTAAGCGAGAGAATATTTTTTCAGCACCAGTAATTTGTCGATCTATGAGCAGTTCCATACTGGCGTCCGCAAGCTAGCTCACGGGCGATTTTCTAAATCTTCGCCATCTTTCTCAACAGGCATAAGATCAACGCTATTGACACCTAAGAAAATCAGCGAACTACTCGCCACAAAAATTGAAGAGTAAGTGCCGACCATTATTCCAACGATAAGCGCAGTAGCAAATCCATGAATCAGCTCCCCACCGAGGAAAAACAGCGCAAGCACAACAACTAAAGTCGTTCCTGAAGTAACCAAAGTTCGAGATAAGGTCTGATTGATAGATTGGTTAATTATATCTCGCGAATTCTTGTTCCGATAAAATCTAAAGTTCTCTCTGACTCTATCGTAAAGAACAATAGTATCATTCAGAGAGTACCCAATAACAGCTAAAACTGCCGCTAAAACAGTGAGGTCAAATGCAAGACCAAATACAGAAAAGAGACCAACAGTGACAACAACGTCATGGACAATAGCAATCACAGCACCTATCGCAAACTTCAATGTGAACCTAAGCATCACATAAATCAATATTCCACCGAAGGCGTATAGCAGTGCTAAGAAACCGTCTTCTGTAAGCTCGCTACCGACTTGAGGACCAACAAACTCTACCCGTCTCATATCAGTATTTGGTAGCGCCGCCAAAATACGTTCACTCACATCCGAAGAGTTCACGTCTACCTGCGCGGGCAGGCGAATTAAAACCTCTCTCGGAGATCCAAAAATCTGTGCACTTGCACCTGCATAACCCGACTCATCTAATCTCTCCCTCACGAAATCAAGATCTGCGGGCAGTTCAAATCCAAGCTCGACTAAAGTCCCACCGGTGAAATCGATACCGAGGTTCAAGCCTTTATTGAAAAAAGAGAAAGAGCACAGGACCATTAGACTCAGTGATAAATAGAGCGCCGCATTCGCTTTGGATAAAAAGTCTATTTTGGTGTTAGAAAGTAAACTCATGATCAGTCCTCTAGACGGAAACTTTTAGAAGCCTACGCTTCCCAAAAACCAAGTTGACAATCGCCCGAGAGCCCGCGATCGCTGTAAACATTGAAGTGAGAATACCTATGCAAAGCGTCACAGCAAAGCCTTTAATTGGCCCTGTGCCAAAGCTAAATAAAACTATGGCCGCAATCAATGTGGTAATACTCGCATCAGCGATGGTGGAGAATGCTTTATCATAACCCGCACTTATACTCGATTGAGGAGAGTTTCCGTTGGCTACTTCTTCTCTAATTCTTTGAAAAATTAGCACGTTAGCGTCCACCGCCATACCGACAGTCAGCACTATGCCCGCGATGCCAGGTAAAGTAAGGGTGGCCTGCAACACGGACAGCAAAGCGCAAATCAAAATGACATTAAAGGTCAATGCAAAATTGGCTACCAATCCAAGCCCCCGATAGTAAACGGCCATAAAAATTAGAACTAAGGAGAGCCCAAAAACCATCGACCGAAATCCACGGTCAATATTGTCCTTCCCAAGAGTTGGACCTACCGTACGTTCTTCTATTATTTCGATTGGCGCAGCTAAAGCACCAGCCCGCAAAAGAAGTGCTAGTGTGCGGGCTTCCTGGGTGCTGTCTAAACCAGAAATTTGAAATCGCTTACCCAGCTGACCCTGAATCGTGGCGACACTAATAACCTCTTCAACTGCACGACCTTTCCGCTGCTCTATATACACTACAGCCATCGGTTTCCCGATGCTCTGACCGGTGACGCGACTAAAAACACGGGCACCCTTCCCATTAAGCGTTATAAAAACTGCAGGACTTCCTGATTGAGCCTCAAGCCCTGAAGAAGCATCAATAATATATTCTCCAGTCAATATGACGTTTTTTTGTAAAAGAATTTTATTCCCGTTACGCTCTGAGTAAAGCTTTGATTTAATAGGCACTTTCCCGGCAACTGCCGCCTGAATATCGCCAGTCGCATCGACCATGCGAAACTCCAAAGTTGCAGTGGCGCCAAGAATTTTTTTAGCTTCAGCAGTATCTTCCACACCTGGCAGCTGCACCACGATACGATTGATACCTTGCTGCTGAATAACGGGCTCAGAAACGCCAAATTCGTTCACTCTATTTCTGAGAGTTTGTAAGTTTTGCTGCAGAGCAGTCTTCTGAATATCAGCTAAAGTATCAGCACTAACGGATAACTCAACGGCAGTTGACTCGCCATTATCGCGCGGTTCCAAGCCCGGGAATTCATTACTTAACAAAACTAAACCGCGTTCTTTCATATCCGCATTAATAAAAGCAACCTGAATTCCAATCCCTCCGCGAACAATAGAACGATATCGTATTTTATCCTTTCGAAACGAGTTTTTAATTTCTGATATAAATCGACTTTCCGATTGCTTAGCAACAGCTTTAGTGTCTACTTCCATCAAAAAATGGACACCACCTCTCAGATCTAGGCCCATCGACATTGGTTTCCCACCGATAGATTGCAACCATTCAGGGCTAGCATTTGCTAGGCTAAGAGCCATCACATAATTCTGCAAGCCTGCCGACGCATTCATCAAATCACGTGCCATATCACGCTCGTCTGAATTAGAGAACCGCACTAAAATCTTACCAGTATCCAGTCCTATCGACTTAAAGGGTATCTTATTATCAAGTAAGATATCGTTAACCTGCGCTACAACTTCATTACCTAAGGAGTTTCCTCTTAGAGAGGAAATCTGTAATGCAGGGTCATGTCCATAAAAGTTTGGTAACGCATACAAACATCCAAGCACAAATACTGCGAGAATGGCGATATAGCGTAGCTTAGAATATTGATTCATTTAAGGCATCCGTTCAAAATCAGTGATAATTGATCAAATTACTAAAAGACTTTCGAGCCTCATAAAACCTTATCAGTTCCAGCAGGCATCACCTGCGCGACCGCACTCTTTTGTATTTTAACACTTACATTAGTCGCGACTTCTGCCTGCACGAAATTATCCCCAAGAGCAGTGATTTTTCCAAACAACCCCCCCACGGAGACGATTTCATCGCCTACAGCTAGACTGTTTACCATTTTAGCGTGCTCTTTCGTCTTCTTCATCTGGGGACGTATCAAAAAGAAATAGAACACTACAAAAAGTATGATCAACGGTAGAAAACTAGCAAAGCTTGGCTCTTGGCTTGCCGCCGTGCTTTGCGCGAACGCATCTTGTACAAAGTAATTCACAAAAAACACCTCTCAGTTACGAGCAGCGAGTATGCCATAGTTGACCAATAACATGTTAGGCCTTTGAACCCCTATACTCATCTAAAAAATTATCCTGAAATAGCGAGAATCGACCCAGCTTAATAGCCGTCCTGGCATCACGCATTAACTTAAGATAAAAAAACAAGTTGTGTATGGTGTTTAAACGCGCGCCCAAAATTTCATTTGTGCGGCTCAGATGGTGAAGGTAGTCTAAAGAATAGTTGCTGCAAGTGTAGCACTCGCATTTTTCATCAAGGGCCCTAGCTGATAATTTGTATTTAGCATTGCGGATACGAACTACCCCCGATGACGTGAAAAGATGGCCATTACGAGCATTTCTGGTCGGTAACACGCAATCAAACATATCAACTCCAAGTTGAATTCCCGCTAGTAGGTCTTCTGGAGTCCCGACCCCCATAACGTAACGAGGACAGGTGGGCGGTAATAGACTCACTGTCTGCCCCATAACCTGCTGCATTTCATCCTTCGGCTCACCAACGGACAAGCCTCCGATGGCATAACCATCGAACCCTAGTTCCATCAGTCCGTCGGCAGATCTCACTCTAAGATCATCATACATACCGCCCTGTACAATCCCGAACAAGGCGTTGGAATTACCTTCATGGGCAGTTTTACTTCTGGCTGCCCACCTCAATGACATTTCCATGGACGCTTCAGCTCGAGTATGTGAGGCAGGATAGGGAGTACATTCATCAAAAATCATAACGATATCTGAGTTTATAACCTTCTGCATCTGCATAGATATCTCGGGGGATAGAAAAACGGAATCTCCATTTAGAGGAGATCGAAAAGTCACGCCCTCTTCCGTGATCTTGCGTAAAGAATCTAAACTAAAAACCTGAAATCCCCCAGAATCGGTCAAAATAGGCTTTCGCCAATTCATGAAGTCATGTAATCCTGCATGAGCTCCGATGACCTCGTCGCCAGGCCTAAGCATTAAGTGAAATGTATTGCCGAGCACTATTTGGGCACCGAGCTCCGAAAGTTCTTCCGGAGTCATCGCTTTCACCGCTCCATACGTGCCAACTGGCATAAAAACAGGTGTCTCTATTATTCCATGGTGCAGCTCTAATCGACCTGCGCGCGCTGAGCCATCTTTCGCTTGAATCTCAAAAGCGAAATTCACTGTTGTCCTTCTGTAACTTGGTAATTGTTCATATATTTACTCGCTAATTGTCCCTTTCCAACCACATCGCATCTCCATAACTAAAGAAACGATATTCCTTTTCGATAGCATGATGATAAGCTTTAAAAATATGTTCATAACCAGCAAAAGCACTTACTAATATAAGTAATGTCGAGCATGGCAAATGAAAGTTTGTCAGCAAGACGTCGACTGCACAGAAGTCAAAACCATCTCGTATGAAAATATTAGTCTCACCTTGAAATTTCTGAATATAATCTTTCCCTAAAGCGGCCGCCTCCAGCGCGCGCACTACAGTCGTTCCAGCAGCGACAACCCTTCCGCCCCGTTTGTGGGTCTCCCTAACTGCTAAGCAAACGGAGTCTGATACATCGACTCGCTCAGAATGCATCACATGCTCATCAATATAAGATGATTTTATGGGCTGGAAAGTTCCAGCGCCAACGTGCAACGTCACGTATTCAATATCGACCCCGAGCTCTTTCAGGTCGAGCAGTAGTTTCTCATCAATATGAAGACCGGCTGTCGGCGCTGCGACTGCTCCCGAGTTCTTTGCAAAAACAGTTTGATAACGGCTTTCATCAAGCGCAGTCGGGCTCCGCGTTATATAGGGGGGTAATGGCAGCTCACCACAGTGCGACAAGAGATCAGTAAATGTCATCTCAGTGGAGGTTTCTAAGATGAACAAACTACCTTCTCGTCCTAGAACCTTAACTCGCGCCTTACCATTAAGAATAAGCACCGATCCACTTTTAGGAGTTTTATTAGACTTTACATGGGCCAGAGCACGAGAATCGGAAACTATCCTCTCAACCAGAATTTCTACGCGACCGCCTGAATCTTTTCGACCTCTTAGCCTAGCAGGGATAACTTTAGTGTCATTTAAAACTAACAAATCCCCTGCACGGAACAAACCCAAAAGATCCAAAACTCTCCGGTCTTGAAACTCTCCGGTCAAATTATCGGACACTAATAACCGTGCGTCTCGCCGATGCTTTAAAGGAGCTTGTGCTACAAGGTTTTTCGGTAAGAAATACCTGAATTTTTCTAGTTCCAAAGCGACATCCCATCAAGTTTGTTAAATACTATGTCGACCTAACGCAGTTGTTTCACTATACTGCTTCGCCACCTACTCTGTGCCGGGATGGCGGAACTGGTAGACGCGCCAGATTCAAAATCTGGTATCCGTAAGGATGTGGGGGTTCGATTCCCCCTCCCGGTACCATTATTTTTTAGTGGTTTTAGACGCACAGTAACCATGTTGCGGCCTAATTTATTTTTTTAAGGGCTTTTCAACCAGAAAGTTAACTACTAATACCCGTGCCTTACAAGTTGTAAGCACCAAGGCCAAAACTCATTTTGATTCGGGCTAATTTACGAGGCTTGAGGTTTACGAGGCTTACCAATAACAATATGCTTGGTGCCTTTCAAGCCTCTCCGCTCATTCATCTCTTTGGCCAGAGAGGTCGCATGAGCACCTACATCTTCCTTCGAGCCAGTACGGAAGCCCGTGATAGGTGCATAGCCTCCTTCTATCGTATAGCGGTAACCCACAGGCCCAGCATTGTCCAATTTAGTTTTTTCTAGTCGACTGACGTGATATATCGCCAATTTCGCTGAGAGTTCAGCAGCTTCAATCGATTCTTTATTTTTCCCTCCAGCAACCATGATCTTTCTCCAAAAGATAACAAAATATCGTCAGCCTGACGCCCAAATTTAACCTCTAAAAAAACGAGGAGCAAAACGTGCAAGACATTTCTCACGAAGCCATGCCTGTGTGAACCGAAAGCGCTAATTAAAGAAATAGAAGAGTTAGCGGTGAGAGTATAGCATAAAAAACCTTTAAAAACTTAGCTGCGAAGGCTTCAGACGGGCAAAGTTTTACTTCAACATTAATATCCCAACTTTAATCTAGTAGCGATATTACGCTCTCAGCGCCTGAAATCTGAGACTCCGCCCGCACTAAATTGTGCTCACCTCTAGTTCTATACGTCAGAGCATCCCAACCAAAATAACGTTCCTCCAACGCGTCAGATAAAAATCGAGAGGCCAACTCAAGGAATATCTGAGTAGTGGCAAGTAGTATTTGCTGGGACGAAAACAGACGGTATCGGTCGCTGATCGCACCTTGGTAACCCGCTAGAGCTGCCTGGAAAAAGTCTCTATCGAAATAAGCGGTTGGATCGTCCTCACCTAGGGGGTTACACCAAGATCTCATTGCATCCCCAAGTTCAAGCAAAACTGGCGCTCGCGCTACCGTATCAAAATCTAAGAGGCATATAGCTTCAAGGGATGCCTCAGAAAACATAATATTAGATATTTTAGGATCTCCATGTACTATCCAATTGGGCCCTACATCAAGTGGGGCCAGGGCATCGACCAGATACTCTAATCTTCGATACAGAGGCTGCATGTCTGCAAAAAGACGATGTTTTTTAAGCCTAAAACGAACAGACCCAAGATGGCCAAAATACTTATTAAAATCATGTATTTGCGATCTTTCAGCTAGAGCTGCCGGCTCGAAATCATGCATCAGAGAGTGGAATTTAGCGAGCATTTTACCCGCTGATGCCGCAATTTCGGGGCTATTCACTTTTTGGAGTACTACGCCTTCAACGTAGGTGAAAAGTCGCCAAATCCTCTGTTCAAAGTTGACCGAAATTTGATTGTCAGTCGTCAATACTAGACTGGGAGCCAAAAACCCCTTTTCACTCAGAAAGGTAGTCACGGAACGTACAGCCTCGTTAGTCGACTCATTAAAGATAGGATTCAATCTCTGTAAGACATATTTCTCACCTGAGGTCGTCTCGATTTTAAAAGTTTCGTTAACTAGCCCATGGGGAATTCTTTCTACTTTTAAAGGAAGTAATGAATATTTCTCAGAAACAAAAAGTATACTATCTAATGGTTTTTTCAAAAGTAAGCACCCACTTACAAAACAAATTCTTATACACTATAAAGCTCCCCAACCTGCATACCTCGAGACGTCAGTACTTGCTCGTTCCCAGATTTACAAAAAACACCTAAGCCAGCGTCACCGCTTAAAAGGTATTTCTCACAAACTTCCCTTAAGCTATCGTGGGTTACCGCAAGGACACTATCCCTAAAATCCTTTTTAAACCAATGACTGCGACCAAACAGCTCATCTGAAAAGGCACGCTCAGCCTCTCCAGAGGGTGAAGACGGCTGGTCTAGAGCACGAACTGTGCCGAGAATAGACTCTTCCAGACGGCTCTCGCTACGATCATTCAAAAACCATTCCACTGATCTCGTGAAATCATTAAACGTCTCTGTCAATCTTGGGTCACGGTAGGAGTAGAACCTGAACGACCTACTATCGGCATCATAAGCTGCACCACCGCCGTAGGCTCCCCCTTGCTCGCGAATATGTTGGTGCAGAAAACCATCTTGTATATACCTCGCCAATACAGACAGTGGCGGAGCGTCTTTTTGAGCGTCATCTCCGGCTGGGAAAACCTTTGCGCAAAAATTTACTTGAGAATTGATCACCCAAGCATTTTCATCTCTCGTCTTCATTATTGACAGATCTAGCTTTTCTAACTTCAAGTTTTCTAGTGCCTTCTCAGGTCGTATTAGAGAGGTATCCAAATCAACATCTAAAAGCGATGCGCCCTCTCCGATAAAGGCGGTGCGAAAAGAAGAGCCAACTAGTTTCTCCCGAATAGATTCAAAAGTCTGGAAGATTAGGGTCGCCTCAGCGCCTCCTACTTTAGTTTTCGACAAAGCTTGCAGAAGCTTCACTGAGGTGGCTCCGTCCCATAACTCAGCAAGCGTGCCTATTGATGATAGTGAAGCGCCCGCAGCTAAAATGGCCATATGGTGAGCCTTGTCAGTTATCGATTGTTCAAGCTCAGCCTTTGACTGCATTAAAAGATCTTTAAGTCTTAATGATTCATCAAATCGCACGTTCGGCAGGATACGTACTAAAATATCTAAGAGTTCGTGTCGCTTACGGGCAAGGCCTTTAGCACCCAAAATAAGCCAAGCGTGGTGAATTTTACTATCCGATGGGTCCGGTCTAACCATCCCATATACCGAAAAATCTCCAACCATTGCTCTTCGCGCTTGCGTGGAAGTATATCCGTCAGAAGAACTCCCAAATTCAGTTAAGTACTCGCACCAGAGAGGGAAATAGGAGAGCTCTAAGGGTGTCAAAAATGGAATTTTATAAGCAATTTTTGCTCGAAAAATACCATTTGAGGCAACCGCGTACTCATTGACAAGGCAATTTTTGTAATTCTGAAAGACCCTCACACTAGAAGGGTTTACAATCTTAATTTCTGACGGCACATCTGCCAGAGTAACTTGCGGTAAAATATCTGGATCATCATCCGCAACCTGCCTCTGCTTTAAAGCACTAGCGCTTTTCATTACGGCATTTTCCTCTAACGCAGAAAGTTTTTCCCTGAGCGATGACAACTGGTCACTCTCAGCTCTCGACTCCCTAGCTGACTTATTTTCTTCCGGGAGCATACTAATTCTAGAAGCGTGTCGATTTTCAATAAGAAGCTTTTTAAATAAACCTTCTATGTAATCAGGCCTGTTGACCGATTTTCTCAAATTATCAATCGTAGGCTCGAGATTCAATAGACCCCAGACACTAGCGTCATGTATCGCTGCAGGCAGGACTCGACTCATAAGCTGCAAGCCGAAAGGGTACGATCCCCCTCCGATATCTCTCTGCGCCAGCTCCAAACGATCGATAATCCCATTTATTTCTGCAGCTGAAATACCATTGGACGCCACCGTGTTGACCACGCGATAGATCTCTGCTTCTATCTCATCAGCATTATCTGCTTCACTTCCTTCAACGCCGCAAAAGAAAACCAGTTGCCTGGCCGAGTCGTCTATCCCACAAAGCTCTGATGGTGAGTTTGCCAGGGACGTCGTCTCTAAAAAGTGACGTAAAGGCGAACCGCTGTGTTCTAGAAGAATTAACGAAATCAAGTGAGCTTCCATAAGTTGCTCAGGATCTGTAGCGTCCCCCACGACCCATGCCCAAACTAAATGAGTCATTCGATCATCTTTGCGATCAACGTTGTAAGACGTCACCAGAGTTGATCTGCTCGCAAAGCAAGGCTGCTCGAGATTTTTCGTGTTTTTTGTACCCTTACCACAGCGATCAAGCACTAACTCTTGAAAACGATTTTGGTGCTCACTTGCTGAAAAACTTCCATAGGTCATAAAAACTGCGTTCGCGGGACAATAGTGCTTTGCATGAAATGCCTTCAATGCTTCATGAGATAAATTAGGGATCTGTGAAGGCTCGCCACCACTGTTATGTCGATATGGGGTATCGGGGAAAAGAGTGGTATAAACGTGCTGCCACAGATTTGAAGAAGGTGGACTCATCGCCCCTTTCATTTCATTGTAGACAACTCCTTGATAAGTCAATGGGTTTTTCACATCATCGCTCTCAAACTCAATACGGCAGCCTTCTTGGGCAAAATCTAAAGGATGAAGAATTGGGAAAAAAGCGGCGTCTAAGTAAACTTTCAGTAAATTATCGAAGTCTTTTTTGTTCTGAGTAGCAAAAGGATAGGCAGTCGTGTCACTGCCAGTAAATGCGTTCATATACGTATTAAGAGATCGGCGCAGCATCATAAAAAAAGGGTCACGCACTGGGTAATTAGAGCTGCCACACAGAGCTGTGTGCTCCAAAACATGCGCCACACCAGTCGAATCCGTTGGAAGCGTCATAAAAGCGACCATAAAAGCATTGTTAGTATCATCACAATCTAAATGGTAGTGCCTAGCCCCTGACGGCTCATGAATATATTCTCCTAAACGGACACCAAGGCTTTCTACTAAACGCTCGTTAATGCATGTAAATAAATTTTTTTTACTCAATCCCACTTAATTTACCTTAAACTTTACGTTAATCGGGGTACACAATAATCTAAAACTATAAACCACGGTCTAGGCGAGCAATGTTAACACCTTCAAAAAGGAAACAATTTATCGGCACATTAAAGCATCTGAGCGTTAAAAATATCACACCTTAAGCCAACTAGATGATTGTTTCTAACAGTTCACAGATAATAGACAATAAGCGTAATTAAGAGGTTAGTGCTCATGCCAAGTTTCGATATAGTGTCTGCATTCGAGAAACAAGAACTAAAAAATGCGGTAGATCAAGCAAACCGCGAACTAGCGACACGCTTCGACTTTAAGGGTAAAAAAGTAAAGGTTGAATACAATGATAGTGAAATCGTGTTGATTGCAGAAGCTGAGTTCCAGACACGACAAATGTTAGAAATATTGCAATCTAAGCTAGTAAAGAGAGGAATTGATGTCAACTGCCTAGAGCTAAAAGCGTTAACCTCTAACCTAAGTGAGACCAGGCAGCACATCTTAGCAAGAGAGGGGATCGATAAAGATTTAGGACGCGACCTGATCAAAATAATCAAGAAATCTAAGCTTAAAGTACAGGCGCAAATGCAAGATGATCAACTTAGGGTAACGGGGAAAAGCCGAAATGTGCTGCAAGATGCAATTAGCGCGGTCAAAGAAAGTGGGCAAACTTATCCATTACAGTTCAAAAATTTTCGCGACTAGGCGTGGGACCTAGTTACAATAAAAATGCATGAGGGTGAGGCAAACAGATTACGCGATGCTCTTTATAATTTAGAAACTGAGCATCGAGATCTAGACCTCGCTATCGAGACTGTCGTATCAACCCAGCAGAGAGACCAACTACTTATCAAGCGAATGAAGGTAAGAAAATTAAGACTGAAGGACCAAATTGAGCATTTAAAAAGCAAGTTGATTCCCGACTTAAATGCCTAGTTAATCCTGAGCGACTCCTGCACAGTCAAGGCGACGGGAAACGGAGGAGGCCAAAAGCATTAATGTTTGGGAAACGCCTCGACATCCTTTAAACTATCCACAACTCGCTGTTAATCATACAAAATATAAAGTAGCAAATCATGACAAAAAGACGCTTTGAAGGAACTGACAACTATATCGTAACTGAAGACCTAATGATGGCCGTGAACGCTGCTATTACTCTTGAAAAACCTCTAATTATTAAGGGCGAACCTGGAACGGGGAAAACTATGCTAGCGGAAGAGGTTGCTGCATCTCTCGGGAAAGACCTAATTCAATGGCACATTAAATCGACAACAAAAGCAGCACAAGGTCTGTATGAATATGATGCGGTGGCGCGGCTAAGAGATTCGCAGCTAGGGGAAGAAGCAGTCCACGATATCTCTAACTACATTGTAAAAGGGAAACTTTGGGAAGCATTTGAAGCCGAAGAACAAGTCGTTCTGCTCATAGACGAAATAGATAAAGCGGATATCGAGTTTCCAAATGACTTATTGCAAGAGCTTGATAGGATGGAATTCTTTGTATATGAAACTAAAAAGACAGTCAAAGCGCGTAACAGACCAATTATTATTATTACAAGTAATAATGAAAAAGAGCTCCCAGATGCATTCCTGAGAAGATGCTTCTTTCACTATATCGCTTTCCCTGAGCCTACTACGATGGAGGCGATTGTCGGAGTTCACTACCCAGACGTAAAAAAACGTCTGCTAGCGGAAGCGTTAAGCTGTTTTTTCGAGTTAAGAGATCTACCTGGGCTTAAAAAGAGACCTTCGACTTCTGAGTTACTAGACTGGATTAAACTGCTTGTCGCGGATGACATTCCCCCCGAAACCCTAAGAGACAAAGACACAGGCAAAGCTATTCCTAAGCTATACGGGGCCCTTCTTAAGAACGAACAAGACGTTCATTTGTTTGAACGTCTTGTTTTTATGTCAAGAAGAAATCGTGCTAACTGATTTATTTTACAAGCTCCGAAAGGTTCAAATCCCTGTCACCATTACTGAGTGGATGACTCTACTTGGGGGGCTTGAAGCAAAAATCGCCGATTATAGTGTCGATAATTTTTATTATTTAGCGCGCGCATGTCTAATCAAAGATGAGCGTTTTTTCGATCGGTTCGACCAAGTTTTTGGAGAACATTTCAAAGGTCAGGAGATGCTATTCGACGAAATTATAGGGGATATCCCTTTAGAGTGGCTTCAAGCCCACAAAAAGCTCCATCTCACCGAGGAAGAAAAAGCAGAAATTGAAGCTCTAGGTGGCTGGGACAAACTCATGGAAACGCTGAAAAAGCGACTTGAGGAACAAAAGAAAAAACATCAAGGTGGAAGCAAAATGATCGGTACGGGGGGCACATCGCCCTTTGGTGCAGATGGCTACAACCCTGAAGGGGTTCGGATTGGCCAAGAAAAAGGAAGGCATGGTCGTGCGGTTAAAGTATGGGATAAGAGAGAATATCGAAACCTAGACGACAACGTAGAACTCGGCACCAGAAATATTAAACTTGCGCTCCGTAGGCTTAGAAAATTTGCACGAGAAGGCGCTCAAGATGAACTTGACCTCGACGACACTATAAATTCCACTGCTCGAAACTCGGGCTTACTCGATATAAAAATGGTCGCTGAAAAAAGAAATGCTACAAAAATGTTGCTCTTCCTCGATGTGGGAGGCTCTATGGATCCATATGTAAAAGTCTGTGAAGAACTTTTTTCAGCAGCGAAAACTGAGTTTAAGCATTTAGAATATCACTACTTTCATAACTTTTTATACGAGACGGTTTGGAAAGACAACACGATGCGCTTCCATGCCAAGATACCAACACAACAATTAATGAGGACATACGGAGCTGACCACAAAATAGTATTTGTAGGTGACGCAACAATGAGCCCTTACGAAATAATGAATGCCGGCGGCAGCGTTGAACATTGGAATGAAGAAGCCGGCGCCACATGGATCGCAAGATTGCTAGCAGTATTTCCTTATGCTGTATGGATCAATCCGCAACCAGAAGAGTACTGGGGTCATATCCCCTCGATTGGCATGATAAAAGAGCTGCTCTCAGATCGCATGTTCCCGCTTACTATAGATGGCCTTGAACGAGCGATGAAGACACTTAAGAAAGCGCATTAAGCTCTTTTTTTAATTTACGAATGGGCCTTCTTTTAATATATTTGATTTTACTTTGCTTAGGTATCCCTTGGTATTGGCCTGCGGATAGCACGCTAGTCTGGATGGGATTTCCTGGCTGGGTCATCAGCTCAATTGTCGTTTCCATCCTAGCTTCTATCGTGACGGCTATTGCCTTGCATTCGAAAGCTGGCGCGCTGGATGAATAATCTCGTCCCTCTAAGTTTAGGAGCATGGCTTTTTGTCAGCTGTTACCTAGGTTCTCTTCTACTAATAGGTTGGATTGCAAAAAAAGCCAGAACCGAAAACACAATGCGGGATTTCTACTTAGCCGGGCACGGATTCGGAACTCTAATGTTGTTTATGACTCTGTTCGCCACTCAATACAGTGGAAATACATTCTTTGCTTTTACCGGAGCCACCTATCGGATAGGGTACGCATGGATCGTGAGCTTACACTTCATGACCGCTGTAATTGTTGTCTATCTTCTATTCGCTCCTAAGCTGCATTTACTGGCCAAAAAAAATGGATTCTTAACGCCGGGAGATTATATAAACAACCGTTATACAAATAAATTACTAGTGCTTCTTGTCACTCTTGTAATGGTAGCGGTGCTTGCTAATTTCTTATTAGCACAATTAATGGCTATGGGACGAGCTATGCAGGGGCTCAACCCTGAATCAGGGGCAACCTCTTATAATGTAGGGGTGATTATTCTCGCCCTCATCATGCTCGCCTATGGAACCTTGGGGGGTATGCGCGCGGTTGTATGGACCGATGCACTGCAAGGCGGTGTGTTAATGATTGGCTTCGCATTCCTAATAGTAATGTTGTTCGACCGCTTTGGTTCTCTTGAAAAAGCAACCCAAATGCTCATGCATGTCGATTTAACTACCGGCTCACGAAAAGTCTTAGTCCCATCGGCGGACCAGTGTCGCCAGTGGCTATCCTACATACTCGCTGTTGGTTTTGGTATATGCCTCTACCCTCAAGCGATACAAAGAATCTACGCAGCAAGTTCCCTGAAAACGCTAAAACGTAGCATGACTTTGATGGCTTTCATGCCCATACCTACGATGCTTATTTCTTTGATCGCGGGCATTATGGCTCTAGCCTATCTTCCTGGTCTTGAGGGCGCCTCATCCGATCAAATTTTTGGTCAGGTGCTTAGAGAAGTACAGCTGCACTCTGCACTCGGCAACATGCTTGTAGTCGTCATTCTTTCTGCAATTCTTGCCGCGATGATGTCGACAGCTGACTCTGCCTTACTTTCGCTATCGTCCATGCTCACCAAGGATGTGTTCGCTAAACTCTTTCCTCACAGTCTGTCGGAAGAAGAACTCACACGTTTAGGCAAAGCTCTGTCTTGCCTCATGCTCTTTTTTCTGGTCGTTTTAGCAATAACACTTAAGGATAAATCATCATTGGTTCAACTCCTTGATCGAAAACTAGATATGCTCTTGCAGTTAGTGCCTGCTTTTATTCTGGGTATAAATTGGAAAAAGCTTGATGGCCGAGCGGTAATGGCTGGCCTGATAGTTGGGGTCACGTTAGCTTTAATTATGGCTTTTGGTAATTTATCGTTTGTTACTAATGGCAAAGTTTTTGGTTTTCACCCAGGTATAATTGCGCTGGGGCCAAACCTCGGCGTTACAATTCTACTTTCTCTCTGGTTTAATGGTAAAAGAAAATTAGTAAAAAACAACTATGATTTTAGCGTCAAACGTAAGGTCTCCTAACTCGTGAAAAGCTCATACTCAAAAGGAAAATCCAGTACTTACCTACGAGCCCCCATAACTCGAAGAGTGCTTTCCGATCTCGATACGCCCCTAAGCATATATACGAAATTAGCCTTGGGGAAAAATTCTTTTCTTCTAGAGTCAGTGGAAGGTGGGGAAAAATGGGGAAGGTATTCTATCATTGGATTACCAAGCCCTAGACACCTTACTGTCAACGGACTTGATATCACCCTTTGGTACAAAGGTGAAAAAGTTGAGCACCATACCTGCGAGGATCCACTCTCATTTATCGAGGGATACCATTCACAATTCTCACCGCCGACAGGTGATCTACCAAGATTTTGTGGTGGACTTGTGGGTTATTTCGGTTACGACACAATGAGATATGTTGAGCCAAAGCTGTCGAACACCAGTCCACCTGACCCTCTTAATTTACCTGATATATACCTTCTACAAGTCGATAACTTCATAGTGTTCGACAGCTTAAAAGGTGAGATGTTGATAGTAAAATATGTAGCAAAAGGAAATCAAAAAGCTGCGGAATTAGCTGAAAAAGAAATCGATGAACTAGAGAGCTTGCTTGACCTAGGAATTCCAACCAGTCCGCAATCCAGCAAGCACCCTGCCTCAAAGGATGTCACACCGAAATCTGAATTTGATAAGGCGGATTTTTTAGTTGCCGTCGAAAAAGTAAAAAAATACATTGTCGATGGTGACGTTATGCAGGTGGTACTTGCTCAAAGGATGTCAACGCCGATCGATGTTAACCCACTTGATATCTATCGAGCATTAAGGCATCTAAACCCTTCCCCTTACCTCTATTATTTCGACTTTGAAGATTTTCAAATTGTGGGATCTTCTCCTGAGATACTTGTTCGCGTCGAGAATAATACAGTAACAACGAGACCTCTAGCAGGTACTAGGCCTCGAGGAGGCAACGAAAAAGAAGATCTCGAATTGGAAAAAGAACTACTCTCCGATCCGAAGGAATTAGCTGAGCATCTTATGCTTATTGACCTGGGTAGAAATGACATTGGACGTATCGCAAAAACGGGTAGTGTTAAAGTTACACAAAAAATGGCAATTGAAAGATACTCCCACGTTATGCATATTTCATCTACAGTAGAAGGCACACTAAAGTCTGAGAAGACCTCTATGGATGTGCTTAAAGCTACGCTACCGGTCGGAACCTTGTCGGGTGCACCTAAGATTCGAGCCCTAGAAATTATTGACGAATTAGAGCCTGTTAGACGAGGGATATACGGAGGGGCGATAGGTTACTTGTCGTGGCGTGGAGAAATGGATACGGCTATTGCTATCCGAACCGCAGTAATTAAAGACAGCCAACTATATGTACAAGCTGGATGCGGGATAGTTGCAGATTCTGTTCCAAAGATGGAATGGGAAGAGACTATAAGCAAAGGTCAGGCGATATTTAAAGCACTCTCCCTGGCTCGGAAAAGCTTAAAGCTCGACAATTAGAGCTCCATCAGCTTACGTCACAGAGTTCACCTCACAGCCCTTACATAGAGTATTTATTTGTCGCGCTCTCAACTGAGCCTCTTCTACTGAAATAGATTTAAATCTAAAAGTCTCTCCTGGTCTGGCTTGCCCAAGTTTCCATAGTGCACACTGCGGCACGGTATAGGGATTAATAAACCCTCCCATACTAGGACCGTCATTTAATAGAATTATGGGTGTCTGACCGGCTAGATTAACTGCGCCGATAGGATACCCGTGATCGATGATGTTTGCTGGCTCTGAACCGTTTTCTGGCAGTTTGTCGTAGGCTTTATTTGTGAACGTCCAATCTGGACCCTCTAACCTCATTCCCATCCGGTTACTTTTTGCAGAAACTCGCCAGTCTGATGATAAAAATCGGTCATGCCCTTGCTGATCTATCCAGTCATCGTTGGGACCAGCTACTGCCTCCACCTCCCAAGTTAGTTGCTGCTCTATTTGAGGGCGCGCGGCTAACGGAATTCTTCGACCTGCTTCCCCATGACCAGACTCCACAGGCAAAACATCTCCTATTTTTAAAGCATTTCCAGTAAGGCCGCCAACTCCAGCTGCAGCAAAAGTAGACCGCGAACCCAAAGTCGGCTCTGCAGCAATTCCACCACAAAAAGCGATGTAACTCCTCGCACCCGATATTGCATAGGACATTTCAATTGATTGCCCTGCGTATACTGTAAAGCTTTCCCAAAGAGGACACGCCTGTCCATTAATCTTCGCCTGCATATCGGCGCCGGTTATGGCGATGACTAGATCTTGTTCAAATTTTAAAGTAGGCCCCATGAACTGGCATTCCAAGGCTGCGAACCCTTCTTCATTGCCAACCAAAATATTGGCCAATCTAAAAGACCATGAGTCTAGAGGGCCTGATGGAGGAAAACCCTTATTATAGAATCCTACTCTTCCCGGCCAATCTTGGATCGAAGTTTCAAGCCCAGTCTCAATAACATTAATCATTAGCAACCCACCTCAAAACCTACTCTTTAAGTCTAGCGAAGCAATCCAGCGCTGATAATTTCCTACAGAGAAGCGCTGATAATCAACTATGTTGAATTTAAAACTTCCTTCCGTTACCTGCCGCTCGATCTCTAGATATTCTTCCTTCGAACAAGGAACATATTTAATTCGATCTCCCGGACGGAATATACAAAGGTCTCCTTCAAACTCAGGGAATTTTTTTTGAGGATCCCAAATAGGCACTGGAGTTCTGCCAAACAACTGGTACCCTCCTGGACTAGGTACAGGATAAATCGCGGTCGACATTCCTCCCATAGACACAGCCCCTTGAGGAGTCCAAGTACGAGGAGGATTGTATTTCGGCGCTGTCAACCTGCATCTTGGATCTAGCGGCATCATAAAGGCGAGGCCAGGCCAAAACCCAAGACTCGCAGCCCAATACTCCGTCCCAGAATGCACGCGCACCAATTGACGAACGTCGCTAAGCCCATTTATTCGAGCGACAAATTCTGGATCTTGCTCTTTTTCCGGATTGATTTTGTCACGATAGTCATTGATGCAGTCAGTAGTCCATGGGTCTAAATAGAGCGTTGGAAAGTAAAAAAGACGACTATCAACTTCTATATCTTCACTAGAACCCAAAGATTCGAATAGTCTTAGCAATTCAACCTTTAAGTCAGAATAGGAGATTAAATCGGGATCATAATGTACAAGTGTAGTTGCGAAACAAGGCGCCGTCTCGATCACGCCATTGATTCGATATTCCCCAGTCAAAGCGCTAGCCAATCCTTGGGCTTTAAAATTCAAGTCTAGGTTCATTTCATTCCCAAACTCGATTAACAAATATCGATCTCCGCCCGGACTAACTTTGGGGACATCGTAGATCATACAAAAATTCCATGAACAATTTAAAACATAAGAATACTATTATAGAGAGAAACAAAAACCTACTATTTCGGTTTCCTACTAAAATAGTAGTATTCTGTACCAGTTAAAAATCAAGCACGGCATTGCGTCAGTGAGGATAATTTTTTGATTGATAAGTTACTTGAAAAACGTCTAGACGGACTACTAGCCACTGGTGGGCGTAAAATACTCAAAGGTGGAAAAAAAGGTTTAGAAAAAGAAAGCTTGAGAATAGACACGAATGGTTCTCTTGCCCAGACACCCCATCCCCACGAGTGGGGCGCACCTCTTACACATCCTTACATCACAACAGACTATTCAGAGGCATTACCTGAACTTATCACGCCCGCATTCTCAGAAATGCATGAAACGATTGATTTCCTAGAGCAAACACATCGGTTCCTATACCAACACTTATCGTCAGATGAGTTGCTTTGGGCGGCTAGTATGCCTTGCGCGGTCTCAGATGACATGAGTATCCCAATTGCACGCTATGGGACATCTAACAATGGGAAAATGAAACATATTTATCGAGTTGGCCTCGATTGGAGATATGGTAGAAAAATGCAAGCCATAGCTGGAGTCCACTTTAATTATTCTCTTCCACAAAAAATTTGGCCTATCTATCAAGAGCTGGAAAAATCGAAAACACCTGAACAAGAGTTTATTAATGCGAGTTACTTCTCTTTGATCAGAAACTTTAAACGATTAGGGTGGATGGTCCCTTTCTTATTCGGGTCATCACCAGCCGTATGCAGATCTTTTCTAGCTGGAAGAACTACTCGGTTCAAACAGCACCAGCACGGCACATACTACTTACCTCATGCTACAAGTTTGCGGATGAGCGATATTGGCTACAAAAACAAAAACCAATCTTCATTAATCGTGTCTTATGATTCACTCAATGATTATTGTGCAAGTCTCGAAGCTGCGCTCCGCACTCCTTACCCAGAGTATGAAGCCATTGGTTTGCACAACGACGGGTCTCGGATACAGCTAAGCACCAGTGTATTGCAAATAGAGAATGAGTATTACAGCTTCATCCGACCCAAGCGGACTGGACAACCAGGCGAGAGATCGTCCACTTCCCTAATGTCCCGAGGGGTTGAGTATGTTGAAGTCCGCGCACTAGATCTGAATTGCTTATCCTCCACAGGAGTAGATAGAGAACAACTTTGCTTCCTGGAAGCTTTTTTAATTTTCTGCTTGTTGGAAGAAAGTCCGCTATTAACGCAAAGCGAGCTTGGGGAAATTGAATATAATGAGCTAACCGTCGCCTTGAGGGGGCATGAACCTGATTTAGAGTTAGTAAAGCAATCTCGAAGGCGCACAATAAAGTCTTGGTCGCTAGAGATCTGCCAAAGAATGTTACCTATTTGCGAAGCACTCGACGGGCGTTCAGGGGACGGGGAGTATACTATGGCCTTAAGCAAACAGATAAACGCTATCAAATTCCCCGAATCTCTGCCCGCCGCAAAGATTCTAAATGAACTAATAACGACCCAACAGCCCTTCCAAGCTTATGCGATGAACCTTTCAAAGAACTATGCTACGCAATTCAGAGATTCGCCTCCGCGTGACGATTTTTCACACGATTTTTCGCGCCTAGCTAAAGTGTCCCGCTCCGACCAAGAAAAGCTAGAAAGCGCAGAAGAGGGAGGTCTGAAAGAATATATTGAAAAATATCTGGCCAATTGAGCCTATTATTTTTTAAAATGTTTAAGTTAGGAAGCCCATGTTAAACCGACGAAAATATTTAATCTCAAGTATCTCCGCTTTGTTAGCCGGAATATCTTCCGCACCTTGTTCTATTTGGGCAAAGGATCTGTCTGTTAAAGAGCCTGACATAGCCATAGAGTCTTGGAAGATGTATCTCCCAACAGAATTCGAAAACATTAAAGTAGAACCCAAATTCACTCCTGATAGGTTTCGGCTGAAGCAAGTTCTTTCTGCACTCGAATATGATGTATTACTAAATGAAGGTACTGAAGCTCCATTCAGTAGCGACCTAAACAATGAGTATCGAGCCGGTATCTTTATCTGCAAGCTGTGCAGACTCCCTCTCTTCTCATCAAAAATGAAATACGACAGCGGTACAGGGTGGCCAAGCTTCACTGAAATCATTCCCGGCCACATGTTTACCAAACGAGATTTTTCTCTCCTCTGGCCTAGAACCGAATATCATTGCGCAAAATGTAGTTCACACCAAGGGCACGTTTTCAATGATGGCCCAATGCCTCTAGGCAAGAGATGGTGCAACAATGGCATAGCGTTAAAATTCATACCAAAAGCTTCTTAAAGCTGTACCGATTTAAAGCTATACCGATCTTTCTTGGGCGCACACTCTTAAAGCTTGTCCCACTTATTCCTGTCAAAAGAATAGAATAACTTACCTACAAAGTTGTCAGTACTTTGGGCTCCTACCGGCGGATTGAGGTGAGACTGGGTTAAGAACACTAATCTATTATCTATAACACTTACGGTAGACGCAGATACTTCATTTAAAGAAGATTTATTAGGAAGAGCAGATAATTTGATCGGCTTTAATCGATGCTCTGACCATTCATAGATGTCTAAATATATCTCCCGCCCCATGCCACCCTCACTGACAACCACTACATCGCAAAAGCTATCTCCTAGAAGATCGGCAGCATAGCTTACTAGCGTGTCTCCAACGAGAGGGGCATTAAGTCGTGACACGGTCAAACCATCAATATTCACGTAAATCTGATAATCACGCGCTGTCATAAACGACTCACTATCGACTGTAACGCCGATAGTCATGGATCCGCATGCGTGCTCCTCTGCAATCGCTGACTGAAAAGATGTAGCAGTAAATAACAGAAAGACGGCATAAATCGCATGTAGAAAAACAATTCCTCTACCCATAGCTATAGCGCTCCTAATTTTAAATTGACCGATTTAATACTTATATTAAAGGGTTTTTCTAGCTAACCACCTACCATTAATAGAGAATTTTCTTGACATTCTCAACAACTTCTCTATATTTCTAGCACTACTCGAGTGAGAGTGCTAACAAAAATAGTCAAATCAGCTCGTTTAATTCGTAAATAAATCCTGTTGGAGGAGAATTAAAATAATGAAAATTCGACCGTTGCATGATCGCGTGATCGTAAAACGCTGGGAAGAAGAGAAAACCTCACCCGGCGGCATAGTTATACCTGATTCAGCTACAGAAAAGCCAAGTAAAGGCGAAATTGTTGCAGTAGGTAATGGAAAAATTTTAGACAGTGGAGAAGTTCGTGCACTGGACCTTAAAGTAGGAGACAAAGTTCTTTTTGGGAAATACTCAGGCACTGAAGTAAAAGTTGATGACCACGATGTAGTCGTAATGAGAGAAGACGACATCATGGCCGTTTTCGATTCATAGAAATTAGAAACTAAGCTAAATTAAGTAAGAAACCAGGAGGTTTTTCAAAATGGCTAAAGAAGTCCGTTTTTCTGATGACGCCCGCCAACGTATGGCAAATGGCGTTAACATATTGGCCAATGCGGTCAAGCAAACACTTGGCCCAAAAGGTCGTAACGTTGTTCTAGAAAAAAGCTTTGGTGCACCCACCGTAACTAAGGATGGTGTATCTGTAGCTAAAGAAATTGAACTTGAAGATAGATTTGAAAACATGGGCGCACAGATGGTCAAGGAAGTTGCTTCCCAAACATCTGATGTTGCTGGTGATGGAACCACGACAGCCACAGTACTTGCGCAAGCAATTGTGCGAGAAGGTCTAAAATCGGTCGCCGCAGGTGTTAATCCGATGGATCTTAAGCGTGGTATCGACAAAGCAGTAACAAACTGTGTCGTAGAGTTAGCAAAACTCTCAACTCCATGCTTAGACAGTAAAGCTATAGGCCAAGTAGGTACTATTTCTGCCAACTCTGACAGTGCAATCGGTGAAATTATCGCTGAAGCAATGGACAAAGTCGGTAAAGAAGGCGTTATTACTGTAGAAGAAGGTTCTGGCTTAGAAAATGAGCTGGATATCGTGGAAGGAATGCAGTTTGACCGCGGTTACCTATCTCCGTACTTCATCACTAATGCTGATGCGCAGAGCGTTGAACTCGAAGATCCGCTTATCCTTCTGCATGACAAGAAGATTTCGAATATCCGTGAACTTCTTCCAGTTCTAGAAGCGGTTGCCAAAGCAGGCAAGCCACTGCTTATCATCGCTGAAGATATCGAAGGCGAGGCTTTGGCTACGCTTGTTGTAAATAACCTTCGAGGGATTGTCAAAGTCGCAGCAGTAAAAGCTCCAGGTTTTGGAGACCGCAGAAAAGCAATGCTAGAAGACATAGCTATTTTAACTGGCGGAACTGTTATTGCTGAAGAAGTTGGTTTAAATCTTGAAAAAGCTACGTTAGAAGACCTTGGTCGCGCCAAGAAAATTCAGATTAGCAAGGAGAATACTACAGTCATTGATGGCGGTGGTGATCAGAAAGCTATTGAAGGTCGAGTTAATCAAGTGCGCGCTCAAATCGAAGAGACTTCGTCTGACTATGATCGTGAAAAGCTACAAGAACGAGTTGCTAAACTCGCGGGTGGTGTTGCTGTCATTAAGGTTGGTGCTGCAACTGAAGTAGAAATGAAAGAGAAAAAAGCACGTGTAGAAGATGCACTCCACTCAACTCGAGCAGCTGTCGAAGAAGGCGTTGTTCCTGGGGGCGGTACTGCTCTATTAAGAGTACAAGCAATAGCAAAATCTACTCAGGTAGAAAACCAAGATCAGCAAATCGGAGTAAATATTCTAGTACGTTCACTAGAAGAACCGATTCGCCAGATTGTGGCAAATGCCGGTGATGAACCTTCAGTAGTCTGTGCAAAAGTAGCAGAGGGTACTGGTAACTACGGCTACAACGCGCAAACTGGAGAGTACGGTGACATGCTAGGAATGGGAATATTAGACCCAGCCAAAGTAACTCGCTCTGCACTTCAAAATGCAGCGTCAGTAGCATCCCTCCTCTTGACTACCGAAGCTATGGTAGCTGAATCTCCTAAGGAAGGCGGCGCCGGCGGCGCAGCAATGCCTGACATGGGCGGCATGGGCGGCATGGGTGGAGGAATGGGCGGAATGGGCGGAATGCCTGGAATGATGTAAATCATCCTCCATATCCTAGATACGAAAAACCCCGCATTTGCGGGGTTTTTTTAATCGGCTAACCTAGCGCCAACTGCAGAATAAGTCGACACAAAGTACGGAACACAATAAGTCAGAAGAATCTTCCACCAGGCTGGATATGCTATCTCAGGGGTGAAAACCGCATCGCCATAATTGATAAAAATAAGTAAAGTACCGACAACACAAGATAGTTTTACAGCACGTATCACGATGTCTTTTTCGACTGCCATTATCAACCACTCATTCATCGGGATATCATACTAGCTAAAAGTAACTTTAGTCCCATGCTAAATTTCTGGCGTCAAAACCTCTCTAGTCATATGATGCTACATATAAAAAAACACTTAGTTGGTTTAAATTATTACACCTGTTATAGAAGTAAATAATCTCTGGTCTTCCTACAATGGAACATACGCCTTAAATGGGATCAACCTGACTATACCCAGCGCCACTATCATGGCAGTTGTCGGCCCAAATGGCGCAGGTAAAAGTACGCTATTCAAATGCCTAGTAGGTTTGCTCAAGCCACTCTCAGGTACAATTGAAATAATGGGAGTTGACGTGGTGGAGCATCCTCGTCACGCCTATAATAAATTAGGATACCTGCCAGAGCGAGCGGGTATTTACGATAGTCTTACCGTCGAGCAAAGTCTGTGGTACGCCGGTTCTATACATTCAATAAGAGAAGAAGAACTTAGAACATCTATAGATAAGCTCTCCTTAACCTTTAAAATGCGTGATCGTTTACAGCAAAAAACGGAGACTCTATCAAAAGGATTAAGACAAACTGTTGGTATTATGCAGGCTTTTATCCACGATCCAAAAATAGCGCTGCTAGATGAGCCTGCCTCCGGTTTAGATCCGGAAGCCAGAGATAGACTTTCAAGATTTTTAATAGAAAAAAAGAATGACGGCGTAACTATACTAATATCATCGCATATTTTATCCGAGATTGAATCATACTCAACCCAATTGCTGATACTGAAAGATGGAGTCGCGATAGAAGACAAAAATGTTGGTACCGAACATATTTCTAATCAGACGTTACGACTATCCATTTCATCACCGTTCCAGAACGTGGTGGAACTCCTTCAGGCTCATCCAAAAGTAGGCGAGGTTGCACAATCAAATGACAGTATAGACTTCGAATTTAGGGGTAATGAAACTGACAAAGCTGATTTATTTCAGAAAGTGATTCCTTTAAACAAAACCATATCTGGGCTAGAAACGATACAAAGCAAACTAAAAAAGGCCTACTTCGACTCTATACAAGAATAGAAATATGAAAAATCCTGAATTGATGAAGCAGCTCTGGCTCTATGAAATAAAAATTATTACATTATTAGTCATTGTTCTGTTCGTGAGCATCACTTGGTTTGTAAGTGAAAGCATTTTTAGCATCTTTATTACTAAATATATCGCTATTTGTGGATTTTTGTTTTTTGGGGTGATTACAGGGCCCATGGGAATTGCTGCCGCCTTCCGAAAGGAAGTGGGCGATAACACTTGGAATGCCCAAAGGATGGGAAGCATCAAACCTACGCATCTTTTACTCGGAAAGCTGTTCGGACCTAGTCTAACCTCTTGGGGGGCGGCCATTTTATGCCTGCTAATATATATGACAAACTCGGGGGACTTGACCCAAAGTCTTTTAAATAGCGTCATATTATGCCTTGTGGCACTGGTGTTTCAGGCGACCTCTTTGAATAAGTCAATCATTCAAGTCTTTCGGGAAAGAACGTCTAACCATAGTAATAGTATTATTTTTTGGATCGCTTTAATTGCATTTTTACTACCCCATATTACCGATATCGTAATACCTACCTGGCATCAGTTGAAAACCAACTATGCCAATCCTGTTTGGTTCTCCACGCCTTATCAAAAAGACTTATTTACTCTCTCTGTACTTACTTTTATTGGTGCTTGGGCTATGCTCGGGGCATATAGAAGCTTAAGGTTAGAATTAGATATCAAAGCGACTCCATGGGCTTATGGGTTATTCGTTCTTTCACTGGGGCTATTGATTACTGGTTTTTCAGCAAGTGATAAAGGGTTCGACACACTTCGTATGTGGCTATCATGCTCTGCTGTCATTGCCAGTGCGGCATCCTATCTGGCAGCAATTAGTTTTCCCTCCGGCATTGATCAATTTGTCCGAACCATAAAGTACTTGAGGGAGAGGCAATTTAAACGCGGCTTACAAGAAGCCCCTCTTTGGTTAAGTAGTTCAATACTCGCTATAACCTTAGCGAGTTTTTCCGCGATGGCGGGAGTAGACCAGATATTTACAAACGAAAAGCTCACTAATACTGGACCAGCTGCCTTGGCCATATCGCTCTTGGCATTTCGCGATGTGTTATTTCTAAGCCTTCTGCAGATGCATTATTCCGCTCGGCAAAGCAGCTTTTGTTTTTTGTTCTTTCTTGTCGTGCTGAATAAACTGATTCCGTTACACGCAGCAGACACATATTTAAATATGCTAACGCCTAATGTTTTTCAGGAACCTATATACGTTTGTGGTTTTAGCATGATATGTATAGGTCTAATAGGCTACATGTGGCGCAGAAAATACCGGAGCACCTTAAAAATGATCACCCAAGCAACTGCCCCACAATCCTGAACCCTGCGACATACGTTCCGATTGCAGAACCTAATGTGCCGAACACAAAAGCAAGAAGAGTGCGCGCCACTTTATTCCGCCTCCACCCTCTCCAAGTTACCGTATCTTTTCGAAGCGCGGCAAAATCAGATACTGTCGGCTTGCGAACCCAGGCCTCGATCAATCCCGTCACTATGCCTGCTCCAATAGTAGGGTTTAATGACGTGATCGGAGCCGCAAAAAAAGCGCCTAAAATTGTCAAGAAATGTCCACCGGCAATTAAAACACCTAAAGATGCGAATCCACCATTGATTAATGCCCATTCCACCAAAAGGCTTATTCCCATCTCTGGGCTGCGAGAAAATCCTAAATAGAACCCGAATAAAATGAGAGCCACTATTGCCCAAGGAATAACCGCTATCCAGTTTTTCTTTTTCGGCACTTTATCTAGTTCGTTTAAACGAGCTTCACAATCATTTGATATTTTATCTAAATACTTCGCAATACCCGTCAGATGACCGGCACCGACAACTGCTAGAATTCTGCACGGGCCGGCTGTGGCGATCCTCCAAATTTTTACCGCCATAAATTCATCACGCTCATCAATAAGAGGAATGAATAGATCTCCTGCTGACTCTTGAAGCTGACTTAGGGCGTTCTCTATAACATCACGTTCTTTCAAATCTTCAATCTCGCTCTCCTCGACTTTATCATTGCTCAGTACACTGCCGAGAAGCCCAAGAAATAAATGCGGCCGTTTCCACCACGCAACAGAACCATAAATTCTGCGCAAAGTGACACCGATATTACGGTCTATCAAATGTACAACCAGTTCCCTCTTTTTAGCTTCCAAGACTGCAGTGCGCATCTCCGCTCCAGGCTCCACACCGAATTGCTCAGCAATCCTTTGTTGGAAAGCTCCCATAGCCAACATAGCTGTAACCATGAGGGCTTTTCCTTTACGGATAATTTCAACCAAGTTAAGTTTGCCGAAGGCATCAGGATCTGACATCATTTCATATCGACTTTCACACAACTCGACTGCAATGTCGCTGTATTGCTCAGACTCTATTTCTGTACGAACCTGATCGACACTTATTTGAGACACATGGGCCGTGCCTAGAATCCGAACAGATGATCCATTTATGTTGATATCTATGTATGGCTTTTTTTGATCAATCATTTTTAATAGTCTTTAATCTCTCAATATATCTTTGTTTATAGTCATCCGTCCCTGATTGAGACTGCTCTTGACAGGTTATGTCAACAGAAGATTGGAAGTTACTTGTCGGGTAAGTTTAATCTAAAACACACACAAATGCGTCCAATTCCAAGCAAAGACCCTCTCCTGCTATAATTGAGAACAGTTATAAATGCAAATCATTTAAGCCCGTAAAAATAACCAGAAGTCAATATAGCTTCGTTAGACAGCTTTACTTAAAATAAGACATATATCGTTCAATAAAATTAGTCATAGACGGTCTTTTTTTGCAAAATCTAAACCCTCAACAAATAAAAGCTATACGACACACTAAAAGTCCTCTATTGGTCTTGGCCGGCGCAGGAAGTGGGAAGACCAGTGTCATCGCTCACAAAATATCGTACTTGATCACCAAAGAACATATCTGCCCGAAAAAAATTACTGCCATTACGTTTACTAACCGAGCTGCAAAAGAAATGCGAGAGCGGATCAAGAAAACACTCGGTGGTAGTAAAGAAAAGCCCAGAATCTGCACTTTCCATACATTGGGACTTACGATTTTAAGAGCGGAAATCACACTATCGGATTATCGTTCAGGATTTTCAATATTAGACTCCAATGACACTGTCGGGATAGTCACTGAACTGCTTAGAAAGGAAAAACGAATTGGAGATATCGCGCCAATCTTAGTGCAATATAGGATATCTTCTTGGAAATCCCTGTTTCTACTTCCAGAAGAGGTGATTGTGGATAAAGAACGTCCTTTCGATGCTCTCTGCTTAGCCGTGTATGCAAACTATCGAGAAACGTTACTAACCTATAACGCAGTCGACTTTGACGACCTCATTATGGCCCCAGTAAAGATATTATCTGAGAACAATGTCGCTAGAGAAAAATGGCAATCTGAGATCGAGTATCTCTTGGTGGACGAATACCAAGATACAAATGCTGCGCAGTATAAGTTAGTAAGAACTCTCACAAATGGTCGTCAAAATATGACAGTAGTAGGAGATGACGATCAATCAATCTATGGTTGGCGAGGCGCGGATCCAGAAAACTTAAATCAGTTACAAAAAGATTACCCAACATTAGAAGTTATTAAACTTGAACAAAATTACCGGAGCAGCGGCAGTATCTTGAAAGCGGCTAATGCCTTAATAGAAAACAATCCTCATGATTACCCCAAGAAGCTCTGGTCTGAAAATGGGTTCGGAGATCCACTCCGCATAATATCCGCCTCGACCGAGCACGACGAAGCAGAAAGGATTGCGAATGACATATTGCACCGGCAGTTACTCAAGAGAGAACCGAATGGCGCGTTCGCAATACTTATCCGCTCTAACCATCAAGGTAGACTTTTCGAACGAGCGTTACTGGAGAGAAACATTCCTTATACTCTCTCAGGCGGTCAGTCATTTTTTGACTATGCTGAAATAAAAGATTGCATTTGCTATATGCGCATAATCGCTAACCCACTAGATAATAATGCGCTACTGAGAATATTAAACGTTCCCCGCAGAGGCATTGGAACACAGAGCGTAAAGTCCCTCGTTGAAGGGGCCACAAAATTGGATCTATCCATTTTAGAAACGACAGAAAATACTGATTTTCTTGATACCCTATCGCCTAATATAGCTAAAAATATCGGTTTTTTTGGCCGCTGGATAAGGAGCTTAAGAGAAAAATCACTGGCTTGTGACCCAGATGTTACTTTGTCAACATTGCTCGATGATATAGGTTACGAAGACTGGCTCGCCACTAATGCGGAAGACGAAAAAGAGTCCGAAAGACGAAATAAAAATGTCCAAGAATTACTCAGCTGGGTCCAACAACTTGTCAAGAAAGACACCTCAATTGATCTATCTGGTGTCGTTTCTTCATTGACGCTTTTTGATATTATTGAAAGGCAAGACAACGAGAAGAACAGCGATAGTGTTTCTATTACCACACTCCATGCGGCTAAAGGTCTCGAGTATGCCAATGTCTATATAGCAGGCTTTGAGGAGGGAATTATGCCTCACAGAAACAGCACTACAGAAATTGAAATACAAGAAGAAAGAAGAGTTGCCTATGTGGGTATTACTAGAGCAAAAAAAAACCTAACGCTCAGTTATAGCCGGACACGAAAACGCTATGGTCAAATAGAACCATGCGAACCAAGTAGGTTTTTGGAAGAGTTGCCTGCAGAGGAAATCCAATGGCGCAGTGGAAATTCAAGCCAAACTTCAGATAAAAAAGTCGGACTAGAAACCATAGCGCAACTTAGAATGTCGCTTGGAAACCAAAAATAGATATACTTTTATTATACTGCTTGGACTCGTATCGAAAAATTCTCTGAATCTTCACTCAGAGCCTCGTTGAGATAGCCGCCTTGTATTGATAAGGCAAATAGACCCGAGTGCTGGAGAAGAGTCAGTATTTGTGAGATCTCTAAATACCTATGCTTAACTTCGATAAGAAGTTCAACGCTAGTCTCTTTTGATGTGCATCGATAGCTTACGTTAGCAGTTTTTCGTCTCGTATCCAAAACGGATTTTTCAAATATATCCCATTCTTTCCCATCGAATCGAACACTCTTTATCCAAGAGTCTTGTCTATCTTTGACTGTGATTTTGGAAATCTTTGAAGCACGCACTGGCGTGAGGTACCCGTCGAAAATAATTTTACCCCTGGGCGCCAAATGCTTCTTGGCTGTTCGTAAACATCGCATGACCTCTTGGTCAGATGACAAACAGTAAAGCGTGTTATTCGGTATGATAATTCGGTCAAATCTTTGATCAATGCTAAAATCTTGCATATCTCCAAAAATCGTAATCAGCCCTTTTTTCTCTGCCATATTAAGGCTTTCAGCATGGATATCGAGACCCCATACCTCTGGACCATGCGCCAAAATCGCACTTCCAATACGACCTGTCCCACATCCCATCTCAAGTACACGCTTCACGTCAGCACATTCTTGAGTATAGAATTCTAGATCCCCTTCATTACCTGAATGAATAAGTTCATATAGTTCAGCGGGATATGATAAAGCCATTTGAAACCTTGGTAAGCACGGATAACCTTCCTATGAGGTAGAAATAATATTAAAATATAAGTTCTTCAGCTAAGGTGTCGAGTTCAAAACGTGCGCTGTCAAGGTCGGTTGACTTCATCCAAATAGTAACCTGGTCTACCCCAGCTGCCACAAATGCGTCAATATCCTTACGCGTTCTCCATTGCCCTAAGCCGCCCAAGACATTTACATTTATTTTTTTCTCTGATTTTCCTGCCACAGATGCAATTTCCTGCATTTTTCTCATTCCATCAACGACTTGTTGAATGTTCATTACAACGGGTAGCCAGCCATCACCCCATTTCACAATGCGATTAAAAACTCGCTCTGACCACTCCCCTCCCACCATAATACTTGGGAGGTAAATAGGTGGATGAGGCAGACTAGATGGCTTGGGATAACATTTGACTGCAGGAAAATCGTAGTACTTACCGTGGTACTCGGTAGTATCATCAGTCCAACATGATTTAATGATTTCGACACACTCTCTCGCTTGTCCCCATCGATGATCAAAGTCTACTCCTAGTATTTCAGCTTCTTCTCGACACCAACCTGCCCCAATTCCAAAGTGAAATCGTCCATTACTGAAAGCATCTAAAGAGGCAATCTCTTTCGCCAAATGAAGAGGATGTCGTTCGGCGATCAATAAGATAGCAGTGCCGAGCTGAATCGATTCAGTAGCTGTCGCGGCTCGCATTAATGCAATGAGGGGCTCTGGCATCTTCCACAAATAGTCGGGATCTATACCATTAGCTGGCCGACCCGGATAGGCCGTCTCGTACTGAACGGGGAAAGTCGGATGATCCGCGACCCAATATGAGTGAAAACCGGCATCTTCAGCATGCTTAGCAACTATAGCCGGATCAACATCTATATCAGGACAAATTGAAAAAAGACCTATCTTCATTTAGGTACCTCGCAAAATTCTCCTTTGGTAAAAAAATTGAAAATATTATGACACTCCGTTATTTCAAGAACCAAGAGCTTTAAAATCAAAGGCCTGATTATCAGCTAAATGAGAAGGCGCAACGTTACATATACTTCTAAAAACATTTTCTACCCGACCTGGTGTTTCTTTTTCCCAAGTAGCCAACATTTGTTTTATCTTTACTCTTTGTAAATGATCCTGCCCGCCGCAAAGGTTACACGGAATAATGGGATAGTTCTGTACCTCTGCATACTGAGCGATATCCTCTTCGGCACAATAAGCTAGAGGTCTGATGACGATATGCGCACCATCATCACTTTGCAACTTTGGAGGCATAGCCTTTAGTTTTGAGCCAAAAAACATATTAAGGAAAAGTGTTTCGACGATATCATCGCGGTGATGGCCGAGCGCGATACGCGTAAAACCATTTTCCCTAGCAAAACGATAGAGAATACCACGACGCAGTCGCGAACAAAGACCGCACATGGTCTTACCCTCTGGTATGACGCGTTTTACAGTAGAGTATGTATCTTGCTCAATAATATGGCTTTTAATACCAATTTGTTCGAGATATCCAGACATGACGTCGGCGGGGTACCCCGGTTGCTTTTGATCTAAATGCACTGCAACGAGTTCAAACTTTATAGGTGCGCGGTCTTGAAGGCGAGTCAGCACATCAAGTAACGTATAAGAATCTTTTCCTCCTGAGAGACAAACCATTACTCGATCACCTTCACCTATCATTTCGAAATCACTAATAGCTTGGCCAGTGAGGCGTCTAAGTCGCTGCTGAAGCTTACTTTTTTCATGCTTTACTTTACGACGGTCCACAACCCGTTGTTCTATTATTGATTCCAACTGCAAGCTCCTAAGGATAAAGTTTTCATTATTTTAAACGTATTAACGATTGTGGGGCCCATAAATCGCGTTCTAAAAAAGCTAGTAACCACAAATCAACAGGATATATGTAATATATTGCACTTTAATTTTCTTATAATAGTGTATTATTTTGCAATATGAATAGCCCTCTCCTGCAACTAAGCACAGAGCCGACTTCCGGATATCTAACGATACTAGGACTACGTGTGCGTACTGAGCGTATTAGAAAATCTATGTCAAGACGCAAACTTGCAGAGGACTCAGGCGTCTCCGAAAGATACCTTGCCCTTTTAGAAGCTGGTACGGCTAACCCATCCATTTTAATTTTAAAGGCCATAACGACAGTGTTGGCTTTAAAAATTGACGATCTAGTCGAAGAAAAACAAAGCCAAAGCTCGATATATCTAGAGTTCCGAGAACATCTAAGGAGCATCTCGGACGACGAACTGCATCATTTACTAACGCAAGCTAAAGATCCGGCACTTCGTACTAAGAAAAATCATATTGCATTAATCGGGCTTAGAGGAGCCGGAAAATCGACCCTGGGTAGAGGTTTAGAAAGAAAACTAGGTGTGCGTTTTATCGAACTGGGATCAGAGATTTCTAAGGCCGCCGGAATGCCAGTTAGTGAAATTTTTTCGCTGGGCGGACAAGCCACGTATCGTCGTTTTCAAAATGAAGCATTAGCAAATGTCTTAAATCGCGATCCGATGTCTGTCATAGCTATAGGTGGCAGTCTAGTAACGGAGCCCGACACGTTCAATCTTCTCTTAAGAACGTGTCATACAATATGGGTGCAGGCAAAACCTAAAGAGCATATGGAAAGAGTTATTGCCCAGGGCGACTATCGGCCTATATCAAAAAATAAGAACGCGATGGCTGAACTTGAAGCTATGCTGTCTGATCGTCTCAGCCTCTATCAGCGTGCCGAGCATACTATTGATACGTCAGAACTGAACATATCTGAAGCTCTCGATTTAATAATCAATTTAAATATCATAGATATAAAGAAAGAGAAAATTTAATGCCCGCATCCCAAGACATACAAAAAAGAAAAAATCATTATATAGCAAGTTTTGGTATTAACTTTCTAACTCACCCTAAGCAATACAAACATTGGGCCATAAAGATAGAAGAGGACATAGCTTGGCTTGGATTGAATGTATCTGAGAGTGACACATTAGGAGATGGGTATCAGTTAAAGCTTAATTCCTACGATTTAGGGGTCGATATCGAATTAAATGATGCTATTCAGCGAATCCGCTTCGAGCACCCATCCATTCGCTGTGTGATCATTCATTCTTTGAATGAACGAGTTTTTTGTGCCGGTGCCAATATAAAAATGCTGGGATATTCCAATCATGCCCATAAGGTTAATTTTTGCAAATTCACCAACGAGACAAGGAATGCTATAGAAAATGCGACCAAGAATTCCAGTCAAACATATCTTTGCGCTATACAAGGGTCGTGTGCCGGAGGTGGTTATGAACTCGCCTTGGCTTGTGATGAAATATATCTCGCAGATGATGGTTCCAGTGCAGTCTCCCTTCCTGAATTACCACTTCTAGCAGTCTTGCCCGGAACAGGAGGCTTGACTCGGCTTGTAGATAAACGCCTTGTTCGGAAAGACCGTGCAGATTTTTTCTGCACAACCGAAGAAGGCATTAAGGGGAAGCGCGCTCTAGAGTGGGGATTAGTTGATCGAATAATTCCAGCATCTTCCTTCGCAGAGCAAGTCATGTCCCGAGCAAAAGAAGTCGCGGCTGGTAAAAATCCTGAAAGTGCTGCAGTGGGTATTCAATTTACACCACTTAATCGGTCATTTAAAGAAAACTCAATCGATTACAGCCATCTGTCTATTACAATAGATCGAACACTTTCCAGCGCCACTTTTACACTCCACAGCAATCACACTGACTTACCGCATGATCTTGCTGGAATTATGAGCCAAGGTTCGGATTTCTGGCCTTTGCTGATAGCCAGAGAATTAGAAGATGCGATACTACATATGCGTTTTAACGAAGATCAAATTGGGACTTGGATTTTCAAAACATCGGGGGAGTCTACCGATGTATTAAAAGCAGAGTCTTTATTGAAAAATCATGAGAGTGCTCCGGTGATAAAGGAGATAGTTCTATACTTGGAGCGAACCTTAAAGCGAATTGATGTTTCAGCTAGGAGTCTTATAGCGGCCATAGAGCCCGGCAGCTGTTTTTGCGGAATCCTAGCAGAACTGGCTCTCGCCTGCGACCAAAGTTATATGTTGTTAGGCCAATTTGATGAGGATGAGCGACCGGAGGCCTTCATCACTTTGACTGACTTTAACTTTGGCTCTTTACGAATGGTGAACGAACTCACGAGATTGGAAAGTAGATTTTACGGGCAGAAAGAATTATTGACTGCAGTAGAAGAAAGTACCCTAAATCGTCTTGATCCGAAGACAGCAGAAGAATTAGGTTTGGTCACTTTTACACCAGATGATATAGATTGGGAAGACGAACTCAGGATAGCTATTGAATCACGAGCAGTCTTTTCTCCGGATGCACTTTCAGGAATGGAGGCAAATCTTAGGTTTGTCGGTCCCGAAACGATTGAATCAAAAATATTTTCTCGCCTTTCAGCATGGCAAAACTGGATCTTTCAACGGCCAAACGCCGTTGGCGAAGATGGAGCTTTAAGCCTATATGGAAGCGGAGAAAGACCCAAATTTCAGAAAGGTCGCGTGTAAAAAAATAATGGAGATTTATGTATGGAAGCTCAAATAGACTACAGCCAACTCATCCCTAATAACGTTGGACTTTCCTCAGACCGTAAACTACAGAGAGCATTAGAATCTTGGCATCCAAAGTTCATGAACTGGTGGCAAACAAATGGTCCAGATTCCTACCAAGAAAATGAAGTCTACCTGAGGACAGCTGTGAGTGTTGATAAAAAAGGTTGGGCTCATTTTGGCCCAGTCAAAATGCCTGACTACCGGTGGGGTATTTTCTTAGCAGAGTCGCACGAACAAGATAAGCGTATTAAGTTTGGTGAGCATCAAGGTGAAAAAGTATGGCAGGAGGTGCCAGCAGAATACCGAGCACCACTCAGACGACTCATCGTAACCCAAGGAGATACAGAACCTGCCTCAGTTGAACAACAACGAATTCTAGCGGCTACCGCTCCATCACTTGTAGACATGAGAAACTTGTTCCAAGTCAACGTTGAAGAAGCGAGACATTTATGGGCGATGGTCTACTTACTGATGGCGCACTTTGGGCGAGATGGTAGGGAAGAAGCTGAAGAATTATTACAAAGAAGCTCGGGAGATCCTGACAAACCTAGAATATTAGGTGCTTTTAACGAGCAAACTCCCGACTGGCTGTCATTCTATATGTTTACTTACTTCACAGATCGAGATGGGAAATATCAGCTGGCCTCTCTTACAGAATCAGCATTCGACCCTCTCGCACGGACATGTCAGTTCATGTTAACTGAGGAAGCGCACCATATGCATGTCGGGGAAACAGGAGTGGCTCGAATTATCCAAAAAGCATGTGATATTATGAATCAATACAAAACCGATGATGTAAGGAGACATGGTGGTATTGACCTGCCTACTCTCCAGAAGTATGTAAACTTCCATTTCAGTGTTTCGGAGGATCTATTTGGAGCTGAGATCTCAACTAATGCGGCTAACTATTACACTCAAGGGTTAAAGGGAAGGTATCAGGAAAATCGTATTAAAGATGACCACCGTCTTAAAGATGAACCTTATGAGGTTTCTACATTTCGCGATCAAAAAATCGCAAAAGAGGAAGTGTCTGCGTTAACCTCGATTAATGAACGTTTGCGTGACGATTATATTGAAGACTGTCAACGTGGGGTCAACCGGTGGAACAAACTCATCAAAGATGCAGGGATAGAGTTTGAGATAAAACTTCCTCATCGAGCATTCCATCGTCAAATAGGGACATTTTCCAGCGCTTGTGTAGCTCCAGATGGAAGCGTCATCAGTAGTGATCAATGGGAAGAAAAAAAACTGGAATGGTTGCCATCACAACAAGATCACGAGTATGTTAAGTCACTGATGGTTCAAGTGACCGAGCCTGGAAAATTTGCTAGCTGGATAGCAGCGCCACGGATAGGAATAAATAGTCAAGCAATTGATTATGAGTATGTGAGACTTTAAGTATGGGGAAAATTTTCGCAACGGATAGGAACGGGGTAGAGCACGAAATCGAAGCTCGCGATGGTCTCAACATCATGGAGGTACTCAGGGAAGCTAGTCTTCCGGTAGAAGGCATATGCGGAGGAGTCTGTATCTGTTCTACTTGTCACGTGTATTTAGATGCAAATTGGCAATTCAAAACAGGGGAACGTGCCGAAGATGAGCAGGTAATGGTAGAAGATTCTGGACATTATGAGGAAAACTCCAGGCTCGCCTGTCAAATAGAGTATTCGGAAGAACTCAACGGCTTACGACTAACGCTGGCACCAGAATTTTGAACGCGTTAATTCCCAGAGTAGATGATGAAGCCTCATTTAATGCGGCTGACCATCTACTAAATGTAAACATTGTCGCCGGTCGTGGGTCAAAAACGGCCTACATAGATAACCACGGTAGCTATACTTACCAACAGTTGAAAACTCTTGCTCAAAAAACTGCCACCGCTTTCATTAATTTAGGATTAAGAGAGGAGGAAAGAATTTTACTTTGCATGACTGATAGCTTCGAGATCCCAACGACTTTCCTGGGCGCTATCTATGCAGGGGTAATCCCAGTCTTGACCAATACTCTATTAACCCAAAGTGACTACGCCTTCATGCTTGCAGACAGTAAAGCAAAAATTGCTATTGTCAGTTCTGAATTTAGCGACACTTTTCTTCCCCTTCTAGAAAGTATTGGCTCTCTAGAAAGAATAATTTTCTCTGATGGGAAAACCGGTGAATTATCTGAAATTATTACGAAATCAAAATGTGCGCCAAAGTCAGCTGATACGCATGCAGATCAATCGTGCTTTTGGTTATACTCTTCAGGATCGACAGGAAAGCCTAAAGGAACTATCCATGTGCAAACGAGTATGCGTGATACAGCTCGTTTATATGCACAACCTGTGCTGAATATCACCAGCAACGATATTGTGTTTTCCGCGGCGAAACTATTCTTTGCTTACGGGCTAGGTAACGCTTTAACTTTTCCTATCCTTTCCGGCGCCACGACTATCCTGATGGAAGAAAGACCGACCCCACAAGCAGTGATTCGAGTACTCACCGAGAAGAAACCGACAGTTTTTTATGGCGTGCCTACTTTATATGCCGCTTTACTGGCAGACGAATCGCTCCCAGATCCTGGTCAAATTGCACTACGAATATGTACATCAGCCGGAGAAGCCCTGCCTTCTGACTTAAGTAAGCAGTGGTATGAGAGATTCAATATCAATATTTTGGACGGCATAGGTTCTACAGAAATGCTCCATATCTTTCTCTCTAACCGTCAGTCTGATTACAAATACGGCACAACGGGAAAGCCTCTTGATGGATATGCGCTCAAAATTTTAAATGAAGATGGCGCACCCGCAGAAGAAGGAGAGTTGGGTGAATTACATGTACAAGGGCCATCAATGGCGCTGATGTACTGGAACAATAGAAAGAAATCACGTGATACGTTCCTAGGCACATGGACTCGTACTGGAGATAAATATCGTATAGACAGCGAAGGCTACTATATTTATTGCGGTCGCAGTGATGATATGTTGAAAGTAGGAGGGATCTATGTCTCACCCACAGAAGTTGAGAATACCTTAACGAATCACGAAGCGGTTTTGGAAGCCGCAGTAGTCGCTAAATCGGATGACTCAGGACTTGTAAAGCCGAAGGCATTTGTAGTTCTGCAGACGGGTTTTTCTCCTACACCTGAGATGGAGGAGACTCTTAAGGTCTATGTGAAAGGTGAATTAGCACCTTACAAGTATCCACGATGGGTAAGTTTCGTCGAAGACTTACCGAAAACTGCAACAGGAAAAATTCAACGTTTTAAGCTAAGGGATAAATGATAAAGCAGTTTTAAAAAAGTGAGCGCGATACACGAACCAAATAATAGAAAAATCCTGCATATTGATATGGATGCTTTTTATGCGTCCGTTGAACAAAGAGATAACCCTGAACTAATAGATAAGCCTGTTGTCGTAGCTTGGCCTAATGAACGGTCCGTCGTTTGCGCCGCCTCTTATGAAGCCCGAAAATTTGGAGTGCGGTCGGCGATGTCTGTGGTTAAGGCAACTAAGCTCTGTCAAAACCTCGTTTTCATACCTCCTCACTTCGAAAAGTATCGATTAGTTTCATCGCAAATAAAAAACATTTTTGGAAGATACACTGAGAAGATTGAACCGCTTTCTCTAGATGAAGCTTATTTAGACGTCACCGATCTAAGAAAGGCTAAATCTGCAACTCAAATCGCTGAGAATATAAGAAAAGATATATACTCGGAAACTAAACTAACCGCGTCTGCCGGAGTTGGCCCATCTAAATTCATCGCCAAGATTGCTTCTGATTGGAATAAGCCGAATGGCATTTGCGTGGTAAAACCGCAAGATGTTATCTCATTCATCACCCCTCTTAATATCAGAAAAATTCCTGGCGTCGGTCCGGCAACTGAGAAAAAGCTACAAACCTTAAACATAGAAACTGTGGGCGATCTAAGGCATTTATCTGAAAGTCAGCTCATCACAATGTGTGGAAAATTTGGCTCCCGACTATTTCAGTTGGCTCGAGGCAATGATCATTCCCCCGTCAGGAACAATCGTCTGAGAAAGTCTATTTCTGTGGAAACAACCTTTGAACAAGACAAACCGTTGTCGACTCTTGGCAAATCACTAGAGCCCCTATGCGAAAAACTTTGGGCTCTGATGATTAGTAAAAGTCTAAATGCAAAGACTGTATCCCTAAAATTCAAAACCAGCGATTTTCAAGTTCTCACGCGAAGTAGAACATTTTACGAATTAATTCCTTCACTAGATGCCTTGCTAATAGCGTCCTCACTTCTGCTACAAGACAATACATTACCGCAAAATAGAAATTATAGACTAGTCGGCATAGGTTTGAGTAGCTTTGAAAACCCAAATGACTCCTCCCCGCAACAGAAGCTGCTATAAGGAAACTTTCGACAAAACAGTTGCTATAATTAAGACTGTTACGTTACTTAACTAAAAGGATCTAAAGATGGACGACCTGATGGCACGCTTTATAGGTACATGGGAACTAGAGGATAGTTACTCACAAAAAAGAGATAGAAAGATCGCGTTCCCACTAGGAGAGAAAGTAGTTGGACGTATAAATTACGATCTGGCAGGGAACATGGCAGCTCAACTCATGGCATCAGATCGTAAAATCTTCAGTTCACGCAACCCTCAAGAAGTCAGTGATGAGGAATACCGAGTTGCCTTTCAAGGATACACAAGCTATTTCGGAACTTTTACAATTGATGCCGCAGCAGGTACTGTCACTCATCATGTCTTAGGGGCATCCGCATCTAGCTGGCCTGGCCACGATCAACTCAGATACTTTGAGCTGACTCAAAAAAACTTAATCTTAAAAACCCCACCAATGCGCGGGCAAGATGGAGAAAAATCTGTGCACACTCTTATCTGGAAAAAGATTATTTAATAATCTGTCTTAGATTATTCGGAGTAAACTAGGAGGCACTTTCTTTTAGCAATTCACCAGCTATTATAATTTGCCTAACTTGATTAGTACCTGCACCAATCTCCATTATTTTCCCACTCCGATACAGCCTATTTACTTCAGTTTCACGCATACATCCCATTCCGCCATGGATTTGTACTGCAGAATCAAGAATTTTCATACACGCTCGTCCCGCACACAATAAAGCTGCAGCTGACCGTTTATGAATTACACCACGACCTGCTTCGTTAATAGATAAATCTTTGATCTCCCGACCAAGTTGATAGGTGAATGCTCTTAAGCTTTCCAGATCAGTATACATATCGGCCAGCATACCTTGCACTAGCTGGAAACTGCCTATTGGTTTTTTAAACTGCTTTCTCACGGTGGCATATTCCACCGATAAATCTAATGCCCGTTGAGCCATACCTAAACAAAAGAATGCCCCAATTACTCTCTCGACGTCCAGACCACTCATCATCACAATATTACCTTCGTTCTCTCCTCCCACTAAATTACTAGCTGGAACACGACACTCGTCAAAAACGAGTTCGCCTGTAGGACTGCCTCTCCAACCCATCTTGTCAAGCTTCTGAGCAACGCTAAAGCCTTTGAATTTTTTTTCTACAATAAAGGCAGAAATTCCATGCTGCTTTTTCTGAAGATCTGTTTTTGCATAGATAAGGAGAACATCTGCAACAGGTCCATTGGTAATAAACAATTTACGTCCGTTGAGGATAAAGTCATCACCGTCACGGGTCGCAGTAGTTGCCATGCTTCCAAGAGCATCCGAGCCGGCACCAGGCTCTGTCATCCCTAATGCCCCAATAGCCGAACCATCACAAAACTTTGGCAGATAGGTACGTTTTT
>JABISZ010000102.1 GCA_018668255.1 Pseudomonadota bacterium | reverse complement strand
CGACCTGCACCTTTTAAAAGGAAGCTGCGATCGACTGCTAGTCTGAAATTTCCATTTTTTGTTCTCTGCGGCAATCCATCAACCGTAGAAACCAGTTGTGACCTTAGAGTATCTATACCGATATTCTCAGTCGCAGAGACAGGAATAATCGGGACATGAGATAAGCTCGTCACTGCAAAAAGTTCGCGGCACTCTTGTTGTACTTCGGCAAGCCGCTCCTCGCTCACACGGTCTATCTTAGTTAGAGCAACCACCCCATGCACTACTCCTAACAGTTCTAAAATAGCCAAATGCTCTGCAGATTGCTGCATCGGTCCATCGTCTGCAGCAATAATAAATAAAACAGCATCAATACCTACGGCGCCTGCAATCATTGTACGGATGAAGCGTTCATGGCCCGGCACGTCGATGAAACCAGTCAGCTCTCCATTGCCTAAATCGTGGTATGCAAAGCCTAGATCAATAGTCAATCCACGCTTTCGCTCTTCAGGTAGACGATCTGTCTCAACGCCAGTGAGTGCTTTAATGAGACTGGTTTTTCCATGATCGATGTGACCTGCTGTTGCAATAATCATAAGTTCAAAAACGAAAATTTAACTGGACAATCTGCCCGACAAACCGTTCTTCATCTTCTTTTTCAAGGCAGCGTATGTCTAAAAAAAATGCATCTTGATGAATACGGCCCACTACTGGAATAGGTAACTCTCGAAAAGCTTTGGCAAGCAGTACTAGCTTCTTGCCACTTGAACTGGCTAAGCTTATTTTGACAGCACAACTTGGAAGAATATCAATCGGCATGGCACCGCTTCCAATTTGGCTCTTACAGTCAGAGAAAGATACTACTGCACTATCGCTAAAGTACTCTTGCAGTGATTTAGCTAAATCCTCAGCGACTTTTTGAATATCTTTCTGTGAGCGTGACAACAATCTAAGTGATGGCAATTTCTGAGCCAACGTATCGGGATTGCCATAAAGCTTTAGTACCGCATTCAGAGCAGCCAAGGTAAGCTTATCTACCCGTAATGCTCGTTTAAGAGCATTACGTTTGATTTTTTTTATTAGGTCAGCCTTTCCCGCAATAATCCCACATTGAGGACCTCCGAGTAACTTGTCGCCACTAAAAGTAATCAGATCCGCTCCTGCCTGTATGGCCTCGAAAGCAGTCTGCTCTTTGGGTAGGCCATACTTAGAAAAATCTAAAAGCGTGCCGCTTCCTAGGTCATTAACGAAAGGCACATCGTGCTCCCTAGCAAGTCGTGACAAGTCGCTATCTGAAACAGATGCAGTAAAACCTTGAACAACATAATTACTGGTATGGATTTTCATTATGAGCCCTGTCTTGGTTGACATTGCATCTGCAAAATCCGCGAGATGAGTACGGTTTGTTGTCCCGACTTCTACTAGCTTACTACCCGCACGTGCCATCACGTCAGGTATTCGGAAAGACCCACCAATTTCTACTAATTCTCCTCGAGAGACAGGAACCTCTTTACGACGAGCTAAACTATTCAAGACGAGAAGCACAGCAGCGGCATTATTATTAACGACGGTCGCGGCCTCGGTCCCAGTGAGCCGAGTTAGCCAACTCTCCACTAAATCATCACGATCACCACGTTTGCCGTTGGACAAATTAAATTCTACGTTACTCGCACCTTGCATAACTGCCTTAACTTCGTCGATAGCTTCTTGAGGCAGCGGCGCGCGGCCAAGATTGGTATGCAAAACAGTTCCAGTGAGATTAAATACTGGACGAAGCAAGGAGCAATGCAAATTCTCTAGAGCGTTTTCAGCTTTTCGCAGGATGTATTTTTCATCGGAGAAAGATTTATATTCAAGGGGGTTTGCCTTAATCAACTCTCGGCAATTCTTTAACTCATTACGCAAAGTTTCTGTAACAATCTGACTCCCATATTCTGCAGCGATGACGGCACCATAATCACATTGCAAAAGTCTATCTACAGATGGTAAAGCTCTGAACTTTGTAGTGTGGAGTTCATTTTTCACGCACAAAACTCCTGAATAAAAATCCCGTGTTAGTTCCCCAATGTGTTGGCTGCAGAAACGTAGTCATTAATTCCAAGATCAGCGCGAAAGTCTTCAGTCTGACCGACAGCCATCGCTTCAATTTCGATACCTGCCGCATTTGCGATTCGATCAAGCATACTAAAGTTCGCAGCCGTTGCTGCCGCTTCCACAAGCCCACTAGGACCAAAGGCCTTGAGTACTTGTTCACGCTTGTTAGTAAGCACGATAGAATTATTTTCATAAATCGCATCCGCATATGCCAACAGAGTTTTTCCATGTTCGACCTCTGTATCTATTGTGGGATCAACTACTCCACCGAGATTGAATGCTTTTCCCATCGATTTGCCACTTGCACGAAGTAGCTGTGTATGCCAGGTGGTTCAGTAAAAGCAATTATTTAAGGCTGATATTCTGGCGGCGACCAGCTCTAATTGAGCTCGGCTGAATTGCTCACTACGACGAAATTCAAAATTCATAAAATCATCGGCACCCACATATTGTACCTGACCCATCTGCATTACTAGGCTGGCTTCTTTGGGCACCAAGCTTAAAGCACTAAAAATGTTGGCAACGAAATCTGCATCTCCGTATAGAGCAGCTGCATCTGTTCCACCTTGTTTCCCAGTAGGAATGGTTGGTACCCAGGCATGTTGCACAGTCGCCGTTTTAGGTCGCATGCTGGATGGCTCACCAGGGCGAGGCGCATCTAAAGCGTTCATAGGAAACCCGAGTGCACGACAAAAAGTATCAATAGCGACGGCTCGCCCCACAAGGCCTACAACTTCAACATATTGTTCTACTGAAAGGCCTTCAGAAATAATCTTCTCATAGAAGTCTTTGCCAATTTTTTCCGCATCACAGGCGACTCGTTGAATTAACTCGATAACTGCAGACGGTAAAGGAATATCTGTGACCTCGTCTACGAATCCAGTCAGTTCGAGGCCTTCTCGGTGACGTACGCGTCTCGCTAAGGCCACAATTTCTTTTCGCTCAGAACCGTTGAACCAGGTCCCTGTATCAGAAAAAGAAGACATCGCCGTCCCGTGAACAGCCTCTAAATCAGGGCGGACCGGAACCACGCTGTGGCTATACAAACTACTCACTCGCCTATTTCTCCTTAGTATTCTTTAACTCTAACAATACCCGCTCTCTTAACTCAAAGATAGTTATAGGCCTAGCAAGGCACGATAATACTACCTGCCCGTAAATATTGGTTTGCGCTTCTCGATGAAGGCCTGCATCGCTTCCTTAGAATCGGCTGACTTGCGCACTTCTGCCGTCATATTCTGTTCGAATCGATAACCATCCCTAAGACTCATCTCCTCTATTTGATTCAGCCCTTGCTTAGCCAGTTTTATAGCAACTGGACTTTTCTGGGCTATTTCTCGCGCCAATTCTAAGGCTACTTCCATAAGTTCATCTGGAGGCACACACTGCTCAATCACACCGAGCCGATATAATTCCGGTCCAAATACGCGAAGACCCGTGAGCATCATGCGACGCAATCTAGAATGGCTAAATAGCCTCTGAGCATGTCGGCCGCCACCAAGTAACCCCACGTTAATCTCCGGCAAGCCTAGGCATCCCAACTCACTTGCTAGCAAAATATCACAAGAGGCAGCCAACGCTAGCCCACCCCCTAACGCCGGTCCATTTAGGGCGGCAATAACAGGCTTTTGGCATTCCATGATGCTGTGGTAGGCTTCTCTCGCTCGCCGGCTGTTCTGCCAATGATCACCCGGTTGAGGATCAGTTGCCATTCTTTCTTTTATATCCGCGCCCGCGCAAAAGCATTTACCAGCTCCCGTAAGAATCGCAATTTTTATGTCCTCACGATCGGAAATCGTATCAAAAGTCCATGCAACTTCAGAGAGTAATAGTTGGCTATGGGCGTTCACCGGAGGATTAGACAGGGAAACAATAGCGATCCCCTCTTTATTAACTTCAAGCGTAACGACCTGAGTATTCATGTTTCACCCCTAAAAACTTATTTTGCAGAGGTTAATATAGAGTTTTCTCTACCTACAAGCTATGCCAAACATCACTTTTCAGTCTATTATATTGCTCCAACTGTGCACGCACAGAAAACAAGACGTCGATAGGAAGGGAGCGAGTAATGAGCCAAGTTTCACCGCAGCGCGAAGAACAAGATAACGAGACACTAGAATTACTCAGAGATAGCGCTATCGATTTCTGCTCTAGAAGTCTAGATGTCTCAAGGCTCCGCTCTATGAGAGAAGATGGAGAAAATTTTAACCCAGATTTGTGGCGTGAAATGTGCGACTTGGGATGGGCTGGCCTGCTAGCTAAGGAAGAATTGGGGGGCCTTGGATTGAGCGCAGACTGCTTTGGTATAATTTGCCGCGAACTTGGCCGTGTGGTGGCTCCTGAACCCCTTATAGAAATAGGCTCCGCGGTTGCTCTCCTGTCACGACTAGATGCAGACAAGTCACTGCTAGCTTCAATTATGGATGGCAGTAGCCTTGTCTCAATTGGACTGACGGAGGCTGAAGAATATCTCGGGGAAGAAATTCCGACAATTAAAGCGACACAAGACAGTAATGGCTATTTGCTCACTGGTACTGCTCGAGGAATCAGTTGCGGCACCGACATGGATCAATTCATCTTAGCTGCAGATCTAGAAGGGCATGTCGCTCTTTTCCTCGTCAAAAAGAAAACGAAAGGTCTTGCCGTATCAAGTATCAACCTAGCCGATGGTTCAACCCAAGCGACCATAAACTTATCAAGTGTTGCCGTTGTTGCTAATAATTTGCTTAGCTCTGGCGAAGAAGCTGAAAAAGCACTCAACTATGTACGAGATCTAGCGAGAATTTCTATTAGCGCATATCTCGTGGGTTTGTCAGAGAGCGTTTTTGATATCACTCTAGATTACCTAAAAACTCGCACCCAATTTGGCCAGCCCATTGGAAGTTTTCAAGCGCTGCAGCACCGAGCTGTCGACCTATTCATACAAAAAGTAATTGCTGGCTCCGTCTTAGATGAAACTTTACAAGGATTCGATCGCGAAAAGTCAGAAACAGTTAGACATCACTTGAGCTGCAGAGCGAAATACAGAGCGAACGAGGCGGCGCTGCTCATTAGTAGAGAGGCTGTGCAAATGCATGGTGGGATGGGGTATACAGAAGAATGTAACGTAGGGCTGTTCTTAAATAGGGCCTTAGTAATGGTAAGTCGCTTAGGAACCAGTACCTATCATGCTGAGCGGTTCGGTCAATCAGAGCTAGTATTTCCTCCTCTCACTCCGGGTAATAGCCCTGATAAAAACATATCACTTTCGGGCGAAGGAAATGATGAGAACTGGAATGAACTCGAGGATGATGATTTTCGAAAAACAGTTCGACATTTTTTCGAAACGGAATATCCGACCGAAATGCGCTACCCGAGTAAGCGACCTAGGTGGAAAGAAATCAAATTCTGGTACTTGCGCTTATCGGAAAAAGGTTGGGTAGCTCCTGCATGGCCGATAAAGCATGGCGGAATGGGTCTGTCTCCATCAAAAATGCTGATTTTTATAGAAGAACAAGAAAGATGTGGCATAGGTAGAGCTCCTGATATGGGGATACAAATGGTTGGCCCTCTTCTAATCAAGCACGGAACTGAGGCCCAAAGAGCTCGCTATCTCCCTCAAATACTGGCGGGAGAAGAAGTCTGGTGCCAGGGATATTCCGAGCCTAATGCGGGATCGGATCTCGCTAGCTTGAAAACCGAAGCACTACTTACCGGTGACGAATTCGTGATTAACGGCCAAAAGACTTGGACAACTCTTGCGCAAGATGCGACACATATGTTTTGCTTGGCGCGAACATCAAAAGAAGGCAAACCACAGGCAGGAATTAGCTTTTTCTTAATTGATCTCGATCAACCCGGGGTTACGATCAGGCCAATAAAGAACTTAGCTGGGGATGAAGAGTTCTGTGAGGTTTTTCTGGATAACGTCACTGTCCCAGCTGATTGCCTAGTTGGCGAAATAAACCAAGGTTGGGGAATCGCGAAAGCGCTGCTGAGCTTTGAGCGTATTTTTATAGGTAGCCCTAAGCAATCACAATACGCAGTCAAACGACTGGAATTAATAGCTTCAGAAACAAATTTATTCGAAAATGCCGTATTTCGCGATAAGCTAACCCGCCTCAAACTTAACGTCTTTGATCTCGAGTCAACCTACCAAAGTTTCGCTGAAATCGTTAAACGAGGCCAAACTCTAGGCCCAGACGTATCGTTATTAAAGATCTGGGGAACCGAAACCTTTGCCAGGCTCTCAGAGCTCATGGTAGAGGTGGCAGGCCCGCAAGGCCCTATAATTGGAAAGATCCCTTTTCAAGATGCTGAAGTTGATGTGATGAGCCAGTTTTATGCCGCTCGTCCAGCAACAATATACGGTGGGTCGAACGAGATACAAAGGAACATTATTGCTAAAGGAGTATTGAAACTACCCAGCAAATAGGCGTGACGTTTAATAAAGACTCAATACTGTCTAATATCTCTTAAAAATGTTCCTGCGACAGTATTTAAGTCTCTAAATAGGAAGTAATCCTTGCACTTTTAATCTAGTATTTTTCATCCGGTGAAAAAAATATGAAAAAATTGTCTTGAGCACTGCTCTCAAACGAAAAACAAGCGTAAACTACCGGTCATACATTATGAATTTAAACTTTAGGGGGCGACATGGCCAACCTTGATTACAGCTCACCATCTTCAATTAAAGAAGTGGTCAAAATTCTTACTGCAGCCAAAGGAAAAGCGAAGGTAATGGCTGGCGGCACAGATCTCTTGGTTCAATTAAGAGCCGGTAGATTGAAAGCATCAACGATCGTTGACGTCAAAAATATCTCAGAACTGCGGAGCATAAAAAAAGAAAAAGACGGCTTCACTATAGGGGCCGCTGTCTCAGGAGCAGAGCTTGGTGCGCATAAAGCAGTAAATAAAGCCTGGCCAGGAGTAGTCGAAGGGCTAGAGCTTATTGGCTCAACCCAAATTCAAGGTAGGGCATCATTGGGCGGCAACTTATGTAATGGTTCTCCAGCTGCCGATGGGGTACCGGCGATGATCGCTGCAGGGGCCACCTGCTTAGTTGTCGGGCCTAAAGGTTCGCGCACGGTAGCCGTTGAAAAGATAGTCGTTAGTCCAGGAAGAACATCACTAAAGTCAGGGGAGTTTCTCGTTAGCTTCTTTCTGCCCAATAGGCCTAAAAAATCTGGAGATGCTTATCTGCGGTTCATCCCGAGAACTGAAATGGACATCGCAGTGGTAGGCGTTGGGGTGAGTCTAACCTTAGATAAAAAGGGGATGTGTACCGATGCTCGCGTTTCGTTAGGTGCAGTAGCGCCGACGGCGCTCTTGGTAAAGAAT
>JABISZ010000015.1 GCA_018668255.1 Pseudomonadota bacterium | reverse complement strand
GCATGGATGGTTCAACAGATCACTGGGCGAGCGGAGAGGAGGCGCTATGCGTAGGTATGCGGGGCTGGCACAAAGTACTCCAGATAAATCACCGACCTTACGAGCTATAAGGGTCGAATCGGGTAGATACCCGATGCGAATAGAGACATCCACGTTTTCGGCAATCATGTCTACAAATCGATCTTCTAACAACAGGTTTACGTTGACCATTGGATACTGCTTCAGAAAACGCGTGAGTAGCGGCACGAGATGCGCCCGACCCTGAGCGGCGGCGCAAGTAACATTCAGATCACCTGCGATTACAGACTGAAAATCGTCACTAATGTATTCGATGGACTGCAGCGCAGCCTCTACTTTTCGCGCTTCCTGAAGTACTTTTCGACCAACTTCCGTAAGTGCAATTTTTCGGGTTGTCCGCTTTAAGAGTCTTACTCCAATACTCTTTTCCAATACGGCAAGTTTTTTGCTGACAGTAGAGCGGTTGATACCCAAAAGCTGCGCTGCGGCAGTCAAGCTCCCGAGCTGGTTTATATGAGAAAATAACACCAATCCTTCAATATTTTGGTTATTTTTCATTGAATATCCTTAATTGGTTCTGTATTGGAAACAATATAGTGAGTTTTGAACATCTAATCAATCTACTGCTTGGAGGCTATACTGCGCACTTGCTGATATAGGTTATACACATGAGTATTTTTTCTACCGTTCTGAAAATCCACCAAAGCATCTATGAATCGACGGATGGCCGCTTAGGGCACAAATTACTTGGAGTGCCGACACTTCTACTGCGCACAACCGGCCACAAGAGCGGTGAAACTCGCACGAGTGCGCTGATTTACATCGACGACAATAGCAGCAAGATTGTCGTCGCTTCAAAAGCTGGTGATGCAAAACCACCAGCATGGCTTTTGAACCTGCAGGCGAATGGCGAGGTTGAGTATCAGATTGACCGAGATCGCACGATTGCGTCGATCGAGGTACTGGAAAAAGGCCATGCCGATTACGACCTGCTTTGGAAGGAACATAACGCACGAAACTCGAATCGTTACGACGAATATCAATCGATGACTGATCGGCCAATTCCACTCGTCCGCCTAATTCCAAAATAATCGCTGAGAATAAAGTCATCAAAGACAGCAACCTTCAAGCGCTCGCTGAGAATAGAAACCTTCAAGCTAAGGCCTGAAGAGGTCAAAATCTACTATATGGGCTGGAAAGATTGTACTTGGGCTGAATCCGAGGGTCTTTTAAGACAGGCAGGAGAATCAAAAAAAGACTTCTGTAATAGGTTGAATTGGGGAATTTAAGACGGAGGATGAGTGCAATACTTCGGCTATCAACACCCTACGCAAGCTAAGTAGCGTTACTGCATTCGATTATGAGGGCCACAAAGACTAAAAACAGTCAATATTGACCAAAATTCAATACATAGCCAATACATGGCGCTAAAAAAAAAGGCTTCAAAAGCTAGTTGCCTTCAAAGCCTTATACATCTTGGTGGGTCGGGCGAGATTCGAACTCGCGACCAACGGATTAAAAGCCCGGCGCTCTATATTTTCCAATATTATATATAAGATATTGATTATTAATAATAAACTACGAGTTAGTTTGCGCTAAAGCTTCACTAATATTTGAGTTGCATCAAAAAAGTAGACATATAGTAGACAAAAAGTTAACTCGGAGAGTATTTGTTACTCTGCGGAGTCTGTCTAAGCGCTCAATACCGACCACTAAATTACCGAAGGGGGCGGGGGCCTTATATTCGATAACGCTATATATAATGACCCACTCTTATACTTGAGTCCTTAATCTAAGAGGTACTCCGAGCCTCGCGTGGTGATTGATTATGCCATCGCCGAAATGCCCTACCAAAGGCAGATTGAGTTTTATACCCTAGCAAGTCTGCAACTTGGGAAATAGGTAGTTGGGAGTATGTGATGTGATGCCATGCGAGATCGGCTCGTACTGAATCGATGACATCTCGAAAGCAGGTTCCAAGCTTTTCCAGTTTTCGCTGCAAGGTTCGCTCTGAAAGTCGCATCGTTTCTGCAATTGTAGCAATGGAACATTCCTCGTAGGGTAGGAGTAGACGCAGTATTGATTTCACCTCCGTCAGCACGATAGACCCATCCATTTTCGAGCTAATTAGAGCAGATTTTTTTGATAGACGACCAAGTTCTCCACTACCTATCTCGGCTCTTAGAACCGAATTGTCGATGAATAACGCGTCGGTACTATTATTGAAATCTGGACAGTGCTCGAAAAATCGGGCAACAGCATCGGTTTTATTGCCGTCTTGACGTAACTTCACGCGCGGCGGTTGCCAATGTCTTTGGATGTTTCCTTTAATAAATAGGCACACGACTGCAAGGGAGGCATTGATCACCTGTCTGTTTCCAAAGCGGCCACGCGTATGGAGAGAATAATGTAACCACTGACCTCCGTCAGCAGCTTCAAATCGAAACGCCCCCATATCTGTAAATAGCCCGTAATATTTCACGAAGTATTGTAGTGCTGCTTGAACTGTTTTAGCGTCACGCATGAGTAACCATATGTGCCCGAATATTCCCATTGGTAGCCGACTACCGTGAATTAATCCGAATTCAGGACAGTTACAGTGTTCAGCTGCTAACTCTAGGTAGTCAACAAGACGTTCCGCGTCGATGAAAATATCTGCTGTGTTAAATGCAGATGACGGGACGCGCGCCGCTTTAGCTACGGTGTCTGGATCGCCGCCTAATTCTTCGATTAATCCCCTTGAGCCCATTAGAGAAGCACTGAAAACAATAGTATCTGACTGGGGATTGGGGAGGCGCATAAAGGACACTATATGGCGGGAAAAGGACAGTTTCAACAAAAGTTCGGTGATAGCATCATTGGATTGAAATAGTTGGTATGAGGATGACTTGTCTAATCTAGTGTTAATCACAGTCTTTGTCATTGTGTATTACTTATATAAAGGCAGTTTCACTTGTGGCGGAGTTGGGGAATACGATGAAGTCTAGAAACGGAGGTTTTTAATGTCACAGCATCGCCTCATTCCGGCAGGTGAGTTAGCGAAAAGTGAAATTCGTCTAATAGATATAGACGGTCGGTCTCTACTTCTTGTTAATGGAGAAAGCGGCCCAACATTAGTTGACCGTATTTGCCCACATGCAGGCGGTGATCTTTCCAAAGGGAGTGTTGTTGGGAACAGGATTCGATGTCCCACACATAGCTATCTGTTTAACCTTGAAACAGGCAGTTGTCCATTGGGTCGTCGAGAAGGTTGGGGTCCATTGAGAGTCTACGATTTAATTGAGAGTGACGGATATCTATGCGTCGAAACGACTGAATTATAAATTACGACTGAATGAAATTTGAGGGAGCGAGTATGAGTGAATTAGACATCATTATTCGAGGCGGTATGATTATTGATGGCCAGCGCACGCCGCGCTATTGTGGAGATATTGGGATTAAAAATGGTAGGGTCGAAGCTATAACTGGAGTTGGGGGGCTCTCAAAGAAAAGAGCCGAGAAGGAAATTGATGCCGCAGGACTAATCGTCGCTCCTGGATTCGTTGATCTCCACACACATTACGATGCCCAAATTTTTTGGGATCCTTACTGCACCACGAGCGGCTGGCACGGTGTGACTTCGGTGGTGATAGGGAACTGTGGTTTTGGTATCGCGCCGGTGAAGCCTAATGAGCGTGAACGAGCGATGCTATCACTGACTCGCAACGAAGCGATTTCTTACGACGCGATGTCCGCAGCCCTCCCTTGGGATTGGGAGTCATTCCCTGAATTTATGGATGCAATAGAGCGGACACCTAAAGGCATTAACTTATTGACTTATATTCCATTGTCTCCGCTGATTGCGTATGTGATGGGTGGTGTAGACAAAGCAAAAACACGTCGCCCGAGTAAAGATGAAATGGGACAGATTAAAACTTTGATTTCTAAGGCGATGGACGCTGGAGCATGTGGAATTTCATCTCAGAATTTAGGAGAAACTTCTGTTCAACGCGACTACGATGGTACACCGAATGTCACCGATATAATGCATTTCGAGGATTTTCTTGAGATGGTTTCGGTTTTGAAAGATAAAGGTTGTGGTGTGGTTCAGGTTTTGGGATTAACTCCCGAGCAAACTGAGCGTGTATGCGAGGCGAGTGGAGCTAATGTGATTTACAACGTGCTCGCACTCGAATGCGACCAGCATGGGATGAAGACGGAGGGATCATGGGAAGAATTCACTGATTGGATGGAAAGCGCAAATCAAAGAGGTCTCAAAGTAAGTGCTCAAATGGTTACGACAGGTATTGATTTTACTTTTACCTTTGAGGACTGGAATCTTTACGACTTTAGTCCTCACTGGCGTGACCTTTGTATGGGTACGACGGCTGAGAAACTGGAAAAGATGCGTGATCCTAGCCGCCGGCAAGCTATCCGAGAGGAGTATGACTCAGTTGCGAATGCTACGCGTGAGGAGTTCACCGCCGATCTTGAAAATGACATTGCTGCTACTGCTCTCGTGCAATTCAGAACTGTTGCTGATAATCAGGTAGTCATGGTGGATAACGATGAACTGGTGAAATACGAAGGGATGACCATACGTCAGATTGCAGCAAAAGAAAATAAGCATATTTGTGACGTTATCCTTGATATAGCGGTTGCGGACGAGTTACTGACGACATTCGCAACGCCGCCTAATCAATACAATCCGGCTGACATCAAAAAACTACTAAACAAGCCTTACACCATCCCCGGCATTTCTGACGGCGGCGCACATATGAAGTTTTCCACTTTCGGACGCTATGGCACGGAGTATCTGGTGAACTATGTGCGTGAGGGGAAGATGGTCGATTTAGAATACGCTCACTGGCATCTAAGTGCTATTCCTGCGCAGTATGCTGGCTTACACGATCGTGGTGTCATTCGCGTAGGTAGTCCGGCAGATATCCTCATTTATGATTTTGATCAGCTTGGGTGGACCGAGGCTGAAAAAGTCTTCGATCTGCCGGCGGGAGACTGGCGTCGTATCACTAAAGGGATTGGTTATCGATATACTTTAGTGAACGGTGAAGTCACTTTTATCGATGGCGAGAACACCGGTCTGACACCGGGTCGTCTTCTGAGAAACGGCCACGCATAATTACTAGGAAAGATAGGTAATACGGACCACTTAATTACCGAAGGGGGCGGGGGCCTTATATCGGATAACGCTATATATAATGACCCACTCTTATACTTGAGAGGCGGACCTAGTCGTATTTTAACTCTTGTAGCCAAGAAGGGTCTTCTGCAATGACGTCGTACCTGCAACAAGCAGTTTAGCACTAGATAACCTCTTGTCGTCTAGGAATTTCTTCTTCTGCCGTCTATTGCCAGCAGTTAAGATCTTGCAGAAGATTGAGCGATATTAAGAGTTATTAATTCTTGCTATATTCAAAGGCACACTCTTGCCGGCCTTTTTTTGCCTCAATGGACTAACATTTCTCTGTACTCGGGCGTCGTTTTGAAATCTAATCGCCTCCTCACCTATATAGGCCCTAACGAGGAAACGACTAATGCACACACCGTCAACAGAAAAGCCTATTATTGGTAGCGAAGAATGGTGCCAGCTTTCGCAGCTAGGTATACCGGCTGTAAAAGTTCGCGTCGACTCTGGGGCCAAGACATCGGCACTGCATGCCTTTAATATTCAGACGTTTAAGCGCGGTAATGTTCCCTGGGTTGCGTTTGATGTGCATCCACTCCAGAACAATCGCAGGGTAGCTCTGCGCTGTGAATCACCAATACTCGATCGGCGGATAATTAAAAACACCAGCGGTGCCAGTGAAAAACGCTATGTCATAAAGGTACCTATGCGTCTTGGTGGGCAGCTCTGGGAAATAGAGCTGACCCTGACTAATCGCGACAGCATGGGATATCGCATGTTGCTGGGGCGTGAAGCAATGGCAGGTCGCGTTCTGGTAGACCCATCATCCAGTATGAATCTCGGG
>JABISZ010000101.1 GCA_018668255.1 Pseudomonadota bacterium | reverse complement strand
TGCACCTACCTGCTCCGAGAGAGAACTGGCTACAAAAAACCATTCCAGCTGATCCGTCAAAAAAAATCTGTTACCTTGACGGAAGCGATTCATGAAGGCTATCCTGCCCAAACATTATCAGACGAAGTTTCAATGCTACCTTTGGAACAATGTCTTGTTTCTAACACCGGCAGACTTCAAGTGTGGTATGCCGATGCTTTTCAAATACCGATGCTATTAAAAGAAATAGGCCGACTGAGAGAAATAGCATTTAGAAACGTAGGTGAAGGCACAGGTAAAACAGAAGATCTTGATCAATTTGATTCTTACTACCAACACCTATTTCTCTGGGATACAGAAGCTCAAATCATTATTGGTGGGTATAGACTTGGAGGGGCTAAGAAAATAATCGCAGAAAGAGGTCAGAAAGGTCTCTATATTTGCACGCTGTTCAAACTTGCCCCAAAACTAAAAGATGATCTAGCCTACGCATTAGAAGTTGGAAGGTCTTTTGTAAGAGAAGAACATCAAAAAAGTTATTCTTCACTAATGATGCTTTGGAAAGGGATTGGCCGATACGTAGCACTCCATCAAAACTATAGGTACCTTCTTGGGCCGGTGAGTATCAGCAATGATTATCATCCTTTATCACAACAGCTCATAGTACGTTTCCTTCAGGGAAGCAGTATGGAAGACAAAAGATCTAGTTTGGTAAAGCCTCGGCAGCCATTTAAAATCGAAAAAAAACATTCTCGCAGAATAGATATTAATCTCTCAGATCTAGGGGTTATCGAAAATATGCTCAGCACCTTGGAAGATCAGGATTCTGGTATACCTGTCATTCTTAGGCAGTATTTAAAATTAAATGGGCAGATACTGGGGTTTAACGTTGACCCAGACTTCGGGAACTCGGTAGATTGCCTCTTATGGGTAGATCTCACCAAAACAGATAAGACACTTCTTTGCAAGTATATGGGTACAACTAGCGTGGAAGACTTCCTCCTAAGGCATAAAAATCTAGAGCGATCAGCATTGGAACCCGCAAGCATTACGAATTTGGAAGGGAAAGACTCCTAACTAAGAAGCCTTTCCGGTGCAGACCGACGTCTTAGTTAAGCCGCCTTCTCGCTCGCGTCTTCATCTTCCCATGATTTCAGAACGGGCATAACTTCTTTAGCAAAAAGACTTTGGCTTCGCAGAGAAGCCTCAAATGGCATACCTGCGAATCGGAAACATAACAACGCACCGGTGGTGCCCATTAGTTTACGTCGCTCCTCAAACTGCCGGAGAATTTTATCTGGCGTGCCCCAAATTTGTTGATCTAGATAGGCTTGCATCATGCCTTCTTTTCCAACTTCCCGCATTGCATCTACAGCCTCACCATAAGCCTCATAGCCCTTCGCGTTTTTATAGTGCTCTCCCATAAGGTCATAATGATGCAGCACACTAACCAAGTAGCTCGCAATATATTTGCTATTCTCTTCCGCTCTAGCAGCATCGGTATCACATACTGTCATATCGGTAAGTAGCAGTGGTTTCGGTTGATGACCATGGTGACTAACAAAAGCCTCCTTATAAAGATCAAACTCCTGCTTTTGAACCTCCATCGGCTTATAGTTGAATGCCATCATCTGAGCACCAAGCTTGGCGGCTTCCTGGCCAGATTCAGGCGACATCGCAACCTGAACCAGTCTATCTTTAAAACTAGTTTTAGGAGCCGGTCTAATAACTGCTCGTGGCTGATTGAAAAACTGACCTTGATGCTCCTCCATAACCCCTTTTTCCAAAGCATCAACAATCATAGGAGCAGCCTCGTCAAACCGTTCACGAGACTCTTCCATTGGGACACCGAACTGTTCAAATTCTTTCAAGGACAGGCCGCGACCAAGACCTAATATAGCTCGGCCACCAGACAACTGGTCGAGAAGCGCTGCTTTTTCTGCCACTCTGAGAGGCTGGATATTCCAAGGAACAATACAAGCACCAGTAGCAAGTTTAATTCTTTCTGTTTTAGCAGCGACATAAGAAAGGTAGACAAAGTTGTCCGGACAGAACGAATAGTCCTCAAAGTGATGTTCCACCACCCATATGTGATCGTAACCCAAGTCCTCGGCAGCGAGAGACATTTTCAGCTCTTGCTCGTACACCTCGTCGTCAGTCATCCCTGTGTAGCCCCAACTCTGCATCGCCTGTAGCATTCCTACGTCCATGCGTATATCCTCCCTTTTTCGACTATAAGTTTCACTTCCACTAGCATAATCTAGTTACGAATGAAATGAAAAGTAAATTTCAACACTTCAATTTAGTATTAGGAGCCGATGAGAAATGTCAAACTATGACGAGATAAAAGTTACTATCTTCAAGTACTTCGATGGAGTACGTGAAGCAAATAGAGAGCTTCTAGAAGAAGCATTTGCTACTGAACAAGGACATATGAAAGGCTATTTAATAGGAGATGATGGGAACTACCAGTTAAATACCCGTCCAATTGCAGAAGTAATTGACGATTGGGCGTCTCGCAAACCCTCCCCTCAAATGCAGGGAAAAATAATCGCCATCAACATATTTAGCGACATTGCCGCTACTGCACTATTCGATTTTAATGGAGTCTACGTCGACTCTTTTCAACTAGCTAAAATTAGTGGGCAATGGAAAATTGTCAATAAATTCTACATTAGTAAATAAAACACCTCGATAAATAAGCAGCAGCCGCTGGTCGAAAAAGAGGGGCGATAAGACCCCTCTTCATAAAAAGCTCAAAGTCTTAGCCGTTAAGCAGCAATATTTGATACCGTATTTTTGGTCTCGTTATCAACAACAATCGAGCAATCGAGGTATTCAACAAATGGCCTCTTGCCCCAAGCTTCTGTCATAGTCGCAAACCATTCCTCGTTGTACCACGCTTCTGCAACAGCCCTAGACTCCCATAAGTAGATCCCACCAACTTTTGACTTATCGTCGTTCAACACATAATACTTGCGCGTCAATCCTTCTAACCCTTCGTATTTAACAGCAGTGGCAAGCATTTTCTTTTGCAAGGCGTCGATATCCGCTCCCGCTTCAACATCAAATAAAACTCTTACTACAATCATTTTTTTCTCCTTAGTTACAAAACTTTAAATCAATCTCAAATACAACCTTCTCGTTGAAAAACTTTTGTACTGTTCTTTTTGAACCAATGGCATTTTTAATTCCACGCCAATATGACATATATTTATTGCATAAATTGTATCGTACAATGAAATTGCGCGCACTTAGATAACCCTCTTTTCCCCTATAAACTATGCGGCAGTTTCTTATCCGCCGGTATAGCAACAACGCAAAAATCTAAACCTCTAAGCCCAAGCGTATATGCCATTCGGCAATCGACTCGTCAGGATACTCTGGGAAAACTTGATCTTTTTCTCCCCGGACAATGCTTACCCAATTTGCTTTATGTACTGCCATGAGGTGGGTCTGCTCCGGCGAAGAAGGTAATTCACTATCGATCGCAGAGGCAAAAGGGTGGATCAACTCAGGCCAAGAAGGGTCCCACAACCAAAGAGCACTGCCACATACTTTACAAAATCGCCTTTCCGCTGAGCTAATATACGACACACCATCGGGGCCAATTAGTTTAGCTCTATAGATTGACAAATATTCAGCACCTTTCACCTCAAGGCTTGATGCTTCACCCCCTAAGTTTATGGCATAGCCTCCCCCACCTGCCGTCTTTCTGCAGATCTCGCAGTAACAAAGGTTGAAAGGATGGGTGTGCCGAGAGAAAAGTGTAAAACCAATCTTCTTACAGTGACATGAACCTGACAATAGCATTAAGACACCTTCTAGTTTGGATTATTTTTTAAAGCTCTAGTGATATTTCGAATCTCTAAAACTCAATCTATTGTCGCGCCCTAATCTGTGAAATGGCGGCGGACCTCGTCTCTCTCAATCAATTCATTAACCTGCTTAGTCGCGATTTTAGACAATCGATTAGCTTCAAAACCCATCATCGAAAGGCTTGTAGACACATTTGCCACTTCCTTGTAAGACGAAATCAACCCGTTATCCATTGTGCATATGGATACGCCTTCAAAAACGACTCTTTTCCCAAAACATGTCTTCAATTTACTTTTATAGCTAAAAATATACCGCGCATAACCAATCTCACCAGAACAAACAGGGTCAAAAAGATCCCATATAAAACTCTCAGCATCGCGATGAAAATGGTCTGACACCATCATCGGTATTTTCGGCTTTCCGAAGGCACCATAGAAAACGTCATGATAGATGCCATCAGAGCTGAAGCACTCGGCCGCCGCCTCGCCATCTCCAGAAACGATGGACTTCGTCATTGTTAATAGTGCTGATGCAAATTCCATGAAAATTTCTCCTCAATCAGTTAAACCGCTCGAACTTTAAATTATTCAAGTTACTACTACTCTACTCTCGTGCAGGCACACTTCCTTATATAAACATAAGCGTCTATTTGCAATATTGAGCACAGTCATCCGAGCATCTGCAACATAAGTTCTCCATCGCGAGACTCAGTTTCTTAACGGATAAAGACTAAAAAATAATTCGTCCTATTACTCTCCTTGATATATGCTATTGGAAATTACCATTAATACCGCAATGATGCTGATATAGGTCTGTCTACACAAAGGGGAATAAAATGACCGCAAACTTATCCGTCGAAGATCTTCTCGACGCTTACCGAACGATGAAGACGATACGCGAATTTGAAGACAGGGTACATGTAGAGTTCGCTAAAGGGGGCATACCAGGCTTTGTGCACCTGTATGCAGGAGAAGAAGCTTCTGCCACAGGCGTGGGGATGCACTTAAAAGAGACCGACAAGCTTGCCAGCAACCATCGTGGCCACGGCCACTGTATTGCCAAAGGCGTTGAGGTAAAGGGCATGATGGCAGAGATTTACGGAAAAAAAACAGGAACGTGCCACGGGAAAGGTGGCTCCATGCATATAGCGGACCTCGACACTGGAATGATGGGAGCTAACGGTATTGTTGGAGGCGGACCACCGCTCGCTTGTGGTGCAGCCTTAGCAGCCAAGATGAAAGGTACCGACGGAATAGCTGTTGTTTTTTGCGGCGACGGTGCTTCAAACCAAGGGACAACTTTTGAGGCTATGAATTTAGCCACAGTATGGAAGCTCCCCGTTATTTTCGTTTTCGAAAACAACGGGTATGGTGAAGCCACGCCAAGTAACTATGCCGTATCATGTGAAGACATCGCTGACAGAGCAGTAGGTTTTGGGATGCCGGGAGAAATAGTGGATGGACACGACTTTTTTGCCGTACACAAAGCATTCGCCAAAGCAGCGGAAAGAGCAAGAGCCGGAGAAGGCCCATCACTTTTGGAACACAAACTCGACCGGTTTTTTGGACACTTTGAAGGTGATAACCAAAACTACAGACCCAAAGGTGAAGTCAAGCGGCTAAGGGAAGAGGTCTGTTGTTTGAAACGTTTCGGTGCTGAGGTAACTACAAACCACGGCGTCGATCAAGCTCAACTAAGCGCGATTGACAACGAAGTAGCTAAGCTTATCGATGAAGCTGTAGCCTTTGCAGAAAAATCGCCTGAACCTGACTTGTCGGCTCTCACGACTGACGTCTACATAAACTACTAGGGGGAATAGAATCATGGCTAGAAAAATTACATACCAACAAGCGATAAATGAAGCCCTAGACCAAGAAATGGCGAAAGATAAATCTGTCATAATAATGGGCGAAGACGTAGCCGGTGGAAGCGGCGGCGATGGAGAGATGGATGCCTGGGGGGGTGTACTAGGCGTTACAAAAGGCCTCTGGGGTAAATATGGCGATCGAGTAATGGATACTCCGATCAGCGAAGCTGGATATGTTGGAGCTGCTGTGGGCGCTGCAACTGCTGGCTTGAGGCCCGTATGCGAATTGATGTTCATAGATTTTATGGGCGTTTGTTTTGACCAAATTTATAATCAAGCCGCTAAGTTCCGTTATATGTTTGGAGGAAAAGCTGAAACCCCCATAGTCATTCGAACAATGTATGGCGCTGGGTTCAGAGCGGCAGCTCAACACTCCCAATGCTTATACAATATGTTCACTGCTGTCCCGGGTTTAAAAGTAGTTATCCCCTCTTCACCTTATGATGTGAAAGGCCTGTTGATACAGGCCATCAGAGATAACGATCCAGTAATTTTCTGCGAACATAAAGTGCTTTATACACTTGAGGGAGACGTTCCTGAAGAGTCCTATACGATACCGTTTGGCGAAGCGAACATTGTCAAAGAAGGAAATGATGTCACAATCGTAACGGTTGGACGAATGGTCCATCAAGCGATTGAAGCGGCTGCAACTCTTGCTAAGGAGGGTGTTAGCTGCGAAGTAGTTGATTTAAGGACCACATCTCCTTTAGATGAAGAGACTATCATTGAGTCTGTGGAAAATACCGGCCGATTGGTAGTAGTTGATGAATCCACTCCTCGATGCAGCATTGCCACTGATATCTCCGCTATAGTAGCTCAAAAAGCGTTTGGCTCTTTGGAGGCCCCTATTGAAATGGTGACTGCTCCGCACACACCGGTGCCTTTCAATGGTGCATTAGAAGACCAATACGTGCCGAGCCCGGGAAGAATAGCTGATGCTGCAAGAATAGTAATGGGATATAAAGTATGAGTGAAAGCCGAATAGTAGCACTGACTATGCCTAAATGGGGTCTATCCATGACAGAAGGCAAAGTCATGGAATGGCTTGTTGAAGAAGGCACCGACCTAAGTCTTGGCGATGACGTTTTGGATATAGAAACTGAAAAAATCGCTAATACTTTCGAAGCACTAGATGCTGGAATACTCCGCCGACAAGTTGCTGACCCTGAAGACGTCCTTCCTATCGGCGCGCTATTAGGCGTCATTGCTCCTCCAGAAATAACAGAGGACGAGATTGAGGCTTTCATAGTGACATTTCTGGCCAACTATGTGCCACCAGAACCTGAAGAAGAGCAGGAAGAGGGGTCTGGCGGATACGAAGAATTAGAAGCCAACGGGTATCATTTGAGATATTCAAAAATGGGAACCGGTGACAAAGTCATTTTATTAGTTCATGGGTTTGGGGGAGACGCTGATCGATGGCTATTTACACAACAACCCCTCTCATCAAATGCAACAGTCTACGCCCTTGACCTTCCCGGTCATGGCCAGTCTACAAAAAACATTCAGGATGGCTCGGTAGAAAGTTTAGCCAAAACAGTCATCGCGTTTATGAAAGCCCTGGACATTGATTCAGCGCAGTTAGTAGGCCACTCTTTGGGAGGAGCTATTGCTTTAAAAATCGCTCTTATAGAACCTGAGCTTGTATCGAGACTAGATCTGATAGCATCAGCTGGGCTTGGCCCGGAGATCAACAATGAGTACATCCAAGGATTTATCTCAACAGACAGCCGTAAGGAAATGAAAAAACTCCTTCAAAAACTGGTTGCCGACCCAGACTTAGTAAACCGTTCCCTTGTGAATGACATGCTCCAGTTCAAGAGAACTGACGGCGTTAATGCTGCTTTAAAAACTATTAGCACGGGTTTTATTGGAGCCGATGGTAGCCAGAGCGACATCATGAAGGAAGAGCTTCATCAGTTACCTATGCCTGTACGAGTCATTTGGGGCAATAAGGACGAGATTATTCCATCTGCTCACGCGGAGTCATTACCTCCCAATGTTGAGGTCAAATTGTTAGACGGATATGGGCACTTAGTTCAGCTAGAAGCCGCGTCAGAAGTTAACGCGCTTCTGGCTTCCTAGACTTCTGAATAGCAGTAGCTAGTTCAACTAGCCTAGCGAAGTTTTTCTGGCTGCCATTCCAATCTGGCTTAAGAAAAGAAATGGTGATATTGCCCTTTGAAAAGGCCGCAACATCAGAGTTTTCGAGTCCATCGCTCCCATTTGCCAATGACACTATAGTGTTAATGGTGCTGCTGCCTTCCGTCCTGAATTCATGATTTACTACAAAGCCTCCGATATTACTTACCCTGCTTGCCAAAATCGCAGGTCTAGCGGGTGCTCGCACTGGGTAGTTGATGTTCAACAACTCGCCCTTAGGAATCACAGCGGGATTATTCGTATATTGTTCTACTACAGCAACTAAAAATTCTGCCGCCTCAGGGAATGCAGCAATCGTGCTGACGTAGGGCTCAGGACTCCCCGTTGACTCTCCCAGATCTAGGCCTACTGAGAGCGCGATAGCTGGAACCCCCATAAATACGGCCATAGAAGCGGCCCCGACAGTCCCTGAAAGCATCACATTAGAGCCTAAATTTTGACCAAAGTTTGCTCCGGAAATCACTAAGTCAGGTACTTCTTTACCAAAAACATTATTTAAACCAATCATGACAGCATCTGCAGGGCTACCGCTCACTGACCAAACTTCAGCCGCATGCTGTTCCGCAGACAGGCTACCTAGCGTAATCTTCATTCCAGTAGCACTCTGCTGGGTCTTGGGAGCCACAATCGTAACCCGATGCCCTGCTTCAACCAGCGCAAATGACGCAGCTTTAATACCTTCAGAGGTATAGCCGTCATCGTTAGTAAGCAAAATATTAAGCCCCGAAGTGCTACGAAGAGAATGTGAAAAAAATACACTTGAAAGACATATGAAAAAAGATATGGTGCGCATAATGAAGGGTCCAAATATTTTTATACTCGTATGGTTAGCTATAATGGCACAATCCTGGTGCAAAGATACTAGCGTATGGACTGCGTATTTGCTTTAATGACGTGTGACAGAATTTTGTTTGTATTACTAAAACTCAGTGGAGCCAGTTGAAAGAAGCCTGGGCTCCATCGATGTTCGTGCACTCTCTCTGAGTCTACTTAATAACGCGACAAAACTGATCTGTAATAACGTTAGGCATCAGGCATTCTTTTCGATATCGGAAGAAAAGGAGCCAATCACTAAATTTAAAAAGGACATTAAAAATGGATTTCAACCACAGTGAGAAAAGTATTCAGCTTCTAGGAGAAGTTCGCAACTTCATGAACGAGTTTGTATATCCGATAGAAGAGGATGTTTATAACTTTACTCACGATCCCGCTAATCTTTGGATTGTCCCACCACAAATAGAGGAATTGAAACAGAAGGCGAAAGATAAAGGTCTGTGGAACTTGTTTCTCCCTGAAGAATATGAGCCGTATGGAGCAGGATTAACTAATCTTGAATATGCGCCGCTGGCAGAGGAAATGGGAAGAGTCATTTGGGCGGCAGAAATATTCAACTGTAGCGCTCCTGACACAGGAAACATGGAAGTTTTGGCCCGTTACGGTACGGAAGAGCACAAAAAAAAGTGGCTCGAACCCTTACTGGAAGGTGAGATACGCTCATCATACTTAATGACTGAACCTCAGGTAGCATCAAGCGACGCTACGAACGTTGAAACCTCAATTGTGAGAGATGGAGACGAGTACGTAATAAACGGTCGAAAGTGGTGGAGCTCGTGTGTCTATGACCCACGCAACAGAATTTATATCGTTATGGGAAAAACTGACCCATCAGCAGCGCGTCACTCCCAACAGTCTATGATACTTGTCCCCGCAGGCTCTGAAGGGTTTGAAATTATTAGATCTTTGCGGGTATTGAATGATCCCCATTCTCCGCACGGCCATGGCGAGGTCAAGCTAACAAATGTGAGGGTGCCGGCCGACCATCTGCTATTAGGAGAAGGTCGAGGGTTTGAAATAGCTCAAGGGAGACTGGGTCCAGGACGAATACATCATTGTATGCGACTCATTGGTGGAGCCCAAAGAGCGTTGGAATTGATGTGTGCTCGTGTAGAAAGTCGGATTGCTTTTGGTAGAAAAATTTCAGAAAATTCTAGCATAAGACAAGACATTGCCAAGTCAGTAAGCGAGATACAACAAGCTCGGTTACTAACACAATGGGCATCGGACCGGCTTGACAAAGAAGGGAACAAAACTTCTAAAGACGCTCTCGCCATGATAAAGATCACAGTTCCGAGAATGTGCCAAGAGGTTGCTGATAGAGCAATGCAGAGCTTTGGCGGCATTGGCGTCGCGCAAGATACTCCTCTTCCAGAAATATTCGCCTATGCAAGGCTTTGCAGATTAGCGGATGGTCCTGACGAAGTGCACATGTCGCAACTGGGTAAGCTAGTTATTAAACAGGTATTAGAAGGCTAAATATCCACGCTCAACCAGTGATGCTGGTTGGGCGTACTTCCCCTAGAATTACATGATCCTTCCAAGCTAATTCTAGCAGCCGTGAGAACTCGCAAAAAGGAAAATATAAAATATGCGTGCAAAAATCGCTTACTGGGTAATGGATAAACGCTTTCTGGTTACCTGCTTGTTTATTCTGGCTACTTTGCTTTTCTCTTTAGGTCTTCCAAAAGTAGATATTAGAACGGTATTTAACGACCTACTGCCCCTAGACGATCCCTTTGTTCAGATCTACTACGACAACAAGAATTTCGGCAACCCTATGACTATGGCTATCATGGTCAAGAATAAGAACGGCGATATATACAATCCCGATACCTTGGCTAAGGTCTGGGACATTACGAGAGATATTGACCTGGCCCCTGCTGTCGATCATGATCAAATTCTCTCTGTGGCCACTGAGAAAATCCGATATGCCACCGCTACAGTAGAGGGTATTGATACTAAGCCACTTATGGATGATCATCCCCCTGAAACGGTCGCTGAAATAACTGAGTTCAAACGTCGTGTGCTACTTTCTCCTAGCGCTCAAACTTTTTTTGTGTCCAGAGACGAGACAGCAGCCCTGATAACGGCCGCTTTCCTTGACCATGTAGATTATGGTGAAGCTTTCGACTATGCGCAAAACTTAGTTTTGAACGCTCGTGACAGTAGCCACGAAGTGCACTTGACCGGGCACCCTGTCCTCACTGGCTGGGTATACAAACTACAGAAACAAACTTATGGAATCTTTGCTATTACCCTGCTCCTTTTGGTGATCGCTCTGGTTTTCTATATGAAAAATATTGCTGGTGTTGTCACACCCATCACCTGTGCCGCTGTGGCCGGTGTTTGGGGTTTTGGTTTCATAGGGTTGCTCGGGAAGCCCATTGAGCCTTTATTAATGATTGTACCTTTGCTGCTAGTAGCCAGATCTTTTTCGCACTGTGTGCAATACACAGAGAGATATTACGAAATACTATCCCATGTGAAAGACCGAAAAGAAGCTGCTGAGCACACGATGAATATCATGATGGCGCCTTCGATCCTAGGCATTCTTACGGACGTTTGCGGGATTATCTTCATTGCAATCGCACCAATAAAAGCGATGGATAACCATGCTATTTTCTGTGGCATGTGGGCCTTATGGATCATCCCGACGGGCACTTTTCTCTGCTCGATTTTATTGTCATATCTCCCAGTACCAAAAAACATGCAACAAATGCTCGTAAGCAGTGAGTCGAAAAATGGGCTACACGCAAGCCAAGGTAGATTGTTGCAGCGCCTTGCTACATTAAGTGTAGGCACTAAAGCAAAGCGCACTAGCGTACTAGTAATCATAATTGGAATCGCTGGAATTTATCTGAACACTCAGATAAAAATAGGAAATCCTGTTGAGGGAAGTAACATTCTTTGGCCTGACTCGGAATTCAATATAGGTGTTAGAGCAATAAATGCCCATTTCCCAGGGACGAATACACTCGAAATAGTGCTTGAGTCAAAAACGAGAGACATAACACATCGCGTTGCTAACACGCCGAAGGTCGTCGAAGTTGCACAGGCTCTGCAGAGAAAACTCGAAATGGATGAGGTGCTCCCTCCTCGGGCGAGCTTAACCTTTGCCGATTATATGAGTGATATAAACCGCTTGTTTTCAGGAGGAAACCCTAAGTGGGCTCCTCTGGACTTGACCGATGAAGCCATCAGCGCTGCCGGCTTTGCCGCCCTATTAGGAAGTAATGCGGTTAACTTTGGACATGTAGCAGATTTTGAGTTCCAAAACTCCACAGTATCTTTCTGGTACAAAGACAACAAACAAGAAACAGTTGACCATGCGCTTGCCGCCGCCGCTAAGGCGGTAGAGGAAGTAGGACTAGAACATCCAGACTTTCACGTAAAATTAGGGACTGGAGTGATAGCGCTTCAACAGGCAATGAACAACGTGATCTCAAGGTATCATTGGATCATTATCGGAATGGTAAATGTTGCAGTTATGCTATTAGCTGGATTTGCCTATCGCTCAATCGTCGCAGCTTTTATCCTGCTCATTCCAGTAAATCTTGCTAACCTATTGTTGGTAGCCTGTATGCATCTTGTAGGTGTCGGCTTGGACATGAATGCCGGCATAGTCGCCGTAATAGGGGTGGGAGTAGGAATAGACTATGGTATCTATCTCCTGTCTCGTATCTGCGAAGAATACTCAGCTAAAAATCACGATCTAACGAAAGCTATTGAAGCTGCATTAACTACAACAGGGAAGGCCATTATGTTTACGGCGACTATTATGTTGCTGGGAATAACACCATGGTACTTTTTGTCCGATCTGAAATTCATGGCGGACATGGGATTACTCCTTATACTGGTTATGCTGATTAATATGTTGTTGTCTCTAGTCGTACTTCCTTTACTCGTTTGGTATATAAAGCCTAAATTTTTGGCGAGGCAGGATCTAATAATCGGAGAAAGTATTGATATTCAGAAATTGCGCAAAGTGACTAACTAATAGGTAGACAGCCTCATATCAAAACGAGGCAGCTAATGGTTTGCAATTCAGACGATTAAGTCTTTTCTCAATTTCTCAATGTCTCCCTCGCTCAAGCCGAGCTCTCGATATATTTCGAGATTATCTTGCCCCAAAGTAGGAGCAGGATTTCGTATCTTAGTCGGTGTTCTTGAAAATTTGGCAGTTGGCCCTGTTAGAGGGACGACACTCCCATCGGACAGCGTCGTCTCCTGTAACATATCGCGAGCACCGACATTCTCATCCGTTGATACTTCAGAAAAGGTGTTAACCTTTGTCACCGTCAAACCTATGCCTAACATAGAATCTACGACCTCCCCAACAGTACGCTCCGCACACCAATCTTTGACAACCCTATCTACCTCATCCCTACGCTTGATCCGTTCCGAACCGTTGTAGTGAGCAATGTCATCTCTCTTCATTAGCTTGCAAAAAGAAACCCAGTGAGAATCCAGCAACACGCCGCCATATATCTGTCCACCCTTGCAACTATAAACATTTACCGGGGCTGCAATAGCAAATTGGTTTGCCATTTTAGGAGTAGGTATATCAATCGCCCCTGCTGTAAGAAGTCCATTACTTTGAAACCATATCCCATCCACCAATGCCACATCTATGTGTTGGCCCTCACCAGTTCTGTTGCGATAATGCAAAGCGGCCAATGCGCCTAAAGCCGCATTCATGCCGGCAAGGTCGTCTCCCAAAAATGTGGGAGCCTTAATCGGACCTCCATCCGGCTCACCGTTAAGCGAACTCCAACCTGTGTAATTCTGAGCAATAGGATCGTAACATGCACGAGCCGAATATGGACCAAATTGGCCATAGCCACTGACTGAGGCATATATTATGTCTTCCTTAACTTTTTTTACGTCGTCATAGCCAACGCCCCAGCCAGCCAAGGTTCCGGGTTTAAAATTTTCAATAACGATATCGGCTGTTTGCGCCAGCTTTAAGAACAGCTCTCTCCCTGAAGGCTCATGTAAGTCAATCGTCACACTTTTTTTGTTACGGTTCACTGTCTCATTTGGTAAAGTCAGGTTAGAGTCAGGCAAGACAGGGGGAAGCTTACGTATTATCTCTCCGTCAGGATGCTCAACTTTAATCACTGTCGCTCCAAAATCAGCTAGTAGGCATCCGGCCATAGGGCCTGCCCATGTGGTGGTAGCTTCTACCACTCGAACCCCTTCTAACGGACCAGCAATACCTTCTAGTGCATCTTTATAGAAATCGTTTTTCTTCATTCCCCGCTCCTGTTTGCTCACTTGATCAGTTGACATTAAACACCTTAGATTCAAAGGGGATCAAAATCCAGAGGCAGAGTAATGTTTTTCATTTACGGTCTAGCTTGTATGCAAATTTTGAGTCTTTCACACAAAGACTTGTTATCATTCCATAAGAGAACACATCAGATTACAACCTTCCGAGATATAAAATGAACAAAGAATTTCTGGCTAGACCTTTCCCCGCTTTAAGGCCAACCAAAGAATCGGCCACATCCGTCATAGCTCCACCTTATGATGTTATTAATTTAAAAGAAGCTAAAGAATTAGCCGAAGGCAAGCCTTTCTCATTCTTGCGTGTTTCAAGAGCTGAACTCGAAATGCCAAATTCCACGGCTCCATATGCCCCAGAAGTCTATAAGAGAGCTGCAAAAAACCTTCAGCTGCTAAAGCAGGAAAAGATTCTGATACAAGACGACAAGCCAGCTTACTATGTCTACCAGATAAGCAATGCCAATCATACTCAGATTGGTGTGGCATTATCCGCATCAGTCGATGCCTATGATAAAAATAAAATTCGCAAACATGAGCTAACTCGCCATGCCAAAGAAACGGATAGAACTAATCAAATAAGTACAGTCAAGGCGATTACAGGGCCAGTGCTTCTGGCTCACCGTGAACAGCCTGCATTGGATCAATTGTTGTTGGCAATCAGCTCAAACGAAGCTTCTGATTATGAAGGGATGGTCGACGGTTGGTTGCATGAAATATGGGTTGTAAAAGCCGAAAACCTTGTTGGCCAGATATCCTCGTATATCAATTCAATGCCTGCATTGTACATAGCAGATGGGCACCACAGATCAGCCGCCGCGTCCCGAGTAGCCAAACGACGCTTAGAAGAAAACTCTGATCTTGCGGATGACAACCCTTGCCATGGCTTTCTCGCAGTCAGCTTTTCCCAGAACGCAATGAGGATACTAGATTATAACCGAGTGATAACAGATTTGAATGGTCGAAGTGCTGAGGAGTTCCTCAAACTGATAGACCGGGATTTTATAGTTTGTAAGAGTGATAGAGCCATCAAACCTCAAGAGCCAAAGGAATTCGGAATGTATCTGGGAGGTTCCTGGTATTTGCTGAGATTGAAAAATCAATGGGCTGGAGAAGATTCAGTAAGCATGCTGGATGTGAGTGTTCTAAATGACACTATACTTTCTTCTATTCTAGGAATAGAAGATAGCCGAACCGACCAACGTATAGACTTCATAGGGGGGTCAAGAGGCACAGAAGCAATTGAACACGTGGTAAATTCAGGCAGTATGGCGGTAGGATTTACATTGTTTCCTACAAAAATGTCGGAACTTATGGCGGTTGCTGATGCCGGATTAATCATGCCGCCCAAATCAACTTGGTTTGAACCCAAACTTGCCGATGGCTTGCTCAGTCTGGTTTTAGAGTAGTTATCTTTTACCTATACAGGATCAAATCTAGATTCCAGTTGCGTAGTCCGATATATTGAACGCATTGTTACAACAATAGGAAATAGACATGCAGGAATGGAAACCTACGGCATGCATGCTTTGTGAGAACAACTGTGGCATCGAAGCAAAAATCAGCGATGATGGCCAGTCTATTGCCAAAATTCGAGGGGATAATCTACATCCCGCCTCACAAGGGTATGTCTGCCAAAAAGCGTCGCGTATCGACTTCTATCAAAATGGAATAGACAGGATAAAACAACCGCTAAAGCGCACAACTTCAGGCAGCTACGAAGAAATCAGCTGGGACACGGCTATCACAGAAATCGCCGAAAAATTTGTTGCAGTAAAAAATAGTTTTGGAGGTGATAAAGTTTTTTACTATGGTGGTGGGGGACAAGGGAACCATCTCCCTGCATCATATGGAATGAGCACAATTAGTGCGCTTGGAGGGAGATACCGATCGAATGCCCTAGCGCAAGAGAAAACAGGTGAAGGATGGGTCTCTGCATCAATGTTTGGAGCATATGCACAACGTGGCGATTTTGAAAATTGCGATGTTGCCGTCTTTCTAGGGAAGAATCCCTGGCATTCCCATGGCCTGCAAAGAAGCAGAGTAACACTGCGAGAAATAGCCAAAGATCCCAAACGGACTCTTGTCGTATTCGATCCGAGGGTATCTGAAACTGCAGAAATTGCAAATATCCATGTACGAGTAAAACCAGGTGGTGATGCTTGGGCATTGGCTGCTCTCATCGCAATTATGCTTCAAGAAAATTTGGAAAAAAGTGATTGGATCAAGGAACATGTGTCAGATTTCGAAGAAATACGAGATATCTTCGGTCAGCTCAACATAGATAAATACTGTGTCTGGGCCGGCGTAGATCAGGAACAAATGAGACAGCTAGCTAAGGTATTATTCGCTTCAGACAAGATTGCTTGGTTTGAAGACCTAGGTGTGCAAATGAGCCGTAATTCAACCTTGGTAAGCTATCTTCATAGACTTTGCTGGCTAGTAACAGGAAGCTTTGGGAAAAAAGGATCACAATATATTCCAAATACTATGCGCCCGCTGATGGGAAGCAACCCAAGCCTAGCTAAGCGGTCGCCGGTCGCCGGGGCGCCTTTGCTTGGAGGAATGGTACCTTGCAATGTCATTGCTGAAGAAATCCTGTCTGACCATCCTGAACGCTATCGGGCAATGTTAATAGAAAGTGCTAATCCTGCCCATTCCCTAGCAGATACCAAATCGTTTGTGAAAGCTATGGCTGCTTTAGAGCTGACTGTTGTCATCGATGTCGCGATGACAGAGACCGCTAGAAATGCTGACTACGTGCTACCCGCCAAAACACAATACGAAAAAGCTGAGGCAACGTTTTTCAATTTCGAACATCCAGCTAATTATTTTCAGTTGCGTCAACCAATATTAGAACCCCCATCTGATGCGAATGTTTTGTCTGAAGCCGAGATTCATGCAAGGCTCGTGGAAGCCATAGGTGAAATGCCCGCAGAAGTTGCTGAACTTAAAGAGATTATGAGATCCGATGGGCTACTCGCGTTAACAAAAGCCTTCACCCAGTTTGGCCGTGACAACCCTATGCTAAACCGTCTAGCGCCAGTAGCGTTATACAGAGTAATGGAAAACATACTGCCATCCGGTAGCGAAACTGCTGCCACTTTACTTCCGGTGACACTTTTTGTAGCCCAAAATGAACCGGCATGTTTAGAGCGCGCGGGTATTTCGGGACATGATACTGAAGAAATCGCGGTGTCCTTGTTCAATCGGATTATTGCGAGCCCTCATGGGTTCGTCTATTCGATAGATGCTGAACATAGTAGCTGGGATAGAGTGCGAACTGGAAGTGGCCTTATAAATGCAACTATCCCCGTTTTACTGCCAGAGCTACATGCTCTGTCAGATGGCCCGAACGAATTAACTTCTGAACAATTTCCTTTCATTCTCTCTGCAGGAGAAAGGCGACCATACACGGCTAATACAATTCTCAGAGGGAAAGACTGGCGAAAGAAAGATGCAGAAGGAGCCTTAAGGATCTCTCCAGAGGATGCTAGTGACTTAGGGCTGGATTCGGGCGACTACAGAATTTTAACTACAGCAAGCGGCTCGGTAAGCGTCGTAGTTGAGATATCGACCCGAATGGCCCGCGGGCATATATCATTACCCAACGGTTTCGGACTGGACAGTGCTACAGGCAAAGATTCCTTTAAACGTGCCGGCATCGCAACTAATGAGCTGACAGCAGCTGCAGATCGAGACTTTTTAGCAGGAACACCTAGGCATAAGCAAGTGCCTGCGAACTTGTCGCAAGCATTTTAATTTAATGAGATGACAAGTTAACGAGTAACAGGTTTGAATTTAATTCGCTGTGGTTTGTCTGCGTCCTCGCCCATACGTTTCCGTCTGTCAGCTTCGTAATCTGCATAATTACCAGGAAACCACTCAACATGACTGTCGCCTTCGAACGCTAAGATATGAGTCGCTACGCGGTCTAGAAACCATCTATCATGAGAAATCACGATAGCGCAACCAGGAAAGTTCAGCATAGCCTCCTCAAGTGCTCGCAGAGTCTCAACGTCTAGATCGTTTGTAGGCTCATCTAAGAAGAGAACATTTCCTCCCCGCAGCAAGACCTTGGCTAAATGAACACGATTTCGCTCTCCACCGGACAGCTGACCTATATGCTTTTGTTGTTCCGTCCCTTTAAAATTAAATCGCCCGCAATAGGCTCTGGACTGCAGCTCGTAGTCTCCAATAGTCAAAATATCCTGCCCACCCGAAATCTCTTGCCACACTGTGTTTGCATCGTTAAGCGTTTCGCGACTCTGATCAACATAGGCTATTTCTACAGTCTTGCCAATCGTGATTTCACCAGCGTCTGGCTTTTCAGTCCCCGTTAACATATTAAACAAAGTAGTTTTACCTGCACCATTCGCCCCAATTACACCGACAATTCCTCCAGGCGGCAAGCTGAAAGACAATTCCTGGATCAGCGCTTTGTCACCATATGCCTTAGAGATATTTTTCACTTCAATAGCAATATCACCAAGGCGCGGCCCAGGTGGAATGTATAACTCATTTGTTTCATTTCGTTGCTGAAACTCTCGTGACTGAAGCTCTTCAAAGCGAGCTAATCGGGCGCGACTTTTAGATTGCCGACCTTTCGCATTTTGCCTTACCCAGCTAAGTTCCGACGCAACAGTTTTATGGTGAGCAGCTTCCTCTCTCTGCTCTTGTAGTAGCCGGCTTTGTTTCTGTTCAAGCCAAGCAGAATAATTTCCTTCGTAGGGGATACCTGAGCCACGGTCCAACTCTAAAATCCATCCAGCTACATTGTCTAAAAAATACCTGTCATGCGTTACTGCTACGACAGTACCTGCATAGCTTTCAAGGTACCTCTCCAACCACGCGACAGATTGAGCATCTAGATGATTCGTTGGCTCATCAAGCAGCAACATTTCTGGCTCAGATAACAGCAAACGGCACAATGCTACACGTCGTCTCTCCCCTCCTGACAAGCTAGTCACGTCTGCATCCCAATCTGGTAGCCTCAGAGCATCGGCGGCAATCTCTAGCTTCCTATCGATTTCCCATCCGTCAGAAGCATCTATTTGACTTTGTAATTCACCTTGCTCTTCCAATAGAGCTGTCATCGTGTCGTCATCCATAGGTTCTGCAAACGCCATACTAATCTCATTAAAGCGATTAAGCACACCTTTGATTTCACCAAGGCCATCTTCAACATTTCCCCGCACATCTTTATCCGGATCTAGGGCGGGCTCCTGGGCGAGATATCCTATTTTAAGCCCTTTCAGCGGGATGGCTTCTCCCTCTATTTCTGTATCAACTCCGGCCATTATCCGAAGTAAAGTAGTTTTCCCTGAGCCATTAAGTCCTAATACCCCAATCTTTGCTCCAGGGAAAAAACTGAGGGATACATTACTTAGAATCTTTTTCTGAGGAGGTACTATCTTACCTACTTTCTGCATCTGAAATACGTATTGAGCCATGTCGAATAAAACTTCCTAAGGGGAAAATACTAATTAACGATTGAAGGCTAGCAACTAGCTAGCCTTCAAAATATTCGACGGCATTCTACCTTTTCAAGTGCGGAATCGCGAGGACCGCGGTTAACTCAACTGGGCATTATTGAACTGAACCCTGCTTTCGAGCCATCTTACGTATATAGTGTGTCAATGCCACGACGTGCTCACTATTAAAGTCTTTGAACCGCGGCATACCATTTTCGACAAGAGCGCCCTTAATTAGAACTTCAGAAAATGCAGTCGCAGACAAAGGGATTGCAGACTCTCTCAGATCAGGAGCCATGCCTCCAGACACTGCGCTCCCTCCATGGCATAAGAAACACGACTGCGAATAAGTTTTCAACCCTTGAGCGGCCAGTACCTCGTCAACCTCAAAATCAGGCGGATCCAATGGTACTGCAAACGCAGGTGGAGGAGAGTAAGGCAGAGGAACATTTCCATCTAGGGAAAAAGTATATAGCCTTCTCGGATGCACTTTGTACTTCCAGCCATGCTGTGCCGCATGCGACCCAGCTATAGTACCGGCTCCGCCCCATCCAACCAACAGCGAGATATACTGCTTTCCATCGACTGCGTAAGTCACAGGAGGGGCTGAAATTCCAAGACCCAATTCGATTGACCAAAGCGGTTCTCCAGTCTCTGCATGGTAGGCCACAAAACGCCCATCAGCTCGTCCCTCAAACACTAAATTACCCTTGCTAGTCATCGTCCCCGGATTCCAAGATGCCGGCAACTTGTGCTCCCATACTCTCTCTTGTTTGATGGGGTCCCATGCCTGTAACTTCGCTGTCCCCCAATCTTCTGGCGTATCCTCCATACCAAATTCCACACCGACTTCAACGTGACTTTTCGGTGATTCAAAAGCTTTGAGATTGATTCCGCTATCCCTAAAAGTACCAGCCATCTCAATCGTCGGAATATACACTAACCCTGTGTCCGGGTTATACGACATTGCATGCCAACTATGCGCACCAAAAGGACTCGGCCAAACCACTTGTTCACCATCTTCATATCGAGCGCCCGCGATTTCTACCGGGCGGCCAGTCTTCAAATCAATGTGTGATGCCCAAGTCGCTTTTGCAATTTTCTCTGCCGAAAGCAACTCGCCATTTTCACGGTTTAAAACATAAAAAAAGCCGTTTTTAGGGGCATGCATTAGCGCCTTTATTTCTTGGCCGCCATATTTAAGATCGGCCAGTATAATATCCATATTGGAATTGTAATCCCAAGTCTCTCCTGGAACAGTCTGATAATGCCACTTGTAGTCACCAGTATCAGCGTCTAGCGCAACAATAGAGCAGAGAAATAAGTTGTCTCCTCCTCCGGGCGATCTAACTTTTTGATTCCAGGGAGACCCATTGCCAGTTCCAATTAGCAGCTGATCAAATTCTGGATCGTAAGTAATTCCATGCCAAGTATTCCCGCCACCACCATACTTCCACCATTCCCCATTCCAGGTCTTCGCAGCCATTTCCATTGCATCGGATTCAAATCCGTCAGCAGGATTACCTGGTACTACCCAAAAGCGCCATTCTTGCTCTCCTGTGTCGGCGTTATACGCTGTCACGTAGCCTCTTGCTGCAGTATGCTCGGTGCCGCCGTTACCAATAATCACTTTACCCTTGAAAACTTTAGGAGCGCCCGTAATGTAATACGCTTTCCTTGGGTCTATAGTCATTTTTTCCCAAATTTTTTCGCCCGTCTTAGCATCTAAACCAATTAAACGACCATCAATAGTTGATATGATTACCTTCCCATTCCAGAACGCCGGGCCTTTATTCTGATCCCACATGTTGACCAAACGGTCGCCCGCATTTTTTATTGATTCGGGATCAAATTCCCATAATAGCTTTCCCGATTTCGCTTCAACCGCGCGAGTAACCGAGTAACTAGCAGTGAAGTAAATCACACCGTCGACAACTAAAGGTGTCGCAAGTAATGACTTGTCCTTAGGAAGTTCCATCACCCATTCAATACCAAGGTCAGAGACTGTTTTAGTATTTATTTGATCAAGTGGGCTGTAGCGCTGCTCACTATAATTGCGGCCAAAGCCAAGCCAGTTCGAACCGTCGCCTATAGCAGTCAACGACTTATCATCAACAACTGTTGCGGCATATAAATGTGGTCCAAAGAAAACCCACATTAATGAATACACACATAAACGAAAAAAAATCATCACTCCATCCCCCGAAATAGATTACAAGTACTTATACTTTTTAAAGATTCTCAACCTAATTCTACGGGATCTCAGCTATAAAAACTTTAGCTAAAATAATTTATTTTAAACTCTTTATAATCAGTTATTTGCTAGACAAATATAATCTATATTATTGCTATAATGCAGTTAAATAAGAGACCGAATAGGCTTATCTTAAGCCTCGAATTCAGTACCCTCTAGTCCATTTAAAATATATGATTACACCTGTAAAAAAAAAGCGCAAAATAAATCCAATGAGCACCCCTTCTTTACAACTCTCGGATCTCACGTTTGACAATTCGTTTGTTACACAGCTACCCGCCGATCCGATCAAAGAAAACTACTGCAGGCAAGTGTCAGGTGCCTGTTATTCACTGACAAATTCAACTCCTTGCTCTAAACCGGCGTTACTAATTCACTCGGATGAAGTCGGAAAGCTTTTGGAGCTATCACCATCGGTTTTTAGAACAGAAGAGTTTACCCAGATATTTTCTGGCAACGAAACTCTTCCAGGCATGCAGCCTCATGCAACCTGCTACGGCGGCCATCAATTTGGCAACTGGGCGGGACAGCTAGGAGACGGACGAGCAATAACTTTGGGCGAGATCGTTACCAGTCAGAAGAACAGGTACTCATTACAATTGAAAGGTTCAGGAATGACACCCTACTCCCGCACTGCCGATGGACGAGCCGTCCTAAGATCATCGGTAAGAGAGTTCCTTTGCAGCGAAGCAATGCATCACTTGGGGGTCCCCACTACTCGAGCACTTAGTCTTGTTCTGACTGGAGACGAAGTGATGCGCGACATGTTTTATGATGGAAATGCTATATATGAGCCAGGAGCAGTCGTATGTCGTGTAGCTCCTTCTTTTACTCGCTTTGGTCACTTTCAACTGCTTGCAGCTCAAGAGAACCATGCACTGCTGAAAAAATTCCTTGATTACACTATTACAACGGACTTCCCCGATCTGGAACTACGCCATCAAAAAAATGCTGGCCTGACAGCCCCGGACTATGGTCTCTGGTTTAAAGAAGTATGTGACCGAACGGCTACGATGATATCTGAATGGATGCGAGTGGGCTTTGTACATGGCGTAATGAATACCGATAATATGTCGATTTTGGGGCTGACCATTGACTATGGACCATATGGTTGGCTCGAGAATTACGACCCCAACTGGACACCCAACACTACAGATGCGGGAGGGAAAAGATACAGATACGAGCAACAATCGCAGGTAGCCTTATGGAATCTAGTCCAGCTAGCAAATGCTTTATATCCGTTAATTAATGATCTAAAACCTTTGGAAGATGGGCTAGCAAGCTATCAAAAGACTTATGAGCACCAGTGGCACAGCGCACTTACTAGAAAACTAGGACTAAAAAGTTTCGTTAACAGCACAGATGTCTCTCTCTCTGATGATCTGTTTCAATTACTAAGCGAAGTAGAAACAGATATGACAATTTTTTTCAGAAAACTCAGTGAGTTTAGCTCAACATCAGATTGGCTAGCGACCTCGGCTCTTCATTGCCCTTTGGGAACCGCATTCTATGTAGAGAGTCAAATAGATGACAGCTACAACCAAAAACTGTCTTCATGGCTTACTCGCTATAAGACGCGCATCGAATCTGATGGATTAGCGCCCGCCGTGAGAAAAGAGATGATGAACAATGCTAACCCAAAATATGTAATTAGGAACTACTTAGCGCAATTGGGGATAGATGATGCTGCGGCTGGAAATTTTTCGACTATTCAGAAATTACTAGATGTACTAAAAAATCCTTATAACGAGCAACCTGAGCAAGAACAATATGCTGCTCGACGGCCTGAGTGGGCCAGACATCGAGCTGGATGCTCAATGCTTTCTTGCAGCTCCTAGCAAGCTTTCAGACTTCTATCCCTTAAAGCACAAGTACTACACGAGCTAAATTGCGTTAGAATACTGCCATGCAAAAAATGACAATATGTTATCGTGCCAAAAAAGCAATTTCTTCCATCAAAAAGAAATCAATTTTCCTTCTGTTCGCCACATCTCAGATCTTAGCATGTACGCAGCTCGGCCCTAAGTTCATAGAAGGAAGTAGAACTGAATATAATATAGCTATGAGCTACACTGAGACTGAACAAATGCTGCTCAATCTTGTGCGACTGCGCTATGGAGACTCTCCCTATTTCCTTGAAGCTACTGCATTGAACACCCAGTTTTTATTGGCTCCTACCGTCGCTGCCAGTTCAGTTCTCGACTTTAATGGTAACAACAGTTATGGATTCTCAGGAAAACTTGCCTACGAAGAAAAACCGACCGTAACTTATACCCCATTAAAAGGGCAGGATTTTGTTCGACAAATGCTATCGAGGATCTCTTTAGAAACTATTGTTTTGCTTGATAGTAGCGGTTGGAGCACTGCGCGAGTATTGAATCTTTGCGTAGAGAGCATGAACGGATTGGACAATGCCTCCAAAGCTTCTGGTCCGACACCTATGCTCGCTCCAGATATTTCTAAATTCAGACGATCTGTTCATCTGCTGAACATCCTGCAGGATGCTGGCCAGTGGCGCCTGAGAAGCACAAGCGAAAATCGCGGATACAGACACATTATGCGATTCAAGTCGCCAAGTGAAAAAAATGAAAACTTCATTAAACTGGCATCTCTCCTTAACCTTAATTCTGATTCGCTTGAATACGAGGTCCTACTCTCCTCTGGGGACGACAACCAAGGCCGAATAAGACTTGAGACCCGCTCATTTATGGGAGTTATGTACTTCTTATCTCAATCCGTCGAAATTCCACCTTCGGACATAGAGTTGGGGAAAGTAAGAGTAACCTTGGATGACAGCGGAAATGCTTTTTCATGGAGCAATGTTACTGGAGACTTAATGAGCATTAAATCAACCTCATTCCGTCCGACGAAAGCAGCTGCAGCAGTTGAGTATCGCGGTAGCTGGTTTTACGTAGACGACTCCGATTTGCAGTCAAAATCGACCTTACAATTACTTGGTCAGCTATTCGCGTTGCAGTCAAAAGGTGACATCAACAATGCTCCAATCCTAACTTTGCCAATTGGAGGGTAACGAATTAATCGACAAAAATCCAAACGACTGTCGCAACCGCCCAGCTAATTTGATTTGCCAGTTCGCCAACTGCAATCCCAATACGATTGCGATCCCACCCACCTATCTTAGCAGAGTACCAGACCTGTATAAGACGGGTCGCTATGGTTAAGTGTCCCGCTATCACAAGTGAAACCGAAAGCCCATCTCCTCCATACAAAAAGATGTTCCAAGCAAGGGTCAGCTGAGGCACGGCTTTCAGGAATACGGCAAATGACGATCTCACGAGAGGGTCAGAGTAAGCAATGCCAATCAACCGTGCAACACAAAGAGATGTGAAAATTCCGCTGCCCGTAATCACTGTCGTCCAATAATCTACCTCTGTCCACTGAACATTTTGCCGCAACAGATTAATAAAAATAGCCCCTATCGCTAATGTCCAAACCACGTAAATAAAGAATGTTTGTTTAGAGACCCGATCCTGATGTGTTTTCAAGACATTAAAGGCCAAAACTAGATTTATTGAGAGAAAAGCTAGCCAAAAACCAAACCAAGTCACACTAACACCATCAATAGAAACTTTCATCGTCTCCACTTGATTGACAACAACTACTGTTGCCGCGACTAGCTGGAAGTAGAATAAGAAATCAGTGAATAGACTCGAACCGTCTTCGCGCGTCACGGAAATGAGAGAGTCGCAGAGCCTGACAATTTGCTAAGGCCATCTTGTCCTTTAGCCAAGACCTCAACTACCAGGAATTTCTGGTTAGCTTCAATAAATTTTTCTCGAACGACACCATTTGAACAGATTTTCTCCCCTATCTCTGTCATATTCAGAAATCGGATATCGAAATTTTTAATAGAGCTTTGAGGCATCCAGTTAGTCAACATCCGACCAGCATAAGCCATAACCAACATACCATGAGCAATCACGTCGTCTAATCCTGCGGATTTAGCAAAGTCAATATCAACATGGATAGGATTATGATCACCAGAAGCTCCGCAATAAATCGCCAGTGCCTGTCTGGAAACCGGAGGTGCCTGGAAGGCAGGGAGATGAAAGCCCACTTGAATTTCTTCATACAGTTCTTCGTTCATATTAATTTCCCTTTCCCCTTGTCTGAATAACGATAGTTCTATCAAACTCTGCTACAGCAGCACCTTCTATAAAACATACGTAGTTTCTATGAACAATAAACTGTAGTTCGTTATTTTTTTTACCATACACGTCAATAATTTCTCCTCTAAATTGCAAAATATCTCCCGCGCATGCAGTTTGATGATAAGTAAACGACTGGCCAGCATGAAGCACATTGGCCAGGGGAATTTCTAACTCCAACATCCAGTCATATGGGTCTACTCTCTCCATTTCCAAACAAAAAAGAAAAGTCGGAGGCACCGGCAAAGATCTGTACCCGAGAGACTTTGCTACCTCCTCATCTACATATACTGCAGCCGTTTCACCTATTGCTTTCGAAAAAAGCTTCAACCGACCTTTCTCTATCTCAACTTGAAATTTTGGAGTCTGGTAACCAATCAGCTCCTTGCCAAATATTTTCATCGACAAAGCTCCTTAACTTTTGTTTGAAGATCTTAATCTTCTAAAGTCACGCACCATAGATCTGGCTAGCGGCAAACCGAAAACTGCGGATATCCGTTGAAGCCACCAGATAAATTTTGCGTAAAAAGGAAAAATAATCAGTCCTTTGTTTTTTGCGATACCATTTAATATATTTTTAGCCGCTACATCTACAGAAACCAATTTGAATGGGATCCCTTTCACTAGGTCGTCATGGATGATACCGACTGCCTCAGTTGCAGCATAGATATTTGTATCGATAAATCCAGGACATACTGCACTGACCTTAACTCCTAGCTCTTCTCCTTCAAGCCGAAGAGTCTGCGAAAGCCCAACAACGGCATGCTTAGAAGCGCAGTAAGGGGCGTTCATTGCAAAAGGTATGAGACCGGCCAACGAAGCGGTGTTAATAATATGTCCAAACCCCTGCGATACCATTACTTTATAAACAAGTTCACACCCATAAATAACACCCATTAGATTAACTGCTATAACACGCTCCCAGTGTTCAAGTTCGAGATCTCTAGATTCACCGGAGACTGCTATTCCCGCATTGTTGAAGAAATAGTCTATCTTGCCATGCTGCGCTAACACCTCTGAAACAAAAAATGAAAAAGCTTTTTTATCAGTAACATCTAACTGCTGCCCTGTAGCTACACAATTATCCATTGATACAATAGACGCAACTGCGGCGTCTAATGCAGGAACGTTGTTATCACTCAAAACAACGATTGCTCCAGACAAAGCCAGCTGTCTGGCCAATTCAAGACCAATGCCCGAGGCTGCTCCGGTGATCACACAAACTTTCCCGTCCATTTTTAGTCCTCCATAGAACAGCAACAAAGCCATAATTGCGCTAATAAAAGCATATCTTACATTGACCGTGGTTCAGACATACAAAAGTTTAGATATATTAATTAACTTCGTATAATAGTCGTGTATAAGAATAAAAATAACAAGGGATTATAGTGGTGGATCTTTTAAAATGTGTTGAAATAGAACCTCATGGCGCAGCTGAATTCACAGTCATATGGCTGCATGGTTTGGGGGCGAATGGGCATGACTTCGAACCAATAGTCCCCTCTCTAAGGATCGATCCAACCTTGCAGGTACGTTTTGTCTTTCCGCACGCGCCCCACATACCAGTGTCAATAAACAACGGCATGGAAATGCCCGCTTGGTATGACATCATCAATCTTGACTTAGGACGAGAAATCGACGCAACGCAATTACGAAATTCAGCAATTGAAATCAGCGGTCTGATCGCAAGAGAAAATGAGCGTGGTATAAAAACAGAAAATATCATCATAGCCGGGTTTTCACAGGGAGGAGCCGTAGGGTATGAACTTGCTCTAAGCTATCCAAATAAACTAGCCGGCCTTATTGCCCTATCAACTTATTTTGCCACACAAAAAACGATTAAACTTTCTCCTGCCAATCGTAAACTTCCTGTTTTTATTGGGCACGGCCGACAGGATCAAATGGTCTTACCTAAAATGGGGAAAGAAGCTTATGACTTTCTGGAAGACCAGAATTACCCTGTAGAGCACCATGAGTACGAAGTTGCTCATGGCGTTGATATGGATGAAGTCAAAGAAATAGGAACTTGGATTAACAGGGCATTTAACAGAGGAAAATAGTATCTTAGGAATAGTGTTTCTATTGCTATTAGTTTTACAATACTCTTAAGTAAGAATACTACAACAGGAGAAAGACATAATGGATTTTGGTTTCGTTTTTATGGGTGACTGTCATATTCATGGAGATGTCAAATATGCTGAAGATAATGGCTTTAGCCATGCTTGGTTATATGACACGCAAATGCTGGGTAGCGAAGTATATGCCACTATGGCGTTATGCGCGGACAGAACAAGTAAAATAAAAATCGGACCTGGAGTCACTAATCCAGCATCGAGAATTGCGCCACTTTCAGCATGTGGAATGGCAACAATAAATTCTCTAGCACCTGGACGAGCAGTTATGGGTATTGGTACGGGGAATACCACTAGGCGAACGATGGGAATGCCTGCTGCGAAAGTAGCTGAATTAGAAGAGCATGTCCGTATATGTCGCGACTTATTCGACAACAAAACTACAGATTATACAGAGGGGAAACGCCACCGAAAAATTAAATTCCTTAACCCTGACTATGGTTACATCAACGTTAAAGACTATATTCCAATCTATATTGCAGCCAGCGGACCCAAGGTCGCACAACTGGCTGGACGTATAGCAGACGGAATCATTTTGTTCGGGGCTGTCCACCCAGATCTCGTCAAATGGATGGTCAGCAACGTACGAAAAGGGGCTGAAGAAGCAGGTAGGAACCCTGATGACATTTACATCGTCTCAATGACCGCTCTTTATCTCACTGAGTCCGAAGAAGAAATTGAGTCGCGAGCCGTTAAGGAAGCTGTTGGTCCGATGGTAGCGTCAAGTAGTAATATTTTCGCCCTGTCCTCACGCGATAACCCTGATGCCATCCCTGCTACTTTACGAGCGGAGATGTTAGGTTTTTCTGGTGTCTATAAGGAGCCGGATGCGCCTATTGAAACACGCCATTTAAAACTATATGAGGGTTACCTCCAGCAACTCAAAGAAGAACATGTTCCTTTGATGACGAAAAAAATTATACAAGCCACGACTCTGACAGGAACGAAGAACCAAGTAATCGGAATGATTGAAGAAATGAGAGATGCTGGAGTGAATCAAGTAGCTATTCAACCTATCAGAGATACCAGAGAAGTGGTCGATCAAGTAGCCAAGGAGATCATTAGCCGTTTCAGCTAATATAAACTTATCGTGTCTTCGTCAATCAGGAGTACTGTTAGAAGTCCAACATGTATAGCCTAGAAGTAATATCTGATGTCATCTGTCCATGGTGTTACATCGGCAAAAATAGACTAGAAAAAGCTATAGAAATAATGGGCGACGTGTACCCAATAGAAGTTGTCTGGCGCCCATTTGAACTCAATCCTGCCCTGCCCCCTCAAGGCATCAACAGAGCGGAGTATCTCGCACAAAAATTTGGTAGTGCCCAGCAAGCGTTGTCAATTTATTCACGTATTGAATCAGAAGCTCGCTCGGAAGGGTTACCAATTGACTTTGAATCTATCACAACAACACCAAATACTCGATTAGCTCATAAGCTCATCCATTATAGTGGTCAACATGGTAAGCAAAACGACGTGATTGACCTTTTGTTTAGCAGTTATTTTTGCGCTGGAAAAGACATCGGAAAACTAGATGTTTTGTTGGAGATAGCAATGGTCTGTGGCTTATCATCAGAAGGAACCCAAACAGTCCTGGGCAGCGAACTAGCCAACCAGACAATAAAACAGCAGGAAAACACAGCCTTGGAAATGGGAGTGTCGGGTGTGCCAGGCTTTGTATATAATGGACAATTGCTGTTTTGCGGAGCTCAATCTCCTGAAACTATAGCCCTATCCCTTGAACGAGCAATCAAAAATAATATTCAAGAAACGGTATAATGTCTGTCTGTACTAGACGCAAAGAAGAGTCAAGATTGCTCATCTGCAGAATACTTGCAAGTCACTGTGCTCTGTTTGGAAGGCCTCTTTACAACACCTCTTCCAATAACGACGATGCCATAGAAGAACTGCACCGTGCACCTTACGCATTATTGAGCCACGGACTTGGAAAAGATCCTTTATTCACTTATGGCAACCAAACGGCTTTAAGCCTTTTTGAACTAACGGATGAACAAATACTATGCACTCCTTCAAGGACATCGGCAGAAAAAAATGATCAAGCGTCTCGCGGCAAATTCATGCAAAGTGTCAAAGAGAAAGGCTATGCTGAAGGTTATTCAGGCATCAGGGTTTCTTCAACCGGAAAAAAATTCAAAATCCTAAACGCATCAATTTGGAATATTCTGGACGACAGAAAAGTTATTGTCGGTCAAGCTGCTGCATTCATGAAATGGAAAAATATTTAGAAAAACCTGCTAGAGCAACAATTAATCGCTTATCATCGATAAGCTTAATTATAAGTATCTTTCCAGAAACAACGCATTATGAAGATTTTACTATGAACAATCCAATCCCTAATATCTTACTTAGTAACGACGATAGCTTCGATTCTCCGATACTAGACATCACCCTTGAAGTCTTAAAAAATATGGGCAATTTATATGTCGCTGTTCCAGAGGAAGAACAAAGCTGGAAAGGAAAGTCGATGACACGCCTAAATCCTATTGAGGTTTCTCCATTAAGCCTTAAGGGTGCCGTCGGTTGGAAAATAACAGGGACCCCAGCTGACTGTACTAATCTAGCGATGCACCAACTGATGCCCTGTATGCCAGATATCGTAGTATCTGGGACGAACATAGGGAAAAACGTAGGTGCCGGATTCGTATTTTCCTCGGGCACGATCGGTGCGTGTCTGGAAGCAAATATCTCAGGCATTCCAGCTATCGCGTTGTCTCAGGAGCTGGCTAAAGATGATTTTATACATTGGTATGAAAATCGCTCTTTTCGACCTGAAACCATTCTCAAATTGAAGAACACGCTCCAAAAGAATATTCCAGCAGTTTGGCAACAATTTCCTTTACACTCGATCGATCCGAGAACCACTTGGAATATAAATTTCCCCGAAATGTCCTTCACCGACCCGAAAATTGTCTACACAAAAACAGGTCAGAGCTATTACGGAAATTGCTTCAGCAAAGAAGAGAAAGGCTATAAATTTTCTTTTAAGGAAGCCACAATTGACCAGACACCATTAACTGATGACAAAACCCTGCAGGAAGGTAACATCAGCGCGTCGCTTCTTGATCTCAGAAGTTTTGGCGGACAAATAACTAAAGCTTAATAGTCAACTTCTAATGCCATACACAGGTACGCCATATAAGCTTCGCACTCTTGATAGCTCTCAATCAAGTACTTAATAAAGTCTGAATCTAGAATCAGCTCATGAGAAAAATTTTTATGAGCGATAAAATCTTTCCTCTTTAAATCCTTCATTAAGGGATGCTCTTTCACAAAGCCTCTAGGAGGTCGGATCAAAGTTGCACCGATCAGAGACCACTGGCTACAAAAAGGTTCATCAGACATCAACGTACTCCAAGAGCGCGGGTTGTCAACAATGAATTCCCTTATTTTATTTAAAAACTGGCTTTCGGGCCGCCAAATTCCTGTCCCTATAAAACAATTTCCTGGCTCAATATGAAGATAGAATCCCGGCGCGTGAACATCTTTTCCTAACTCGTGCCTAAACTGAATACCAATGTTAGTTTTGTAAGGGGTTTTATCTTTTGCAAACCGGGTGTCACGGTATACTCGCATCAAAGAGCCGCCCACTTTCTTGGGGATTGCCACAAAATGAGGTGATAGTTTCTCGGCTATCTCGGGACCAATGTCTTCAATCAACGCTAATGCCGGCGTTCTTATACTGTCCTCATATCGTTGTTTGTTTCCGTTAAACCACTCTCTATTATTATTTTTTTGCAGCTGTCTCAAGAAAGGAAAACAGGTCTTAGGAAATCCATGGAAAGTCATGTTAGCAACACCTCTTCAAATACATTACTTCTTGAGACTCCCTTGAGAGTTACTACCTTAGTCCAAGCGCCCCGGGGTTCATTCGTCCTTCTGGATCTAATGCTTTTTTTAGACTCTCTAGCAAGCTCTTTAGTGGGTCATTGTCGATGAGTTCTTGATACGGATAGTATTTGCCTAACTGTAAGTGGCAGCAACCGTTTTGATCATACAGATCACGCAATCCATCCCGCAACTTTAATGCAACTTTTCTCTTTTCCTCATCAGCAGGTATCGATTTCCACTTCTCAGCAAATTCATCTTCTATCAGACTGAGGCGAAAATTACCAAGTTCATCATGCCAATAGATACTTGGCTCGATGACGAACTCAGTCCCTGCAAAGCAAGTTAAGTAAGAACTATGAATGTTGTACTTATCCATTAGTGCTTTATTTTCTTCAAAGTAAGCTTCGGTCGCCGTTCCCATCGCTACTGCTTTAGATAAAGGCATAAACCCATGAACAGGTAGCCAAATTTCGCCATCGGAACCGAGCAGTACTGTTCTCACTCCACCAAAAGGATGTGCGCGGAAGACAGTCGGTAAACTGTTGTCAATTTCGCTCCCTTGATGCTCGACACAGACCTCTCTGGCAGTTTCTAAAGCTTTGTAGGCCACATCCTTATCATAGCTGTCAAAAGTCATATGAAGCGAATATTTCACTTTTCTAAGAAATTTTTTCCCGCTAGCCGCTACTTTAAACGAGGTCCATAATCCTTTTATGCCACCTTCAGAGGTTGCCACATCACGCAGAACGGCCAGGCCTTCCCCAAAACTAAAGCCTTGTTTTTCAAAACTAGAATTGTAATAAGGGTCAAAGCCATAACATTCAGCGCAGATCCGCTTCCGGGCGAGCACAGTTTGGGTGGCTAACATCTCTTCTATCGTGTTAAAACCGAAAGACATAAACAAGGTCACAGATGGTGCCTCTATCAATCGCAAAGTTATCTCTGATTTGATACCGAAAGCGCCAGTGTCTGCCGTAAAGATTCCAGTCAAGTCAGGCCCAAAGTGCCGAAAAAAAGGAGAGCCGTTTTTATGCGCTGCCGACCCCGTCTGAAGGATATTGCCATCCGCCAAAACCACTTTCATACCGAGGACACTTTCTGCAACAGTGTTATAAATACCCGAACCTAAAAAAAGGCTATTCTGAGAAACCGCCCCTCCAATAGTCGCATACATGCCAGAAAGTGGCCCAAAGTAGGGCGTCCGTACGGGGACATCTCCGTCCATAAGCTGCTCATAAAGATCTTTCCAAGTACACCCCGCCTCAACTGTTACGTACATATCTTCCGTGTTTAAATCAATGATTTTGTTCATGCGACGCATATCTATTAATACAGAAGAAGGTTGCTCCGGTTGATAACCCATTGTGTAGGACATCCCTCCTCCACGAGGAACAATAGGCAATCCCGAAGCGGCCGCAGTTGCCAAGCACTGAGATAGCTGATCCGTGTTGCCTGGGCTTACCACAACATCAGCAACCTCTCCATCCGTGTAACTCAAATCTGTGGAGTAGAATTCCCTAGCCTTCTCGTCATCTTGCACGTAGTCCGCGCCCACAATCGACACGAGCTGACTTACGATAGAACTGTTAGATGAGTCCTTTGAAATCACAGACATAGCTTTCTCTCCTTTTGTTACACAAGCATCGCATTAATACGCTTACCTCTTTACCCTAGTGCGGTGCAAAGCTAGGGGCTATTGGCGGGTTAAAACCAGTCTCGGCTAAACACTGTGCTTTCAGCTCTTCAATCGACCCACCTTTGTCGAACAGCTCAATCCCACCACGAGCGACATTCATTTCTTGACGCAACTCTTGTGTTTCTTTGATCGCAACAACACCATCGCTATCCGTGATGACGCCATAGTTTAGAGCTCCAGAAACACTGACTAATCCTTTCTTTACATCGGAACCAACGCGCTCAACTTCTCGAGTAAGCGGATCGCCCCAACCGCCGCCGCCCCAAGTTTCGAACAGCAGCAGGTCTCCATGCATTACCTTTACGCGGTCACACTTTGAAGGAACTAACTGTTCACTTCCGTCGGATTTAACCAAAATTTTCTTACTTCTAGCCCCCGGGTTACCTCCATTCACACCCCATGGATAAGTCAGCCAGCGGTCATCGTGCACAGAAATCTCTCCCGGTTCCAAAAATCGATAACCCACACGTACGCCATTACCGCCGCGATGATAGCCCGCACCTCCTGAGTTTGTTATGGTTTCATAGATCTCTATTCTCAACGGGAAATAGCTTTCTAGAAATTCATTAGGTACGTTGGTAAAACTTGGCCAGAGGGAATGTCCGTCAGGCCCATCACCAAATGGACGACCAGGGATGCCACCAAATCCGATTTGGTAAAGCTGATACCAATCTCCTTTCTGGTCATAGCCTGAATACATAAAATGAGGACTATCTGAAAATCCCGCGGCGCACATTAAATCTGGCGCCCCTTGTCCAAGTAGTCCGCTGATAATATCAAAGACTCGACCTAAAGCATGAGTTCGACAAGACAGTGCTGCCGGATGTTTGGGCTTAAGCAAAGAGCCATCAGGAATACGAACCTCCATTAAGTCATAAAAACCATCGTTGAACATAATCTGTGGATCAAAGACCATTATCATGAAAACCCCACAAAACATTTTAAACATTTCTTCGTTGAGGTAGAAATTTATTGAACCAATTGACTGCGGATCTGTCCCAGAAAAGTCGAAAATGACCTTGTCATTTTCTCGCCACATTGTGCAAGCCAATTTATACGGACCCATACCCATTCCGTCGTCGCAGATATAATCCTCAAAATATCTTTTCTCTGTTGGAACGGCGTTAAGGATAAGGTGCGCCATTGCTTTTTTATTGCGGGCCAATAATTCATCCATAGCCGAATAAAATATGTCATCTCCAAAACGCTCACTCAATTCCGCACAACGTTTCGCCGCAGTGCGGCACGCTGCCACAATCGCATTGAAATCACTATGATTCCAATGCGGCAACCTACAGTTATGTAGAATTAACTTCAAAATGTCTTCCTGTAACTCTCCCTTCTTATAGATTTTTATAGGAGGAACAACGATCCCTTCTTCATAAATTTGTCGAGCATCTGTTGGCAAGCTACCCGGCACTTTACCGCCTATATCTGTCATGTGGCCAAACATAGCGCTCCAAGCAATATGTCTGTGATCTTTGTAGATAGGGATAAGCACCAACCAATCGTTGGCATGGCTTATAGCGCCATTACAGGAATATGGGTCTGTAGTTAGAAAGATGTCTCCTTCTTCAATAGTCCCGTCATAAAGACTCATGAATCCATGGATAAATGACCCGAACTGTCCTACAACCATCTTGCCATCGCGATTAGCGATTAACGGAAATGCATCACCCTGTTCTCTTATCCCGGGAGACATAGCGGTTCGGAAAAGGACGGCATCCATTTCAAACCGGGCATTCTTCAAAGCATTTTCAATGATATCTAACGTAACCGAATCGACTGTCACTTTTTTCAACGGCTCAGTATTTTCTTCTATCAGTATTGCAGTCATGGCATCAGTCCTGAGTAATGGGAGTAATAAGTATGTTGCCGAATGAATCAATTCGACCTACATGTTCTGGCAAAATCATAGTAGTAGAGTCCATTTCTGTGACAATAGCCGGCCCATTAATCGCCGTACCTCGGCCGACCTTTGATCTGTCATATATAGAAGCATCCCACCACTGACCCTCAGCAAACATTCTCTGATTTCCTTCACTCTTATTCACAAAGTCAGGATCGATAGTCACAGAGGGAACCTCCACTCGTGCTTCTTCACCAAGAGCAATCGACCGGAGATTGACTATTTCTTTCTCTGCAGGCAGAGAAAAAGTAAATAACTGTTCATGCATTAAATCGAACTGAGTTCCTATCGCCGTCAAAACATCTTCTCCCTCCGCTAGACTAACGTCTACTGTCAAAGAAAGACCTTGCCCCTGATATCGTAGATCCAACTGATAGGTGATTTCTGAACCTTCAGACGTAGCTTTTTCTTCAACTAAGGCGCTAAGAGCCGATGTTGCCAGCTTCTCAAGCTCTAGCCGTAATTCTTCATTACTTGTCGCGCTAAACTTCCGTATGAAGGTTCTAGATGCTTCATTTCGAAGTCTTGTCGTAGCATCTCCATAAGCGCACAATACCCCAGGACCGGGAGGGATTATCACAGGCCATGAACCCATCAACTTGCCTAATGCGTTCGCATGTAAAGGACCAGCACCCCCAAAAGCAATCAGCGCAAATTCCCGTGGGTCATGCCCTTGCTCAACAGAAACTAATCTCAAAGCCCCAAACATGTTTTCATTAACGATATTATAGATGCCCTCAGCCGCCGCCTCTACCGAAAGACCAAGGTCACTGGCAATACGACCAACCGCAAGTTGGGCCGCGTCCACATCAATAGCCATATCACCTCCAAGACGAGCTCGACTTGGAATATAACCAAGCACTATGTTCGCATCTGTCACTGTAGGTTCTAATCCACCATTTCCGTACGCCGCAGGTCCAGGCTCCGCGCCGGCGCTTTGAGGCCCCACACGAAGTGCTTTGGTAACAGCAGGCACGTGTGCAATCGACCCACCTCCCGCACCGACGGTTCTGACATCAACTGATGAAGCTCTCACAGTCACGTCCCCTACTGTTGTCTCGCGCCTCAGCTGAGCATGACCGTTCTGTACCAGAGCTACATCTGTCGATGTACCTCCGATATCCAAGGTAAGTAAGTTTTTGAAACCCGCATTTCCTGCGACCCAAATAGCACCTGCTACCCCACCAGCTGGGCCACTCATGAGCATATTTACAGGATATTTAGCTGCTGATTGTGCCGATGCAAGCCCCCCATCTGATCTTAATATACTGAGTTTGACCTCTTTCATCTTTTCTAGTAGCTCGGATTCTAGATTATTGATGTATGTCTCAACTTTCGGTCTGACATAAGAATTTGTCACTGTCGTCACAGCCCTCTCATATTCTTGAAGCTCGGGGATCACTTCGGAGGAAATTGAAACTGGCACTTCGGGCATAATCTCTAGTGCGATATCACGAACTTTTTCTTCATGAATTTTGTTCGTGAAAGAGTTAATTAAGCAAACGGTGAGCGCTTCGATCTTTTCCTTAGCAAGATTCTTTAATGATTCTCGAAGACTAGACTCGTTCAGAACGGAAACAATTTCCCCCTTCGCACTAACACGTTCATCTGCTTCAATCGTGAGTTCTAGCGGAGCCATAGGCTCAGATTTCTGATAAATAACCCAGCCCCCCAGTCCCCCAGGAACAAACGACCTGGCAATCTGAAGCACTTGCCGGTAGCCTTTTGTAGTCACCAAACCAACTCTCGCCCCTGTCCCGGTCAGAACCGTGTTCGTTGCAACCGTCGTCCCATGCATGACATGAGTAATTTCAGATAAGTCGACCCTTGACTCTTCACAAACCCGAGCAATACCGTTCAGTACCCCAATAGAAGAGTCGTGGGGCGTTGATGGAACTTTTGCCGTAGACATTTCACCATTCTGCTCATTCAGCAATAGTACATCTGTAAACGTCCCACCAACGTCGACCCCTAACCTATACGAATTTTTCAACCTTTTTGCCCCTTAACCTAATGTTTGACCTTTCAAGCAAGCGCGTCTTGCAAGCTCTAGTACTATACAATATAGCTAGTCGAACTGGTTCATGATAGTCTCTAAATAGTAAAAGAACCGCAACTAAAAAGAATTAGGGGAGCCATAATGAGCGCGGAAAACCAAGTACACCCACAAACTAAACACGCAGTAATGGCTACGCCAACGCATGACGAATTTTCTAGGCAGGAGTTCGTGCGATCGTATAAGAACTATCTAGTTCAGAACGTACACTCCGGCAACCAAACTCGTTACGAAAAAATCATAAAGCCGAAGTTCGAAAAAACCCATAACCGAGCCCCGAAAGATAGATTTGAGGTCGGAAAAGAAATGGTACATGATCCGTATTATCAGATGTTCAGCTCTCTGCTTAGAACCAGTCAAGAAATGATGTGGTCGTCATGTCAAGTGCCCGTCAATCGTGACCTAGAAAACCTCAATGAAAAAATCAAGATCCCTAAAGGTACAAAGACTCTAGGTTCTCTTAAGCTCGATACAAAGCTGAAGATCCCGCGATATCACACAGCGGTGGATATTCACTGCCAGCCTGGTGGCTACCACAGTGAGGTCACTGAGGATGATGCATCAGCTGGACTAGTTTATGACCGCGCCGTGCATATATATGCGATGGGACAACTCGGACCCTACAACGACGATATTGGAGCAAGCATCCTTCTTTGGCTTAAAAATAATCATCCTACGATGGCTCCAAGAAAGATTTTAGATATGGGCTGCTCCGTTGGGCACAGCACTGTCCCTTATGCGCAAGCGTTCCCGGATGCAGAAGTTCATGGTATCGATGTGGCTGCACCGATGCTTAGATATGCGCACGCCCGCGCCGAGGAACTTGGGGAAAAGGTACACTTTTCCCAACAAAATGCTGAGCAAACGAACTTTAAATCAGGAACTTTCGATCTAATCGTATCGCATATCCTTCTGCACGAAACATCACAAAAAGCGATCCATAACATAGTTAAAGAATGCCATAGACTCTTGAAGCCTGGCGGATTAATGGTTCATGGGGAAACTCCTCCTTATAAAAACATGGGGCCATTTGACGCTTTTATGCTGGACTGGGACACACGAAACAACAACGAACCGTTCTGGGCTCGTTCTCACGAAATCGATCTAGAAAAGTTATCCAAAAAAGGTGGTTTTGATCCAAAAAATCAATTTGAGACGCTCATACCCAGTGCGCTGCAAGTCGCCGAGGCAAAAAGATCAAAGGTGTTCCAAGGAGGAGACTTCGGTGGGGGAGGTCTCTGGTTTATTTATGGAAACATGAGATAAGCGAATGAATGATATAAAAAAGCTACAGCGTAAAGCTCGAGGAGAAAGACCTGTTTTTTTCGAAGATCCGAATGTGGATAAGCTCATCTCTATGATCATGGGGCTAGCTGGGGAAGTAGCCGTGTTGCATGATCGCAGTGACACTCTGGAGCGCCTCTTACAAACAAAAGGTTTAGTTAAGCAATCTGAAATAGATAGCTTCGAACCCAGTATCCAAGTCCAAGGGGAAAGAGCAAGCTGGCGAAAGAATTACCTTAGCGAAATCTTGCGTATAATAGAAAGTGAGCTAGAAGGCCAAAAATCTGGCGACAGAGAACCCTATGAGAAGGCAGTAAAGAGAGTAGAAACTAGCTGATTTTCTAGTAGCTACCATCAACCATTCGATATAAACGGTTTGATCTCTTGGCCGAAACGGCGAATACCCGGAACGAAGTCGGGCCAACTGAACAGCATACCATCTATACCTGAATCATCTCGTATCTCTTGAATGTGCTTTATCACAGTTTGAGGAGATCCAAGAATGACAGGGATCCCCATAAAGGCCATGTTTCCTTCTTCAATATTTTGCTCCAACGCAGCTTTAAGCTGACCGCTAGTACCACCGGTATTAGTGTCAAGACTGGCGCTAGCAATTATGTTAGATATGGCACCCTTATCCGCTCTTTGGACGATATGCTCCGCGATGCGAACGGCTTCATCGTCACTATCTTCAACAATCAGATGGTACAAGGCATATATCCCCACCGATCTTCCACATTTTTTTGCTCTGTCTTTTATATCTTTCACACCTGCCACCAATTTTGATTTGCTTGTCAAAACAAACTGATGATCGGCGCTTTCAGCGACAAACTGCCTTCCAAGCGGCGATTGTCCAGCGCAAACTATGGGAATTTCTCCTTTAGGCTGTGGCAAAACAGAACAATCGTCTAGCTTGAAAAAATCACTTTTATGGGTACACCGTCCAGTGTTCCAAAGTGTCTTCAGGATGGAAATATACTCCGAGGCTAATTCATAGCGCCTTTCATAGTGGCTTTCACCTGGCCACATATCCATTTGCGAATACTCAGCCCGATTCCAACCCGTGACCACGTTCAAGCCGCACCGTCCGGCGGATATATCATCCAAAGTAGCTATCATTCGTGCAACTATCGCTGGATGCTGAGTCAGAAGAGAAATGGATGGGAAAAGTCCTATCTCTTTGGTAACTGCAGCTATGGCTGCCATTAGGGTAAAAGACTCAAGACACGAATCCCAGTAGCCAGTTTCACCTCCGAACCCTTTGTGTTTCATCATTGAAAGCACAAAATCTAAGCCTTGTTTTTCTGCTTCTATAGCACAATGTTTGTTATGCTCGAAAGTAGGCAGGTAAACGGGGCTCCCCGCCGATGGGATATATCCATTGCTGCCATTTGGTAAAAAAACTCCAAATTTCATATTCGACACTCAAATTGTTAATATTGTAACATTATAGCCCATAGGTATTCCGTCCGGAGAGAAAATGATTAAGGACAGCTTACGGCAGAAAAACAGTACTGGATTCACAATAGGTTTGATTTTATGTGATCAACTTCGAGACCAATTCAGCGGTGATTTTCCTGAGTATGAAACAATGTTTAAAACCGCTTTCGAGGGAAAAACATCAGTATTCGCATGGAAGACATTTGATGCTGTTACTGGAGAATTTCCCATAGATCTTGATGTGTGTGATGGCTATTTAATTTCTGGCAGCCGGTCGAGTGTCTATGAGGAAAAAAAATGGATGCTGTCTCTCGAAGGTTTTATCAACAAATTAAATCGCAAAAACAAACCCACAGTTGGTCTCTGCTTTGGTCACCAGATCATGGCTAAAGCACTTGGAGGCAAGGTTGCTTGTGCGCCAGAAGGCTGGGGAATAGGGTTCGCTAGATGCTCTGTCAATTCAGATAGTTCTAAAAACCAACTTGCTCTCCCGGAGGAACTAACAGTCGGCGTCTGCCATCGCGACCAAGTGGTTAAACTGCCCACAGGAGCAACCAACATCGGGAGCGCCCCACACTGCAACAACTTCTTGATTCAATTCACACCAAAGATGGTTGGCTTCCAAGGACATCCAGAATTTGAACCCGCCTACATCTCAGCACTCATTGTGGAAGCTAAAACTCATCTTACCCCACAAGAGTATTCCATCGCGTTACAATCAAAAAGAAATGCTCCTGATAATCAGCTCATCCGGAAGGCGATCACTAAGTTTCTAACTAAACAGATGGAAAATACCTAACTCAGCCTACTAAAGAAAACTTAACCACGGCTTTAAGACCGGGGCTGTTATCTTCAAAGATAAGTTGCGCCTCATGTGCTTTAACAACAGCATTCACAACACTTAAACCAAGACCACTGCCAGGTAATGAGCGACTCTGGTCGAGCCTAGAAAATCTTTCGAGCACGTTTTCCCATTCATTTTCTGGAATACCACTTCCTGCATCGGTTACAATGACTGTAGCGTAGTCACCATCTCTTCGTCCGATCAGGCTAACTGCGCCACCATCAGGAGAATACTTGATAGCATTGTCTACAAGATTTGATATCGCTTGAAACAACAAATTTCTGTCTCCGTAAATGAAAATAACGGGATCACAGTCAGTCATTAAAACTAAGCCTTTTTCCTGAGCTAGACCTTGGTATAGATCCGCAGCATCAAAAATCAACGGTGCAAAGTCAATTCGTTCAAAGCTTGGTTTATAAGACCCCGACTCAATTCGAGCTATTTTCAATAAGGAAGAAAAAGTGCGAAGTAATTCATCTGCGTCTGCAACACTAGCTTCTAATTCTCCTTTAACTGAATCAGTAGCGCCCAAAGAAGCAGTTTCAATTCGGTTGCGCAGTCTTGTTAGAGGTGTTCTTAAGTCATGTGCAATATTATCTGAGACATGTCTAACCGCTCCAACTAATGTTTCCAGCCGGTCAAGCATCTCATTCACATGACGCGCTAGAACATCAAACTCATCTCCTGTTTCACGCGACGTCAGTCGCTCGCCCAAACGGCCATCAACAATTTGTCCTGTACTAGCCGTAAACTCTGAAACTCGACGAAGCACGCGTCGACTCATAAATATACCGCCTACTAAAGCAAAAAGAAGCGTCAGAGCTAATCCTACCTGTAGAGACCGGTTAAAAACCTTTTTAATTTGCGTGATTTCTTCTACATTCCTCGCAACTAAAAGCTGGACTCCATCAGGCAATGGGTACACTCGACCTCTTGCTGGAGCATATTCCTCTGTTCCAGGCAAGAGATAATCGAACTCTACCCACCCTTCTTCACTCGGGCTAACTGACGGCCACATACGTAAATTCCCAGCCAGAGGTCTGTTATCGAGAGTCGAAAATTGATATAACATTTTTTGGTTAACTTTTGCCCGAACTGACAACGATTTTGCTAGCCAATCAATCCCTCTTTTTCTATAAACTTTAGAAAGAGCTTGTGTCTGTGAGTAAAGAATTTCATCTGTCTCTCGGAGCACCAAACCTATCGTTGACCAGTAAAAATAGAAAGCGAGCAACCCTAGAGATACAGCAAAGATAAAGCTATAAGAGAGCGTCAACCGGAAAGTCGTAGTACGTGCCAACGACCTTAATTTAGATATGATCGTCTTGACTCCTAATTAAAGAGAGGCAAGCTTATAGCCAGCCCCTCTTACCGTGTGCAACAACTGTACTTCAAAACCTTTATCGATTTTCGATCTCAAACGGCTCACATGGACATCGATTACATTGGTTTGTGGATCGAAGTGATAGTCCCATACATGTTCTAAAAGCATGGTTCGAGTAAGGACTTGACCTGCATGACGCATTAAATACTCCAGCAACCGGAACTCTCGTGGCTGTAGGTCAATCGATTTTCCATTCCGTCCAACCTCTCGTGTAATCAGATTCATTTCTAGATCACCAACGCATAGCGAGGTCTCTGGCCCTTCTGGCGTAACTCTTCGAAGAAGAGCACCTACCCTAGCTTCCAATTCGCTAAAAGCAAACGGCTTCACCAAATAATCATCAGCGCCTGCGTTCAATCCCGCCACTCTATGGTCAATTTCGCCTAACGCACTTAAAACGACTATCGGGATCCGGTTATCCGAGGCTCTCAAGGTTCGAACTATAGTCAAACCGTCGACCAACGGCAGCATCCGGTCAATTACAATAAGGTCAAAGTTTCCTGTTGTAGCAAGATACAGTCCGTCTTGGCCATTATCAGTTAAGTCTACCTTGTGACCTGCTTGCACTAGGCCGTTCTTGATGAACTCGCCAGTCTCGTCATCGTCCTCTATCACAAGTAACTTCATGTGGATCCTCAGTACAAATGCAAAATATACCAAACTAGTATCCAGATCTCTCGACTAGATGACCAGTGATTTAAAACACTATTAAAAATATTTAATGGACCAGGCAGGGAGCACTGCACCTGTGGAGAAGATATCTCCCGCAACGCAAGACCTATGTGCATAGTCTCTCTGTCCTACAGATCTCTACTCTGTTCTTTGCTGATGGCAATGTTGTCTCAAAGAACGGAGCTTTCTATGTTGCTTATTCAGAAATATCTTCAAACAAGATACTCGACAAATACCTCTCCCCTGCGTCTGGCAATACAACTACTATGGTCTTACCTGCATAACTTTTCAACTTGCCAAGCTCAACCGCAACGTGAGCTGCAGCACCACAAGATATGCCGCACAACAAACCTTCTTCTTTCGCCAGCCGCCGACCCATAACGACAGCTTCTTCGTTAGTAACAGTCTCAACCTTATCAATCATAGACAAATCTAGTGCCCCAGGAATAAACCCTGCTCCAATTCCTTGAATTTTATGGGGGCCAGGTTTCACTATCTGGTTGCCTAATGTTTGACTAATCACCGGACTATCGAAAGGCTCTACTGCTACAGTTTCCATCGACTTGCCGCGCGTTTGCTTTATATATCTACTAATACCGGTGATCGTCCCACCCGTCCCGACCCCTGCAACTAACACATCAACTTGCCCGTCTGTCTGATCCCAAATTTCTGGGCCGGTTGTCTTCTCATGAATAGCAGGATTAGCTGGGTTATCGAATTGTTGCGGCATATGGTACCTACTCGGGTCTCTAGCGACTAATTCTTCCGCCTTAGCAATCGCTCCCTTCATCCCTTGACTTCCATCAGTCAGTACTAAATTGGCTCCAAAAGCCTTAAGCACCTTTCGACGCTCCATACTCATTGTTTCAGGCATAGTGAGTGTCAATTTGTAACCTTTGGCGGCGCACACGTATGCCAAAGCTATGCCAGTGTTACCACTGGTCGGCTCAATAATCTCTATATTTGATCCTAACAAGCCTTTTTCTTCTGCATCCCAAATCATCGCCGCTCCTATACGGCACTTTACAGAGTAGGCTGGATTACGGCCTTCGATTTTAGCAAGTATCGTAGCGCCTCCATTTTCAACAACACGATTTAGACGCACCATCGGAGTATCTCCGATAGCTAGTGAGTTGTCTTCAAAGTAGGTCACCACTATTCTCCTGATAAAAAAACAAAATTTTATAAATTAGGAATAACTTTTTCGCCAAACATGCGTATGTCTTCTAAAGCTTCTTTTTGAGCTGGCCCACCAGGCTGTCTCATTCGAAGCATAACGTAATCCGGTTGGATAGCTTCTTTCCACATCTGCAGCTGTTCCAAACATTGCTCCGGTGAACCAGCTATCAACCGCTCTTTAGCAAGCAGCTCAAACGTGAGATCGTCGGACGTTTTTACAGCTTCAAGATGTTTATCTTGAACATAGGCCCCGCCCTCGTAGTAATAGCGGTGAGTTATCATTGTTGGCTCACTCTTTGCCACGCACGCATCCCAACTCTCTCCAACAACACAATCACGCATCAGCACAATATATGGCTTACGCCCATGCTTTTCTGCCTCTGCTCGATACTGCGCCGCATAATCTTTGATGACATCGAGAGATTGAATCGGATCAGCTATCCAGCCATCACCCATCCGGCCCGCACGTTCCAACCCAACCGGGACCCAACCGGCTAACCAAATAGGTGGCCCTCCATCTTGGTAAGCAGCTGGTGTAACCCTAACATTCTCTATCTTGTGGTACTTGCTGTCATAACTAAACGCCTCCCCAGTCCATGCCTTTCGCAGAACGTCTACACACTCTTCAGTCCTTCCCGCTCTTTGCTTGAGCGACACACCAAATGCATCGAAGTCAGGCGGTTGATAGCCAATACCAACTGCTGCAATCATCCGGCCTTTAGTAGCCTGATCAATTACTGCGATATCTTCTGCAAGACGAATAGGGTGATACAGCGGAGCGAGGAGGACACAAGTACCTACTTTAATTCTTTTGGTTCGGGCTCCAACCATCCCTGACAATAAAACAGGAGAAGGTAAATAATTGTCTTCTTGTTGATGATGCTCTGTAAAAAAGAAGCCATCGAAGCCTACTTCTTCACACAACTCAGCTTGCTCCATAAGTTCATCAATTAATCCAGATACATTTCCTTCTTCAGAAACATCTTGGGTACACGGAAAATATCCTACTGGCAACATAGCTCAACCTCATTTTGTTTCTCTAACTTTAAGCTTATATGGTTTAAATTCCAAACCAATTAAGCAGACATTTTTATAACGCTAATTATAACGCTTATTTCTCTCTAGTTTCTAAACTCAGGCTCCTGCAGTGCCGAAAGTTGCTCACGAAGCTCAAGAATATGTTTCTCCCAGTATGCCTGACTATTAAACCACGGAAAGGCCAGCGGAAAGGCTGGATCAGTCCATCTTTTTGCCATCCAGCCGGCATATCCTATGAGCCGAAGCGTCCTCAAAGGTTCTATGAGACTGATTTCACGATAGTCAAAATCTCGAAATTCAGTGTATTCTTCAAGAATCCAATCTAGTTGAATATTCTGTTCTGCGATATCTCCAGACAGTAACATCCAAAGATCTTGGACTGAAGGTCCCATGCGAGCATCGTCAAAATCTACAAAATGAGGGGCATCGTCTCTCCATAAAATGTTACCAAGATGACAGTCACCATGGATTTTAATTTCTTTAGATGAACTTGATTCTTCTAGGCGGTTGCCAAGCACAGTATCAACGTCCGTGATTAGCGAATCATAGGCTAACTGAAGATCGTCGGGGATGAATGCTGTCCTGACTATACTTATGCTCTCACGCGCGTAGTCGAGATTAGAAATAGAAGGCCTATGTAGAAAGGTTCTTCCTCCACCTGCGACATGTATTCGTCCTAAGAAACGCCCTAATTTTCTAAGATGCTCCTCCTTGTCCAGCTCCGGCGCCCGACCGCCTTTTCTTTCAAAAAGTGCGATTCGAAAGCCTTTTTTCTTGTGAAGAGTTAAGCCAAGCGAATGCTTAATAGGGGGAACTACAGGCAGTTCCGCAAAAGCCAGATCTGCGCAGTAGTCGTGTTCTTCTTGTATAGCCTCGTCGCACCACCTGTCTGGTCTATAGAATTTTGCAATAATTGGTTCAGCATCCTCAATACCAACTTGATACACTCGGTTCTCATAGCTATTTAAAGGCATGAGATGACCATCAGTCCTATAACCACAATCATCTATGACACCAAGAATAAAATCAGGTGTCAGAAACTCGAAAGCATGAGACATGGTTGATTCTTTATCGGAGAACTTTTTCTTTTAATGCCATAATTTTATCTAATACCGGTAACACGACCTCCCTACTATCAGAAGGCAGGCCAAAAACCACGTGATTATAGCCAAAAGCTAGTTGCTCCTCTAATTCTCGCTCATTCAATGGCGCTAGAAACAATGCTAAATCAAGGTCCTGATACGAACGACCCCGTTTCGTGCAAGCCGCCTTCACAGATTCCACAGTACCGTCGCCGGGTCGACCGCCGATAGGCAGCCAGCCATCACCATATTCAGCTACACGTTCGCCAACATATTTCGAATTGGAACCTATCCAAATAGGTGGTCCTCCTTTCTGAATGGGTTTTGGAAATGACCACATTTTCTCAAAATTGATAAACTCACCATGAAACTCCGGCTCTTCCTCAGTCCAGATAGTTTTCATAGCTAAAATCCTCTCACGCAGTACTCGCCAACGTTCTGAAAACTCTGTTCCATGATTTTCTACCTCTGGCTTATTCCACCCTGCTCCCACACCGAAAATAAATCTTCCATCGGATAATTGATCAATGGTTGCGACTTCTTTCGCCAAAGTTATAGGGTGCCGCTGGGACACCAAACATATCCCTGTACCCAATTTAATCCTATCTGTCACTGCCGCGCAGGCCCCAAGAGCCACGAAGGGATCGTAAGTTCTCAAATACATAGGAGGAACTTCCCCATTCGGAAAAAAAGGAGACGTCGTATCAAGAGGAATATGTGTATGTTCAGGCAAAAACAACGAATCTAATCCCCTAGACTCTACTTCACGTGCCAATTCTACTGGTTGTATAGATTGATCAGTTGCAAAAATAATTACTCCACTAGCTACCATCGGTGTTCCTTCATACTGAAAAATTTTATCTAACTAATTGTATTGCCAAAGCCTTCTTAGTAAACCATATTTCATGCCAAGAGCTAGACCCATCCTTTGTCTATAATGAAACAAATTTGGGTATTACCATTCCATTTTAGCTCCGGTTCGCGTAGAGGAGAAAAATTGCCCGGTCGGCCCATCGTCAGGGAGAGTCGCCAGCATAACCGGAGTCTGAGCTCCTTCAACAATACTTAAGGGCGCGTCCTCAGTACCCATATCCGTTCGGCACCAACCAGGTGAGGCCGAATTAACTTTGAAGTGTGTACCTGTAAACTCTTTCGCAAATAAAACGGTTAGCGCATTTATTGCAGCTTTGGAAGATTGATAAGCAGGCCCCATTACTTCATAGACATGAGAATCAGGATTGTTAATGTGAGCGAGCGAGCCCATGTCCGAAGAAATATTCACAATACGAGCACTCGAACTTTTCAACATCAAAGGTACAAACTCACGAATCATTTCAAAGGGACCAAAGAAATTTGTTTCGAAAGTCTCTTTTAATTCCGACACCTTAAGAGCGCTAGGCATAGTACCCCATTCCTCGACAAAAGTGCCTGCATTGTTTACCAGCACATCCAAGCACTCAACTTCTGATTGGACAGCACTAACAGCATCCATAATTGTGTTCGATTTTGACGCATCGATAATAATTGGCCTCACGTCAAAACCCTCTTTTCTCAGGTTTTCTGAAGCAATTGTACCTTTTTCAATATCTCGGCACCCAAGGAAGACTATATGATCCTTTGCTCCTAATTGCCGACATATCTCCAAGCCTAGTCCTCGATTCCCACCCGTGACCAGAGCAGTTCGTTTCTCTTTAGTCATCTTTGTCGCCCCATTAATAATCTAAAATTTCCTAAGCATCATTGTAAACAGAACTGCCAGTCTCACGAAATTCGCTAGCCTTCTCTTCCATTCCTTGACTTAGAGTTTTATCGGTAACTTGCTCCCCTTTACCGGCGGCGTAATCACGAACTTCCTGAGAAATTTGCATTGAGCAAAATTTCGGGCCACACATTGAGCAGAAATGTGCCAACTTATGTCCTTCTTTAGGTAAGGTCTGATCATGGAAATCCCGGGCTCTCTCTGGATCAAGACTCAAGTCAAACTGATCCTCCCACCGGAATTCAAATCGTGCTTTAGACAATGCGTTGTCCCTAAGTTGTGACCCAGGGTGACCTTTCGCCAGGTCAGCGGCATGAGCGGCGATTTTGTATGTAATAATACCTTCTTTAACGTCATCCTTGTCCGGCAGACCTAAATGTTCTTTAGGAGTCACATAACAGAGCATCGCGGTTCCATACCAGCCGATCATCGCGGCACCTATAGCGGATGTAATGTGATCATATCCAGGCGCTATATCCGTAGTCAACGGGCCTAATGTATAAAACGGAGCTTCGCCACAGGTCTCCAACTGCTTGTCCATATTTTCTTTAATCAAGTGCATGGGAACGTGTCCAGGGCCTTCAATCATTGTTTGCACATCATGCTTCCATGCAACCTGAGTAAGTTCTCCAAGAGTTTCTAACTCAGCGAACTGTGCCGCATCATTAGCATCAGCGATGCTACCCGGACGTAAACCATCGCCGAGGGAAAAGCTAACATCATACGCTTTCATTATTTCGCAGATATCTTCGAAGTGTTCATAAAGGAAACTTTCTTTATGGTGAAATAAACACCATTTTGCCATAATAGACCCACCTCTAGATACAATGCCCGTCATCCTGGTTGCCGCCAAAGGGACATAGGCAAGCCTCACGCCCGCGTGGATCGTAAAATAATCAACACCTTGCTCTGCTTGTTCAATTAACGTATCTCTGAAGATTTCCCAGGTCAGGTCTTCTGCCACCCCATTAACTTTCTCCAGTGCCTGATATATAGGCACAGTCCCGATTGGAACAGGAGAATTACGAATGATCCACTCACGAGTCTCATGAATGTTTTTTCCAGTTGAGAGATCCATAATAGTATCGCCTCCCCATCGGGTCGACCAAGTCATCTTTTCAACTTCTTCTTCTATAGAGGATGTTACAGCGGAATTTCCGATGTTGGCATTTATTTTCACCAGAAAATTTCGACCTATAATCATCGGTTCAATTTCAGGGTGATTGATGTTAGCTGGGATGATCGCACGTCCTAACGCAACTTCTTGTCTTACAAATTCAGGCGTAACGGTTTCAGGGATCGCGGCACCCAAGGAATTTCCTTCGTGGATACGACCATACTTATATTGATCAAAATTCACCTTTTTTTGATTCTCTCTGATGGCGACGTACTCCATTTCAGGAGTAATAATTCCTTGCCTCGCATAATGCATCTGACTTACGTTTTTACCTGTAAGAGCCCGCCTAGGCTTCGTGATTTTCGTAAAATGCAAATGAGATAGCTCACCATCTGCAGCTCTAGCTCTTCCATACTGAGAAGACAAATCTGACAGAGTCTCGGTATCCCCGCGTTCATCAATCCAAGCATCGCGAACCCCTGCCAAACCTTTTCTTAAATCGATAGAAGACTTTGGATCGGTGTAGGGCCCTGATGTGTCATAAACTAGAATATCTGGATTTGAAGCGCTCCCAGAGATACCCGCAGTATTGTGCTGGCTGATCCGTCTCATCGGCACATTTATGTCTGCACGTGAACCCTTAATATAGGATTTTGTCGACCGAGGAAAGGGCTGGACGGCTTTTCTGTCAACTGTGGCCGACTCGCTTAAAGGGGTATCATTAATCAATGCGCTCATGCGGTACCTCTATGTCACACCGTAACCGATGTATTGTGATAAATCTATTAGAGGTATTCTAGGGATCATCGCTTTCCTAAACGCCCAAAGCAGTGTTCAGGTTCAAAGGGTCTGCTCTCAGCCTTTGCTAAACGCAAAAACACCCCTAGCCTCTCGCTTGTGTAACTATGAATCCTAACAGTTATAAATGCAATTAAATAGCTACCCCGCACTAGTGCGGGGTAGCAAACCAAGAAGGACGGGTACCTTCTTTCAAAACGTGCCATTGGGAAACGTATGACACATAGATATAGTGTATATCTTAGATCAGCATCTTATTGTTGCTAACAGATTAACTTTGCGTAACGTTACCCACATCTCTAGACAGCAAAAAGTCTTTACTTAGTCAGGTACTTAAAAATAACACTCCTACGTTAAGAGGTAAAAGTGAGTCGAAAGATTAAGACCAACGACTTTTGGATGATCAAGACTATAATGCACTGGAAGTTCAAAGAAGGCCTATGTCTAATGAGAAAGAGAAACATGCTTGATCATCTAAACCATAAAGAGCCCATATGGAACGCAGGCATGGGGCTGGGCTTAGCAGGGCCTGATCTCGTCGCCGCCATAAGCGGTGCAGGTGGATTTGGAGTCTTAGGTGCAGGGGCGATGCCGGCAGGGGCGATAAAATCCATGATCGAGGCAACTAAAAAACTAACCAAAAAGCCTCTTGGTGCAAATATCATAATACCGATGTCGGACGGATCCGACGTGGCCGCCTGCTTTGATGCAGGAGTAAAAGTTGTAGTTCTTTTTTGGGGTGACGTACAACCCTATATTAAAGATGCACAAAAAAAAGGGATCTATATCGTCAGCCAATGCGGATCAGTTGAAGAAGCGGTAATCGCAGCAGATGCTGGTGCGAGTGGAATCATTATGCAGGGTACTGAGGCAGGAGGGCATGTTAAAGCCAAATCGCCTCTTTTCGAAACGCTACAAAGTTGTGCTCGAGAGCTCGGTGCTATCCCAACAATAGCCTCTGGGGGGATTGGTACCGGAAAGGACATATTAAAAGCGTTAACTAGTGGCGCAGAGGCAGTTTCTATGGGGACTAGATTTCTTGCAACAACTGAGTCATCTGCTGCCAAAGAGTACAAAGAGAGACTCATTCTGGCTAATTCTGATGATACGGTTATCACCAAGCTTTTTGACGGAGGTTGGGCCGATGCAAACCACCGAGTGGTTATGAACGATGCATACAATCGCTGGGTTGACAACGATAGTCGCTCTCCGGGACAAAGACCAGGCGAAGGTTCTCAAATCGGAACTGTCTCTATTGAAGATACCCTCGTCCCTCTGACTCGCTATACAACTTACCCTCCAACAAGCGCTTTCGATGGTGATATAGAAGAAATGCCACTCTATGCTGGCACCTCGGTGTCTCAAGTGCGCGAAGTAATTTCAGTGGCGACGTTAATGAGCACACTATCGATCGAATACAAAAAAGCCCTACTAGAAAAAGCCTAACGGTTTTGTATAATCACATCAAACTCAATCACGGGGAGAGACAATGCGCGTCACGCAAGCACTTATAAGAAACCTTCAACAAAAACCCAAAGCTATTGCAACTATCTTTGGAGATCGCCGTACGACGTGGGAAGAACTTGTAGAAAGAATCTCAAAGCTCGCATCAGGCCTGCTCAAGTGCGGCCTGCAAACTCAAGACAGAGTTGCTATCGTAAGTCTTAACTCCGACAAGTATTTAGAAACTCTTTTTGCTGCGCCCTGGGCAGGAGGTGTGATCGTTCCGATAAACTATAGATGGTCTGCCCCTGAGATCGCATTCGCATTAAATGACTCAGGAACAAAATTTGTGTTTCTCGATGATGAATTTGGCGGATTAGCAAGCGACCTTAGAAAGCTAGTCAATCATGAGTTAACTATCATAGCATTGGAAAGTGAATTCCTAGGGTCTGACGCCACACATGAGAAACTAATCGCCGCTTCCGATAGTGTTCCTGAGTTCCATAACAATGGCGACGACATCTCGGGTATTTTTTATACCGGTGGTACTACTGGGAGGTCGAAAGGCGTAATGCTAACCCATGAAAACCATATGTCTAATACTTTTCAATCTGCGGCGCTAATGGAAACAAGTGATGGAATGAACTATCTCCATGCCGCTCCAGCCTTTCATATTGCCGATGCTGAGTTCTTTTATACCATCACTCAATTAGCTGGCTGCCATGTTTTTGTGTCTCGGTTTGAACCCCAAACATGTGCAGAAGCTATAGGCAAACATGCTATAAGCGACATAATTCTCGTGCCAACGATGATTCAAATGCTACTCGCTCTCCCTGAGTTCTCAAGTTACAACTTTAGTTCTCTCAAACATTTGTACTATGGTGCATCACCTATGCCAGAAGCAGTGGCAGGAGAACTCATTGAAAAATTGCCGCATGTAAAGGCATACCATTTGTACGGGCAGACTGAATCTGCCCCTCTTTTAACTTCGTTAGATCCCTCGTACCACGTCACAACTGGTCCTTTGGCTGGCCGCTTGAGATCCGCCGGCAGAGCAATGCCTGCAGTTGAGATAAAGATCATCGACGAGGGTGGTAACGAAGTTCCTCGCGGGACTATTGGAGAAATCATAGCTAGAGGTCCAAACATCATGAAAGGCTATTGGGGACAAGAAAAGCTTACTCAAGAAACTATCAGAAATGGCTGGCTTCATACGGGTGATGCCGCGCACATGGATGAAGAAGGCTTCATATTTATTAGTGACCGCCTCAAAGACATGATTATATCTGGTGGAGAAAACGTCTACTCAGCAGAGGTCGAAAATGCAATGTATCAGCATCCCAAAGTCGCACAATGCGCCGTCATAGGAGTACCCGATGAGAAATGGGGTGAAAGAGTCCATGCGATAGTCCTTACTGAGAACGACGAAAAAATTTCTCCAGAGGAGTTAATGTCGCACTGCCGTGCATTAATCGCTGATTTCAAATGTCCGCGTTCAATAACCCTGCGCACCGAACCTTTACCTTTATCCGGCGCAGGCAAAGTACTGAAAACAGAATTAAGAAAGCCCTTCTGGAAAGGGCTTAAAAAAGCAGTCAACTAGGATCGGAAAAATGAAAATCAGCCAGGGGGCATCAGACCAAACTTTTGCCTCTGAACATCCTGAGTTGTCCAAATATCTGCATTATCGCAGAAGAACTCAATAGTAGGAACTAGCCAAGAGGTGTCGTCAAGTGTTCCAGCTTTAATAAAAGCGACACCCGGCATCGAGTTGACTACTGAATACAAAGGCGAACCGCAGTTTCCGCAAAAATGTCTTAAAACACCCTCACCACTTATACCTTTAGTTTTATAGATGCGAGGAGTTCCCTCGACAACGATCTGATCCGCACCAACTCCTACAATCGTCGAGAATGCTGAACCTGTCTGCCGTTTACAGTCCGGGCAATGACAAATACCCGTCACGCTTGAATCACCTTCTACATCATATTGTATATCCCCACACATGCAGCCACCTTTTAATTTAGACATTACGCACCTCTGATATCACTTGGTATAAAAAAAAATAAGCATTAGTATTGTACACTTTCGCGATGACACTAACTGTAAAGTAAATCAAAAAATCAAAGAGGGGAAAAATGAAGTTAGGGATGAATATACGAAACTGGGGGCCAACAGCAAAGCCAGACTTTCTTGCCGCTTGTGCGCGTTCAGCTGATGACTCTGCTCTCGACTCAATTTGGTTAAATGATCACCTTGGCCTGCCACCTGTGTTTGATAATGAATACCAAATTGACCCCAGTATGGGAGATATACTTGATCCCTTGGCCGTCGCAAGTTACCTAGCAGGGATTACCGCCCGCATAAGATTTGGCACGGGCGTCTTGGTCTTGCCATATAGGCCTGCCGTCGTGACTGGTAAGTTGATTGCTAGTATACAAGTACTTTCAAAAAACAGATTCCTTCTTGGCTGTGGCCCGGGATATCTCAAAGAAGAATTTACGGCGCTTGGAGTGCTCAAAACGAAACGTGGCAAGATAACCGATGAAACATTAAAATTTTTACATGAGGCCTCTAATGGAGCTCTCCACAATTTAAATGGCCAAGATTTCCTCATCAAACCTCAACTATCACTTCCACCCATTTACATTGGAGGTATCGCTGAAATAGCCATACCAAGAGCAATAGCCTTCGGAACAGGCTGGCAACCTGCATTTGGACAGACACCCGCTAATATAAAATCTACCATGACCGAATGGAATAGAAAGACTGACGAATCCGGATTGAAACGTTTAGAAGTAGTGATGATGAAAACGCTGCCTTTAAATGAAAAGAACAAGGCAATAGATCTCGCAGCCGCATACAAAGAGGCTGGTGTAACAGAATTTGTGCACACCCAAAGTTATGAGACACTCGATGAGTATAAAGAGATTATTGAACAAATCGATGGCACTATTAGACAAGCCGTTCATTAAAACAAATAACAGCAAATAATAAGAGCGAGTGCACCATGATCGATTCCACGATTTCAGTTCGTCCACTAACCCCTGCAATTGGTGCGGTGATTGATCATGTCGATCTAAGTCATGAACTCTCACCTTCTATAGTCAATACGATCCGAGCCGCATTCTTAGAACATCAAGTAGTCTTTTTCAATGAGCAAGACTTAACACCAAAGACCCTCGTTCAAGTAGCACGCAGTTTTGGCGAAATAGGATACTACCCTTTCGTAGAGGGAATGAGAGATTTCCCTGAAGTGGTAGAGGTAGAAAAAAAAGAAGGAGAAAAAGTTAATTTTGGGGGACTCTGGCACACAGATACCAGTTACCTGCAAGAACCCCCGTTAGGATCGCTGCTCTATGCTCTTGATGTCCCTCCTATAGGAGGCGATACACTATTTTCAAACATGTATTTAGCTTACGACGCGCTAAGTAACAAAATGAAAGATATTTTAAACGATCTGAAGGGCGTTAATAGCGCAGAAAAACCGGATGCGGCATTAGGCCGGACCCACCGAATAGCTGAGAAGCCCAAACAAGCTGCTGAAATTATCACCACCTCGGCGCATCCACTTGTTAGAACTCATCCTGAAACAGGGCGAAAAGCACTTTACTGCAGTGCCGCTCATACGATGAATATTGAAGGCATGACTGTGGCCGAAAGCGCTCCAATACTTAATTATTTGTATAGTCTTCAACAACGTGAGGAGTTTACGTGCCGATTTCATTGGAAGCCAGGCTCACTTGCTTTTTGGGACAATCGCGCAGCGCAACACAATGCACTCAACGACTACCATGGGTGTCGTCGGATGATGTATCGTGTGACATTAAAAGGGGATCGACCCGCTTAAACACAACAACTGCTAGGGGAAAAAAATGACGACCAAACTTTTCACAGACGAAGAGCTTCGGGAAATGGAGAAACGCACGGTTGATAGACTCACTGAAGCTATAGATGCAGGTGATTCGGAAGGGGCTAAAAAAATAGCTAGCCGAATGTACAACGAGTTCTTAAGCATGCATGACTTATACCGCAACTGGATCACGGCTACTCTCACAGAAGTAGGACAGAGATATGGGGACCAAGCGCTGGATGAAATCATGGTTGAAGGTGTCCGAGCTTGGTGGCAGCCTATTGTATCAAACTTACCCAAAGGCGAAGACACTCTTGCCGCTAGAGTGAAAATGTTTGCCTCCGGCTTGCATGGACACCTTCAGCCACTAGGTATAACAGAAGATGAAGAGAAAATAGAAATCAAGCTGCGACCGTGTGGAAGCGGAGGAAGATTAATTTCGGAAGGGAAATATGAAGGGAAAAATGCATTCCTAAAGATAAAAGAACCTCAAGCAATGACCTACAACCGCAATGATTATCCCGTTTACTGCGCCCATGAATATGCCATGGAAAAAATTGATATTGAAGAGAATGGAAAACCTTTCATAGTAGTTGAACCTGCAGAAAACCTTGGCTGCGATGACTGCTCTTTATTTATTTACAAAGATCCAGACAAAATACCATTGAAATACTATGAACGGATAGGTATGGCAAAACCGTAAGACGGGCAGGAGTTAGAAACCATCCACCTATCAGCAAGTCGCTGGCATCGGCACTCCTACGGCTTCGGAGAAGCTTTGTAACACTCTCAATGTGAGGCCCCAGATCACCTCGCCATCATGCGTGATGCCAGGAAAATTTCGTAACTGTCCCCCCATTGGGTATTCAATCTCAGTTACGAAATCCTCGTTAAATAAGTGCGATAGAGGAACCCAGAAAACGTGGGCTACTTCCGCTTTTTGAAGGGCGATAGCTTTCTCTGCTTTCTTACTTTCAATATAGTAAACGATAGGCGATAAAGTTAAATTGCCTTTCAAGTCTTTTCTTTCTATTACTCTCTGGGGCAGAGAACCAATTCTCTCGCTTTCGTTTATATCTAGTCCGACTTCTTCAGATGTTTCTCTCTCCGCAACATGAGCAGGACTCTTATCTAACGGTGAAGCCCGTCCTCCAGGGAATGCAACCTGGCCAGACCAAGGGTCACCTTCACGCTCGGCTCTTCTGATAAAACAGACTTCTAGATCTCCGTCTCGTCTTGTTAGGATCATAGCAACAGACGCATGAGTTGCATTTGGCTCAAATACACGCCTATCAAGCTTTTGAGCGTCAAGAGCAGCTCTGAGAACTTCAAGACTTAGCAAAGACAATTACCATCACATTCACCTAGACCAAATCGCATGACCGAACGTCAACTACTGTCCGCTGGTTAGGGAGGATACACTAAACAGTCGCTTGATCTTTGAAGGTTTCATGGTCGGATGAATTGTGTCTGACATTGCATGTACCAAAGTAGCTCGATTCGTAATTAAATTAATGTTTGACTGCCCTCTCCAACTGACAACAGATTTTTCCGCTTCTGTTTCACCGATTTTTGGCGATCGATACATCGCATCAAATATTTTCCACAACTCGTCCTTCTGATTAAAAACAAGGGCATTCGCTATATCAAAGGTTTCGTCATCAATAAATATTATTTTGCTCTTATACGGGTGCCCATCCCACGTAGACTTAACTTCCACCACATGACAATTCCGCAATTGCCAGCGATCGATAATTGCTCGGCTATAAGGACCACCAAACCGAATCGGTTCTCCTTCAGTATCAATGACGTCCAATACTTTTTTTGTACCTAAGTAATCCCATTGATAATCTAACACCCGACCGGCAAAGCCATCAAAATCATCTAACGTTACTTCACTCCCCATAAAGCTATCCGACCTTTCTTTAGCCGAATACCTACGAACTCGGCGTTCAGTAGGGGAATATACATTCACTTGGTCATCCGCATGCGCATCCTGAGCGCGCTCAACCACAAACTTCATGCCCGCTATATCAAAAGGGTCAGAGAACTCAATATAATCCTTAAAATATTTATCAGCGGCACTAGGTACTTTCATCTTATAGTCGTCTTTAGGCAGCATAGCCAAATTACTCAAATATACTCGATGGAACTCTTGTATTACCCGTCGCTCGATACGACCGTCACCTTCGATGCCGTAACTAGACTCTTTCTTTCCATTTTTTCCGTCTCCTTGATCAATATATGTCATTGCAAGTTTCGAGACTTGGTATCCTGTAAACTGCCATCGATAGATATTATTCCAAGCTACCATAAGACCAGCATGCTCGGAAGATGCGGCTGCAATTTGTTCGTTAGAGAAAGGTTGCCCGGCTTGATAATCTTCAAGCTCTCCCCCAGCGCCGAGTGTTGGCTGCCCCGCATATTTATTTGTCGCATCTTGATAAGCTTTAAAAAGCGGATATTTTTTGGTCTCTTGTATAGTGATAGAGCTACCAGCATAAGAAAATTCTTCAACGTAACCTGGTGGCATAAAAGGGCGAACTAGGTCGAGATTGGTGTCAGTCACCACAGTCCCTGCAGCTGGCGGATCCATAGTGACAACCTGATTAAGCCAAGTAGTAATATCTGCTCGGGACACGGAGGCGGCAGCGCCTTGTGTAGCGAAACAAGCGACACCAATAAAACCAAAAATTCTAAAAAAAGATAATACCTTCATCCGAAAGCCACTCCATAAATGGGACCTGTCCAAAATTAGACAGGTAAATGCGTAAAGAAGTTACATCATCAAATAGTTAAGCTGCTACTACCTGATCTTTTTGTTCAATGTCTGCAAGCACGGGCATCAGATATTTTTTAAACTCTACAGGATTCTCAGACATTGGGAAATGCCCCATACCTTCCATCAAGGTATATTGCGCTCCCGACACCTTGTTTGCTAGCTCTTGGCATGCCTCTGGATAAGCAGACCAGTCATATGTTCCGCTGAGCACATAAAACATACACTTTGCCGTATCAATTTCGCCAGCGGTCTCTCTAAGATCATGTTCTATCCCATAATAATTTAAGTCGCCGGAAAATACTGGCGGCGCACCCTGACTGTAAGCCCAGACTGTCTCTCTTATATTGGTCTCTGGAGAGTGAGGTGAACAAAGGCTCAACATCATGGCAGCCTTGGTGTCATTAGATAACCTAGGGTGCCTCCACCATTTTTGGAACATTTTATCGAATCCTCCACTATGACATGAAGATTCTAATCCAATGCAGGCTCTGAACTCATCTGGATAATGACAAGCTAAATCAGCTGCCAAATGACCTCCCATAGAACACCCCATAAAAACAGGTTGAAATAAATCAAGCTCTTTCACAAAACTGATCCAAAATTTCATGAACCAATCTTTCGTCAACTTATACTCATCTTCCCAGTAACGGTTTTCTACCGGCGGCAAAGACTTCCCGTGCAGAGGAAGATCGAGTGCGATGACTCTATAGCGAGACGTAATATCTTTATCTTCTAATAAGTGTCGATATTGACGACCGTCGGAGCCTGCGGTGTGCTGACAGACCAAAGGTATACCCTCTCCAGCCTCTTCAAAATAAACACGATATTCAATGCCTTCCACATCAAGGTATACATAACGTCCGACAATATTTGAAAAACGAGCCATTTTGATTCTCCTTTAAGCTGCCAATTTTTGCGCGTTATAACATTCCGCCATACAGGCGTGGATTCTACGTATGGAGGAATAGTAAGCGTATGCCGACTCTAGGTCTCCTCCAAATTCGAGCTCGTGATGAAACGAAGCCGCAAACCAATCATGATAAAAAGGTTCTGGTTTCTCTTGCAGCATCTCAACCCAAACCGTCTCCGGAGCTGAAACACTTATCGTGTAAGAATCGAAGCCCTCGGTGCCGCTTACAAAAGTGTCTACTTTGCCGTTTTCAATACGCATAAAGTATAGATCAGATCCAATAGAGAATCTTAAATCACAATACCAAAATCGAGCACTAAGTGTGAATTCTTTATCGCTGTTTAGCCTCTCTGAGATAGCTTCTACTGGTAACACAACCGAGCGCTCCATTTCATTTTCTCCTTTTTTTCAGTTCAATAAAATCAGGTACTAAATGCTTTTTTAAGCGCTATTGCTTGTTTATTAGCAATTTCAGCTCCTGCGGGCCGCTGATTGATCAAGTCTAACGCACCACCTAAATCAGGAACCTCCGCCACAATGTCCCAGTCGTAAATAGCTTGGCATACAGGAGCAGCATAAATGAAAGTGTGAGCAGCAACAATATCAGCAGCCGAAAAAGAGCCACACAAATACTCATCAAAAGTGCATAAGTGTCGTAGAGCCGATAGCCCATTTTCAATTACAGGTTTGACTTGTTCAAAAGCTGCTTCGTCTCGGGGCCCGCTGAAGAACACTTCGCCATAAAGGCGTCGGCAAGAGAGTTCAATATATAACTCTAGACATTTCATTACCTGTCGCACTCTCGCAGCTCTAAAAGCCTCTCTCGGGATTAGTGCTATACCATCATGAGTCACATCTAAATATTCGATGATTACACTTGCCTCAGACAAAAATTGCCCATCGATATCAACACAAGGGAGTTTCCCCATAGGGCTTTTAATTTTGAACTCATCGTCTTGTGACGGTTGCGTATCAATAGATTGAAAATCAATTCCTTTCTCTAGCAAGGCAAACTCGACCTGATTGAAATAGTTACTTACTGAATATCCGTAAACTTTAATCATCTAATGTGTCCTATGTTAGTCTGGTATCTTCTAAATTAGTCTAAGCGGGTGCGTAAAGTCCTATGATCTCAGTGACGTTGAACTCAGATAAATCAATACTATGAGCCTCATGATTTTCCAAACAATCTCGCACCGAGAATGCTAAGTTAACAGTTAAGCTTCAGGAATTGAAGTCCTGCAAAGAAACCTTTTAAAGAAATGGAGAAAAAGATGCGGCTCCCCGACATAAAAACAGAAGAGCTGTCTGTAGAGCAATCTGGCCTGCTTGAAGCCATGCAAAGTGGACCGAGAAAAGGAGGCATTGGAGACAACCCTCTAGGGGGGCCATTCGGGGTTTGGGTCAGAACTCCAGTGTTAGGCCAAGCCATTCAGTCTCTTGGATCCACTATCCGTTTTAAAACATCGCTACCTAGTGATATCCGTGAGATAGTGATTTGTACCGTTGGGACATTTTATCAATCTGAGTTTGAGGTCGCGGTTCATAAAGACATTGCGATTAAAGCGGGAGTCAGCGTGCAAGCCCTAGAAAGATTGTGTAGTGGGCTAGATCCAAAATTTTCCGGCGCTCAGAAAATTGCGCATCAATTGACGACTGAAATGCTAAAGCAGCACCGGATTTCCCAAAGCACTTTTGAAACTGCCTTGATTTCTCTCACAACTGAAAAAATCATGGAATTAGTCGCAACCGTGGGTTATTACTGCCTGGTGTCTCACACGCTTAATGCTTTCGAAATACCATTAAATGAAGACATGGTTTCGCCCTTTAGATAGACAGATCCCAATTTTCGCACCTTGTTATCAAGACTGTACCAAAAATTGTTGTAACACTTCATCACGATGCTCATCAAGTCTGGGGCCTGCTGTTCTCACAGAACCTGGCGTGTTCGAGTAGTGGACAGGAACACCTGACATCGTTATCTCAACTTTCGAATCCGGCACAGATACAGTTCTCAACATATCCCGGGCGCTTACGTGAGGATCGTCAAATATGTCTGCGATATTATTTACAGGCCCAAAAGGAACCCGGCCACCTAGCTTTTCTGCCAGCTCTTTTTTATTGAATAATGAGGTCCAAGCCGTTATCTCCGCTCTAACTTCTACCGCATTTTCTACTCGCAATTCATTGGTTTTAAATCGTTCTTCATTTCTCAATTTCGCGTTATCCATAACCTCAACCAGCTCATGCCACTGGACATTAGTTGGGCATCCCAAGGCGACCCAACCGTCTGCAGACTCATATACTGAAAACGGATTAACTAAAGGATGTTCATTTCCTGCCCCTTCCGAAATCGCTCCATCAACTGAGTACCGATATACGCTTCTTTCACAAAGGGCGAGCATTGCGTCATACATAGCTACATCTACAAACTGTCCTTCTCCTTTCTTCTCAGCATATCTGACGCCCGCGACTATACCGAAGGCTGCCATTAATCCTGGGACAATGTCACCGACCCCCGGTCCAGCTTTCATCGGAATTCCTACTGGCCCGGTCATTGCCATAAAGCCTCCCATTGCCTGAGCTACAATATCAAAAGCAGGCCACTCGTTGTAGGGACTCTCACCCGTCCGTTGGTCACCAAACCCACGAATCGCCGCGTAAACAATCTTTTTATTGACCTCTCGCAAAGTTTCATAGCTCAAACCGAGTCGATCCATCACCCCACTTCGAAAATTCTCAACCACCACGTCTGCAGTTTTGACCAACTGCAAGAAAGTACTTTTATCATTTTCGTCTTTGAGATCCAATGCAATGCTGCGCTTGTTACGATTGATGCTATGGAAGTATCCTCCTTGTTCTTTCTCTATATCATCTGCTGAGAAAGGCCCTAACCCCCGGGACATATCACCAGTAGGAGGTTCAATTTTAATAACATCAGCACCGTGATCCGCTAGAACCATAGTGCAATAGGGGCCCGCAAGCATTTGCGTGAGGTCTAAAACCACAACCCCTTCAAGAACTCCGAAACTCAGCTGTTTACTCATATAATTGTTAGACCTTATTCTTATGTATGTACTGCACTATCGTCCTTCTTTGCCCAAAAGAGCATCAGAGATAATCCTTAGCTGTATCTCAGAAGTACCTTCGAAGATCTTTGTTAACCTTGCGTCTCGCCAATGTCTTTCGACGGCACACAATTTTGTATAACCAGCGCCTCCAAGTATTTGGAGCGCGTCGCTTGTCACCCTTTCAGCCATCTCACTTGCAAAATACTTAACCATTGATGCTTCTTTATCGCATCTTTGGCCCGTATCTATGCAAGAGCACACGTAATAGAGTAATTGTCTTGCCGCTTCTATATCAGTTGCCATGCGAGCCAATTTAAATCTTAGATCCTGGAAAGCTGCAATTGGTTTGCCGAATTGCTTCCTCTCTTGTGCATATGCGAGGGCATCTTCCAGTCCACCTTGTGCCAAACCGATCGATCGCGCAGCTGTGTGCGCACGAGCTTCATCAAGACCTTTCGCTAGGGCATAAAAAGCCTTACCTTCCTCGCCAATTAAGGCATCGTGAGGCAATCTAACGTGATCAAAAGCAAGTTCCCATGTATTCCAACCAAAGTAGCCTATTTTGGGAATGGTCGACCCACTGACTCCCAAAGGAAGCTTTCCTCGAGGTTTCTCAATCAAAAAAGCACTGATCCCTAGATGTGGCTTCTCCCCAGATTTATCAACATCAGTGCGTGCAAATAACAAAATATAATCAGCGCCATCTGCAAATGTGCACCAGTATTTATTCCCGGTGATTTCCCATCCATCAATAGTCTTCTCAGCCCGACATGAGATAGATGCTAAATCAGAACCGGTGTCGGGCTCTGACAATGACATCGCGCCTAGATATTCTCCAGCTACCACTTTGGGCATAAGTCTATTCTTTTGCTCATCTGATAAAAGGTCCATCGTCAGAGTACCGTTACCACGCGCTATGATGCTCGACACGCTCATCCAACCCCGAGCGAGTTGCTCAGTAATAAGGCAATATTCGAAGCAGCCCAAACCACTCCCGCCGTACTTCTCAGGCAATCGAATGCCAAAATAACCCATGTCTGTCAGTTTTTGTCTGAGTTCAAGTGGGATCTCACCCTGCTCTGGATCGAGTCTATTTGCCACAGGCAATACTTCTTTCAAAGTGAAATCTCTGGCCGTATCTCTAATCATTTGACGTTCTTCATTCAACAAAAGGCTATCCGTCACACACAGTCCTCTAATCTTTTTATTTAAAGAATACTATTAGCAGATCGCGAATTACCTCCGCGAGAAATTCAGGTAGCTCCAGATTGAAGTATACCCGCTTCAACCATTTCAACAATCTCCTCAGGAGTTTTCGACAGTAAAGAACTTAAAATATCAGCATTATGTTCGCCAAGACAAGGAGCCGTATAATCTTGATTAGCTTCATACTCTGATGTTTTAATCGGCATACCAGGTATTTTGAACTCCCCTGCTATAGGATCAACTACTGATCGCACGGTACCTCTTTCTACCAAATGAGGATGATCAATCGTTTCTGCCACAGTCAAAACAGGGGCGCATGGAACATCGTATTCTTCTAATTTTTTGATTGCGCTAGCAACATCTGGAAAAGTTTTTAACCATTTTTCTATGAACTCGATAACTTCGTCCTGACGCGCTACCCGTTCCGCATCGGTCAGCCAACCTTCTTTCTCTAGCAGTTCATTTTTATCCATCGCCGCGCACAAATCTGGCCAATGATGCATAAAAGCCATCAACATTATATCGCCCCCATTAGCCCGATATACACCAGCAGGACACAAGTATGAAACATGCCGCCCTCCACGCGTAGGCATAATCTTCCCTCCACTTCCCGAGTGTTGATGTACGTTAACCTCGTGGTTGTGGTAGTAACAGTCCAATAAAGAAATGTCGAGATGTTGTCCTCGCCCAGTACGAGCGCGATGGAGTAATGCTGCTGCTATACCAAAAGCCCCATGGACCCCTGTACTCACGTCGCCTATTCCAACTAAAGGGATGCATGGAGACTCGTCGGGGTGTCCAATCATACTAGTCACTCCAGAATACGCTTGGGCGATGTAATCATAACCAGGCTTCTTAGCTAAAGGACCTTCTTGTCCCAATGCTGAAATAGAGCAAAGGATGATGTCACTCTTCATTTGCTTTAAGGAGTCATAATCAAGACCCATGTCAGCCATCACTCCTGGCCTAAAGTTTTCTACGACGACATCACATTTCGGAATCAATTCTCCGACTAATGCCATACCTCTAGGATCACGCAAGTTGATACAAACACTTTTTTTATTCAGATTATGTTGGATATGATAAAAACTTCTATCTGCGCGCAATTTAGAAATCTTTCTTGTTAAATCTCCGAGCGGTGCCGCTTCAATCTTTATAACCTCAGCGCCTAGTTCTGCAAACATTCGGGTACAAGTTGGTCCGGCTAGCGCGCGCGTGAAATCCAATACCCGTATACCTGACAAAAGATGCTCTTCACCAGCATTCATGATTTGCTGGTTCCAAAATCAACTTTACTCTCCATTCGAATTCTCCAAAAAACCACAATAGTTATGGGACTTTTCTCTTCGCCTCAATTAATACCTGCTTTTTTTTCAGCCGCTTCTATCGCTTGCATGATGAGCGTGTTGATAGTCATCGGCCCCACGCCGCCGGGTACGGGCGTGTAAGCCTTTACCCTATGCTTTATCCCGTCCAAACAAACATCGCCAATTCCACCTGGGTGATATCCTGCATCCACTACTACAGCATCATCTTTAATCCAGTCACTTTGTATAAAATGCGGGCGACCCACGGCTCCCACTAGAATTTCAGCTTGGCCAATCAAAGCAGCTAAGTTCTGAGTTTTTGAATGACACGTGATCACTGTCGCATCGGAGTTAAGCAGCATCATCGCCATTGGTTTACCAAGAATCGGGCTCCTACCTACAACTACTGCAAGCTTCCCAGCAATATCCAGCTTGTAGTGGGACAGCAACCGCATAATTCCTGCAGGGGTTGCGGAACCATAGGCTTTTTCTCTCATCGCCATACGGCCAAAGCCATGAGTAGTAACTCCATCAACGTCTTTGCTCGTCTCAATGGAATCGAAGCAAAGCCTCTCGTCAATCTGCCCGGGAACTGGGTGTTGTAAGAGGATCCCATGCACATTTGTATTGTCGTTAAGTTCTTTTATTTTTGACATCAATTCAGAGGTTGTTGTCGACTCCGCTAGCTCAATCTTTAAAGGCTCGATGCCAACTCTCTTACAGGCTTCCCCCTTCATCCGCACGTACGTTGCAGATGCAGGATCAGCACCTACAAGTATCGTTGCCAAAATAGGCTTCTTGCCTCCCGACAGTTTCTCTAACACGAGAGCCCGTTGTTTGAAGGTTGCTTCTGCTGCAATAGAAACAGCTTTCCCATCAAGAATCATACAAGTCATTGAAAAACTCCAAACCGTCAGCCAGTGAAAAAAGCTCGCGCGGTTTCAGCCCGTGCGATCTAAATAACAAGCACAGTAGAATCTGATTTTTTTACGCGTTTAATGCAGGCAAAAAATCTTTTACCGAAAAATGCCCACAGACTTTCTCATCGTCATCATAAAACTCTACTAACTGCTCGCTATTCCCGCGGTAACTGACATAGGCAACTGTATCCTCCATGAACTCTTCATCATGAATATCATTATCTGCTTGGAAGCAGTAGTCCCCTGGACCAAACGTACAACCAATAGCGTGGTTACAAACCTTTCCTTCAACGATATAAATATGCGTTTCGCAAGTATGTTTATGTTTCCCTGAACGATAGCCTCCTTTTATTTTAAAAAGAGCCTCAACGCTATGCTTAGCTTCATCTATAGATAGAACTTTTACTGAAAAATTCTCATCTAATTCGAACCATGATTTTTGGCTGGCCATCCCTGCAGATATTTTTATTTCCCCGCCGTCATTCAGAACTGCGCTCATAACATTACCCCTATAGTTTTGCTTTGTGAAAAATCAATAATGGACTATATTGTAAAACAATATCATCAACATAAGCCAAAAAGAACGTTGGCTATGAATTTCGCGAACTTTAAGAAGGTTTCGCGCCATAAATCTGATGCACGAATTCTCATTTTAAGAAAATAGTGCAACTAAAGAGGTGAAATATGGTAGAAATCATCCACGGAAAGGCAGTAAAGTTGTCCCCATTGATTCACAGGGTCACCGCTCCTAATTCCGGACCGATGACAGGGCTTGGAACAAACTCGTACATTGTCGGAACAGAAGAATTAGCCTTAGTTGACCCTGGGCCAGTAATCGCAAGTCATATAGACGCAATTGTAGAACACGCTGCAGGGAGGCTTAAATGGATTCTAGTGACACATACCCATCGCGATCACTCTCCCGCAGCGCGACCTATTGCTGAAGCGACAGGTGCGTCCCTAATAGGTAATGTAATTGCGAATGATGGATTTCAGGATGAAACTTTTACTGGTGCAACTTCAGTAAAGCAAGACGATTGTATTCACGCAAAAGACTTTACTATCAGAGCTCTACTAACCCCGGGGCACGTGAGCAATCACGTTTGCTATCTTGTTGAAGAAGATAAAATTCTTATAACAGGAGATCACATGATGCAAGGTTCTACCGTGGTCATTATTCCTCCCGCTGGGAATATGTCTCACTATATCGAGTCTTTGCGGTGCATGCTGGAATATCCAGTTGATTTTATAGCACCAGGGCACGGTACTCTAATAGCGGACCCTCATAAAGAAATTAAACGCCTGATCAAACATAGGCTTGGTAGAGAAAAAAAAGTCTTCATGGCATTAGAAAAAAACCGCCAATGTCGCTTAAAAGAGCTGGTGCCAATAGTCTATGATGACGTTGATGCATCACTGCATCGATGGGCGGCGCTATCGCTCGACGCTCACCTTATTAAATTAAAAGCTGAAGATAAAGTCATTGAAAATGAAGGTGTTTGGTCTCTGCCATTAACTTGACCAGTTAAACGCAATGAAATTTGGGAGACTTGAATGAAGTGGATCGCTATCGGGAATATAGAAGTCGGCCGTATTGTGGAGTCAGACGGTCCTTTTATGTCTGTATTTGACTTCTTCCCTGACGCTACCATGGAAGCAATAGAACCTCATCGTTCTTGGCTGACTCCCAACGCATTAACTTCGGGTACGCATATGCTCAACATGCCTATCCAAAGTTATGTTGTAAAAACACCTACCAGTACTATCCTCATCGATAGTTGCGTAGGGAATCATAAAACTGTTGATTGGTATCCTGCTTGGCATAATAAAAGCGACACCCAGTACTTTGATAGCTTTAAGAAGCTAGGTCTACATCCGGATCAGATAGATGTCGTTCTTTGTACCCATCTACATGTTGATCATAGTGGCTGGAACACACAGCTTGTAGATGAACGCTGGGTTCCAACCTTCCAAAATGCAAAATATATTTTATCGCGTACAGAATGCAAAAATGCTGAAATGCTGAGCGCGAAGTATGGCGATCCCACATTCAATGAAAATGTTCTTCCGATTATAGAGGCAGGGCAAGCCATGCTCGTTGACGACGATTACGAGATTGATGAGGCGGTGCGTCTAGAGCCAACGCCAGGGCATACGCCGGGGCACTGCGCCATCCATCTTTCTAATCGCGGACACAATGCCGTTGTGACCGGGGATTTAATACACAGCCCCATACAATGTCAATTTCCAGAATGGAACTTTAAGTTTGACTCGGACAAAGAGCTTGCCGCTAAAACGCGACTTGGCTTTTTAAAGAAATATAGTGACTGCAATACTCAAGTATTAACTTGCCATTTCCCACAGCCTTCTACGGGGCGCATTATCACAAGCAAAGATGCATTTCATTTTGAGTACACTTGATCTAGGCTCAAATACTCCAATCCGACCATTCATTTTTTCTTTGTCTGAACGAGAGATATTCAATCGCTGATGCACTTGATGCCTCGATCATAGGTAAATGGCCGATATCAGGCATAAGAACAAAAGTCCCATTTACCAACTTTGTCTTTAATGTGTCCATTCCTGAATAGTGAAGCACCCTGTCACGATCACCCCAAACGACTAATGCTGGCATAGATAACTCTGCTATCGTGTCTTCAATAGTTATTCGGTCAGAGTTCAATTCAGTGAAAATTTTATGATTGAATTCTGAGTCACGAATCGCCCGTTCCAACAACACATCTCGGAATTTTTTAGGCATCATCGGGATCTTATGAAAACAATACCCGGCTAGTGCATCAAAGTCTTCAGATGTCTCGATCACCAAGGGGTTCTCTGCTTTAGAAAGCTCGAATGGAGATGTCGAAGGGAACATATCACTTGGCTCAGCGTTAGCAATACCAGCAGGGGCAAGCAGCCATAAACTGTTTACTTGGGCGGGTATTTTATGTGCCAGCATGATTGCCAGATAACCACCCATGGAGTTGCCTCCGACATCGACTCTCGCCTCACCGATTTGCTCCAAAAAAATCTGCAATCGCTTAACTTGAGACACCACACCATAAGAGCTGCTAACGTGGCGACTAGCATCACCAAAGCCCGCTAGATCTGGAAGATACAAATGGAAATGCTTGGCCAGTTGAGGCGCCACCTTAAGCCAATGATCTTTATTCGCTCCAAAGCCATGCAAAAGAACGAGTGGTGGCCCCTTACCTCCTTCGAGGTACGGCATGCTATGCCCGTCTACTTTCGCCTCCTTAAGTTTCAATCCAGCAGACATCCTGGTCAGGAGGATAACTCCGTCATAGAACCGACTCGGGAACGCGAGGTAGCTGACCCATAGCAAGCCAGTAATCAGCAACAATATATTTATAATAACCATGAGACCCACCTAAGTAATAACTGCGCCATCTCGACTTCAACCTGCCAGTCAAGTCAGCGGTGAAATACAGTGTATCCTCTAGATCTTGTAGATAATAGCGTTGCTAGGCTATTAATCGCTATACTGTTTTCAGAACCAAAGTCATTAAATACCCACCGCTACAAAAGATCTGATAGAAATGGGACTATATTTTAGACACAAAAAAAGGGGCATACTAGAATGGATTTAAAGCTAGAAGGGAGAAATGTAGTTATCACTGGAGGAAGCAAAGGGATAGGGCGAGCGACAGCTCTAGCCATGGCAAGTGAAGGCGCCAACGTTGCCATATGTGCCCGTGGTAAAGATGCCCTGCAAGCCACCTCGTCTGAGCTGGCAATATTAGGCATCAACGTTTTCTCTCGATCCACTGATGTTGCGAACCCTGAAGAGTTAACAGCGTTCTTAAACGAATCGAGAGAAAGCCTCGGAAGCGTAGACATCCTAATAAATAACACCTCAGGTTTCGGCATGACAGACGACGAAGCAGGATGGAAGGTAAGTATTGATGTAGATCTAATGGCAACGGTCCGTGCGACACAGCAGGTCATCCCGTGGATGGAAGAATCTGGAGGTGGAAGTATCATCCATGTCTCTTCTATCTCAGGTTTAGAAAGTGGTTCTCCTCCAGCATATGCTGCCGTCAAAGCTGCCCTCCTTAATTACACGAAGACGACTGCCAACCTTGTGGCGAGCAAGAATATACGCGTAAATTGCGTGGCACCTGGCTCGATATATTTTAAAGATGGCTTTTGGGATGTAGTACAAGAAAATGATAAAGACATGTTTGACTCCATCATAGCTAGTATCCCTTTTGGAAGAATGGGAACTCCAGAGGAAATTGCTGATGTAATAACCTTCATGGCCTCACCGCGCGCGCAGTGGGCATCTGGCGCCACACTTGTCGTAGATGGTGTCCAGCACAAAGGCATTTATTAACAAAAACTAGAGTAAAGATCATGGTGCAAAATTCATATTATTCAGAGGCAGATCACGGCCCATTCAAAACTGTAAACATAGGGCCATTTGAGTTGGAGGAAGGGATAACACTTCCTGAACTAAATATAGTTTACGCCATTCATGGGTCACTTAACCTGAAAAAAGATAACGCTATATTAGTTCCAACCTGGTACTCAGGCACGAGTAAAATAATGGAGACCGTTTTCATAGGAGAAGGCCGAGCGTTAGACCCATCGAAATACTGTATTATTGTGGTCAATCAAATAGGCAGCGGCATATCGAGTTCCCCACACAACATGAGCGCGCCTTTCTCTATGAGCGCCTTTCCAAAGATTCGTATTGGGGACGATGTAAGAGCTCAGCACATCTTAATCACCGAACATCTGGACATACAAGAACTCGCACTAGTGGTTGGAGGCTCAATGGGCGCCCAGCAGACTTATGAATGGGCAGTGCGGTATCCCGATATCGTTAAACGTGCCGCTCCTATAGCAGGATATGCCAAAAACACCGATCACGATTATTTGTATGCTCAAACTCTTATTGAGGCTATTACCTCCGATAGTGGATGGGCAAATGGGGAGTATTCTCACCACCACGAGGTTAAAGAAGGTCTTAAAAGACATGCCAAGATATGGTCTGTAATGGGATTTTGTACTGAGTTCTTTGCACAAGAATGCTGGAAGACACT
>JABISZ010000100.1 GCA_018668255.1 Pseudomonadota bacterium | reverse complement strand
TGAACAAAGTAAGCATCTTGCTCATTTAGTCGGGTACGGGAAGGAAAACAGGGTTAATTTGGAAGCAACCGTCGCTGCTGAAGAGGAGTGGGGGGCTACGATCAAAAAGTTGGCTAGAGTGGGCGAACGATTCTTCGCTGAGTGCACCCCAGGGTACTATAACAGCGAAGGCAAAGTAGATAAGAAAAATGGGTTTTTATCTAACGTCTATGGTGGAGGGCCATTAGCCTTTTTCGAGATACTAAAGGAATGGCGAGAATCGGACGGCGTTGCCAGGTTAGTAAAAAAGTAGCAGATTTTAATATGCTGGGCCTTTAGTTAATTCTATTTTTATTGGCTTTAAGCGCCTTGTGTGGCCGGAAAGAAATAGATTACAATTAAACAACATGTTAAAACTAACGTATCATCCTCATAGGGAGCTTTCTCGCGTGAAAAAATTTATAACTGGTTTAGCAGCGTCGGGTCTGCTGGCATTTTCTTTTGTTTTATCAGCTGATGAGCCAGGAATGGCCTCGAGCGTCGGGAAACAAATGGTAGGCTCAGCCTTATCTGGAAACGTCAATGAGATCTTGCAAAATGGTGCAAATTTGGTTGGGGATAAGTCTGCTAGTGTGGCGGAGAATGCGTTGAGGAATTTGTTTCCTACTGCGCAAGTAGAGCTAGAATGGTCTGACGAATACGGTTTAGAAGGCGAAGCATTAATCCTATCACCTTTGTTAGAGAGCGCAGACAACTCAAAATTAATTTTTACTCAAGCTAGTGTGGTAGCAGCTGAGCGTCGTACCACCGTTAATATTGGCTTAGGCGCTAGACATTTAGCGATGGATGACAAGTTATTAATGGGAGTAAACGCTTTCTATGACCACGAATTCCCTTTAGATCATCAAAGGGTTTCTGTGGGAGCTGAATTTAGAACCACAATGGGTGAAATTAATACTAATTTCTACTGGGGAACCAGTGGTTGGAAGAAAGCTCGAAAAACTAATTTTTCTGAAAGAGCGATGGATGGATTTGACATAGAATACGGAATGCCTCTCCCTTATATGCCGAGAACTAAGTTTTACGGTGGTTACTTCAGGTGGCGTGCTCAGAATCAAGATGGAAAGAAAAAAGCAGATAACGGATGGTCAATGTCATTAGACTCTGAAATATTTAATGGGGTGTTTCTTGAGTTAGGTCATCGTTATTATAACAACAGCAGCGACGAAGTATTTGCTTCAGTTCAGGTCGATGTCGTCGGCTTGTTGACTAAGAAGCCAGCGAATACGAAACCATTTTTCTCTAATGTTGCTTGGCAAGGACTTACCAGCATGAAAGAGAATCGATATGCGGAAGTTCGTCGCCAGAATCAGATAGTAAAGGAAACCAAGTCTGACGTGAGTGACTTTAGTGTAACAGTCAGCGGTTTCTAAAAAGAAGCCTAAGTGAGAAAACGGCCGTTTGGCCGTTTTTTTTTGGCCGTTTAATACTGGGGACAATTCCCCAAGGCTTCTTCACAGACCGCAAGGTAGGAGAGGTAACCTAGCCAGAATTTCCTGGCTTCCAAGTCAACTGGTATTTCGTTTTCAGTATCGTAAGGTTCTACTCTCCAGCTTTTCTGGAGGAGATAGAAGTTTTTGTAACCGGAAATTCCACGCAATATGCTGAATTCGCCGAGTCCGTTTTGTGTGCTCGCACCACAGAGCAGCATGACCGCTGCAGTTGGATACTGATGAGAGACTCCATTTAAAGCAATAGGTTTTACGTCGAAATCGGAGCATTGTCGAGATAAGTGATCGACGACTCGAGTAAGCATTAAGTCTAAGTCAGCGTCAGGCTGATCCAGCAGCATTTGAACAGACAGCAGCTCCTTCCAGTTTTTCTCATCTTGGCCTGCGGGTGCGTACTCTGTTGTGGACAAATTGTCTTGTCGATTAGAAAAGATTTCTTCCCAACCGCTCGGTTCAACGAAAAGTAGCTGTTCTTCGCTTTCATTACTTGTTTCTTGAGATAAGCTAGATGTAGCTAGAATAAGACTGCCTATAGTGGCAGCAGTTCTGAAAATTTTTTTCACTCAGTATCCTTTGTGGTAAGAATTTAGACATAAATTAAAGTGATAGATGCCATTAAAGCTATATTGTACCGAATGGTAAAGTAATTCGCTCGACTCGAAAATAACTAGAAAAATGATATCAGTATCTGTTAAGTTAAGCTTGTAAGTCGCGCAGGCAAATTTACTTAGTCTTTGTGAACTAACTAAAATGGGTTTTTGCTAAGTTTTTTTGTTTCAATTTCAAATATGAGTAAAGGAGAGAAATTATGTCTCTAGATCAAAGTACGGATGCATTGTTGAAGAATATCGCTGCAGGCGGAGGACCGGCATTACACGAGATGCCTTATGAAACGTGTCGTTCCGTTTTCTTACAATTGGTACAAAACCTTCAGGGCGAGACTCTTCCTATCCACAGTAGTGTCGATAAGTCGGTCGCAGGGCCAAATGGGGAGATTCCAATCAGAGTGTATACTCCGAGAGCGATTGGAGATGAGAAATTGCCTGTTGTGGTTCTTTATCACGGAGGTGGATGGGTCATTGGTGATCTCGAAAGCCATGATAACCAGTGTCGTTATTTGGCTAATGAAGCAGATAGCATTGTAGTCGCTGTTGATTATCGGCTTGCGCCAGAACATATTTTTCCTGCCGGAGTAAAAGACTGTATCGCTGCTACAGAATGGGTAGTGGCTAATGCTGCGAGTATCGGGGGCGATAGCTCCCGCGTAGCAGTTACCGGCGATAGTGCTGGAGGGAACATGGCAGCTGTTGTCGCGCTACAGCTAAGAGAGAAGATAGTGTTCCAGCTTTTGGTTTACCCAGTCACTGATTTTTCAGACAACGTCTACCCTTCTCGCGAAGAGTTCGGTGGAGGTGCGTATTTTCTATCTATGGAAGATATGGCTTGGTTTGGTGGTCTTTATACTAATAATGGCGAAGTGTCACTTTTGGACGAACACGCGACAGTGATGTCAGTGACCGACCTAGCTGGTGTTGCTCCCGCGTTGACTATTACAGCCGGATTTGATCCGCTTAGAGATGAAGGGAAGGCTTATGCTGAAAAGCTAAAAAAGGCTGGAATCAAGTCTGATTATAAGTGTTATGACGGGACTATTCACGGATTCACACTTTTCCCAGGCGCTTTAGAAGCCGGTAAAGAAGCTTTAGGGCTTATGGTGAGTTCATTGAAAGCGGCTTTTGGTAAATAAAGCGCTTGCACTTCTAAATGCTGGGCCTTGATTAAGGCCTAGCATTTAGCTTCTCATGCGATGGTGTTTCAACTATTTCTCTTCGCGACAAGTCTGTCAGCTAATCACGGCCAGCTTCAATAATTTTGCTCGATAGAAGTTCCGGGTTCGAGAAACAAACTTCATGAGAACCACTTAACTGTACCAATCGAAAAGTTCCTAACTTTTCTGAAAGTCTTGGGTGCCAGCCTAGACTTTGGGGCAAAGCTGTATCCTCAGTTGCATTGATATAGGACTTTCCTATGGCCATTTCTGATGGGTTACTTGTAGTGTTCGATTTATCAACAAACGTTTTGTATGGGTGGGCATTTAATTGATCGTAGTATTTCTCGGCCACTTCTGACGAAACATCGTTAATGAAAGCTTCTCTCCAGAGTTCGTAAGGTAATGCTACAGATCCGTCAGGTTGCAGGATCGAATCAAACAATTCTTTGTAGTGAGGAGGTGTCATATCTAGAAGCGACTCTCCATCATTCGGTACAAATGCATTCCAATATACAAGTCTTCGGATCCGTTTAGGCATCAGATCGGCAATCCCAGTAATGACCATGCCACCATAACTGTGACCTACTAGAATAAAGTCTGAAAGTTTTTTTTGCTGGATATAATTCTCTAATGACTTGATCACATCTGATAAGCCTACGAATTTGTCGTCGGAAGGACCATTACCTTGGAGGGTGGGAAGATGAACCTCATGACCTGCTTTGCGTATGCTTTTTGCGACCGGTTCCATAAGCTCGCCGTTGTGCCAAGCACCGTGTACTAAAATAAAACATGCCACTCTATAGACTCCTTGATTCCACGACTAAATGCTAAAAACCAATAATACAGTTTTTTGTCGAAAGGGGAGAAGCAAATGAATGTGCATGTTAGTGATGAATTGTTGGGCAATACTGAAATATATTGTCGTTTTTTGACCAATTTTGGTTCTTTTTGGCCGTTCTTGCTATTTAGGTTGATTCAGAGCTATAAAGATTCATCTTTTGCCAATATAATGCCGCCGAATTCTTTATCAATAATGTTATAAGCGTATGCGTCTGAGAACAGACGCGCAGTGCGCTATTTTCTAGAGGCTACACATGACAGACCTTACGCTTTATCGAAACATTGGGATTTTTGCACACGTTGATGCGGGAAAAACGACAACTACTGAACGATTCTTAAAGTTAACCGGGAAAATACACAAGATCGGTGAAGTGCATGACGGCGCTGCGACGACTGACTTCATGGATCAAGAGCAAGAACGCGGAATCACGATTCAGTCGGCAGCCACGACTTGTTTTTGGAGAGATCATAGATTCAATATTATTGATACTCCGGGGCACGTTGACTTTACGATTGAAGTTTATCGCTCTCTAAAAGTTTTAGATGGTGGTGTGGGAGTATTTTGCGGCTCTGGAGGTGTGGAGCCACAATCAGAAACAAACTGGCGATATGCTAACGATTCCGAGGTTGCACGTATTATCTATGTAAACAAACTAGATAGAACCGGTGCAGATTTTTACCGTGTAGTTGACCAAGTGGAAAAAGTACTGGGAGCTCGTACGGTAGTGATGGTTCTGCCGATCGGTACTGAAGATGAATTTAAAGGGGTCGTGGATCTCCTAACCAGAAAATCTTGGATTTGGGATGACTCTGGCGACCCTGAGAAATACACTATCGGCGACGTTCCAGAAGACATGGTAGAAAAAGTTGAAGAATATCGTGAAAGAATGATTGAAAGTGCTGTAGAAATGGATGATGCAGCGATGGAGCAGTATCTCGATGGTGTAGAGCCAGACATGGA
>JABISZ010000099.1 GCA_018668255.1 Pseudomonadota bacterium | reverse complement strand
CATCTTGAGAGAAGGCAACTTCAAAGTTTTGATCAATCCAAGATTGATTTTTTAATCCGCCTTCAACCATTTTACCAATACCACCTGTTGAGGTGCTTCCTAACCCCACAAACCCAAAGCCGCCCCAACCTAGAGCGTCAGTGGTTATGCCAAATTTTTGGCGGTCACTGGTAGATACACCTGTAGTTCCTTCACCGATGTGGTTAGAAGACAGGTCACCCATGTCTTGAACAATATCGTATTCAGGTCTAGCGATGGCAACAAATGTTAATTCATCAAAAATACCTATGTCGTTGTAACTTAACGCGGCTTCAACTTGAAACTTGTTAATCCACTGACCTAGGTAAGATTTTCCGTTCAAAATACGTGAACGAACCTCACTCTTTAAAAACCCTTCCACTTCCAGCTCGCCACCAAAGGCGTCAACTGTAATACGTGCCTGCGAAGGACCTGCGAAAACAGCAAGTACTAGCGCAAAAAGGGCAATTTTTAAAGTGCCTTTTAAGTTTCTCATGGTTAAATCTCCCATGTTTCCCCTTTAATTGTTTAGCTTCCGATAGCTCTAAAGCTATTGGTAGCTCCCTACTACAAGGCACTCGATCTCTCGAGCGCCACTATTCACGATTTCTCCGGTGCCCTACTAACTTAAAGTCTCTACAGGCTTCGAATCCGATTGATCAGAAGACGTATCGCCTGTCTGCTCTCTCATAACAAAGCTTGGTTTGAACACTTTAACTAATAATGGCAATAGAGAAATCGCCCCGATCATATTGCTTATCATTAACAGCGAAAGCAGCATTGCCATTTCACTATTGAATCTAAGCGAAGAACCAAATATCCAGTAAACAATTCCAGCAACTACAGTCACGGCCGTAAAAAGAACGGCAGCACCAGTAGTTGATAAAGCAGTTTTAACTGCTTCATCTAACGATCTATGTCTTACTTCTTCACGGATTCTGTCCAGCATGTAAATAGCGTAATCCACGCCAATACCAATACCTACAGCTGTCACCGGAAGCGTATTGATGTTAAGACCAATACCTCTAAATCCCATATACGCTCGATTGATAATAACCGCCATCGCTAATACTACAAAAACCAACAAGGCTGCGGTAATAGATCGGTAAGTAGCCATCACTGACACCATCACGACTATCATAATCAATATAGTTTGATTTAACTCCGATTCTTCAACTTCTTCGTTCCCCGCAGCGGTAGTTCCAATAATACCTCCGGCAAAGCGAGGAGTGACCCCTTCCATCGGATTCTCATCTAGGAATTTTTTGGCGGCGATCATTGCGTTCGTTACTGTTGGACCAGTGGCATCTTTATAAAAAACCACAAAGTTCGCTGTGCGCGCCTCTAGATCCATATATTCTAAAATAACGCCAGGAATTGCGGCCCCCGCTTCATACATAAACAGAGTGTTACCAATGTCTCTTTGAGACGACGGCACTAGACCCCACCTTGGATCATCATAGTGGTAAAGCCTATTTATAGATCTCACTAAATGCGGAATAGTACGCGTTCCACCAAAACCATCGGTGTCTCTCATGTAAAGTGCGAATTTTTCCATGGTAGCCACTATCGCTGGCTGTTTCATCGTGTGAGCTTCTTCGGACTCAAAATAAATACTGAATTGGTTCGCTCCCGCAAACTTCTCAGCGATTGCTTTAGCGGCAACGTTATATTCTGAATCAGGAAATAGTATTGGCGACCCAGGCATGTTTTCCCCAACCACCATATCTTTTGCGTAAAATAAAGAGAAACCCATCAGCACTATCGCAAAACCAAAAATTGGTTTCTGGGCTTTATCACTGACTAAGAAAGTCGACCATCGACCCATGATATTTGAGTAGACGTCGTTTTCTTCTTGGCTAATTTTGGGAGTGGGCAAGTATGATAAAAGCACAGGGACTAAGACCGACACTGTTATGAGGTTACTTCCTGACCAGAAGCTGCAGAAGTAGCCTAGCTTAGCAATGATAGGGATTGACGACACGGTAAGAACAAAAAGCCCGGCGGCATCGGTAAAAATAGCTATGGAGGCAGGAACCAAAAGCTCACCCATACTTGTTCGAACCGCCGCGTCGCGTGACTGTCCTTTCCGAATCTCATCATGAAACCGTTCCATCATCTGCACACAATGACTAGCGGTCCGGGCAGATATTAAAATTGGTACAACCAAAATCAAAGGGTCGAGATTGAAGTTCATCCAGCCAACGAAGCCAAGTCCCCAGATACAGGCCATTCCTGTCCCAAAAAGAGGAACAAAAACGCCGGCGAAGGACCTGAAATGAAGCGCAAGCAAGAGTATCATTACAGCCAACGTGATACCGAAAATAAGTGTAAGTTCAGCAGAATGGAAATAGATCCATCCTTTCAACATCGGTTCACCCGCCACATAAAGATTAGTAACACCGTCTGCTTCTATTTCGGTTTTGAGATCTTTAAGCCGAGTAAAAATCTTGTTGTAATCAAGCCGCTCTTCATCGAAGCCAGCAAGTATTAAAGCCGCTTTCCCATCTGTCGAAATATACGTCCCATATACTATATCATTGTTGAATGATTCTTCTCTCAACTGCTTTAGCAACTCGGGCTGGGTTGGAATGTCTCTGGGCAAGACGGGCTCAGACTTAATCAACCCCCCTGCAGTTGTCCTGATACGTCGTATTTTCGGATGGGCAATACTAGCAACTTGATAATGATTTACACCTTGAATCATGTCGACTTCATCAGTCAGGTATTTAATTTTATTTAAAGTTTCGTAGGTAAAAATATCCTCGTTTTCGCCGGTGACTTCAATAGACATAGTTACTACATTAGCGCCACCAAAGGTCTGCTTCATTCGATTGTAGTTTTTTATGTATTCGTGCTTCGCCGGCAACAAGTCAGCAAATCGAGAATAAACTTCTATCGAAGGTAATGACCATGCCAAAATGAGCGTCGGAATAACTATCCCTAAAACGGTCGTCATCCTGTGGTCTAATAACCAATTTGCTATTCTTTGCCCTTTCGTAAAACTAGTTTTCGTCACTAAGATTCCCCTACGTCGACCATAATTTTCCTCCCCAACATTCGGTTTGAGGAGTTCATCGCGTGATTTTGTCACGTTTGTGGTAAAAGGTAAACACTAATTACGTTGCTTTTAAACAACAGCCCACAATTTTTATTATTGCAACGCGACATAAAAGCAGTTTTAGACTAGCCTTATGTAGGCACTGCAAGCATTGAGCGACAATTAGCGTTACGTTTTTAAGACAAAAACACTTCCTCAAAAACACCTACGCATAGAGTTAAAGGGTGCTGTATTAAATGCGTTCTTGCTCTGCGACGCTCATTATCGCTAAAATCCGTGAGCTATTTGCCAAAAGACTTGGTGATTGTGGGATTAAAATAACCTTATGTCGCTTGCGTGCTGGTCAAACGGTTCCCCGGCTCAACTCGTAGTCGTTGGTGCTAATTGTAGAGCATGTATCAATCCACTGAAGAGGAAACAATTTTTTATGAATGACCAAAACGATTCTGCCATTTTTCGAAAAGCGTGTAGCCTATGGGCGTCTGGCGTATCGATAGTTACGACAGTTGATAGCAAAGGGGTTCCATTTGGTCTCACGATGAATGCAGTAAGTTCTCTCTCATTGGAACCGGCAATGTTACTCGTGTGCGTAGACAATAACTCGGATACTTTAGCTCCCATGTTAGAAACTAACTCCTTCTGCATAAACGTCCTGTCTACCTCACAGCAAAGCCTATCTGGACGCTTTGCAAAAAAAGGAGATAACAAATTTGACGGTGTAAGTTGGTCTGCGAAGCCTAATCGTCCTCCAGTGCTTGACGGCTCGTTAATATCTTTCACTTGCTCCGTGGCAAATGTGTACAAAGGAGGAGATCACAAAATAGTTTGTGGCAAAGTAGAGCAGATAGACGACAACTCATCTGCCGACACTGCACCGCTGATCTATTTCGGCGGCGGATACAAAGAATTTACATCTTAAACGTTGCGCGCTGACATACATAACTGGTATTTTAGCGTAACAACTTTTCTAGTGGAAAGACTATACGGTTAAAAATATATCAACTAAAGAACAAAAATCACGGAATTTATTTTTCGGTTCATTGAAGAGAAACAGGGAATCCCAATGATTTGTAAGTCAAAAATTGCATCTACTATTTTACTAGCCTCACTCGCCTTCGGTTCGAGCAACGCTTCCGCGACTCAGACATCCTACGTGGATGTCATGGACGCTGGCTATCTTCCTAGTCAAGAACGAGTGATAGTTGCTGGCCTCCATGGATTAGTCGGCTTGCTTGAAGTAACTCAGGAAGCCGCTACTCTATCTATGATTCCGGAAACACCATCTGTCGACTTCACGTCGTTAAGAGTGGTTTCGGATACTGATGTGCTTTTAGGAAGTTCCAACGGTATGCTTTATCGCTATGATGGAAAAGTGATTTCCGAAGTGCAACAACTGTCTGAATATAACGAACCTATTTTAGATATTTCATCGAACGAGTCTGGTATCTGGGCGGTAGGAGGACGCGGGATGATCTCAAAAAGTACCGACGGAGTTACTTTTGAGGAAGTTATTATCGAAGAAGTCAGCCTTCCTTTAATCGAATTTCCTGCTGCTTTCGCAGCAGACTGGTATATCGGCGTGTCCAATTTGGACAGTGATAGTCTAGAATTCAAGGCTACCGTAAACGGTAAGCCGGCCATAGATGGAGAGGACTACATACTTTATCCGGATGAAGGTTTCATCCAATTTCAAAATCAATTAGATATGGATCCTGCGCCGACCATAAAGACAAAATTTGCACCGGGCCCTCCTTTTCGACGCGGTGATGTTTCATGGAACGTTGTAATGTTAAACGGAACAGTTGTAACACTTGCTGGAGAATTTGGGATGGTGCTACAAAGCTATGACGGCGGAGAAACGTGGGTAAGGCGAGACACCCAAGTTACTCCCAGAGAGCCTGAGCCTGCGTATTGGATGGCTGGAGTGCAAAAAGGGGAAGTAGCTGTGCTCGTTGGCGCCGCAGGGGTCAACAAATCTAGTGCTGACAGTGGGATGACTTGGGAAGAAAACATGAAACCAGGCAGAGAAGGGCTCTTTGGAGTAGCCTTAGGTGAAGGTAATCTACCGGTCATATCCGGAGCTGTGGGGTTGATGGGCGCGATGTCAGACGATGGCGAATGGCAAATGGCGGACAGGACAGAGTTAAAATTATTGTCCTGGATTAAAACACCCGTATCGATGCCAGATGGCTCTCTTCTCGTATTAGGTGGGCGAGGCACTGCGATAACCGTCTCTGATGGAAAAATCAGTCGACTTCCTATGCTTCAGTAAACGCAAAGCCTCTAAAAGATCTTAAGAACCCCAGAATTCTGGGGTTTTCTTTGCGTTCAAAAAGCTTCTATTTGGCTTCTCCTAAAACAGTCCTGGTCGTGTCCGTTCCAAAAGCCAGCCGCAAGCAAGAAAGATTCAACAACTGTGGGTCCCACAAAAGAAAACCCCAGAGACTTCAGACGTTGACTTAATACACCAGCGCTATTCTCTAAAGATAGGCCACCGATAACATCCAACACATAATTATAAAAGCTGCCGTGTTCTCTTTGAATCTCAGCGAAAACATGCGCGTTAGAAACCACAGATTCGAGTTTCCCTCGGTGTCTTATAAGCCCAGCGTTTTGCATAAACACATCAATATCACTTGGTAATAATAGGCTTACCTTAACAATCGAAAATTGATGAAATACAACCCGGTAGCATTCGCGTTTTTTGAGCACAGTAGACCAGCTAAGTCCCGCTTGAGCCCCTTCCAATGTCAGTTGCTCAAACAAGCTATTGTCACGGGTAACAGGCACCCCCCATTCTTTATCGTGGTAGCCCATATCAAGAAGCTTCGAGCAATCCACCCATGAACAACGTTTTACAGACATTGAAAATATTAACTTTTTCTAAGAATCTAAGTCGAAAGACAACCCCAAACTAAACTCTACATTAAAAAAGTTACACCAGTTCGATTGCCATAGCTGTTGCCTCGCCCCCACCTATGCATAAACTGGCGACCCCTTTGGTGCCCCCTGAATCAATAAGTGCTTGCGCTAGTGTCACCAAAATGCGGGCACCTGATGCGCCGACAGGGTGGCCAAGGGCGCATGCGCCTCCTCTAACATTCAATTTATTGTGAGAGATCCCTATTTCTTTCATAGCGGCCATGGCCACAACCGCGAAGGCTTCGTTCACCTCGAATAAATCAACGTCCTCAACAGACCAACCCACTTTGGTCAGTAATTTATCAATGGCATATACGGGCGCAGTGGTAAACCAACCTGGTGCCTGAGCATGAGAGGTGTGGGCTAAGATGCGCGCGACTGCATTTACTCCAAGTTCTTTAGCTTTAGTTTCTGAGCATAAAACTACTGCCGCAGCTCCATCTGAGATCGAGCTAGAGTTTGCAGCAGTCACCGTGCCATCTTTTGCAAAAGCAGGACGCAAGCTAGGTATTTTATCTAATTGCGCTTTTGCAGGTTGCTCATCGGTATCGACGTTGACCTCACCTTTGCGAGTCTGGTATTTAACCGCCTCAATTTCAGGCTTGAATAATCCTTTTGTTATAGCACTCTGAGCTCTTTTCAATGATTCAATCGCATAAGCATCTTGAGCTTCTCTCGTAAACTCGTATTTCGTTGCGCAATCTTCCGCAAAATTACCCATCAAACGCCCTTTCTCAAAAGCGCACTCTAAGCCGTCGACCAACATATGGTCCAAAACTTCTCCATGTCCTAGCCTCATTCCGCTCCGCAACTTAGGTAGCATGTGGGGCGCGTTGGTCATGCTCTCCATGCCCCCAGCAACGATGACGTCTGCCGACCCTGCCTTAATAGCATCGTGTGCCATCATAATAGTCTTCATACCTGAGCCGCACATCTTATTAACCGTTGTGCAAGGCGTTGAGTCAGGAATACCTGCACCCATAGACGCTTGTCTGGCTGGTGCTTGCCCTAAGCCGCCAGGCAACACGCACCCCATGATAGTTTCTTCGACGGCCTCTGGCGCGATTCCAGCGCGCTTTAGCGCACCACGGATAGCTGTCTCACCTAGGACAGGTGCAGAAACGTTTGAGAGATCGCCTTGCATCCCACCCATGGGCGTTCGTGCAAGCCCTGCTATAACAATAGATTCACTCATATAATTCTCTCCAAGTAATGGCATTCAAACATTTGATGCATCGTCTTTTTACATGTTTATTTCTCAATAGCCTTACATTAAAACATAAAATGCCAGAAAAATTTAACTTCGCTTTCTTGTTGGCCGACCGATTATTTTAATTGTCGTCGGGAAATTTATAACCCTCTAAAGACTCGCGTAAGAGAAGCTTGCTAACTTTTCCAGTTGCTGTGTGCGGCAGCTCAGAAACGAAAATTGCATCGTTAGGTATCCACCACTTTGCGACTTTGCCTTCAAAGAAAGACAAAAATTGTGCTACCGAAAAGTCTTCGGAAGAATTTTTAGCAACAACAACAAGTAATGGACGCTCTTGCCATTTAGCGTGGGCCATACCAACAACTGCGCATTCCCTAACGCCTGGGTAAGACATTCCGACATTTTCAAGTTCTATAGAGCTAATCCATTCTCCACCTGATTTAATGACGTCTTTAGTCCGATCTGTAATCTTCACGCAACCGTTTATATCTATGGTTGCGACATCGCCAGTATCAAACCAACCGTCTGACTGATGGGCATCGGAATTTTTCACTCTGTAGTAGCCGGAGCACACCCACGGGCCACGAACTTTTAAAGCGCCAAACTTGATTCCATCCCACGGCAGTGACCGATTATCTTCATCAGTAATTTTAATCTCAACTCCCGGCAGGGCTCTCCCCTGTTTGACAAGGTGCGTTTTCAATTCATCGCCGATTAGCCCACTAGTTCTCGCATTCGGGGTATTAACAACGCCCACAGGGCTCATTTCTGTCATTCCCCAACCATGCAAAACCCTGACTCCGTAATTGTCTCGAAATTCTTCCATCATGGATAACGGACAGGCAGAACCTCCAATAACCGTGCGGGTGAGCGTCTTTATTTCTTTTTTTGTGTTTTTAAGATATTCCAGCAATGGCAGCCAAACAGTAGGAACACCCCCAGCTATGGTAGCGCCCTCTTCGTTTATCAAACTAACTAGTGTCTCCGCATCACCTAACTTGGGTCCAGGAAGTACAATTTTTGCCCCTACCATCATTCCAGCATAGGGATAGCCCCAAGCATTAACATGGAACATAGGAACCACAGGTAAAATTACATCTTGAGCAGAAAGGCTAGCCGCATCAGGCATACACATGCCATAAGTATGTAAGACTGTACTGCGATGGCTATAGAGGACTCCCTTGGGGTTCCCAGTAGTCCCTGACGTGTAGCAAAGACCACTTGCGGTGTTCTCATCTAAATCTGGCCAATCGTAGTCTGAGGATTCTTTTGCTAGCAAGTCTTCATAACACATCAGATTAGGAAGATTGCTGTCAGGCATGCAGCTGCGCGGAGCTAGAGCTACATAACCTTTGACAGAAGGACAATCGCTAGCTATTGATTCCAGCAACTTAGTAAAGGCGACATCGAAGAAAACGAATTCATCCTCAGCATGGTTAAGAATATAAATCAGTTGTTCAGGAAACAACCTCGGATTTACGGTATGCAACACTCGGCCGCTGCAGGACACTCCATAGTATAATTCCACATGCCGGTAGTCATTCCAAGCAAGTGTCGCTATTCGAGCATCAGAAGCACAATTCAACCTGTCAAGTAGGTTGCTGACTTTCCGGGAGCGGGATAACGCTTCATTGAAAGTATATCGGTGTCGATCATTATCCACTGCAACGGATACTATTTCCTGGAATCCATGATTTCTCTCGGCATGGGACGCGAGATTTTTTATCAACAAAGGCGTATCCATCATTTGACCCAGCATTCTTTCAACTCCTGTCTCTGTTGGTCTAATTATTTCTTAACTTACATAGTCTAAAAGTTAAGGTTACCGAGCCTATAGTAACAATCATTAGAAACGAGGCCAAAAAAATAAATAATTCATCAAAAAGGCAGCAGTCGTGCTAAATTCCACGTATGAAAAATGAAAACGTTATTACTTTCAACCGACCAGATGATTGGCATCTTCATGTTAGGAATGATGATGTGTTGGCGGCGGTAATCGGCGACACGTCTCGCGATTTTGGAAGGGCAATCATTATGCCCAATCTTCCTACCCCGATAACGACAAGGTCAATGGCTACGGCCTATCGCGATGAAATCTTAAATCAACTTCCTGATAAGTCAAAATTTTCGCCTCTAATGACCTGTTATCTTACTGATACGACGGATCCAGATGATCTCAGAGAAGGCTTGAAATCTGGCGCCTATACCGCGGCAAAACTATATCCTGCCGGTGCAACTACTAACTCTAATAATGGCGTCACAAATATTAGTTATCTTGATGATGTTTTCGATGTTCTAAGCGAACTCGGTTGTCCCCTATTAGTACATGGCGAAGTAGTAGACGACAATGTTGATGTTTTTGATAGAGAGAATGTTTTTATTCAAAAAATATTAATACCTCTGAGAGCTCGACATAAGAAGTTAAAAATTGTGTTTGAACATATCACTACCAAACAGGCTGTCGAGTACATAGAAAATGAAAACCCTAGCTGCTTAGCCGCAACCATCACACCCCACCACCTTTCTATCAACAGAAACGCTATGTTCCAAGGCGGAATTAGACCTCACATGTACTGCCTGCCGATAGCTAAAAGAGAAGAACATAGACGAACACTTCTTCGAGCAGCCTGCTCAGGAGACGAGCACTTTTTCCTGGGCACCGACTCCGCTCCACACACAAAAGAAACAAAAGAGTCCTCATGTGGTTGCGCTGGGATATACAATAGTCCTTGCGCCATATCCACATATCTTCAAATATTCGAACAAGCAGATGCATTAGGCCAATTCAATGATTTTGCTTCAAAAAATGGCCCCTTATTTTACAACTTACCTATCAACACAGAGCTCGTAACTTATAAAAAGGAAAATAAGCCTTTAGTTTTCCCAAATGTGGTAATTGATGCCGATAGTGTTGAGGTCTTTTCGCCCCCTTTCAATCTCTATTGGAAAAAAGCAACGTCATGAACAACGAGCCTTTTGATTGGGTTCAGTATGATCACGACCATATCTGGCACCCATATACTTCACCTGTAAATCCGCACCCAGTATTTCCCGTAAAAAGCGCATCCGGTTGTACTATTACTCTAGAAAATGGGCAGAATCTAATAGATGGGATGTCTTCTTGGTGGTCCGCGATTCATGGATATAATCATCCTGTACTCAACGCAGCAATCCGTGCGCAACTAGAGGATATGGCTCATATCATGTTTGGAGGCCTCACTCACAAACCCGCAGTAACGCTCGCAAAAAAACTGATTGACTTATCCAGCCCCGCGCTAAAACATGTCTTTTTTAGTGATTCAGGGTCTGTTTCAGTCGAAGTGGCCATGAAAATGGCTATTCAATGGGCTGCATCAAAGGGCCAGCCGAGTAAAAATAAATTTCTCACTCTAGAAGGTGGATATCACGGAGATACTTTCGGTGCTATGAGCGTATGCGATCCAGTAACCGGTATGCATGGATTGTATAGCAACGCACTGGCCAAACAATTTTTTGCACCTAAACCCGTAAACGACCCGAACGGAGACTGGGATCCTTCTGAGTTCGACGGTTTCACCAAAATTGCAGAACAGCATTTACACGAAATCTGTGCAGTGATTCTTGAGCCAATTGTACAAGGAGCAGGTGGGATGAATTTCTACCATTCCGATTATTTAAAGGCAGTCAGACATTTCTGCACCGAAAACAATGTGCTGCTTATCGTTGATGAAATAGCAACTGGGTTTGGTAGAACAGGTAGAATGTTCGCTTCTGAACATGCTGGTGTCAGTCCGGATATCATGTGTGTCGGCAAAAGCCTCACTGGAGGTTATATGAGCTTGGCCGCCACACTTTGCAATCAAGAGGTTGCAGACACAATAGCGGACGGACATCCGGGTGTTTTCATGCACGGCCCTACCTTTATGGCTAATCCTCTGGCGTGTGCATGCGCAGATGCAAGCCTTGAAGTTTTACTCAGTTCTGATTGGCAAAATAATGTTTTAAGAATTGAAAAATTTCTCAAAACCGCTTTACAGCCAGCATCCGAGCTTACGACAGTAAAAAACGTCCGTGTCCTCGGAGCAATCGGTGTTATCGAGCTGTTCTCACCAGTCGATTTACCCAAAATATCTCGGGAATTTGTATCCCATGGTGTATGGGTTAGACCATTTGGAAAACTGATCTACCTTATGCCACCCTATATCATTAGAGATGATGAATTAGAAATCCTCACGAGAGCTGTGCTAAAAATAATCCGAACACTATCTTGATATTTTATGATAAACACTCCTCCGGAAAAAATAATTATCGATAAAAGCGTCCAAAAAGCAATGGCGAAATGGCCTGACGTTCCAGAATGTTTTGGCTGGCTAAGTCTCAACAGACGAGCTGAATGGAGTATAAAGGGAGAGAAAGTACACCATACTAATACGCAGCGATTTCTCCAGCGGAACTACAACTTCGACAATCTTGGTCGGTGGTTCGTGCAGAATGGTCCTCAACGAGCATTTGTTTCTTTAGAATATACGCCCAGACTTTACGGGTTCTCAAACCATTCTGGTTTTTACATACATCACGAAGCTAAGATGCCGGATTTACTTGAGTTTTTTTTAGACGAGTATGGGAATTTATTACTGTCTACCGCCCTAGGAGTGGGAGTCGTTGACGACAGAGATCTAAGTGCGGCATCTGATCTGATCGAAACTGTAAATGACATCCCCACAAAATTACGCTACAGAGACAAAAATTATAAAATAAAATCAATCGCTAAAGCAGTGGTGCCACAACACTTTGGTTTTGTTCTAAATCCAAAACAAATTTAATAAGGCAAATCTGGGTAGATGATTAGTGTTGTGATACCTACTTACAACAGAGTGCAAATGCTAGAGCGTGCAATTTCTTCCGTCTATAAGCAAACACTAGCCCCTGCCGAAATCATAGTCGTAGATGATGGCTCGCAAGACTCTACGCAGGAAATGATTTCACGGAAGTATCCGCAAGTGAACTATATAAAACAGGACAGGCAAGGTGTGAGCATCGCTCGAAACTCAGGTGTGAAAATTGCTCAGGGTAACTGGATCGCTTTATTAGATTCAGATGACGAATGGTTGCCGAAAAAGCTAGAAGAGCAAGCAGATATGGCCAAACAAGAGCCTACAATCTCTCTGATTCATTGCGATGAAACCTGGTTCCGAAATGGAAAACACGTCAACCAAAAGAAATATCATAGAAAATCAGGAGGCCAACTCTTCGGCGTCAGCTTACTAAGATGTATGATATCCCCATCATCAGCTTTCATAAAAAAAGCTCTGCTAGATCGCCATGGCGGCTTTGACGAATTGCTGCCAGCTTGTGAGGACTATGATTTATGGTTGAGAATAACTGCTCAGGAAAGAGTTGGTTTTATCGATAAGTCTTTGGTATATAAACACGCAGGCCACGCCGACCAATTATCCGAGTCTATCCCAATACTGGACCAATATAGGATACAATCGCTCTACAAAATAATCGTGGAAGAACCTCTTACATCCGGTCAACGTCAACAAGTGAAAGAAGCCTTGCGTAAAAAACTTGACGTTGTTCTAAATGGAGCAAAAAAGCGCGGGCACAAAGACCTTATAAAAAGGATCGAAAAAATAGAATGCAACTTACTGGCACTACAACTCTTTTAGTGGCACTGAAAGCGGAGGCTCAACCGCTAATCGATCATTACAGACTAAAAAGCGTGCAGCAACATCCATTTCCTATCTATGCAAATGAGCAGTTAAAAATAGTTATCACCGGTATTGGCAAATGCCCTAGCGCCGCGGCACTGGCTCATACCGCTGCTTTTTTCTCAATTCTGCCCAACCATATTTGGATAAATTTCGGTATCGCTGGACATAAAGATCATGCAATCGGCACTGCCGTAGCAGTATCTAAAGTCATAAGTAAAAGCAGCCGACAGACTTGGTATCCAAATTTAATCAAGCTCCCTAATACTTTGGTCAAGCCTTTAACAACTCATGATGCCGTTGTTGATGATTATGTCGATGATACTCTTTGTGACATGGAAGCGGCAGGTTTTATGTCAGCGGGATCAAGTTTGCATATAAAAAATGAATGTCTATTCGTTTTCAAGCTCATTTCTGATAACAAATTATCCCATGCAAAGAACATCACTAAAAGTCTCGTCGTCGAAATTGTAAAAACTCATATCCCGACTTTAGAAGCCCTAATTAAAAAAGCAGAAATGAGAGTGCAAGATGCTAGAAATTTCGAACTAGAGCTTGGTTCTGAATTATTCGAAAAATGGCATTTCAGCCAGACACAAAAAAGTCAGCTTAGAGAGGGTATTCGCCGTTTTAAGGCCCTCGACAAACAAACTTTATGGCAGGACATGGAATTAAATAACTGCGCGACTGCAAAGGACGTGATAGAGAATTTAAATCGTCGACTGCAGAAACTGCTGCCCAAATTCTGAACATGTTTAGCTTTATCTATGTTGAAAAGAGAATAGAGAAACATCCGAGGACATTGAAAATATTGTCCCAATTCCCTAAATCAACGGTCATAACATGTGAACACTACGGCGAGATATTCAACCGTCACCAACAGGACTTTCGTATTCAGAAAAAAGATCCTTGTTTGATACTAGCGGAAAAGCACAATAAAAGAATTATGCCTGCGCCGGCAGAATACGGCTTAAACACGACCCATAATTACTATTTCTCACACATGCTTAATTGCATCTACGATTGTCGATACTGCTTCTTGCAAGGAATGTTTCAGTCAGCCCATAACGTTATTTTTGTCAATTACGAGGATTTTATAGAAGATATTAGAGCTTTGGCCGTCAAAACCAAAGAACCTATGTGGTTTTATTCCGGTTATGACTGCGATAGCTTAGCGCTAGATCCAATCACTGAGTTTTCGAAATCCTTCATAGAAGAAATCTCATCGATAGATAATGCATTTTTAGAATTAAGAACTAAAAGCACTCAGGTGCGCAAGCTATTGGAAATGAAGCCCCGTAACAATGTGATTTGCGCTTTTAGCTTAAGTCCTGCTGCAGTTATTAAGACTCTAGAGCACCAAACGCCCTCCCTTGCTGCACGGCTTTCCGCGGCCAAAAAATTACAATTAGCTGGATGGCCTGTTGCGCTAAGACTTGACCCGATAGTGTTTATTGAGAATTTTAGAGCAGAATATACATTTTTAATCGAACAAATAACTGAACAACTTGATTTCAAAACGCTCCATTCAATAACAATAGGAGCATTTAGGTTACCTAAGGGCTTCTTTAAGACTGTCAAAAACCTTTATCCAGAAGAACCTTTATTTTCCAGTCAGTTTAGCAGTGATAACGGGCAAGTCAGTTATGTGAAATCTACTGAGAAAAAAATACTCGACTGGTGTGAAGAAAGCCTGAAGAACCACAACAATTGTCCATCAATATATCGCCAAACTCTGAACTAGATAGATAAAATAGCGCTCGTGAGTGTAGGTTTTAGATCGGCTCGAACAGACCACACACAAGATCTTGGCGCCATCCAGTGGAAATTCTTTCAGGAATATCTCCACGTAAACATGCTTCTATCTCTTTAGAGGTGCACAGCAAGCTCGAGCCGACATCAAGATCAGCAGCTATTGTAGCTATTTTTTTCTTTATTTCTTTGGCGTGCTTTCGTTGCGAAATTGAAAGTGGAACTTTTCTATACGCACTAAGGCTGCTTACTAAGCTGTCACTATCTACAAGTTCCAACAGATTTTCGCTGAACTTGCGGAGTATATTTGGTTTGTCATTCAAGATAGACGATAACTCTTTTAACGTCTTAGGTTTTTCTACAGCGATGGATAAAATCTGCTTATCAGAAAAAACCCACCCCCTCGGTAAATCCATTTCTTTCGCTTTATCGTCTCTCCAAACAGCTATACCCACCGCTATCGCGAAACTTCTTGATTCTAGCTTTCCGATACCTGAGATTCTCTCCCAGGGGGCTAAGACCGATCGATAGGACTGTTGTAATCTGCGACAATCCTCCAAACACCAATCTAATCTTCCTAGTGACAGTAATTTCTCTGACATAATTTGTGCCATGTCTGCAAGATACTTCACGTCATTTGCAGCGTAATCCAATTGACGAATGTTAAGCGGTCGGGACGTCCAATCAGTCCTGGTTTGAGATTTTTCTAAGCGGACTCCTACAAGAGTCTCGACTAAGTCCCCATAACCAATTTGCTCTGCCATACCTAGCAATCCGGCAGCTACCTGTGTGTCAAATATCTGCTCGCGAGCCTCCAGGCCAGCAACATGAAGCACTTCAATGTCCTGTTTGGCCGCATGGAACACTTTTTGCACGGTAGAAACGTGCATCATTTCATTTAGACAAGAGAGATCCTCCAAAGCTAAAGTATCGATACATGCTATAGAATCATCAGCAGCTATTTGAATCAGGCAGAGTTTTGGAAAATAAGTCCGTTCCCAAAGAAACTCTGTATCAAGACCTATGACCTTAATAGCGGACACTCTATCAATCCAAGTATCTAAGTCTTGCTGTCGATCAATGAATTTGTAAGGCATTTTTTATTGAAGCTCTTTTAGAATTATTTTTAGGGTCAATGTAATAAACTTAATTCAGCTGATTCTCACCTAAGCCCCAGTTAATAAGATAAACTGATACACAGTAAGCCAGAACAGTCTGTTACAGAGAACATTTTATACCAATGAAAAAAAAATCAGCCATAGGATTCCTCTCATTAGCATTATTGAGCTTTTCTAATGCTACCTTAGCCGAAGCTCCAATAGTAGCAGAGGAGTCCTTACGGTCTTCTCTCGAGCACGGGCGAGCATCAAAAATAGTAACGTATGTTCTCGGTAATTATCATTATGAAAAGACCCTATTAAATGACAAGCTATCTGAAAAAATTTTAGACCAGTACATCAAAATGTTAGACCCACAAAGGACTCATTTTCTCAAAACAGATATTGACAGTTTTAGCCTTCACAAGCATTTAGTAGACGACTACTTGAAGAAGCCAGATTTAGACCCTATGTTCAATATTTTCAAAACATTCAGAAAACGATTAGAAAACAGGATCTCGTTTAGTTTAAGTCAACTTGACAATACTTTTGAATTCAAAAGTGATGAATCCTTAATTATCGACAGGTCAGAAGAAAATTGGGCTACAAACGTCGTGCAATTAAATAATATATGGAGAAAGAAAGTCAAAAATGACGTTCTTTCTTTACGACTTGCGGGGAAAGGTCCGGATGAGATCAAGTCTAAGTTGCAAACCCGTTACAAAGGCGCACTTCGTAGAGCAAAACAGCTCACTAGTGACGATGTTTTTCAAACTGTCATCAATTCCTTCACTAGAAGTGTTGACCCTCACAGCACGTATTTTTCACCTAGACAATCTGAAAATTTTAGAATACGAATGAGTCTGTCTCTTGAAGGGATTGGTGCCATCCTCCAGAGTGAAAACGAGCTTACTTTAATCAAAGAAATTGTTACTGGAGGTCCAGCAGACTTAACCGAAGCATTATTTCCTTCCGATCGCATTGTTGGAATAGGTCAAGGCGAAAGTGGACCGATTGTAGATGTTGTGGGGTGGCGTCTTGATGATGTCGTTGATCTCATAAGAGGCCCTAAGCAATCTTTGGTGCGGCTTGAGGTATTGCGGAAAGGTAGCTCTGTCGGCGCACCAACTGATGTCGTTTCGATAACTCGAGACACCATTAAATTAGAAGACCAGGCTGCAAAGCAATCGGTATTAAACATAAATAATAAAGGCGTAACGTCCAAAATAGGTGTCATTACAATTCCTACTTTCTATTTGGATTTTGATGCGCGTAGCAGAGGTGTGAAGAACTATAGAAGCACTACTAGAGATGTGCAGGAATTAATAACGGAGCTCGTTAAGGCCGAAGTGGAGGGGATTCTGATAGATCTCAGGTCTAATGGCGGAGGTTCACTTTCGGAAGCTACTGCATTGACTGGATTGTTCATAGATTACGGGCCAGTGGTCCAAGTCAAAGATTCTCGCGGTCGTATTAGTGCCGAAAAAGATGACAAGCAAGGCTTTATTTTCAAAGGGCCTTTGGGAGTTTTGGTCGACAGACATAGTGCTTCAGCATCTGAAATATTTGCCGGAGCAATGCAAGACTACAATCGAGCAGTCCTAATAGGTGAAGCTACTTTTGGAAAAGGAACCGTTCAAAACCTGGTAGATTTAAATGGCTTCGATAAATCGATGAAAGGAAAGCTTGGAGAATTGAAAACAACTATCGCAAAGTTTTTTAGAGTTAACGGAGAGAGTACTCAGCACCGAGGAGTAATCCCAGACGTGATATTTCCTATTCCTTTTTCATCGAAAAAATACGGCGAGCGATCACTGGATAATGCCTTAGCATGGGAAGCTATCAAACCTGCCACATACTTACCAATGCAACAAAATGACCTACGGTTAAAGAAAATGTCTGACCTTCATAGTGAAAGGGTAAAAACTAACAAAGCATTTCAAAGTTTAATAGCTATCGAAAAACTTATTGAGGAGACTCGAAACGACAAAATAGTATCCCTCATGGAGTCGGTTCGAGACACACGTTATTCTGAGGGCCGCCTTAACCGACGTTTACTCGAAAACAAAATTCGAGTCTTTCAAGGTAGAGAGCCCTTAACCACTGATTTTGAATCAATAGCGGAGAATACATCAAAGGAACCCAATGACGAAATCGAAAAGTATTCGGAAGAGTTTGATGTATTGTTAAACGAAGCTGCTGCCGTCGTTAATGATTGGGCTCAGGCTCACAAGTAACGCTTCTCTAGTAAAATAGCGGAGCCTATTTTACCTATCAAAAAATTTTTTAATCATTTCTTTTGGCTCAGTTGTCTTATATGCTGCTATAAAAGAATCAACTCCCATCTCAATCGCATCATCAATCGCTTCGTTCTCCCATTTCAGGAATAATGTTTTCTGGCTTGCTATCGCTTCCGGACCACATTGCAATATCTCTGAGGCCACCAAGTCAATCAAAACAGCCCGTTCTCTTCCGTTTACAACGTGTTCGACCAAACCTATCGCCAAGGCCTCCTTAGCAAGTATGATATTTCCACGCAGCATCAATTCACGCGCTTTCCCCCATCCTACAATACCGGGCAATAGAGCTGCCTCCACCACTGATGGCACTCCCACTCTAACTTCAGGCATGCCGCAACGAATACTATCGTCAGCTATTCTAAAGTCGCAAGAAACCGCAATCTCCAAACCAGCTCCCAGGCACAACCCTGACATTACAGCTATCACTGGTACTTTCGCCGTTCGAATCACATGGCAAAGCTCATGGATCGACTTTATAAAACCGCTAGCAGACCCCGTAGTTAAGGACCGGAGAGACTTTAAATCTGCTCCGCCAATGAACGACTTCCCTGAAGCGCCAGAAAGAAAAACACACCTGAGACCTTCAAGAGCTAAAATTTCTTCAAACGTTTTCTTGCATTCCTCTGAGATTTTTTGATCTATTAAATTAAGCTCTGTAGCTCCTTCAAACCGAGCAAAGACCACTAAACCGCCATTTACAGTCTTCTTTTCATAATTTAGGTATGCCACGAAAATTCTCCTTAACTAGTCGGACGATATACTTTGAAGCGTAGCCTGACATAATCCACTATCCAGCCGTTCTTTTCAGAATATAAGTAAGGTCGCAGTGCCGTCTCTGCTTCTTTATAAAAAAAATCTCGTTCTTTTTCTTCGATAGGAGCTACAAAACTCTGCGCGAAAATGCGAAGCCAGGACACTAAGTCACCTTTAATCTTGGTGGGTCTTGAGAACGTAGAGGTAGTATTAATATTGAACCCTTGAGCCATGAGTAATTCGCTGTACTCTTCCTCTGTTGGAAAGTACCAAGGGTTGTGGAGTTTAGAATCATGCCCCCTTCTCTCCAAAAGAGAAGATAGAGTCTCTACAACACTAGAAACGTTTCCTTTAGCTCCCATTTCCCCAACAAAAACGCCACCTGGTTTTAGGTTCAGCCAGACGTTAGCGATAACTTTTTCTGGCCGCCGCATCCAGTGCAAAGCCGCATTACTTATTATACCATCAAATTCATCCAACAAACCTAAAGACTCCCCATTCCCCACAACAGCCTTAATACCTCTTTCTTTTGTTGCACCAACCTGCGCGGCACTTGCATCTACACCGGTGACGACACAGCCTATTTCAGCCATTTTCTCCGTCAGGAACCCATCACCACATCCCAAATCCATCACTTTATCGCCAGGTATAGGAGCTAATAACGTTATCAATTCCTCCCCGTAGATCGAGACGAAAGCTGCATCTTTCGCGTAGGATTTTGGGTCCCATTTTTGAATCATGCTTCTCTCATTTCTTGGTAGTTAACTCTACTGCATATCATTTGAGTAAGGGATTCCTGTTCCTCGCATAGCACAGTAGCCATTTGGGTTTTTGTGTAAATACTGTTGATGATATTCTTCTGCAAAGTAGAAAGTTTTCTCGATTCTTATCTCAGTAGTGATTTCAGATAGTCCGCCTGAACGAAGAGCATTTTGGTAAGAGCTAGCTGATTTCATAGCTATATCCAATTGCTTATCCGAATTGCAATAAATTGCGGAGCGATATTGCGAGCCGTTATCATTTCCCTGTCGCATACCTTGCGTGGGATCGTGCTCTTCCCAAAAAATACTCAACAGCTTCTCAAATGGACATTGCTTAGGCGAGAATACAACTAGGACGACCTCAGAGTGACCGGTCGCTCCACTGCACACCTCTTCGTAGGAGGGGTTTTCAGTCATCCCACCTGCGTAACCTACAGCGGTTGTGAAAACGCCACTTTGGGACCAGAATTTTCTCTCTATTCCCCAGAAACACCCCATGCCCACTACTAATATTTCTAAATTATCAGGGTACGGCGCCAAGATCGTGGTACCGAGAACTTGATGAACACCACTTAGACTTAGTCCTTTCTTTTTACCAGCGGGAAATCCTTGGGGCGTAACATACTCATTTAACATCTATTTTACTCCTAACAAATATATGATCTCTAACTAGCGCGAGAATTTAATACAAAAAAACTTCATTGAATTTATAATAAAGTCTAACATTACGTTGACGGTTATCACATAATCTATTCGCCGATGTAAGTCTAACGCTTAACGCCACGAAATCGAGGATTTTCATGCTCAACATTTATAAAAAGCCTTTAGAATCTTGCTCATTGGACCCACTAACCGGGTTTGATAGAGACGGCACCTGCAATACCTGTTCAGACGATGTGGGACAGCACACAATATGTGTTGAAATGACAAAAGAGTTCCTCCTCTTTTCCCGAGAAAGAGGAAACGATCTGATAACTCCTCAGCTAGCTATAGGTTTCCCAGGATTACTTCCAGATGACCGGTGGTGCGTTTGTCTTTCACGATGGATAGAAGCAAAAGATGCCGGTATCATTGCTAAAGTACATGTGCGAGCAACTCACGAATCAGTCTTGGAGGAGGTGTCACTGAGTGAATTAGAGCAATATGCGGTGTACGACGGATAGTTATATGAAAGCGCTTCTCCGCACGTGCCCAAAATAAAGTGTTTGCTAACAACAAAGTATCTTTATTTATTGCTATAAGATTGCTTCGGCCGTCTCAAGCAGTGGCTCGCTCTATTGGACTATTAGTCTCATTAGTTGGCGTAGCCATAGGCGTGATTGCGTTAGTCGTCACTCTCTCCACAATGAATGGCTTTGAAAGAGACGTACGAGATCAAGTGCTAGGGATGAGTGGGCATATTAATCTAGTTTTTGACCGTAATAGCTCAAACGACTGGGAGAATGAACTCGGTAATGTACTATCTAAGTATGAAATAGCCGGATTTAGCCCCTACGTGCGCTCTGGAGCCATGATTAGTAGTCGCGATGTTGTCATCTCAGTCTCTGTAGAAGGCGTCGTTCCTGAGATCGAACAGAGGGTAACTAATATCGGAAATTATATTGCTCTTACTGATACCTTACTCACGGAAAGTCCAATTCCAGCTGTAGTAATAGGCGAAAAACTTGCAGAAAAACTTGGAGTGTCCACAACACAACTTGTCACTTTAATTACACCCCGCTGGAATCAGGAAGGCAACTTCTCCGGTCCCGAATATCAATTGCTCAAAGTAGTAGGTATATTCAGAACAGGCATGTCACAGTACGACCACAGATTAGTGATCACCACTCTAACGACGGCACAAAATCTATTTAATGTTGGCCATTCAATAACAGGCGCTAAAGTGCAGCTCGATGACCCTTTAGCAGCTCCCAAAGTTAGCGCCGCTATCAATGCGCTAGTATTGGAAAATATTCATGCCGTTGATTGGAGGCAATACAATAAGAATTTCTTTCTCGCTTTAAGTTCTCAAAAAAAATTAATGTTTATAATTCTTCTTATGGTAATCGCCATAGCTGGCTCTAGTGCGACTATAAACATGTTGATCCTAGTTAAACGAAACTCGACATCTATTGTCTTGCTAAAAACCATCGGAGCAACCAAGTCAGTTATAGTAAAAATATTTCTGATACAGGGTTTGGTAATCGGCTTCTTAGGGTGCTTCATTGGCATTCCACTTGGTGTTTTGATTGTCAAAAATACACAGGCGCTTGTCTCACTTATAGAACAAGCAACAGGTTTCCCTCTTATTGATCCAGAAGTCTATCTCATAGATCACTTACCGCACTTAATAAAAATTACCGATCTCAGCATAATTGGGCTATCGACGATCTGTATCACTGTCTTAGCTGCCGCCTACCCCGCATATAAAGCTGGTGGAACGAATTTTTCTGATAAATCGGATGCTTAATCGGCCCCGAATCGAATTGAAATATTGCACCGCACAAACTAGTGCTTATAATGCCCCAACTCATATTTCTAATTAGGGTTTTCTATGGACATTGAAGGTAAGGTAGGCGTGATTACTGGTGCAGCTAGTGGAATCGGGCGCGCTGCAGCTATAGAGCTGCAAAAGCAAAAAATCAAGGTGCTCGCATTAGTCGACCTATCTGACGCCGTGCTCGAGCTTGCGTACGAAATCAATAAATTAAGAGGCAAAACTGTCGCAATAGGCTTTCAAGGAGATACCACCGACCCAGAGTTCAGAAAACGTGTTTTTGAGACTATGCGGACGCAACACGGACCTGTAAATATTTGCGTGCCCGCAGCGGGGATAACTCGAGATGCCTTAGCCGTTCGACTAAACAAAGAGAAAGGGACCGCCAATATTTATCCCATTGAAAATTTCCGTCAAGTAGTTGAAGTTAATTTGATCGCGCCAACCTATTGGGCTATGGAAATGGTAGCTCAGCTAGCAGAGAGCAGGTTTAGCAAAGGTTTGAAAAAATGGGATCCCATGGAAGGGACTCAGGGAGTTGTTATCTTTATCGGTTCAGTCTCCTCACAAGGTAATAAAGGGCAAATTGCTTACGCCTCTACAAAAGTTGGCCTTGAAGGCGCGGCCTCTACACTGACTAAAGAAGCGATATTCTATGGCATTCGCTGCGCGGTGCTACATCCCGGGTTTACCGACACCCCTATGGTTCGGGCACTGGGCGAGGACTACATTAACAATGAAATATTGCCGGCGACACAAATAAAACGTCTTATTCGACCAGAAGAAATCGCAGACGCAATCTCATTTTTAATTCGTAACTCTGCAGTCAGCGGACAGCTTTGGGCTGATGCCGGCTGGCACCCAATGCCTAACTAACCAAATCGACTTATAGTAAGGAATAATCTCTGTGGTCTCAGAGTCCCCTATTTCCCCGAATAAGTGACCCCTCTGTCTCGATGCTCTTGCACCGTAATTCTGGTTAGCTGAGGAAGACTGCTAATGAACTTGGTCCATAACCACTCCGCTATAATTTCAGTGGTGGGATTCTCCAAGCCTTCGATATCATTAAGGTAGTAATGATCAACTTTCTTCTTCACTGCTTCTATAGCGATCTCAACGTCCCCGAAATCAATCATAAAGCCCGTAGCCGCCTCTATCTCACCCAACAGGGTCAAGCTCACATTAAAAGTGTGCCCATGTACCCGACTGCAAGGATGGATCTCGGGTAAAAGCGGCAGAGACCGGCTGGCGGCGAAGTCAAACTTTACGAACATTTCCATTCCAACAGTATAGCATTTATTGCAGGCTTCTTATGAAGAGAGATACAATAAAAATGTTTGGCGTTAGTAACAGAAAGTAGATTTTGTGAGGAGCATGCGTCCCTGATGGCTGCATTAAAGGTATGTTAGTAGCTGAGGCTTTCATCTTAGTAGTGGCCGGAGTAGCTGCGGGATTCATTAACGTCATAGCTGGTGGTGGTTCTCTCTTGTCCATACCGGCTTTAATGTGGGTCGGGCTAGATGGCGCCTCGGCAAATGGGACTAATCGATTAGGGGTTTTGATTCAGTCTGTAGCCTCTACCGCGAGATTTGCCAAAACTGAAGTACACAGCTTTAAAGAAAGTGGTTTGCTCGCTCTAGCTCTCCTACCTGGAGGATTAATCGGAGCCTACTGGGGCACCTTAATTGAAGGAGTCTGGTTTAATCGTCTACTGGCATCCGTAATGCTTTTTGTTTTAGTAACAATGGATATGGAAAGTCACCCCAATCAATCGCCACAAAACTCGGCTGACAAGACTCGACTCAAAAATCCGGCCGTCGTTTATTCCTTGACTGGTTTAATTGGCTTTTATGGTGGAGTAATCCATATCGGCATAGGTCTACTTATTATGGCAGTCTTAACTCGCGTAGGTGGACTTAACTTAAAATACACAAACATGCACAAGATGATAATGGTCATCCCCTATACTCTCTTTGCTATTATCATTTTTTCCTGCTACCACGAAATCGCTTGGGTAGCAGGCTTGATACTGGCAGTTGGTGCCTCTGTGGGTGGTTGGCTTGGGGCGAAGATCGCAGTAGAGAAAAGTGAAAAGAGAATTCGTATGATCTTTCAGGCCTGTATTGCAGCGATGATCATCAACTTGCTGTTTTTCAGCACGATTTAATTTTTTTGCGCTATCTTACTTTGTCTTATGAATATCAGGTATCGAGAGGAATAAAATGCTAGAACTATTGATAAATTACGCTTTATTTGCCGCAAAAACCATCACCGTAGTCATCGTCATTACTATTCCTTTTCTAATACTCTTAGCTGGACGTAAAAATAATAAAAAAAGTCAGGAACCTACCGTCGTTATCCGACATGTTAATGAGAAAATAGAGCAAACAATACGTCATTTTGATACGGTTTTCTTGAGTGAGAAAGACTATAAAAAGAAAATAAAAGCCGCGCAAAAACAAGAAAAGACTAATGCTAAAAAAGAGACCAAACCCAAGACGTTTCTTTGTTCGTTCACAGGAGACATTAAAGCTAGTGGTGTCAGTCAGTTAAGAGAAGAAATCACTATGATACTTTCTGTGGCCAAACCCGATGATGAGGTTCTACTTGTATTGGAAAGCGGAGGCGGTACGATTCATGGGTACGGACTTGCTGCTTCGCAGCTAAATCGAATAAAAGAGAAAAACATACAGTTAAAAATTTCTGTCGACAGTATTGCTGCAAGCGGAGGGTACATGATGGCCTGCGTAGCTGATGAACTAATCGCAGCCCCTTTCGCAATAATTGGCTCAATTGGCGTTGTCGCTCAGCTCCCAAATTTTCATCGCCTGTTAAAGGATAAAAATATAGATTTCGAACAAATCACAGCGGGAGATTTCAAACGGACACTCACTATGTTTGGCAACAACACTGATATCGCCCGTGAAAAATTTCAATCTGAAATAAATGAAGCGCATGAGTTATTTAAACAATTCGTGGGGGCGTCTAGACCTCTTCTTGACATGGAGAAAGTAGCAACTGGTGAGCATTGGTTTGGATCTACTGCCTTAGAGCTTGGTCTTATAGACAAAGTGTCTACAAGTGACGATCTCATTTTAGATGCTGTAAAAAGTCGGGATGTGTACAAAATAGAAGTCGAGAGAAAGGCATCACTGTTTGAAAAAGTAACCAATAAAGTAACTGCACTGCTCTACAGTTGAAACTGTCGGAAAAAATTCATCGTTTAAAAATTCAATCAACCTCCAGTTCTGATAGGTAACTGGTTACAAGTGCTTCAAGTTCTAATCGATTTGATACAACGTTTAACTTCTTCACTGACAATCTTAATTCCGGTCTCCAATGCTTCATCGCTTTGAGCAAAAGATACCCTAATGCATTCCTTTGAATGTTCCCATGAACAGTTATCCTCATGAAAGAAAAAACTCCCTGGGATAATTAAAACTCCTCTCTCTTTTATTCTTTTGTAAAGCACCTGATCCGAGATAGCTAATCCAGGAAACCAGAGCCAGAGAAAAAAAGCCCCCTCAGAGACATGTATCCGATAATCGATGCCTGACAAATATTTATGGAAAATTTCTATCGCAAGCCTCGATTTCTCGGCATAAAACGGACGAATAACTTCATTGCACAATCCAATAATTTCATTTGAAACCATTAACTTAGCAATTAGTGCCGCCCCGATGCCATTGATAGATAAACATGTTGCAGCATTAATACTTTTAATCGCAGTAATAGTCTCCGGTTGAGCCACTACAATACCAGTTCGTAATCCAGCCAAGCCTAGTTTCGATAGACTAAAACAATGAATCACATGACTGGCTTTGGGCATTTTAATTTCGTCTGAAACAATGTTTGGGAAAGGGCTCCCGTAAGCATTATCAATAATAAGTGGGGTCTCCGCTTCGCCCGTTAGCGTAACCAATTGATTTACTTCTTCGTCCGACAGCACATTCCCAGTAGGGTTTGTCGGTCTACTGAAGCAAACAGCCCCAGCATTAGAACGGATATGAAACAGGTCGAAATCTACTTCGTACTTGAAAAAATTTGAACCTATTTCACGTATTTTGGCTCGGTCTGACACCAAGCAATCTGGGTTGATTAGCAAATCTCCATACCCGATGTATTCGGGAGTCAAAGGCAATTGTATTACTCGCTCTAAGCCATCGACACACATCCCACCGAACAAATTAAAGAGCATAAAGAAGCTAGACTGACTGCCGGTCGTAATTGCTACGTTCTCGGTCGTCAAATCCCAACTGAAGTTTCGAGAGAAAAATTCACAGACAATTTCCAAGAAACTTTCATTACCTTGAGGGCTGTCATAACCCCCGACGATGTCCTCAAACTGACGGCCAGCTAAAATCTCATGCATTGCATTACCGAAAACCGACTCCATTTTTGGAACACGAGCTGGATTACCCCCGCCAAGATTAATGAAAGCATTACTTCCAGCGACCTGGGCGAGGTCATCCATCAACAGTTTAGTTCCGCTCTCTCCCAAGAATCTAGAACCGAACTGAGAAAATTTTTTTTTCATGATGCCCCTATAGTTACGAAAAGCATTTTTTACATGAATACTTCCAGGTAAAAAAAAAGCCTCTGGAAACCAGAGGCTTTAAACCGAACAAGTCGGATATTAAGAGTTTTTATTGATCAGATAGAGGATTATCCCCACAGCAATCAGACCAACAAGTCCACCTTCTCCAAGTGTTGTTATTATACCTAATAGGTTGCCTACCACGTCTCCGCCTAGAAAAGGCAGGGCCGCCCCAAAAATAACTTGAAGTATGACCGCAACAGCAATCAACAACAGGCCAATCTCGACGACTTCACGTAGGAATCTTTTTGCAGTATCTAACATTGAATATTCTCCCCCCTTTTTTAAAGGGTTATAGTAGATGTTGTAGGTTATAGTCTGGTACGGCACAATATCTAGTGTGCGTCTCAGGCTATCTTTTTACTTAACTCCCTTTCAAACGTTTAAAATGATACGCTACTAAGCGACGTACATCAAATAGATATAGAACATTATTTCTACCTCTAACCTATTGATTAATAATGATATTATTGTTTCCTGAAGGAAAAAAATGAATACCCTAAGAAAAATAAATCAAAATTATGCTGATTTTGGCGTTTTAAGATTAGTCCTCATCAGTCTCTGCCTAGTGTTAATCGGGCTCTCCTTTCTTGCTGATGGGATCACCTACATGCACGATTGGCGGCTAATCCCATCCGTACTCGCACCATCAATAGTCATGATGCTAGTGTTCGCCGTTCCTTTAGACATCACTATGGCATTTGTCTTCAGATCAGATAGTGACGAATCGGAGAAACCAAGGTTTAATAAAATAATCAAAACCGAGTCAATTGTGTACTTTTTGCTCTTAGCTTGCTGGGCTCCATTTTTCTTAAAAATACTGTCTTAAAATACTCGCTAGAAAGTAAGAACGATAACAAGAATTAACACCTAATTTAGAAGGCAGAGAAAAATGATTCAATTACAACCTATAGGGCTCTGTCACACTTCTGTCCCTAACAAAGAAGTACCTGCACAGAGAAAAACTATGCTCTCTACTCTGGAAATCTTTAACCAATTCAAAGCGGGCTTGCCCGGCATCGACCAATATTCCCACCTCATAGTTTTATTTTGGATGCATGAGGTCACTTTACCTACACAGCTTTCCAGCTATCCTAGAGGCGACAACAGTCTTCCATTAACTGGCGCCCTAGCATCGCGAGGCCGCAACCACCCTAACCCGATAGGGCTCGCGGTAGTTGAACTCATAGAACTCTCTAACGCCGGTCTTGTCGTGCGGAAACTCGACGCCTACGACAAGTCCCCTATTTTGGACATAAAACCTTATGATGATTACGACGTTGTTAGCGTTCCAAAAGTTCCCGACTGGTTTGCGAAGCGCGCTCGGAAAGCAGTACCTTAGGAACACTCAATTAGTTTTCAGCTGGGCGCATATGGCACCTTCTGAATATTTATAGTCATTGTCTCTATCGTTCCCACGCTCTTTTCCGAGAATAACCCGATCCCCGATATTGATATTGTATAAATTTATACTTCCTGATATTAACTCGAGTGCGTACCTGACCGGGACTTCCGATCTCAGTAACGCCAATGAGTACGGCACAGTACTTTCAATGACGTGCTCCACAACTAAAGCTTCATTGACAAAAACGATATCTAGCGACATCGCTGTATTTTTCATCCACATCGAGACGAGCTTCGTGTCTACGAAGTCAAACCACATCCCATGACACTCAGCCAGCGATTCACGAAACATCAAACCTTGTTCTCTAGTCGATCGTTCATTTGCCAACTCAACATTGAACAGCGCTTTATTTTCCACAATCAAAGTGCGCATCTCTCTGCAAGATGATTCTTTCGGTATACCAAAAATCAATAACGGCACTAAAAAAAGTATTTTCAGCACTTTGATCTAGCATAGCGAGCCAGTGCGGCTGAACGGCCAACCGAAAGTTCCACTATTGGCTGCATATAACCTTCATTGCCCGGCTCATGAATTGTTTTGCTAGTCAAATGTCTCAATTCTGGAATCCATCTTTTTATATATACTCCCTCAGGATCAAACTTTTTACTTTGTGTCACAGGATTAAAAATCCGGAAATAAGGTGCGGCATCCGCTCCACAACCCGCTGACCACTGCCATCCGAATGTGTTACTTGCAAGATCTGCATCAACTAAAGTATTCCAAAACCACTCAGCTCCTTTCAGCCAATGCACACCCAAATGTTTGCAAAGGAAGGATGCAACAAGCATTCTTACTCGATTGTGCATAAACCCTGTAGCCCACAACTCTCTCATTCCAGCATCAATTATAGGAAAACCTGTCTTTCCTTGAGTCCAGGAAATGAAACCGCCCTCATCGTCTAACCAAAGGTAATCGTTACTCTCGCCACGAAGAGGCTTTTCAGAAGTATACGGAAAATGAAATAAAACGCTGTAGGCAAAGTCTCTCCAGAAAAGCTGCCGACCCCACGCCTCAGCACAAGCTGTTAGTTGGGGCGCCAATTCTACTGCGCACTGAATCTCATACCAAACCCGGCGGATACTGATTTCTCCAAATCTTAAATGAGGAGACAAAAACGAGATGTGTCCACGTCCCGGGAAATCTCGGCCTTCAGAATATTGCTGAAGAGTGCCCGAAATGAATGTATCTAATTTTTTCAGAGCAGCACGCTCTCCTATTGACCATTGTTTTATCAAAACCTTCTGCCACTGTAACTGCGGTTGCGGGAGAATACTTTCAAGGGAATCGCCCAAATTCAAAAGAGAGGGGGACATAATCCGATCAGGCGGTGAAGACACGGCAATATCGAAGCCTACCTTGAGGCACATCTTGTAGAAAGGCGTGAAAACTTTGTAAGGAGTCCCCCCCCCACTTTTCAATGTTGTGGGCTCCGATAGGAGACGACCTTCAAAGCTTTTAATATCACATCTACTTTTCAAATTCGAAAAGATTGCTTTATCTACCGATACGCCACTTGGATCGTAGCGGCGGTTCCAATATATCGAGCGCGCATTTGTCTTCTCAATTAAAAACTGCAGAAGGGTATTAGGTTCACCCTTCAAACACACAAGATAGCTACCTCGTACTTTTAGGTCACTGTTGAGCTGTCGGAGCGTTGCACCCAGCCAAAGCTTAGACGCTTCGCCGTACGACCAGCGATTTTTCGGTTCTAAAGTAAAAACAGGAATAATTAATTGACCAGTTTTCACTGCAGCATCAAAAGCCGGATTATCTTGCAGCCGAAAATCATCTCTGAACCAGACAATAATCGGTTGTTCGCGTTCTATATTATGACTCACCTAAGTCCCTTTGAATGATGTATAAGACCTCCAACATCAAGCTTGTGCACCAGAAAATAAATCCAGCAATCCTTCTTCGTAGTTACCATATACTGGCTTGCAAGAAATAGCGTCCCATGAGCTTGAAGGATCACAACGTTTAGAACCTTTCGGTCCTGTTACCGATTTTTTAAAACTAGGCGGCTTGCAGCCTCCAAGTTGTTTCGCAATAAATTGATAATACTGTCTCCTTTCAACTGGGCATCCATCGCTAAACAAACTTAATAACCTCAGATACTTTAGACTCATTACCGAATGGATGGCATTCGCGGCATCCTCAATCCTCAGAAGATTAATATAACTGTCACCACTTCCATCAAGAGCCTGTCCAGCAAGAACGCTCGCTTTCCCGACAACTCTATTTGGACCGTAGAGCCCTGCTAAACGCACGATAGCGACTGTTGAAAAAGAACTAACCCAAGCTTGTTCAATCTGTACTATGCGAGCTGCCCTTTCTGTAGAAATATCTACTGCGCTTTCAGAGTTAACCAGTCCTTCCCGTTGTGTCCCATAAACAGATGAACTAGACACGACCACAATACGTCTTACAGTAAGAGAGCGTAGCAAGCTGAACAATGGTTCTAAGGCGCGCACAGGCTCATCGGAGGGAAATGTTGAGGGTGGCAGCATGAAATAAACGTCCATCAAGGTATTGTCTAAGCTGGCAGAGAGTTTACTCAGTTTTTTTTCATTAAAAATATCGCACTCTAGACTTGTGAATCTTCCTGTGGCTGGAACGAAACTTTGATTTTTTGAGCTACGGCTAATGCCACACGACAGTTCGGTCTTCAACAAGGGGACAAGATGACGACCTAAATAACCATTGCCTATAACTAAAGACAATGATTTTTGATTAATTAGATTAGACATAAGACATACAAGCATTAACTCTCAATTTAGGAATGAAACGACTCACAATAAAGGTTATTGAAGGCTTATACAGAACATTTATCCTTTTAGTTACATGATAGATTGTACAACTACATCGTTTCTAATAAAATCTTACCTTTAAATCAGCCCGTAACGTCTCGAAAATGGAGCAAATATAGTGTCTGACTTCTTTAAAGTGCCCGCAGAAGGTTCGAAAATATCCATAGAAAATAATGTCCTTAATGTCCCTGACAACCCAATTGTCCCTTTTATCGAAGGAGATGGCATAGGTGTTGATGTCTGGCCTGCAGCGAGCCGTGTGCTTGATGCAGCGGTTCAGAAAGCCTATGGCGGAAGCCGTAAAATTCATTGGATGGAAGTCTTAGCTGGAGAAAAGGCGAACAATGAAACTGGCTCTTGGTTGCCAGATGAAACCTTAGATGCCTGCAGAGAGTTTTTAATCGCAATAAAAGGCCCACTTACCACACCAATAGGAGGTGGGATCAGCTCTCTCAACGTTGCTCTTCGCCAGATACTAGATCTCTATGTTTGCGTGCGCCCGGTTAGATGGTTCGATGGCGTACCTTCACCGGTGAAACTTCCTGAAGCCGTAAACATGGTTATTTTTCGTGAGAACACCGAAGACATATATGCGGGCATCGAATTCGAAAGCGGGAGTCCCGAGAATATAAAGTTCATGGAGCTGATGAAAAGTAATTTTCCAGATTTGTATAAAAAAGTTCGCTTCCCCAACACCTCCGGAATAGGCATTAAACCTGTCTCGCAAGAAGGAACTGAAAGACTTGTTAAGGCTGCGATTAAGTATGCTATAGCCAACAAACGAGAAAGCCTAACCTTTGTCCACAAAGGCAATATCATGAAATATACAGAAGGTGCTTTCCGAAACTGGGGCTACCATTTAGCAGAAACTGAATTTGCAGAAGATACCTATACGTGGGATCAGTACGATCGAACTGCCGCGTCACACGGGAAAGAGGCTGCCGATAATGAACAAGAGAAAGCACTAGATTCTGGGAAAATTCTAGTCAAAGATGCAATTGCTGATATTACCCTGCAACAAGTACTTACACGGCCAGCAGAGTTTGATGTAATAGCTACTATGAACCTTAACGGGGACTATTTGTCTGACGCATTAGCAGCACAAGTGGGAGGAATAGGCATCGCGCCAGGTGGAAACATTAACTATGACACCGGTCATGCGATTTTTGAAGCTACCCACGGGACAGCTCCAAAGTATGCAGGACAAGACAAAGTCAACCCCGGTTCTCTACTTTTGTCAGGCGAAATGATGCTTCGCTATATGGGATGGAGCCAGGCCGCGGATCTTGTTATCACGGCAATGGATAAAACAATTAAACAGAAAATAGTAACCTATGATTTCGCACGAATGATGGACGGGGCTACCGAAGTGAAATGTAGCGAGTTCGCTAGTGCATTGATTAAGAATTTGTAGTCGCGCCACAACAACTTGAAAAAAGCGGAGAACTGGCAAAATAAACACACTTACCGTTCTTCGGCAAAGTGGATATACGGCAACTTCGTTGATTATGACAATAATTTTCGTGCTATAACGCGAAAAGCAAAAGTTCGTTTTGAAACTCGCGACTGGGCCAGAGCAAGATCGGATTTAAGCGAACGCATAGAGCTCTACGAAAAATCAGTTCTAAACACTGTCAATGGGATCAAAGATAGGCATCAGAATATGCCCCTTGGAATGGCTGATTGGGATTCCATTCAATCAGTCTATTGGGATAGAGTAGCAGGCGTTCCTCATGGGCAGTTTGCTAAAACATTCTTTAACTCAGTCTATCGAACAGTTCTACATAGCGAAGGAAAAGACCCGAAACATATATCGGATACGGCCGGAATAGTGTCGTCTCTGGCACCTGTCAAGTACCAACCAAAGCTTAAATATTACTTGAACTGGGGAGAAATTAGGGAAATGGTCTACCACCTGTTCTCAGATTTTGAATTTGGTGCTCCCTTTGTTGACTTAGACGACGATGTTGATTTTGTCTGCCAAAAGATCGTCAACGCAATTCCAACGGCCAAAGAAAATCAAAACGCTGTACTGAGAATAGAGGTGATGAAAGAAATCTTTTATCAGTCAAGCCGAGCATTTATAGTGGGGAAAATATATGGCTCCGAAAAGTTTCAGCCATTCATTATTGCACTCGAGCACACTGAATTAGGCATTAAGACAGAAGCCGTATTAAACACTGTAGATGAAACCAGCGTCTTATTTGGATTTACCAGATCCTATTTTATGGTAGATGTAGAGCCGGTGGAGAGTGCAGTACATTTTATAACTTCTTTAATTCCACAAAAGCCAAGGGACGAGCTGCACACTATGCTAGGTCGTGCACGCCAAGGGAAAACGGAACGGGCCCGATTACTTTATACACATTTAGCCTCATCGGGAAAAGAAGATAAATTCGAACATGCCCGAGGAGAACGTGGTTTAGTTATGTTGGTATTTACTATGCCTTCCTATGACTTGGTGTTTAAAGTGCTACGAGATAATTTTGGTCATCCTAAAACGGTGACCCACAACGAAGTTAAAAAGAAATACCAATTTGTATACAAGCACGATCGAGCAGGGAGACTTATAGACACACAAGAATTTAGAAACATAGAGTTTCCTCTCAAGCAGTTTTCAAAACAACTTCTAGAAGAACTACTATCTGAATGCGGTGATACTGCACACATATCTGGAGAAAAGCTGGTGATAGGACACCTTTACTCAGAACGCCGATTGATTCCACTTAATTTGTTTATCAAAAATACGGAGTCTGAGAAAATAGCTGAAACTATTATTGATTACGGCCAAGCAATTAAAGATTTGGCTTTGACTAACATTTTCCCAGGCGATCTTCTCATCAAAAACTTTGGCGTCTCTCGCAGAGGACGTGTTATTTTTTATGACTATGATGAGCTCTCTCTTTTAACTTCCTGTGTTTTCAAAGAAATTCCAGAATCTAAATTTCCTGAAGACGACCTAAGATCAAAACCATGGTTCCATGTAGATAAGGCAGATATTTTTCCACAAGAGTTCGTCAAGTTCATAGGATTAAATGCAAATTTACGAAAAATTCTAGTCGACTCGCATGGTGAGATTTTTACTCCGTCCTACTGGAATTCAATGAAACAGCTTCATTTAGACAACCTAGCACCTGAAATCGCTCCTTACTACCGACTGACTTCTCGCCGCTAACTAGCCACTGGACTTAGGTGCTTCTAGTCCACCCTTATCTTTTCTCCAAATGTAGTTACGAATTATTATTATTTAGCTTACAATCAACTTGTACGTTAAGAATCAGATACATTGAGGGCGAAAAATGACTCTATCCAAGCTACGCAGAGGAGAATCCGCAGTCATAACTAAATTGGATAATTCTCATCAAGTGTCGGCCAATCTAGCAGCGAGAGGAATAGTGCCTGGAATTAATCTCGAACTAGTAACAGTTGGAGATCCGTGTGTTATTGGAGTCGACAATGATAAATGGGCGCTTAGCCAAGTAGAAGCATCGTTGATACATGTTGCACCAGCAAAATCAATGCAGAGAAGCCTTTTTTACAAGCTATTGCACTGGGGGTGAACACGACCCTAGCGAAAATGTCCGTAGGACAGACTGGTGAAATCAGCGGCTTTCAGGAATCAGATCAAACCGTGGAAAATTTACTTCAAATGGGTCTCACTGAAGGTTCGGCAATCGAAATTTTACGGCTAGCCCCTTCTGGGGACCCTATAGAACTAAGGGTCTCAGGTTATTCTCTATCCATGAGGAAAGCCGATGCGGAGCTGGTAATCGTCACTATTTAAGATAACCACATGGATTTTGGAACCGAAAAAACTGCTCTAGATGCAAAAATAGTCACTACAATTGGAAATCCTAATACTGGTAAGAGCACACTTTTCAATAGACTAACTGGGCTTAGACAGCAAGTCAGTAACTTCCCTGGAGTCACTGTCGAATATGCTAAAGGACGCCTGGCCCTTGAAGAGTTCGATGTGCAGCTTGTAGACGTGCCTGGAACTTACTCTCTAACGGCACAATCACCTGATGAAATAGTAGCGGTGGACGTCCTCCAAGGTGCCGTGCCAGAGATCCCTTTACCTGACGCCGTAATTATAGTGCTAGATTCCACTAACCTTCGCCGCAACCTGTTTTTATGTACTCAAGTTTTAGAGGCAGGAATACCCGCTGTAATTGCTTTAAATATGACCGACAGCTTACCTTCACTCGGTATCGAAATTAATTATCCCATCTTAGAAGAAATCCTGAGCGTTCCCTTGATTCCTGTTAGCGCTTCCACAGGTGATGGAATTGCAAATCTAGAAGCGGCTCTCGTGAACACCCTACGTAAGCCAACACCGAACAGAGATTTAGCGATTTGCCCTGACATTGATAAGGCAATCGAGCAATTACTAGATCTATTCGCAAATCACCAAGTTAGCTCCATAGAGATGCGACGTGCATTTATAGACAAAAATGGACTTGCCGACAAGCGTCTTTCTAGCAGACTTGGCGAACCCTACTCCCAGTTGCGCGATAAATTGCGCAGTGGACTCGGAAAAGGACGTAGTATCAGCGCGATAGAGGCAAGAGACAGATACAGCTGGATAAATGCAGCTCTTAAAAAAGTGCAATCAGTGCAGGATCCAAATAAAAATAAAGCTGTAGAGATTTTAGATCGGGTTTTAAATCATCCTTTGATCGGTTCTCTTATTTTTGTTCTAACCATGGGTACTATATTTCAGGCGGTTTTCGCGTGGGCCTCTCCGTTGATAGAGCTCATAAATCTGGGAGTCGCAGCTCTTTCCCAAGTTAGTAGTGACTACCTTGGCGATGGGCTGATTTCAAGCTTCGTGAGTAATGGCTTGATTTCCGGCGTCGGTAGCGTCATCGTTTTCCTACCTCAAATACTCATTTTATTTATATTTATAATTATATTGGAAGACACTGGCTATATTTCGCGAGCTGCTTTCCTAATGGATCGGGTAATGAGAGGAATGGGATTATCAGGCCAAGCCTTTATCCCTATGCTATCCAGCTTTGCATGTGCTGTCCCGGGAATAATGGGTACAAGAATTATGGCAGACCGTCACGACCGGCTTGCAACAATATTAGCTGCGCCATTTATGACTTGCTCGGCACGACTGCCAGTTTATTCCTTGTTGATAGGAACATTCATACCTAACACCCATATTTTTGGGGGTTTTATTTACCTCCAAGGTCTGACACTACTATTCCTCTATCTACTAGGGATAGTAGGAGGTGGTGTCACCGCATTAATTGTTAGTCTCCTCTTTTGGAAAAGGAAAAAATCAACTTTTCTCCTAGAAATGCCTCCCTACCGGCTTCCTAAACTCTCCAGTGTGGCTGTTAAACTTTACGGGCGTGCAGTAGTCTTCCTAAAAAGAGCTGGGACTATAATTTTCTCTGTCGCAGTATTGGTCTGGGTACTCGCTTCTTTTCCTATGGGCAATGGAACAAAAACGGAGATGCCACCATCTATATCTCAAAGCTATCTTGGGCAGATGAGCAAAGCTGTTCATCCCCTCTTTGCTCCTCTAGGCTGGGATTGGAAAGTTACGGCTGCCGTGATAGCTTCGTTCCCCGCCCGCGAGATCGTCATAGCCGCTTTGGCAACAATTTATGCCATCGACTTATCTTCGGATGGAAAAGCTGCACCGCTTTCAGAGAAAATTAAAAATGCGGCACACGAAAACGGGACTAAAGTCTATACCATACCTATGGTTTTGGGCTTATTAGTTTTTTACGCTTTATGCCTCCAATGCATGGCTACCGTCGCAGTGATAAGGAAAGAAACTGAGACCTGGAGATGGCCCATAATTTCGTGGGTATATATGACTTCTCTGGGTTATGGAGGAGCATTTCTGGTCTATCAGGTTGGAACCGCTATGGCCTTGGCAACTTAATATATAATATATCTAAAGGTTTGATAGAAATTAGACCTGTGTTCCCATACTATCCGTCTCGAGCTAACCAAATACGGAGAATGAAACATGTTAGAAAGCACCGACGACCAAAGTATCGCCGGTTACAGTCCTTTGATCTCTGCAGCCGTGCTGATGGAGGAGTTGCCTACTTCAGAGGTCGCCTCTCATACTGTCGCAAGAGCTAGGACTCAAGCCAAAGCCATAATAGAGGGCTCAGACGATCGGCTTATGGTAGTAGTAGGGCCGTGTTCTATACATGACACAGCAGCTGCTTTAGAGTACGGATCGCGTCTAAATGCTTTAGCCAGTTCTTATACAAACGAGCTTTTGGTCGTAATGCGGGTCTACTTTGAGAAGCCCCGGACAACAATAGGCTGGAAAGGTCTGATTAACGATCCTGGATTAGATAACACTTTTGATGTGAACAAAGGTCTTCGCTTAGCGAGACGCCTCTTGCTTGATCTTGCGGACGAAGGAATCCCAGCTGGTAGTGAATTTTTAGATGTCGTAACGCCGCAGTTTATAGCCGATTTAATATCCTGGGGGGCAATTGGAGCGCGTACAACTGAATCTCAAATACATCGCGAGTTAGCATCAGGCTCATCTATGCCCATCGGCTTTAAAAATGGGACAGATGGTAATATTCAAGTCGCTGTTGATGCTATCGGAGCCGCGAAACACTGTCACCACTTCTTATCTATTACCAAGCATGGACTGGCTGCAATAGTGGAAACCAAAGGGAACAAACACTGTCACGTTATTTTAAGAGGTTCCAATTCAGGTCCTAACTACGACAAAAAATCTGTTGCTCAAACGGCCCATCTTCTCCAGAGCTCCGACTTGTCTAGCCGTATAATGATAGATGCTAGCCATGGCAATAGCAGAAAAAACCACCTAGCCCAACCAAATGTCATTGAGGATATCTCTACTCAGGTGGCGGAAGGCTCCCACGGGATTTTCGGAGTAATGATAGAAAGTCACTTAGAAGAAGGAAAGCAGAGTCATTCTAATCTTGATAGCCTTAAGTACGGACAAAGTATTACTGATGCTTGCCTATCTTGGAACCAAACTGAGCCTCTATTGGAAAAATTGGCCAATGCAGTAGTAACCAAGCGTAAAGAATCTAGATAAGAAAAATAAGCAGGTAACTTTTCATGAGTAATGCGAAAAATCTAGACTTTGGTCTCTGGTACTCATTTCGAAACCCGGAACAGTGGCGAACAGATTATCATGACCTATACCAAGACCATTTAAACCAAATAATACAGTGTGAAGATTTAGGGTATGACGACGTGTGGCTTACTGAGCACCATCTTTGTGAAGATGGTCACTCCCCGTCGATTCTCCCTTTGGCATCAGCTATTGCTGTATTAACAAAAAAAATACGTATCGGAACTGGAGTCCTCTTGCTACCGCTGCATAACGCTGTGCGGATAGCTGAGGACACAGCTACTATTGATATTCTGTCAAACGGCAGATTCGAGCTTGGTGTTGGTATTGGATACAGACCACAAGAATTTGAAGCGTTAGGTGTTAGTCTTTCGGACAGAGCCTCCTTGATAAACGAGGGGTTACAAGTCATAAAACAGCTTTGGACGGAAAAGCTCGTCAATTTTGAAGGCAAACATTACTCTTTAAAAAATGCTTTTATCGAGCCTAAGCCTTTACAAAAGCCCTCTCCACCTTTGTGGGTCGGTGGCTTCGCACCTGCTGCTGCGAAAAGAGCCGCTCGTCTGGGGGATGGCTATATAGGTACAGGAGAAATGACTGAGCAGGCGAAAATTTTCCGAGATGAATGGCATAGACTTGGACGGACCGGCGAGCCACAACTTGCGGGGGGGCACTTTTGGCTAGTAGCCAGTAGAACCCCAGACAAAACTTTTTCGGAAATCGCTCCGCACGTACTATATCAGATTGAGACCTACAACAAATGGCTTGGTGAAGCTAGCCAAGCTCTATTCCCAGTGGTAAAAACGCCAGACGACCTCAAGCAGTTGGGAATACTAAACTGCGTTTCTCCTCAACAAGCCTGTGATTTAGTTGGTGATTACGTGGAAAGCGCTGGAATACAAAGATACTATACTTGGACTGTCCCGCCAGGATACCCTGTCACCAAGATGACAGAACACCTGTCCTTATTTGCTGAGGAAGTCATGCCGCACTTCAAATCGGAAAAACCCTAAATTGTTGTCATAAATCCCCATGGAATGCAGACACACGAGAACTTATACCAGTTGGATAGTTTGGTCTTCGGAACTGGATTCGATGTCTTAGTCCCTCGATTATTTAGACACTTACTAAGGAGAGACAGTCGGCTTAGCCTTAGAAAAAGCAGCAATTTCATCGACTGTCATACTTTTAAGGATACTGGCTCCATCACCAATTTTTCTTTGCAATATTTTGCGAGCTGCCATATGCATGACTGGATGATTAATTGAATCGACCCCTAACAATTCATTCCCTCTGAAATAAAAGAATGAAAAACTATTCTCGTTTTTTCCACATAACCGGACATGATTATCATAGCTTCTAGAAACACCCGCTATCTGCAATGTCACATCGTATTGATCAGACCAAAACCACGGTACTTGATCGTACGTTTGATTGCCTCCTAACATACTAGATGCGGCAACCTTAGCCTGATCTACGGCATTTTGAATAGATTCAAGCCGGACAGTTTTTTCCAGAAACTGGTTTTGGTGCATAGTGCAATCCCCAGCAGCTACGATGTTCGCATCGCTGGTCAGGCATTTTTCGTTCACCAGAATTCCGTTAGCACATTCCAATCCAGCGCTCTCCGCTATCTCTGAATTTGGCACCACACCGATGCCAACTAATACAATATCAGCGCTAATGGACTCGCCAGTTTTTGGCACCACAGTCAAACCATGTTGATGTTGCTCCAAATGGGATACCTCGCATCCAACTCTTACATCAACCCCTTTTTCACTGTGAAGAGAAAGATAATACTCCGAAAGCTCGGGGGAAATCGCGCGCTTCATTAAACGCTCTGAGGCTTCCACAACACTCACTTTTTTACCCATTTTACAAGCCATTGCACCAGTTTCAAGACCTATGAAACCTCCCCCCACGACCACCATGCTCTTCGCCGTCTGGAGCCGTTCTCTTAAATTTAAGCTATCAGCAAGCGTCCTGATATAGTAAACGTCCGGCGAATCCGACCCTACGCACCGTAATGCTCTTACTCGGGCACCAGTTGCTAAGGCAAGTTTCGAATACTTTAAAGTACGGCCGGATCTAAGCGATATAGTGCAGCGTGACGCATCTAGCTTCTCGACAGCATCATCCAAAGTAAGCTCCACACTTAGCTTTTCAAAATACTCTGGTTTACGGTACAGCAACCTCTCTGGGTCCAGTTCACCTAACAGAAATTCTTTACTAAGCGGTGGCCTCTGATAAGGCAGACTACTCTCCTCACCGATTAGGATAAGACGACCTTCAAACCCACTTGCGCGAAGAGCTGTACAGATCTGCAATCCTGCCTGACCAGCGCCAACCACAATAAAAATTTCTTTTGACATGAAAGCTTACTAAATCTGACTCTCAGGAATCAAAACAACAAGATCTTTAGATTCCTCAGACATCCGAAGTTGACAGCTCAATCGTGACTCTGGTCGACGCTCTGAAGACACACATTCCAACATATCTGCTTCCATATCACTGATCTCTTCAAGGCCGGATAGCTCTAACTCTTCCACATAAACGTGACATGTGGCGCAAGCACACCCACCCCCGCACTCAGCTAGAAGTCCGTCTATATCATTCTGCATCGCAGCTTCCATCAGGCTCCAACCATCAGGAACTTCTATAGTCGATTCCACGCCGTCAGGCTGTCGAAATGTTACTTTGGTCATTATACATCCTACATATTGGGGTAATTCGGCCCACCTCCTCCTTCAGGAGTGACCCAGTGAATATTCTGGGTAGGGTCTTTAATATCACAAGTCTTACAATGCACACAATTTTGCGCGTTGATTTGCAGTCGAGTACCGTCGTCGTCTTGCACATACTCATAAACACCGGCCGGACAATACCTCTCTTCGAGTCCTGCATAGAGTTGGTGATTAACTCGAGCAGGCACAGTGGAATCCTTTAAGGTCAAATGAACTGGCTGTCCTTCTTGGTGGTTAGTATTTGAAAGGAAAACCGACGAGAGCTTGTCAAATGTCAAAACTCCGTCAGGTTTTGGGTAATCGATTGGTTTGCAGTCTGCCGCCAGTTTCAAACTAGTGTGGTCCGGACGATGCTTGAAAGTCCAAGGAGCCTTCCCTCTGAATAGATAAGTATCAACCGCTGAGTAAAGCATTGCTGGAAACAACCCCCAATGGAACGCAGGTTTTATATTTCTGACGCGATACAACTCCTCCCATAACCAAGTTTTTTTTAGATTGTTTCCATAATCTGTAACTTCTTTCTTTTTAGTACGGCAGTCTTCTAGAGAAGAATAAACCGATTCGGCCGCAGTTATTCCCGATTTCATTGCCGTATGAGAACCCTTGATTTTCGGCAAATTAAGAAAACCCGCAGTATCTCCAACCAACATTCCACCAGGAAATGCTAACTTGGGAATAGACTGAAACCCACCAGCACTTATTGCTCTAGCCCCATAAGAAATTCTGCGCCCACCTTTCAACACGTCTCTAATCACTGGGTGGGTTTTAAATCTCTGCATTTCTTCAAAAGGGCTTAAAAAAGGATTCGAGTAATTTAAACCAACCACAAAACCAATCGATACTAAATTATCTTCAAAATGATACATCCAAGAACCGCCATAGGTATCTGACTTCATAGGCCAACCGGCGGTATGCGTTATTTGCCCTGACACAAAATTAGCACTGTCAATTTCCCAGAGCTCTTTTATCCCGATGCCGTAAACTTGTGGCTCAGCGTCCACGCGCAGTTCGAAGCGTTCAGAGACTTCTTTAGTTAAAGATCCTCTACAGCCTTCTGCAAAAATTGTTTGGTGAGCATGTAGCTCAATTCCCCTTTCAAAGCTAGGCCCTTGTGTTCCATCGGCTGTGAGTCCCATATCTCCAGTTGCGACCCCTTTCACCGCTCCACTCTCATCATATAAAACTTCGGCTGCGGCAAAGCCTGGGTAAACCTCAACCTCGAGCTCTTCAGCTTGCTCCGCAAGCCATCGACAAACATTTCCAAGGCTAGCGATGTAATTACCTTTGTTGTGCATTTGCGGGGGAGTCGGTAGCCGAAAAGAGCGTTTTTCCGACAAAAGTAGAAAACGGTCATCTGCCGCAGGAGTTTTTAATGGCGCCCCTCTATCTTTCCAATCAGGGAAGAGCTCCTCGAGTGCTCTTGGCTCAATAACGGCACCAGACAAAATATGCCCTCCTATTTCGGAAGCTTTCTCGAGAACGCACACGGAGACATCAGAGTTGCTGGCGGCCGCAAGTTGCTTTAGGCGAATCGCCGCGGCGAGTCCAGAAGGGCCACCTCCTACAATCACCACATCGAACTCCATAGATTCTCTTTCCATGTTCAAGCCTCTAAATTAGAGTTTTAAAAAAAATCCTTAGCTTTAGTCGTCGAGAGCCTCGACCATCGCAGGAACTTCTTTGAACAAGTCCCCTACTAAACCGTAATCGGCAACTCCAAAAATTGGCGCCTCTTCATCTTTATTTATAGCAACAATTACTTTCGAGTCCTTCATACCCGCTAGGTGCTGAATAGCTCCCGAAATACCAATCGCGATATAGAGGTCTGGAGCAACTACTTTCCCAGTCTGACCCACTTGGTAATCGTTAGGAACATAACCCGCGTCTACCGCCGCTCTAGATGCACCTACAGCAGCCCCTAATTTATCCGCTAACGCTTCAATTATTGAGAAGTTTTCACCACTACCCATCCCCCGGCCACCAGACACAATAATATTTGCAGCAGCAAGCTCCGGTCGATCAGATTTAGTCAACTCTTCCGAGATAAACGTTGCCAAACCGCTTTCCGCTGCTGCTTCGATCATCTCTATAACTGCTGTACCTCCGGTCTCGCTAGCAGCATCAAAACCGGTGGTACGAACTGTGATCACTTTTTTATCGTCTGTAGCTTGAACTGTTGCAATTATATTCCCAGCATAAATAGGACGTGTAAATGTATCAGGCGATAATACGCTTATTATGTCTGATATTTGCCCCACATCTAGTAATGCTGCGACTCGAGGCATTACGTTTTTACCGGTTGTGGTTGCTGCGGCCAGAAAATGTTCATAATCTCCCGCTATCTTTACTATCAAACTGGCTAGATCTTCTGCTAAAGAATGTGCGTAACAAGAAGAGTCAGCACATATGACTTTGCGTATGCCATTAATTCCAGAAGCGCTTTTAGCAACCTCAGAACAGTCTAAGCCTGCTACCAAAATGTCAATATCGCCGCCTATTTCCAAAGCGGCGCTAACTGCATTAAGTGTCGAGCCCCCGAGAGCCACGTTATTGTGCTCAGCTAATACCAATACTGCCATTTCAAATCACCTTTGCTTGATTTCGAAGTTTATCTATTAATTGATTAACGTCCTCGACTTTCACACCGCCTTCTCTAACAGGGGGCTCAGAAACTGTAAGCACCTTGATTCGTGAGGCTAGGTCTACCCCGAGCTCATCGGGAGTGAACGTATCGAGTTGTTTCTTTTTGGCTTTCATTATGTTCGGCAACTTCACATACCTGGGCTCATTAAGTCGCAGATCGGACGTTATTACTGCAGGCATTTTCAGATCCAAAGTCTGTATTCCTCCATCAACCTCTCTTCGGACACTAACTAAGCTATTGCCTTTGAGTTCAACACCACATGCAAATGTTCCTTGAGACCATCCTAATAATGCCGACAGCATTTGTCCTACCTGATTAGAGTCATCATCAATCGCTTGTTTCCCCAGCAGGACCAGGTCTGGCTGTTCTTTGTCGACAATAGCTTTCAGAGCTTGTGCGACTGCTAATGGCTGCACATCTTCCTCAGTCTCGACTAATATCCCTCTGTCTACTCCCATAGCCATGGCTGTTCGTAACGTCTCTTGGCACTGCTTGACGCCAATAGAAACTGCTACTGTTTCCGTGGTCGCCTCAGCCTCTTGAATTCTAATCGCCTCTTCTACAGCTATCTCATCAAAAGGATTCATAGACATTTTGACGTTTGCTAGCTCCACTCCAGATCCATCTGATTTAGGACGCGCTTTTACGTTGTAATCAATAGCACGCTTTACTGCGACTAAAATCTTCATGTAACTCTCCAAATTAAAAGAAAAACCGGTCTTAATCCAGTTAACAGATTATACGACACTTTAATCTCCGTAGATCTCTAACAGAGGTTTTTCTAGCTCACGAATCTTGAATATGTCATTGGCCGAGACGATCAAAACTTTATATGGTTTAAACGTGTAAACATTCAAAATAAATTGGATTCAAAACAGCCTGCGCTATGTTACCAATAAAGAGGACAGCAAAAAAGTCATAACTTGAAAGCTAAGCTCAAATCAAAAAAATGTTACAATAAAAATCAACCATATTAGCAACGGACTCATTCATTTATAAAAACACTTCTCAAAAGGATTCAAATGGCAACCCACCCTGCACGTGTTAACAGCGACATCGCTCCTACTGCTGAGGCTAAATTCAACTGGATCGATCCTCTTGGTTTGCAAGGTCGTTTATCTGAAGAAGAACGACTCTTAAGCGAAGCCGCCAACATTTTCTGCCAATCAAAGCTTCTACCTAGAGTTTTACAAGCACATCGTCATGAAACATTTGATAGAGAAATAATGCGCGAATTCGGAGAACATGGATTCCTCGGAGCGACTATTCCAGAACAGTATGGAGGTGCCGGCTTATCCTATGTAGATTACGGCTTAATAGCTCGAGAAGTAGAGCGAGTTGACTCAGGCTACCGCTCAGCGATGAGTGTGCAATCCAGTTTAGTGATGCACCCCATCTATGCCTATGGATCAGAAAGACAAAGAACAAAGTATTTGCCGAAGCTAGCTAAGGGAGAATGGGTAGGATGCTTCGGGCTAACAGAACCTGATCATGGCTCTGACCCGGGTGGGATGAGAACAAGAGCGAAGAAAGTTGACGGCGGATACGTGTTGACCGGAAATAAAATGTGGATCTCCAATTCCCCAATAGCTGATGTGTTTGTAGTTTGGGGAAAAACTGAAGACGATATAATTCGAGGCTTTATTCTAGAGAAAGATATGTCAGGTTTGTCCGCCCCGAAAATTGAGGGTAAATTTTCACTTCGTGCTTCAATAACCGGCGAGATTGTCATGGATGAAGTTTTCGTTTCCGATGAGCAGCTTCTGCCTAACGTGAAAGGCTTGAAAGGACCTTTTGGCTGCCTCAATAGAGCGCGATATGGAATATCCTGGGGGGCAATGGGCGCCGCTGAATTCTGCTGGCATGCCTCGCTTGACTACACACTTAACCGAGAGCAGTTCGGCCGACCTTTAGCGGCCAACCAATTGGTGCAGAAAAAACTCGCAGACATGCAAACAGAAATAGCTTTGGGTTATCAGGCATCTCTATCCGTGGGGAGGATGATTGATCAAGGTCAGGGATCGCCTGAGGCAATATCTTTAATAAAGAGGAATAATTGCGGTAAGGCACTAGATATTGCAAGAGTCTCTCGGGATATGCACGGGGGAAACGGGGTCTCAGATGAATATCATGTTATTAGGCATCTCCTGAATCTTGAGGCCGTAAACACCTATGAAGGCACTCATGATATTCACGCTCTTATCTTAGGACGCGCCCAGACGGGAATTCAAGCCTTTTTCTAGATCTAGCAAAGCATAAAGATCCTACAAAAAGTATAAAACGCCAGCGCAAAGCTATCACATTGGTTTTTTTTGCGCTTTTCGTGCACAATACAGACTTACTAAGAACACTTGTTCTAGGAATTTCACCTATCGAAGGAATGTCATGATAAATATTTACGTTGGGAACCTCCCATATTCAGCCCGAAACGATGATTTAAAAGAGATTTTCGCGGAATACGGAACAGTTAACGCGGCCGAAATCATCTTCGACCGACGCACAAAGAGATCAAGAGGTTATGGTTTCGTTGAAATGGCTGATGCTGAAGAAGGCAGAGAAGCTATAGGAGAGCTAGATGGGTCAGATTATGAGGGCAGACAAATAAGAGTAGATGAGTCACAGCCTGCTGAAGAAAACGCCGAAGCTCGCAGGAAAAACAATAGTAAAAGAAATAGCAAAGCACCTGAAAAATCGGGAATTTTAAGCTTTTTAAAGAAGATGTTCTCGTAAGTTATTTTTGAACCACATCACGACGGGAAACCTATGGATCGCCCCTCACCAGAAGCCGAAGACACCTGGGTTTCATTCCTAGAAATGACTAGTAGCAAAGCTTCTCACTTGGAGAAGCTGATAGTTATATCTGGCCTAGATGAAGTAAGTAAACTACCTGGCTCGAAGGAGCAACTTGAGCTCACTGGTCTACTCGAGCGACACGACACGAATGTGAAAGAGTTTGCGAAAAAAATCCGCGCACTCAAGAAACTATCCGCCAAAGACCACGAAGCCCTTATTCAAAAGATGATCCACTATAGTCAGGAAAATTTAAGTCCTTAGTGCTAGCTACGAGGTTTTTTATCTCCGCTGCAACAAAGTTAAATCTTCTGCGCTATTCGTCGGATTCTTCGGTTGAATCCCAGAGACGAGATGCTTCAATATAGTAGTCGGGTTTATTAGTCGTCCAGATTTCCCCCCAATGCTGACCTCCTCCATCAATAACAAGAGTTTCACCATTAATAAATTTACCACCAGGCCCAGCTAAAAAAATAACAGCTTCAGCAATTTCCCAAGGAGAGCCCGCTCTCATCAGAGGATTAGTTTTGGGATATAGCGCGCGGGCTGATTCAGGGTATACCTCCCAGCCTTCAGTTCGTATTGCGCCAGGCGCTATACAATTCACTCTTATATTGAGCGGTGCCCATTCAACAGACGCTTTCTCTGAAAAAGTCACTACACCCGCTCTGGCAGCAGCTGTGTGCGCTACTCCGTGCAAGCCTTGACCGACAACGACGATATTAATGATTGAACCGGATTCCTCAGCCTGTTTCCATCGCTTCGCTGCGACATCCATCATGTTCCACGTCCCATATAAGTTCGTGTTAATAACGGAATGCCAACCTTTTTCAGTGTAATCAATCGAAGGTTGCGGGAACTGCCCGCCTGCACTGTTCACTAAAATGTCTATTCCGCCATGTACTCCGTAAATTTCTTCGAACGCAGCTTCCACCTGCCCCCTGTCTCTGACATCTAGTGTTTGGTAATAAGCGCTCAAGCCATCTTGTGAATTAATAGAACCCGTCACTTTTAACAATTTTTCCTCGGTACGGCCCCCAACAATTACTGTAGCTCCCAATCTAGCTGACAACCATGCCGTCGCTCGTCCGATTCCACTACCGCCGCCAGACACGAAAACTACTTTCCCGTCTAACAAACCTGGTGCAAAGACAGTTTCATGAACCATCAACTCTTCATTTGTCGAGGGAAATGTCACGGGCTTAGTCATGTTTATTTTAGAAGCTCGCCACTAATAATCATTTTCCGGACCTCTGTAGTTCCTGCACCAATCTCTAGCAACTTGTTACCTCTATATAATCGGTTGATCTCAGATTCCCAGATATAGCCGGCACCACCGTGTACTTGTACCGCCTCATCAAGTACTTTATTGAGCATGTTCGCAGCATACATGATAGATGCTGCAGTATTAGCGTGGACCATACCTCGTCCACCTTGTCCAGCCTCTAAATCATTAACTTCGGCCAGAACTTTATAGTTCAAGGCTTTGATGGTCTCGACCCAAACATACATGTCAGCAATCTTCGATTGAATCATCTGAAAACTTGCGATTGGCTTGCCAAACTGTTCGCGTGTCTTTGCGAACTCGATGGTTAGCTCCAGCGCACGTTGGGCCATACCGAGACATATCGGCGCAATAGTCGCCCGCTCTAGATCCAACCCACTCATAACGACTGCCACCCCTTTGTTAACTTCCCCTACGATGTTTTCAACAGGCACTTCACAATTATCAAACAACAGCTCACCAGTTTGGCTTCCTCTAAATCCCATCTTGTGAAGTTTTTGTGCAACGCTAAACCCGGGAAAGTCCTTCTCCACAATAAATGCAGTAATTCCATGCGCACCTTTTTCAGGCTCGGTTTTAGCGTAAACCAAAAGCGTGTCCGCAACTGGGCCATTAGTGATATACATTTTACGCCCGTTGAGTATATAAACGTCACCTTCAAGCTTTGCAGTCGTCGCCATGGAGCCCAATGCGTCAGAACCTGCCCCTGGCTCAGTAAGTCCAAGAGCTCCAATTTTTTCTCCAGAACACAACCCAGGTAGATATTTCGAGCGAAGAAAATCATTAGCGTTGGCATATATATTGTTTAAACATAGATTCTCGTGAGCAATCCAGCTCAAAGACAACGCGTAGTTCCAGCGAGAAAATGCCTCTGCGACTAAACCACTGGTGAACAAATCAAGGCCTTGTCCTCCGTACTCCTCAGGGACGGTGAGGCCAAAATATCCAGCTGCTCCTATCTCATGGAAGACATCTTCGGGCCACCATTCCTCGTCATCCATCCTAGCAGCTAAAGGATACAGTTCATTTCGAGCAAACCGGTCTGCCTCATCCAACATCGCTTGCTGGTCAACGCTTAAACAAAAATTGTTTCCTGTTACTTCGCTCTTAGCCTCACCCATTTACTTTCTCCAAATGTCTCTAGTTATCAAGTTTCTCTGCTGTCCACAATTCTACTTGTTTTTGCTCTGGAAGAAACCACCAAAGATAACTCCACACCCACAGCACGCACTGTCTTGCAAACAGAGGAATGAGAGCTGAATAAGCGACCAGAAAGTAACCCTCTCAGAAAGCTATTATGCCCGACCGAGAGGTGTGTAATAGGGCAGGTCTTCTGCAGTTTAAAGCGATCTCTGTCTCATAATCTGATGTAGTCAAACTAAATGTATCGTACACGCCCTTTCAATCGCATTGCACCAAGATACAGTCTGAACAGAAGTAATTAATCTATAAGTACGTGGTCCGTTGTATCACTAGAGATAATCTTTTGCATCAAGGTAGTCAGGGTTAGACACCCTAACTTTTTTCGAAACATGGCTGGTGAGGAGAATCAAAAGTCGGTCAAGGTTTCCATCCTGGTCGCCTCTGCGAATAGACGCACACAAACTACTCATAAACTCTGTTTCGGAAAGCTCGTCTTCATTGTTAAATAAAGCTTTCAAAGCGTTATTACTATGATCGCCTATGTTAGGAGGCTCTTCTAACTCCCTCATCACTACATCGAGCAAATATGTGCAACACAAGCCGTGATATTTATCTTGTCTTTCTAGATCAGGAAGGAGCTGTTCTATATATTCGCGAACTGTCAAAAGAAGTTCTGATGCGTTGGGCGGGTCGTTAAACATTCGAGCACTCCATATCAATCAAACTCCTTCGCTATGATTTTAAGTAAGTCATACTCGATGATACCTGTGTTTCTGCCGCAAGCGGCAAATGCGGGTGATCGTCTCTCCCCTGATAGGTGCCCATGACTTTGCATAATGTTATATATAGCCCATCTCATCACACCAAAAATCTCCCACCAACGCGATGACTCTCTATCAACCAAATTTCCGCTGGCCTTCTCGTAAGCTCTATAGAATGTCTCTCTATCACCAAAACCACCCGCTGCAAGATCTACCCGGCCAAATCTCCAAGAACGGGCGCAGAACCAGCCTATTTCTTCCATGACACTACCCGTATGAGCGCACTCCCAATCGAGAAGAACACGGATCCCTTCTGTGCCAACAATCATATTTCCATTACGGAAATCTCCATGAAGAAAATTTATGGCGCCATGTTCTGGTTCATATTTGGCCAGATAACGGAATGCAAATTCTATTGCGGGGTGTGGCTCACCGTAGCGGTCATAGAGAGCGATTTGAGCCCCCAGTGGATCGCTGCTCTCTTGTAATGCAGATAACCCAGGAACTAAAACATGATCGATTGTATGCAACTTGGCCAGAATTTCCGCACTTTGTTGGAGAAATCTCGCACGCATAGTCACGTATTCAGCCGAATTTATTAATCTTTTGGGCAAAGTCTCTCCAGGCACAGCAGTGACGACATATCCTTGGCCAAGGTTATCTGCCGGTTCTAGTTCAAATACAGGCCGAGGGACAGGAATGCCATGTTCGTAAACGACTTCTAAGACCCGATACTGCATGTCAGATGGCAAGAACGGGCTATACTCACTCGGCACAGTTTCCTGTCTCAGAACAAGGCGCAAAGGGTAGCTTCCTCTAACTACATCAAAAAGTACGGTTCTATTAGAGCCGCCTAAAGTAGCCAATTCAATGTCGGCTATCTCACAATCATCTCCAAACCGACGTTTAATACAGACTCGAATTTTTTCCGAGAGATACTCTATGTTGTCATCGTTTTGCATCGTCACTACTAATAACCCACTCTAATTTCTATGAAAAAACAACCTGCATCACAGCGGATATCCAACTGGCTGGCCGTCTTCTACAAGCTCAATGTACTCAGTAATGCCTAACGTTTCTTTATCGCCCCATTGCCAATGAGTCAGCCCCTCGGCAACACGTGATTCTAGATACTGGTCGTCAACTTTCCTACGATTCCTCAAAGGAGCTAAAGTTAAAATTTCACCATTCAAGATTGCCGACCGTCTCTTGGTTTGCACAGATATGGTTACAGCCGCCGGATCTTTAGCCTTCGTCCACTGAGTGGTAACGTCCATATCAGTGATTTCTTCGTACTCACCATCGTACTGCAGAACGCCTCCCACCCTTACATTTCCATCGTTGTCCGTAAGCTTAAGAAGCATCATTGCGCGTCCGTCACCAAAGTTTGCAATGAACAGTCGATAAAAGTAGATGTTTGTCCAATACCTAGGTCCCCAAGAATGATCGCGCCAGCCCAAGCCAGCAAATTTAATTTTCACGTTATCTATATCAATAGAAGTTACCACCTTCATATGTTGATTGAAGTGGCCCAAAGAAAAGTCCCTGCCATACATTGTCTGTTGGCTCGATGAGAGCGGCTCGCCTCCATGAACTGGAGATATCCCCGTCATGTCGTAGGAGATTTTGGCGATTCCGCGGGGCGCAGTAGTAAAAAGCTTTTTTGGATCCCGCAATAAATCAGGATCGTCTAACAACATAATCTCCCCGCCATACTCCATAGTTACATGATGAAGAGGTTTCGTTACCTGGTAATGCAAACCTCCTGCGCGAAATTCACTATTATCATCAATCGCGGGCTTTTGAAACTGACAAGCAATTCTTCCGTCAGGCAAATACATGCACACTTGCATTTCCGCATGTCGTTCATTTGCTCGATTACCTATTCTCATCCAGCCCCCTGCTTTTGTTGCAAGGTCGAAACTATTTACGTAAACACTTTCATTGTAATTTTGCTCAGAGCTCGGCTCGTGCGGGAACTCATCTTGTTCCAGAAGTTTATATTGGTTCATGGGCTAAACTCACTTTAATCTTGCGTTAGCGAAATGCTGTGTGCATGGATATATTACTCGGCTTAAGTATATTTTTAATGCTAGTATTTGGCCAACACTATTGGAAAAGCTCATAAGCCTCACACCTGCTCACTTTGCAGCTCAGAAGGTTCTAGAGCAAAGGGAAACCAGATGACATATAAATTTTCGGATGACCAGATAGCTATTCGTGACGCTATTACTAAAGTCTGTTCCAATTTCGACGCCACCTATTGGTTGGAATGTGATAAGACAGGCAATTACCCTCAAGAATTCGCCGATGCGATTTGTGAAGGAGGATGGCTAGGGATAGCGATGCCCGAAGAGTTTGGAGGCGCTGGAATGGGCATTACTGAAGCATCGATCATGATGCAAGCCGTAGCGCAATCAGGAGCCGGGTTTACAGGGGCCTCTGCGATCCATCTTAGTCTGTTCGGGCTTAACCCAGTCCTGCTTTTTGGCACAGAAGAGCAAAAGCAACGTATGCTTCCACCGACGATACAGGGGAAAGATATTTCCTGCTTTGGCGTTACCGAGCCCAACGCTGGACTCGACACGACTAATCTGCAGGTACGTGCGATCAAAGAAGGCGACGGTTATGTCATTCATGGTCAGAAACATTGGTCTTCTATGGCACAAAGAGCTAACAAAGTTCTTCTTTTAGCGCGGACTACCCCACGAGATGAAGTCAAGAAAAAGACTGACGGGCTGTCTCTTTTTTACACAGATCTAAACCGAGACTACGTCGAAATTCAAGAAATCGAGAAAATGGGAAGAAAAGCCGTGGATTCAAATGCTGTCTTCTACGATGGGATGCCTGTTCCTCAAGAAGACTTAATTGGAGAGGAAGGAAAAGGGTTTCGTTACATCTTGCATGGGCTGAACCCAGAACGAATTCTACTCGCTGCAGAAGCAGTAGGTCTTGGAAGAGCTGCGCTCAAAAGAGCTGTAGATTATGCTAAAGAAAGGGTTGTTTTCGGTAGGCCGATTGGCAGCAACCAAGGGATCCAGCATCCACTCGCCAAGAACTGGATGGAGTTGGAAGCTGCAAACCTAATGACGTTTACTGCTGCTGCAAAATATGATGCGGAGGAAGAATGTGGCGCTGAAGCTAATACAGCTAAATATCTTGCTGCAGAAGCAGGCTACAGTGCGTGCGAGCAAGCAATTTTGACGCATGGTGGTATGGGTTATGCGAAAGAATATCATGTGGAGCGCTATTTGCGAGAGATGATGATCCCTCGCATAGCTCCTGTTAGCCGAGAGATGATATTTAATTTCATTGGCGAGAAAGTCTTAGGCTTACCTCGCTCCTTTTAGTCTTTAAAACTTATTGAGGAGAAAGCAAATGCGTTTTGGTGTTATGCAAGATTTTCGGAACCCTATTAGATGGAGACGTCCATTTCCTGATTTTTATAAGCAAATTTTGACACAAATTCAAAAATGTGAAGATGCCGGATACGACAACATTTGGCTCACAGAACATCATTTCACAGATGATGCTTATAACCCTTCATTGATGACTACTGCAGCAGCTGTTGCGATGAAGACAACCACTATTAGAATTGGAACTTTCATAGTCATACTTCCGTATCAGCACCCTGTGCTAATGGCAGAACAAGTAGCCAACGTGGATATTTTATCCGATGGGAGGTTTGACTTAGGGGTAGGCCAAGGTTATTCCCATTACGAATTCGACGCATTTTGTATGAACCGCAGTGAGCGTGGCCAAAGAACCCGCGAAGGGATTCAGCTAATAGAACGTTTATTTAAAGATGAGAAGGTCACGTTTGATGGGAAGTACACTCAAGTAAAAGATATGCGCCTCTCTCCGAAGCCAGTCCAAGAACCTGTCCCAATATGGATAGGCGCACGCGGACCAAAAGCGATTACAAAAGCAGCAGAAATGGGATATCACCTGATGGCTACTCTAGGGCCTGATCCGGCACCGATTTACTTGGAAACTTTGCAAAAATCAGGCAAGAACATTGAAGATTTTAAAATTGCGCAACTAAGAATGGTTTACTGTGCAGAGACTGAAGACCAGGCGTGGGCTGAATGCCAAGATCACTTATTTCACATGTTGGAATTTTATCAAGACATTCTTTCCGAAGCGGCTGATGCTGAGGGCGATGATGCACCTCTACCCGTTCAGAAACCATCAGACATGCGCGATTCGGTTCTGGCTGAGCACTTCATGATTGGAACACCAGATCAAATTGCTGACAAAATAGAGCGTTTTTCTCAAGATTTCCACTGTACAGATTTCATTTTGGACAGCCAGTTTCCTGGCCTCGATCCGAGTCTGGGAACTCGTGCATTGGAGCTTTTTGCTAAGGAAGTAATGCCTCAATTCCAGGGCAAATAAGCCCCGAAATTGAGCCATATAAGCGTCGCCTAACTCTTATTAGGCGGCGGCCATACCATCAATAATAGCAGCGTACAGACCTTCTAATGCTCCCTGCACTTCCTCTTCAGGAGCGCCGCCTGTTGCACTCCAGTTACTGCCCCATGATATATGAGTGCCGCCGTCCTTCGTGTCCGCTAGCGTTACTATTGCCACATAATTCTCAACAGGCAAAGCATCGTTTTCAATGATTGAGTACCCAAAAACTGACTCATCATGAGCAATGTCCATTCGCTCAACGACCGTCCCGCTTCCGTCGGCAAGCGCAATAGTTCTAACTGCCCCCACTCCTTCGCCAATACTTTCACAAGAGCCGATTGCGTCCGGCAGAATTTTCTTTATCCCGCCAAAATCGTAAAGAGACGCGAACACCTCACTCCGAGAAGTTGATATATTTCTTTCCACTAATGCATCATAAGCCATGATTAGGCCTCCCAAATTAATTTAAATTTTGCGTATTCTACTTACTAGAATAATCAGATGTTAGCGAGTTAATACCCCACCGTCGAGAGCTAGTGTGCATAGCGCAGTAATTTAAGGGAGAAGCTTCACTATAATCGGTGAGGCTCAATCTACCTATTAATCACCTGCAGGCACATCAGCAAGCAGCTAAACTAGATCATACAACCTGCATCAGAATATTGACGAGCAAAATCGAGTATTTTAGGTGCAATAGCTTGTCTCCATCTCTCACCGTGAAACAACCCGTAGTGTCCTGCTTCCGGATCGGTATATTCGGCATGTAAACATTCGGGGAGATTAGTGCACAAATCGTGCGCAGCCCGAGTTTGTCCAATACCTGAGATGTCATCATGCCAGCCTTCTATAGTCAAAAGAGCAGTTTTCCGTATACAGGACGGATCGACTTTCCTACCCCTGTGAAGCATTATCCCCTCGGCAAGATGATGCTCCTGAAAGACTTTTTTTATTGTATCAAGATAGTATTCTGCAGGAAGGTCCATTACAGACAAATATTCATCGTAAAACTTTCGATGAGCGGCTACAGGCTCAAGATCTTCATTAAGTAAGTTCACCCATTGCGATCGATAGGCAGCTATATGTTTGTCAATGTTCATACCCATGAAACCTCCTAACTGGAGAAAGCCCGGATAAACCATCCTTGATGCTCCTTTTTGAGAGGCAGGTAGGGTCGTCACGGCATTTTTCTCAAACCAGGATAACGAGCGAGATTGAGCGAAGCGATTGGGCGCGGTAGGGCTTTGGCGAGTATCAATTGGACATCCAATAAGAGTAAGTGTTTTAGGCTGACATGGGCTATTATCCTCGGCCAAGAGACTCACTGCGGCCACCACGGAAGGTCCTGGCTGGCACACGCTTACAATATGCAAATTTTCGCCCAAGAGCTCTATAAAATAGCGTATGTAATCCAGGTGGTTATCGAGATTAAACGCTCCTTCATCTGCAGGGACATCTCGCGCGTTCTTCCAGTCTGTTATGTAGACATCGAAATTCTGTACAAGCGTTTCAACCGTTCCTCGAAGTAAAGTGGAAAAATGACCCGATAGCGGTGCTACAACCAGCATTTTTGGCAATTTATTTTCAGATTCTTCGTTAGAGCGAGAGAAGTGGATTAGATTACAGAATACTTTACTGTCAATAATTGCTTCTTGGAAAAAGCTTTGCGCATGCGTATCGGACACATCACGCACGTGCCAGTGGGGTTTGGAGTAACTGAGAGTACAGTCTCCGACAAAATCCGCGAGCACTGCTGCAGATTTTACAAGATAATCATTCCGCCAAGGGTTTGCCGGATCGCTCAATACGGAGACTGTCATTTCTGAAAAAGACCTCATTGATGCCGCTGACGCCCGAATAGCTTCATGCCATTGGTACAACAAATTAACTCTCCAAAATAAATTTTGCTGAATAGATTATATTGCACTGCAGCATAACTGATGAGCGACCCTCTTATCAAGTGCCAATAAAGTTGAAAGGACTGTCGTGAGCTTTAATTTATAGTATTGTGTGAACCACGAGGGGAGCAGACTATGACTATTAAACGACTCGATCATTATTTTATTTATGCTCAAAGCCTAGATAGGACTGCAGATTTTTACTCTAATATTTTAGGCCTTGAGTTGGGACCTAGACCTAATTTTGACTTCGCTGGAAGCTGGTTTTACTTAGATGGTGTCCCAGTTGTACATGCGGGGACAGCGGACTTTGCAGGAGGTTACCCCGATAACGAGATCAAAAATAAATCAAACCTGAAAAATGGTACTGGGAGACTCGATCACATCGCATTTAGAGCGGATAATATTCAAGAATTTGAAGATAGATTGACAAAAGCTGAAATAGACTTTCACATACAAGAGGTGAAGAATTTTAATTTAACTCAATTGTTTGTGAAGGACCCTGATGGTTTAACTATTGAGTTGAATTTTTTCGATAACGAACAAACTGCAGACAGCTTGAAAACAGAAACAATATAGAAAATACTAGTTTCAAGAACAAAGCCCATAAGGACAATAATATGCACGTTGGCATGAGTACAATTTTCCAGAACCCTAATTCATTGGATGATCGCAGCGTTTACCGCAACGAGTTGCGGTTAGCCGAAATGGCAGAACCTCTAGGCTTTGAGTCTGTGTGGGGCGTAGAACACCACTTTACAGATTACACCATGTGCCCAGATCCTCTTCAATTCTTAACTTACATGGCGGGTCGCACAAAAAAAGTCAAACTTGGAACTATGGTGGTTGTTTTGCCCTGGCATGATCCAATGCGTGTTGCAGAGCAAATTTCTATGCTAGACAACATCTCCGACGGACGAGCTATCCTGGGCCTAGGACGAGGGGCCGGGCGAGTAGAATTTGATGCTTTTCGTCAAGATATGGCCGATTCTCGTCCGAGGTTCGTAGAAAGTGCAGAGTGTGTCCTGTCTGGGTTAGAAAACGGTTTTTGCGAATACCAAGGCAAATTCGTAAATCAACCTAAAGCACTTATCCGACCTGCGCCATTTAAATCCTTTAAGGGCCGCACTTATGCCGCTGCGGTGTCACCCGAATCAGTAGAAATTATGGCGAAACTCGGAATAGGCCTACTAGTCATCCCTCAAAAACCATGGGAGCAGGTAGAGAAAGAAATCGCTGACTATAACGAGGCCTTTGTGCGTCTAAATGGTGAAGAGCCTCCCGCCCCTATCATGGCGGGTTGGACTATGTGTAACCCAGATAAAGACGCCGCTTACAAAATGGCTAAGCAATATATCGGGGGATATTGGCAGACAGTACTCGACCACTACAACTTCGACACAGGTCATTTAAAAGGTCAAAAAGGGTACGAATATTATGGGAAATTCGCCGATGCCATGGACAAATCTGGAGTGGATGCAGCGATCGAATTTTTCATGGGTTTACAGACTTGGGGTACTCCAGACGAGTGCTATGAGACTATTGTGAAAAATGCTCGAAGAATCGGGGCTGAAGCATACATTGGAATCTTTAGTTATGCGGGCATGCCCTGGAGCGAAGCTGAACGAAACCTAAAATGTTTTGCGACTGAAGTCATGCCAAGACTACAAAAACTAGAGATGTCTGGAAATGTCTCTTGGGCCGCCTAGTCTTAAAGTTGTGCTAAATCTTATAGCTGGAAGAGTCTTGCCTGCATTATGCTGTGCCTTACTGATAGGTTATCCGTTGTCGCACACCAACGCTGCTGATTACGTGCATGATATAGAGGAATTGAATGAAATCAGCCCTCGACCGGGGCTAATAATTAATGACACTAATCTCCATAAGTACCAACATCTCTTAGACCCTGATTTCAAGAAATTTATTAAGAGTAAGTTTCTGACGTTAACAGTTGGTGAGCCTATAGCTTTCAATCCCCATGAAGCTTTCTTGAGTTCTATCCATCAGCAAGGTGTTGAACCTTATCTGCCAGAGAAAACAGGTACCATAGCTGACTTTCAGCAAGGTCTTCCTTTTGGTGGAGAACTCAAGACAAACGACCCGGATGCAGGACTTAAATTAGCTTGGAATATGCGTTACGCCTATCAAGGGGACAATGGCAACATCCCAGAGATGCATTGGACCTTGAGGGACTGGCGCAGCGAGAAAGTCGAGTTCAAGATGACATTTAAAGCCAAACTTATGCGCTTCATGTATCGACATGTCGTACAACCAACGCCATCTATCATGAATAATGCCCAGGATGCGTATGGGGCATTTAGGCTCGAAGCTATTGACGCCGGAAGTTATGATGGGACTCAAGCCCTTGTGTTTGTCAATAGAGACGAATCCAAGCCCCTTAATGGCTGGGTATATATTCCACAACTCGGGCGAACTCAAACTCTCGCTTCGTTTTCGCGAGAGGAATCGATGTTTGGTAGCGATATTTTGCCTAGCGACTTCATGGGCTACACCGCCAGTTTGACTGCGATGAACTGGAAGTTCAAAGGAAGTACTTTTGCCCTTCTCCCGATGTATCAGCATGACCGCGCAACTACATCTGATCTGAAAGCACGAAAAGTTGACTATTGGCACACCGATTTTCATGGTCGTGCAGGGTGTTTCCCAAAAGTCAGTTGGCAATTAAGAGAAACCTATATTCTAGAAGGCACAACAGTTGCTAATTCTGAGTCAGTGTCAAAACGGGTCCTTTACATCGATACGCAAACCCACTTGCCTATCTTGTGGAAAATGTATGACTCAAATAACTCACTTTGGAAGTTCGCCATTAACGCATATGCGCACCCGACCTCACATGTTACGCATAATAACAATACTGGGGCTCCTATCCTGACTGCCTTCTCGACAATCGATATCCAAACCAACCGATGTACAACGATACAGGCATTAACTTTGATCAATGTTGACGACATAAGTGTCAAAGACTTTGATGCGGGGGACATGCAAAGTGCGACCGGCAGAGATTATAAACGTCGTGGCAGATAGGCTCTGTAGGTCACATTGATTATCAGTGTTTAGATAAAGGGGAATAACAATATGAAATTTAGCTTGACCGTTCAAACTAGAATTACCGACTGGCATTTTATAAAATATCTAGAAGATCTAGGATACGATGCGGCCTGGGTTCCCGATACGCAGATGATGTGGTCAGACTGCTACGCGACCATGGCACTTGCCGCCCAAAATACTTCAAGAATAAAGCTTGGAACAGGCGTAGCTATTGCAGGGACCCGAATAGCTCCTACGACTGCGGCGGCGATCTCTTCAATCAACGCACTCGCGCCTGGTAGAGTCTTTCTGGGCATTGGGACAGGTCATACCGCTATGCGCGTGATGGGGCAAGACCCGATCTCAATCACAGAGTTTAGGGAATATTTGCGTGTAGTGAGAGCGATGCTCCGGGGAGAAGAAGTAGATTATACCTACAATGGAAGGACTACATCGATCGTCTGGCAGGAGCATGGCTCAGGGTTTCGCGACATCGAGCACCCTATTCCTATTTACGTCGCCGCCAATGGACCCCGGGCACTTAGAACGGCGGGGATGTATGGCGATGGCCTCTGCTCTGTCTTTAACGAGCAAATACCTGTCCTAACCTACAATCTTGAGCAAGTTCGTAAGGGAGCACAAATGGCCAACCGCGAACTTATTAATTACCAAACAACAACACTGACGAATGCTGTGATTCTTCGTGCAGGAGAAAAGCTAACTGACGACGCCATCGTTGAAAAAGCCGGATCTTGGGCAGTGACCGCTCTGCATTTCGTCTATGAAATTTGGCGTTACACGAAAGAGGACAGCGTGGTTCCAGAGTATATGCGATCCATATGGGAAGAATACTGTGATCACGTTGATAACTTCCCACTTCCCAAAGAAAAGGCACATCAACTCATTCATGAAGGCCATTGCAGTTTTTATACTGACGGAGAAAAGAAATTCGTTACACCAGAGATGATAGAAGGCACTACTTTAGTCGGCAGCGCAGCTGAAATAGCCGAGAAAATAAGTGAAGCTGGCAAACATGGCCTGTCGGAAGTCAGTCTACTTCCTCCTTTACATAACATCCGGGAAGCCGCAAAAGAATTTGCAGAAGAAGTGATTCCCCTTTGCTGAGAACACCGCCACGACCATCAGCTTCTAGCAACACTAATTTACAACTTTTAGCATGCTTTTTTAATTATTAACCTACTAAAACATGCTCTTGAGCAATAATGAAATCTAATGGGGTAGTAAGGAAATTTTCCTCGTCGTCACGCGTAGCCTCATACTCTGCCGACTGCGCAGATTCCCTCATAGCATCAACATCTTTAAACCAGGTTAAGGCAAGGCCATCCAGCTTAGGAGACCGGCCATTCAGGTAGGAACTACTCTTTGCATGATTTTGAACATAGCGGCTTACTTGCTTGATTGAAGCTCCTAATGGCCCATGTATCTCGCGCCAATGATGCTGGAACGCATCAACATCTATTTCATGTTTTCGACGAACAAATTCGATATTTTTCACACCTTCAACTAAAGCAGCCCCATCTTTTATTACATGCTCATCGACTAAAATTTGCACAGAAGATGCCAAGTCGATGAAGCGCTCCTCATCATCAGAAACCTGCTGCAGTTCTCGCGATGATTGAAGATTGTAAAGAGCATCTGTATCTTCAAACCACAACTCGCTAAGGCCATCGGCTGCAGGCTCATGTCTGGCATAACCTGACCGCCTGGTATGAGACTGGACATAACGTTCCACGCTTGGTAAACGGGCAACCATTGGTCCGTGATGATTCAGCCAGTAATCCTGAAATTCATCTACTCCCATTCCTACTTTTCGCTTAAATACTGAAATGACTTTAATCACATCGAGTCCTCCCCAATAGTTTCTTTATTACAATAGCGCTTATACAGTCCTTGGCTCAAGCACCATGTTAAATTATCATAACAATATGTTGCCTTGGTTCGTGGTATAAAACCAAAAAGATTCGTAAATAAACAAAAACTAAATAGATTAATCATGATTCTATCGACTACTATCATATTCCTTAGAGGCCGCACTGCCCCTTCTCTACTACTCGCTTTAGTATGCTTAAGTCCCTATCACTCTGCGATTGCCAGCGATGATTTATTACTGGGCGATTGGGTGCTCGACAAACCCTCAAGTGACAACCTCAAAAAGAAGTTAAAAGGACAATTCCGACGAAGACTACCTATGTCAAAATTCAATAGGCCCATCTCTGGAGGTCGCACCCGCGGGACTGCAGGAGACGAATCTCAGAGTGCCTATTGGAGAACTGTAAAGGAAGGGAAAGAACGAAAAGCAGCAAAAAACCTAAAACGCGTCGGTACTGCTTATCCACTGATATCCGCCAAAACCCTTAGCATTAGTGCAAAAGAAAAGAATTATCTTTTCCTATATGATCAACTTTTGCCTAGAGAAATAAAACCGAATCCGTCAGGCCGAATATACTCTGCAAAGGGCGAAGAATTAGTTGAGGATAGTATAGGGCACACATTAGCTTACTGGAAAGAGAATTCTCTCATTCTCGAAACAACAAATATGATGGGAGGTACTTATCTAGAAGTCCTCAAACTGCAAGCGCCTGAAGAACTTCTCTATACGATTACGTTAAACCTGCGCCTATTGCTAGAACCTATTACTATAGAAAGAGTGTTTAACCGTAGGTAATAGTTTTAAAGACTGTTAGCTAACTCGTCTCTGAACTTTGGATGGGCAATACCGATAAGTTCATCTGCTCTCTCCCAGAGAGTTTTCCCTCTCAAGGATGCGATTCCATATTCAGTAATCACATAATCAACACAGTAGCGCGGAGTAGTAACCACACTGCCTGACGCAAGAGACGGAACGATCTTAGAGTGCTTGTCTCCATTAGTAGATGATGGCATCGCTAAGATAGACACACCACCTTTTGATAACAGCGCAGCTTGAATATAATCAAGGCTGCCACCGACTCCACTCATTTGAATTGGACCAATGGTCTCGCCATTACTCTGCCCATGGAGATCGATTTCAATAGCTGAATTAATAGAGACGAACGGCTGCAGTTTTGCAAGTTCGAAAAAATTATGCGTCTTAGATAACGGAGCCATCTCCACACGCTCATTTAAATGGCAATAGTCGTAAAGCGCTTGATTACCTGCCAATTCTCCATTGATTACTTTTGTCGAGCTTGGTGTGGCTTCGAGAAACTGCACCAAGCTCTGAGAGAGCATTCCTGAAAAGAGATTAACGCCTTTTATATCTGACAAGCCTGCTAATACTCTGTCCGGTATAGCGCCTACCCCGAATTGCACCCACGCATTATCTGGCACCAAGCTCAAAACATACTCCACAATTTTTTGGTCACGCGGTCCAGCTTCACCTGTATCGTAAATAGTCAGAGCCTCCGACGATTCTATGCCATAATCTATTTCCTCCAATCGGATACGAGTGTTGCCGCATGTTACGGGCATATTAGAGTTCATTTCCGCTATAACTAATGTTGCTTCGGATGAGAAATGTAGGTTGGGACCAACCGAAATGCCTAAACTGACAGTACCATCAGATTGAGGCATAGAGGTTTGAATAACTACGGCATCGGGACTAACAGCACCACCCTGTCTCACCACTTGATCTAAATCACTCAATCGAGTGGGGATAAAAGAAATCTTACGCCTGTCATTTTCTTTAAACAACTTTCTCAATTTAGGCGCAGCCTGCCAGGTTTTATAATGGAAATTTGTTCCCAGACCAGTTTCTAAAAATCGATAATCACCTAAAGAGAGCCCTGAGCAGACGGTCAAGTCAGAAAACCTTTCAATATCCTGAGAAAAAGCTTCATAAAACCTGACTGGATTAGCACACGACCCAGGGAACACCAGATGAGAACCATCATTAATTTGATCTACGGCTTCTTGAGGTTCAACGATTTTAACCATTTTACTTACCTACACCTTAATATTTCTAATGTCAGGGGCTGAGCATAACGCGGATTGACCAAAAAAAGCTCCTAGAAAGAAAGCTCTAGGAATGTTATAAAACCGCCTCCTGTTGATAATACTTAAGTACAAAGACCATAAACAACTCTTAGGGAATTTTAAATGATATTTGGTGTGGAGCCTCTGATCTTTTGGGGCTGGTTATTTCTAGCGTTATATATAAGCATGATGATTGTTTTCGGCCTAGTGGGCATGAGACGAGTTAAAGGCAGTGACGATTTTGCAACTGCTCGTGGTAGCTATGGTCCGGTTTTTCTCGCATTTGCTATGACTGCGACAGCCGCTAGTGGGGCAACTTTCTTAGGCTTGCCTGGACTAGCGTATAAAAGTGGTTTCTCAGTCCTATGGTACGCCATAGCTTATCCGCTAGGCCTCTATATTGGCGTAGCAATCTGTGTGGTGGCAGTGCGCAGAGCTGGCGCTTCATTCGGCAGCAGGTCAATTCCGGAATTCCTAGGTGATCGCTTCAATTCAGATGCCTTAAGACTCCTAGCGGCCTGCTTCTCAATGTTACTTATGGTCTATCTAGCCGGTCAACTGTTAGCCGGTGCAGTGATGTTTACACAAATGCTAGGCTTAGAAACCCTACAAGCTCTAATCATTACGGCTATTGTCCTTATGTTCTATATCGCATTGGGCGGCGCCCATGCGGATATCCTTACGGACGGAATTCAAGGGGCACTGATGTTGGTATTAGCCTGTGCAGTGCTTGGAATGTTTCTCATCGGCTATAAAGTAGATGGTGGGTTTTCCGGAATGGTGATGGAGCTCAACACCTTGGACCCTACCGGGGGGCTCACATCATTTCTGTCTCTTACCAATCCGATTTTTAATTCCACTTGGGATATTTTTGCTATCTTCTTCGCTCATCTCCCTCTAGGGCTTTTGCCCCATGTGGGAAATAAACTATGGGCGCTCAAAAACGATGCAGATCAGAAAAAATTTATCACAATAGCATTTATATTTGGCATGATCCTTCCTGCTATTACCTGCGGTGGAATTCTAGCTCGTGCAATATTAGGTGATGCTCTTTTGTTGGAAGGGGCCAACCCTAACCACGCGATTCCAGAACTCTTTATTGCGACGCTACCTGCCTGGGTTGCCGCGCTCATTTGCTCGGGAGTTCTTGCAGCAGTTATGTCTACCGCCGATGGCTTAGTAGTATCTACCGCTCAAATATTTGCTAATGATATTTTCAGGAGAACTATTGCGCCGAAATATATGCAGAAGACGTCAGATGCCCGCATCGATAAAATTGGTCTATATATTAGCCGCATAGCCACAGTCTTAGTGCTAATGGTCGCCATATGGATCGCGTGGTCAACACGGGAAATGAACGTGGCGCTTCTAGTTTGGATAGGTATAGGAGGTATGATGGCAGCAACTGCTGCGCCGATGTTTCTGGGCGTTTTATGGAAAGGCGCGACACGTGTTGGAGCCCTGAGTGGATTTGTTACAGGTGGAGTAGTTTTTTCTGTAATGCACGGGGTAGGATTTGACGCATCTTGGTTGGGAAATGGTCATCTAGAGATAGTCGGAACTTTTTTAGAAGAGCAAAAAATCAATCCTTTTGCCTGCGCCACCATCGGAGGTCTGTGCTCAATAGTTACAATGTATCTGGTATCTCAGGTGACCGAGAAGCCAAGTGAAGAACATATTAAACGTGTATTTGGGGAGTCATAATGTCTACTTTACTACTGGATAGATCTATTATTATTACCGGAGGCAGCACCGGAATTGGGCGAGCAACTGCGTTACGCTGCGCAGAAGAAGGTGCGCTAGTTACTATTGCTGATGTAAATGACGACGCGGGAAATGAAGTTATTGAAATGATCACAGCTAAGGGCATCGAGGCGCAATATTGTAATACCAACGTCACTAAGGCTACCGACGTAAAAAATATGGTCGCCCAAGCTATTCAAAAATTTGGCAAACTCGACGGAGCCTTTAATAACGCAGGTATAGAAGGTAACTTCACTAGTATTACTAAAATGACGGAAGAAGAGTATGACCGGACCGTTGATGTCGATATGAAAGGTGTCTGGCTTTGCTTGAAATACCAAATTGAAGCACTGCTTAAGCAAGAATCGCCTGGTTCTATAGTCAGCACCGCCTCAGTTGCTGGGCTCGTGGGTACAAGGGGAGGTAGTGCATATTGCGGCGCGAAACATGCTGTTATTGGAATCACTAAGTCCGCGGCGCTTGAGTGCGCCCGAAAAACTATACGCATCAATGCTGTCTGCCCAGGCGTGATACAAACACCGATGGTTGACCGGATGACTAGTGGAACCGGAATTACGCCTCAGGCTTTGATAGAACAAGAACCTATGGCCAGACTAGGAACTCCAAAAGAGATCGGAGAAGCTGTAATTTGGCTGCTATCCGATCTTTCGTCTTTCGTAACCGGTATGGCAATGCCCGTAGACGGCGGCTATACAGCTCTATAGCCGTCTAAGCGACACTTCTTCCAACGCGGTCTTATGGGGACGCACAGGCGCCCCTGCTAGGCGAGCCCATCTAAGGTGGATTGACTGCCATAACGATAGGTCTGTTAACTTGTGGAAGCCAGTTTCTCCTTTTCAAGCTCTCTGAGCTCACGTCGCATAATCTTTCCTGTTGTTGTCATAGGCAGACTTTCAACAAACTCAATAATTCTAGGTACTTCATGCTTCGCAAGACGACTCCTAACGAATTCTCTTAATTCATCCTGCAGAGCTTGTGTACCTTGAACGCCTTCTTTCAGGATTAGAAAAACTTTGATAATTTCTGTTCGCACCGGATCAGGAATACCAATCGCAGCAGCCATTTGGATCGCCTCATGCTTCAGCAAGGCATCTTCTATCTCACTAGGGCCAATGCGATAACCCGAACTGGTAATCACATCATCTCCTCTGCCATGAAACCAAAAATACCCGTCTTCATCCATGTGTCCTACGTCACCGGTAATTAGCATATCGCCAATAAATTTTTCTTTAGTCGCTTCTGGCTTATTTAAATATTCCAACAGCATAACCGGGTGAGGTCTTTGACAGGCAATATGGCCTTCCTCTCCGCAAGGAACTTCCGCTCCACTATCGTCTATGATTTTTACTACGCTACCTGGTGTCGGCTTACCTAAAGACCCTGGCTTGATCGGAAAAACATTACCATTGTTTCCAAGAATTACATTACATTCCGTTTGGCCAAACCCTTCATTAATCGCTAATTTTAATCCATCCTGGGCCCATTCAAGCAAACCAGCTCCTACGGCTTCTCCTCCGGACAACACAGATCTCAGTTTCAGTGTATGGCGACTCAAAGGGTCTTCAACTTGTCGCATAAGTTTAAGCATTGTTGGTGTCAATAATGCAAGAGTAACTTCATGCTCTGCTAGAACTCTATACGCATCTTCGGCATCAAAACCCTTCATAGCCGTAGCTACAACCTTACAACCATGAAACCAGCCGGGCATCAACACATCCATTAGACCTGCCATCCAAGCCCAATCAGCAGGAGACCATAGCGCGTCGGCATCTTGAGGGAAGAAATCGTAAATAAACTCTAAACTAGGCATGTGCCCTAACATCATCCGATGCGGTTGGACAGATCCTTTAGGCTGACCTGTTGTACCAGAGGTATAGCTAATCCAAGCGATATCTTCCGCAGCAGTCTTAGCATTCTCAAATACCTCAGGAGCATTCCCAATACTGCTCCAGAAGTTCAATGCTCCATCAGCATCCCCGTCCACTAGAATAATTTTTTCTAGCTTAGGACACTGACTCCGCAGGCTATTCACTTTCTCAAAATTAGCTAAATCAGTAATCACCGCTTTTGCACCGCAGTCGTTCAGTCTATATGCGACCGCATCCCCTGCAAAAAGCACTGAGCAGGGCCCTGATACCATCCCGGCCTTCCAGCAGGCAACGTGGGCTATCGCGCACTCTGGATTTTGAGCTAATAACAACGTGACACGATCGCCTTTTGAAAATCCCCAGCTTTGGAAAGTATTTGCCAGCTGGTTAGCATATTTTTTTACATCGTCAAAGGTATAAATAGAAGTCTCTTTGGCTTCATTCTCATAAGCTAGGGCAATCCTGCCCGATCCATCTGCCCATCTATCGCATACGTCGTCGGCGATGTTGTATTGCTCGGGAATGTCCCATTT
>JABISZ010000014.1 GCA_018668255.1 Pseudomonadota bacterium | reverse complement strand
TATAAAATCTAACGTCCTCTCTTAACTTATTGCTCTCTTCGGTGTCCTCGTAATCAACCGGCACAGACTTATCGCTAGTTTCATCTTTTCTATTTAAAATTATGACTTCACGGCGCTTGTTCGAGGTTTGTTCTATGCGTAAAACCTTTGATGTATCTATCTCGCATTTCTCTAGCTCGGCTTCTAGTAATGGGGTGGGCCATATACGAGTTAATTTTTTCGCATTCGGCGTGTAAATACCTACCGTTCTTTCTATTAAACCCACTTTTTCTGCTTTACGAACGATATCCGGAAATCTTTCAGTGAGATGTAACGAGTTGTAGCGAGATTTTGCATACACGCTTTTCCCCATAGGTATCGCTATAAGCTTCTCTAGGCTGTCATGAAAATTTAACAGGAGATTGATGAAAAGAGTCTCGAATTGTCTTTTATACGGCGTGGTTGGCTTCTTACCTCTTCCCGATACTTTAAACTCTGTAGCTAGGTATTTATCCCATATGTCGTTAGAGACTTTAGTAAGTTTTTCGTCGTCGCAGGTAAGACATACATCGAAAAATACAATGTTCTCTAAATTTATATCTTCAGGTAAGTCGTTTGGCATCTTTACTTGCTATGAACCTATCAAGTACCACTGACTGCTTCCTCGTTCTTAAGAACAATACTACTGAACTGTTGATAGACCTTTCTAAAATCTTTCGGTGATGAAGTCAAATAATGTTTCTGGGTTACTCCTTGAGGAGTGTGATTAAGAAGAATAGATATCGTAGGTATATCGATACCTAATTCCTTGTGAAGCAGAGATGCAAAGGTTCTCCTTAAACAGTGATGAGTAAACTGTATTCCTGTTTCTCTTATGACCTTATCTTTCTGTTTCCGAACAGAACTCACAGGACCTGTCTGGGTCTTATTCGGAAAAACGTAGATACCAGAAGTAGCAGTATTCTTTCTCTCTAACAATAGACCATATAGCTGTTCTGACATAGGGATAGTAAGGTCGCTACCATTCTTCGTATTCCTTACGGTGAACAGTCTGTTTTCGAAGTCTGCATCTTCCCAAAGGAGTCCCTTAGCCTCGCTGTCTCTTAATCCTGTCTGTACCTGAAGGAGTAATAAATCCCTAGCCAGAGGGGTGCATAAAGAGTTAACAGCGTTTACCCAAACAGGTAATTGAGAAGCTTCTATAAAGGTCTTTTTAGGCTTCACAGAGCGGTCATAGCGCTTATCTGAGAGGACTTGAACAGGGTTTGAAAGCAAGAGGTGAGTGCCGTTTATCGTCTCCGCTGAGGCGAAATTAAGAATGGCATTGAGGTATCTCATCGCCTTATTCGTCTGTGCTTTACAGCCCTTTTTAAGGGCTCTGTCACAGTATCGTTTCTCTATATCTTCTCTGGTTAGAGACCTGATAGGTCTATCGAACCAATCGCCGAATACTCTCCGTGTTACCTGTCTATAATCTGCTTCGCTCTTTAACGAGCGAGCGGAAAAATAACGATTAATAGTCTCTTCCAGAGTGAAGGTACTGACTGGCTCTTGAGCAGTCTTCGTATCCTGTTTCTCTATCTCCATACCGATATACCAGTGGTACAGGAGTTCTCTAGCTTTTGCTCTCGCTGTATCCAGAGGGACAATAGGGTAGCGTCCCAAAGAAAGTCTTTTAGTTTGACGACTTCTATTGAAGCTCCCTTCTGCAAAGAAGGTCTTGGTTCCTGAAGGACTAATCCGCATACCGAATCCTTTTAGTTCGGTATCTCTTAGCAGTAATTCTCTACCCTCTGGAAGGTGAATAGTTTCTATAACTTTCTTGGTAATCTGTCTGTGCATCTCGCGTTCCTCATAAGATTAAGTAACGCGATACATGGTGAAAAAATGTAGGTCATACGAAGGTCAGAAGTGAGGGCATGTGGCTCATTTCGGCCTAACGCAGTGGACGAAACCCGTTGGTAGAGTTTCTAAGTTATTGATTAGAATAAAGATGGTGGGCCCGGTAGGACTCGAACCTACGACCAAGGGATTATGAGTCCCCTGCTCTAACCAACTGAGCTACAGGCCCAAAGTATTTAACTATATTAAATAATTTATTAAAGTTGTTCTAATATAACTACTAATACTGTGGTTTTCTCGAATTAAGTATACATATAGTATGCAGATACTTAACTTGGACACATTATAGACACTGCCTATCAGGTAGTAAACAAATCTAGATTTCGAAGGGGCGGAAGACTATATCCACTAATGTATTTATGAATTTCTTACTTCCGCGATGAACATAGGCTTAAACTGTCTGATCTCAATCTTATCCTGAGATTGCATCACTTCATAGCCAGGTGTTTCTACATTACTCATTATTGATCCTATAGAGATTGCGCCAATAAGAATTATTACAATAATCAGGATACTTATTTTTCATGTAGCGTCTACCCTAATTAGCGCTATTCAATTTTTACATTATTTATGTCGACATATTTGACGTGAAAGAACTACAGCTATTCTGGTGTTCCATTTTTCAACTAAAATGCCGGTTATTTTTTACTGTTACTGAGACTTATAAATGAAAAGATCATAGGTTTTTTCTAGCCAAAATTCCTGCTAGCAACAGTAGTAACCACGCTAACATGATCGTGACACCGCCGACTGGTGTCACATTAAGAAGGTTGGGAATATCGAAGGTTACGGCGAGATAGATACTGAAACTAAATAACATGGTACCAATGACGAACAATATGGCACTCCATCGCAATGCTGGGATATCTATTGGTGTTCTTTCCCATACTAACGTCAGCCCTATAACAGTAACTACCACTGAATGTACTTGGTTGTAGCGCACAGCCGTCATGAGGAAGCGAAAATTCTCTTCTGTTACTACTCCACGCAATCCGTGTTCAGCATACGCGCCAAACGCGACTGAAATAAGCCCCAAAAAAGCACCCCAAATTAATATCATAATTTACCTTGCTAAGTTTCCAGTTCACAGCATGCTAATTTTACGTCTTTTTTAGGCTTGGTGAGCTTTTAGTCTTAGACGTTTTAGGCTGCGTGAGGGATGGGAATATGGCTAGACGCTGGTTCGCGCCGAACCGCGACATAAAAATATTCTGTTGAGTCTGCGACTCATCTCGTTTGCAATATTACTGGTCCAAAAACGTTCGAAGCTTTTCAGACCTTGACGGATGTCTAAGTTTGCGTAATGCCTTTGCTTCTATTTGCCTTATCCTTTCCCTGGTTACGTCAAACTGCTTACCAACTTCTTCTAATGTGTGATCAGTATTCATGTCAATGCCAAACCGCATCCGGAGCACCTTGGCCTCCCGAGGAGTCAGGCCCTCCAATACATCTCTCGTACTGCGACACAGTCCTTCAAATGTTGCGGATTCATCTGGAGCATCCATATTTTGGTCTTCAATGAAATCCCCCAGATGAGAATCGTCATCATCGCCTATAGGCGTCTCCATAGAGATTGGCTCTTTGGCAATTTTTAAGACCTTTCGCACTTTTTCCTCCGGCATTTCCATGCGTTCGGCGAGCTCTTCCGGTGTCGGCTCTCTCCCCTGTTCCTGAAGTATTTGTCGAGAAATACGGTTTAGTTTATTGATCGTTTCAATCATGTGCACAGGAATTCTTATAGTTCTCGCCTGGTCAGCTATAGATCTCGTGATCGCTTGTCTGATCCACCAAGTTGCATAGGTTGAGAATTTATACCCTCTACGATATTCAAACTTGTCTACTGCTTTCATTAAGCCGATGTTACCTTCTTGAATGAGATCTAAAAATAGAAGGCCTCGATTCGTATATTTCTTTGCTATAGAAATAACGAGCCGGAGATTCGCCTCGACCATTTCTTTTTTTGCGCGTCTTGCTTTTGCTTCACCGGTCGACATGAGACGATTCAGCGCTTCGATTTCTAATATTTCTAGCGCATTAACTTGTTCAATAATGGCAAGCTTTTCTTGTTCTGCAGCAATAATATCGATGTTTGCTTTGATCGTTGCTGCATAGGGTTTCCGTTGTGCGGCTAGTTTAGTCACCCATTTCAGATCAGTATCGTTTCCTTTAGATGTGGCGAGAAAATCTTTTTTGGACATCTTTGCTTTCTTTACGCAGATGTTAAAAATGATGAGTTTTGATTTTCTTACATCACGAATTATCTTGCGAACTTCGTCACCAAGTTTTTCAGTCAGTTTGGGATTTAATTTGAACTCAACAAATTTTTGTTGCATTTCCGCTCTAAGTGCAGCGCTTGTTGAATGTGCTCTGCCATGTTTTTTAAAAGAAGTATTTGCTTTTTTAATGAGTTTTTCGAGAGCTTTAATTCTGTCGTCTACATCTTGGAGGTCCAATGCATTTTTGACTTCATCATCATCATCATCATCGTCAGCATCGTCTGTAGGCTTAGTGAGAGATTGAATTGGTGCATCATAGTCCATGAACCCACTCATTATGTCATTGATTTTTAGCTCTTCATTTTTGTACTTTCCGTAGAAAAATAAAAACTTCTGTAGTACTTCTGGAAATTCAGCAATAGCATAAAGGGATTGCTTAAGCCCATTTTCAATTCTCTTAGCGATTTTTATTTCACCTTCTCGAGTCAGAAGGTCTACTGTTCCCATCTCTCTCATATACATCCGCACAGGATCAGTTGTCCTGCCGAATTCGTTATCAACGGATGCCAATGCAGCTGCCGCTTCTTCTGCTGCATCATCATCAACACCGGTGCCATTAATGATAATGTCATCAGTATCCGGTGCCATTTCATGCACAGTAATCCCCATGTCGTTAATCATGTTGACAATATCTTCGATTTGCTCGGGATCTACTATGTCGCTGGGGAGGTGATCGTTAACCTCGTGGTAGGTCAAATATCCTTGTTCTTTTCCCTTAGCGATCAGCAATTTTAGCTGAGATTGAGGAGTGTTCTTGTCTTTTTCTTTTTCTTCTGCTTCCATAAGTATTGTTCTAATGCCTTCCAAAGCCAGTATGCCGAGGTTTCTAATTGGGTCGAAGTTAAAAAATTTCCAGACCTTACATTATACGATCTAAAATATTGCTCCGTATAGAAAAATATACCGATATGCCGAATTGTTCTTGCTAGCAGACCTATTTTGAATCGGTTTTGTCGATACAACTAAGACTACTTTCGTCTATAACCTCTCATTGTTTCTTTCTGAGCTTCTGATAGTTCTGAAAAAGGAGTTGCTTTTATAGCTTCAAATTTTATTTCTTGGGCTCTTAGGTGCAATTTTTTGAATATGCCTTCCAGTTCTTTTTCGCTAGCTGATTCATCTAAGTTAGACTCTACAGATATAGCCTTTAAGAGAACTTTCTCGATGGCGTCCCCACGGAAACGCTCTAGAACCATTGCAGTAGTAAGGTTTTCACTGTGCATGACTTCCCAAACTGTAATCAAGTCCTTGAGATTTTCTAAATTTTCACCGAGGAATACAACAGTTTCTCGGTCAATCTTCTGCGCAAGTTTTGGAAAGTTTATCAAGATTGTTATCGCGTACTCTTGTAGTGAGCGGCTTGCGAATTTTCCTAACCCTCGGCTCTCTTGTGGATATTTTTTTCTTGTGGTTATTGTTAGCCCTAGCTCTTGTCTAACTATATTTTCATCAAATTTTGTCTCATGTGAGAGTCGCTGAGCGCATGCAGTACGGTGAGTTGTATCAGGGATTTTCGTTACATATGGTTTAATTTTTGATATTAGCCTAGTTTTCCCTTCTGCAGAGCTTGTATCGACGTCTTTCTTCAGAATTTCAATCAGATATTCTGATAAGCTCTTCATTTGGCACGATTTAAAAAAATTTGCAGTGCCAAACTCTCTGACAGCGCTATCCGGATCGTATCCGTCAGGAAGAAATGCAAAGCGAATCTCTCGATTACCAGTCAGCTTAGATAATGACAACTCTAGGCTTTTCCAGGCCGCTTTGCGTCCGGCATTATCGCCGTCGAAGCAAAATACAATTTGTGGTGTGTGACGAAATAACTTGTCAAGATGATCAAGCGTCACAGCGGTCCCTAAGGTCGCGACGGTGTTTGTCATCCCTGCCTGATGCAGGGCTATGACGTCCATGTAACCCTCTACGACAATAAGGCTATCTGTCCCCACATCGGAAGCTAGGGCTTGCTTCAAGCCGTATAGCTCTTTCCCTTTGTGGAAAACGGTGGTTTCAGGTGAATTAAGGTATTTGGGTTCACCATCACCTAAGAGTCTGCCCCCAAATCCAAGAATGCGACCTCTTTTGTCATGGATAGGAAACATGATTCTGTCACGAAAACGGTCGTAGTGGCCGCCGTTGTCTTTTTTTATAATCAGCCCAGATTTTTCCAGCAAGATTTCGCTGCCTTGCTTTTTTTTGAATTTGTCTAGCAGATGACTCCATCCGTCGGGAGCAAAGCCGATGCCGAAAGTTTTCGCTATTTCCCCGGAAACTCCTCTGTTTTTTAAATAATCAACGGCTCTTGCTTTATCATTGGATTCACGAAGGCAGAAGTGGAAGTGAGTTTGCGCTTGCTCTAAAGTGAGCAATAACTCTTTACTGTTTTCAGAGCTCTTGGCGAAAGACTTTTCTCTGGGTACCTCTAGCCCTGCGTGCTCAGCAAGCTCATCAATCGCTTCGAGAAAATCTATGTTTTTGTAGGACATTAGGAAGCCAACTGCCGTCCCATGAGCACCGCAACCAAAACAATGATAGAACTGCTTCTCTCTACTGATTGTAAAGCTTGGAGTTTTTTCATTATGAAAAGGACAAAGACCTTGGAAGCCTTTTCCAGCTTTACGTAAGGGCACGTGGGATTCGATTAAATCAACAATGTCGATTCTATTTACTAAGTCATCAATAAATTGTTCTGGGATACGTCCGGCCATCCCCCATTGTAGACAGCATAAGCTCTAGCTGGAAGCGAGAATTCTACTAGGGGCTTAGTTTTTTCTTTACTAGTGCGCTGACTACGGACATATCTGCACGTCCGGCTAGGCTGCGAAGAAGACCCATCACTTTGCCCATGTCACTCATTGCGGTAGCATTTGCTTCATGAATAGCTGCTTGGACTTCCTTCATCATTTCATCTTCCGAAAGCTGTGTGGGCAAATACTTTTGTATGATTTCCAGCTCTAACTTTTCTTGCTGAGCTAAATCGTCTCTGTTTCCCGCTTCGAATTGCGTGATTGATTCACGTCTTTGCTTACTCATGCGCGTTAGAATAATAACAGCCGTTTCGTCGTCTACATCTTCTCGCTTGTCGACTTCATGCTGTTTGAAGGCGGCTGATATGAGTCTCAGTACACCTAGGATTTCTTTTTCACCACTTTTCATCGCTGATTTTACGTCAGCTAGTACTTGGCTTTTTAAATCTGACATGATTTGAAGATAAAGAGGCGCTTAGTATAGGCGTTTGCGATGAATAATCATTCGAGAGGCTTTTTTCTGCCATCTTTTAACGGCAGCTGCAGCTTTTCTTTTTCTTACTTGAGTGGGTTTTTCATAAAACTCACGTCTGTGAACTTCTGCGAGCGTTCCTTCTTTTTCGCAAGCACGTTTGAATCTACGCATAGCAATATCAAACGGTTCGTTTTCTCGGACACGTATATTTGGCATACTTATCTTATTTCCTAAGAGTGATTATTTTTTGATGTCGGTCGCGAAATATATCGGTAATCGGTGTTGAAGTACAGAATTTATGTAAATTTGGGTGGTTAATTAATGAAAATACTCGGTTTAGAGACTTCTTGTGATGAAACTGGCGTAGCTATATACGACAGCGAACGTGGATTATTATCGGATGTAGTCTTTAGTCAGGTCAAAATGCACGCTAAGTACGGTGGTGTTGTTCCTGAACTAGCATCCCGAGACCATATACGGAAAATAGGACTATTGGTAAACCTGGCGATTGAAGAAGCAAGGATTAGATTGCAGGACTTAGATGGGGTCGCATATACAGCAGGACCGGGACTCGCCGGAGCTTTATTGGTAGGCGCAGGTTTTTCGAAGTCATTGGCCTGGGGCTTGGATGTGCCCGCTTTGGGGATACATCACATGGAGGGGCACTTGCTAGCCCCTATGATTGATGAAGTAGTTCCGATCGACATGCCTTTTTTAGCACTACTGGTGTCTGGGGGACATACATTGTTAGTTGATGCTTGTAGCTTAGGTTCTTATGAGGTCTTAGGGGAGTCGCTTGATGATGCTGTGGGTGAGGCTTTTGACAAAGTCGCGAAAATGCTCGATTTGGGTTACCCAGGGGGGCCATTAGTAGAGCAGTTGGCTAAGTCTGGCGACCCAGATAGGTTTGACTTTCCTCGTCCTATGACTAACCGGCCAGGTCTTGATTTTAGCTTCAGCGGGTTGAAGACACATGTGCGCAACACTATCGCTCAACACCCCGTAGATGCAGCCTTAAAAGCGGATGTTTGTAGAGGATTCACAGATGCGGTTGTTGACGTACTTGTCGTGAAATGTCGAAGAGCGATACGTCAAAGTGGCGCAAAGAAGTTGATTGTGGCAGGCGGGGTGAGCGCTAATAAAGACATACGAAATGGCCTCGATATGTTAGGCAAAGAAGAAGATGTAAGTGTAGTTTTCCCTTCTATGAAATTCACCACTGACAATGGAGCTATGATTGCTTATGCGGGGTATAAGCGGATGGGTCTTGGAGAGAGAGATAAGACTGAGCTGCCAGTTAGAGCACGTTGGCCTCTAAACGAGTTAAGCCCGCCATAATTTTTCGATTTGAGAGTTATCGGTTAGTACTTACCTCCGATTTTTTTCTCAGTATGGGCGAGTAAACTTTCTATATTGGTCTTATGCCGACTAAATATAAGCAATCCTGCTAGGGTAAGTAGACTTATAGAGACGGCATCTTGACCTAGTTGCCATGCGAACAATGGCGTTAGTAGGACGGCCCCCAATGCCGCAAGAGAAGAATATCTGAACAGGAAGGCAATGCATAGCCAGCAAGTAATAAAACAGGTCCCCAAAAGTGGGTCTAGTGCAAGGGTCATTCCGATCATAGTGGCAATACCCTTACCGCCTTTAAACTTGTAGAAAATAGGGTACATGTGGCCAATCAGCGCGCATATGCCAACCAGTGTTGTGATACTTGCGGCAACTCCTAGCGCTTGCGCGAGAATAATGGGCAAGGCGGCTTTACTAGCATCTCCCAATAGTGTGAAAAAAGCCGCTTTTCTGCCGCCGTACCTTAGGACATTTGTAGCACCTGGATTTCCAGATCCAATTTCACGAGGATCAGAGATGCCCATGAGCTTACTAATTAAAATTGCGGAAGATATTGAGCCCATTAAATAAGCTAGGGCAGGAAGGCAGAGATTCAGAACCATTTTTTCTTATAACCCCATTTTTTAACAGCATTAAATACTTAGTAATTCTGATAATATCATCATATGTTGGACACATTTTATAATTAAGTTATGGATATAATTTTTATTAACGATCTGAGAGTCGACACAGTGATCGGGGTTTGGGAGTGGGAAAGGCGAATACGACAAACACTCGTAATGCATGTTGAAATGGGCGTAGACATCTCTTTTGCTGGGGAAACTGATGATTTATCTAAGACGGTCGACTACAAAGCGGTTAATGATCGTGTAATGAGCTTTACTAGTAAAAGTGAGTTCAAGCTTGTAGAGACATTGGCAGAAAAAATTTCTGAAATCATCCTTAAAGAGTTCGGAGTTCGCTGGCTAAAACTTACGATTAGTAAGCAGGGGGTTTTAGATGACGTCAAAGATGTTGGCATAATAATCGAGCGAGGAGAACGTTTTTGACTAGCTCTTTACCATTGGCATATGTTTGTATTGGAAGTAACTACCTGCCACGTGAAAAAATCGCTTCTGGGGTTTCTTTAATTGGTGAATACTTTTCTCAGGTAAAAGCTTCCCAAACATATAAAAGTAACGATATTTTAGGGTTGGGTGCGGATTACTTGAATTTAGTCGTCCAGTTCCATTGTCCAGTGCCGACAAAAGAGTTGAAGGAGCAGCTGCAGGAGATCGAGTTGGCCTGTGGTCGCAATAAGGCCGATCAGCTGCGTGGACAGGTACATCTCGACTTAGATATTCTTTTTATTCGAAAAGATAATACTTTAGACGAGCTAAATCAGATTTTTGCAGAACAATTAAGGCTTAGCGATAACGAATACGTTCTTCCTCCGCTCAAAGATCTCATTCCCGATTTAAATGCCGCTTGGATAGGCGGTAGTGAATGCGTTTGAAGCAGAGTGATGCTTCTTGATATACGGGAAATATTAAGTGAATCGTACGTTACATATTCTTTCTAAGTTGGTTTTTTGCTTACTAGTTGGCTATTTGCTTTCTAGTTGCTCTAGTGTGAGCCATTTAACTGAGATGGCTCGGGCCGAAGTTTCTGTCCATTCTGATTCGTTCAAAATACTTATTCCGAGGAAAAAAGACTCAAGAGTACTTTTGTTTGAAGCAGGAACGACCGGTTACGCCAAAAATGTGCGATATGGGTATTTTCAAGAGGCTTTAAAATCAGTTCGGAAGCGCTCGGGCAATCCGTCAGACTTGTCACTGGAGAGGATGAATTCATATCGTGTCCACACTTATGAAGTACTTAGCTCTCTACTTGTGGATAACGGTCGAGAAGGCTTAGTTACTGTAAAAATTGATTATTATTCGATTGATACCGGCATTATCAAAACGGTCATCGATCGTCAGAAGTGGTGGTTTGGAGATACTACACAAACGTGGTACCTGGAGCATTTTTTCTTGGCAGACTAGCCTCTTAGGATTCTTCCCCCATCAACATTCAATATATGTCCTGTAACGTACTGTGCCCCCGCTAAATATCTTACCGCTTGAGCGATATCTGAAGGTTTCCCTATCCGTTGCAACGGTGTTGAATTAATGGCTTCCTTTTGAGTATGACTGTCTTCACTCGATGCCCATAGAATTGCCCCTGGTGCGACACAATTTACTCGGATTTCTGGCGCAAGGTCTATGGCAAGAGACCTTGAAATTGATACTAAACCAGCTTTTGAAGCACAGTAAGCGGTATAGTCTTCTCTTGGTCGCTCGGCATTGATGTCTGTAATATTGATAATTGATCCCTTACTCTTTCTTAGTAAAGAAGCTGCCTCGATCGCAAGTAAGTAAGGAGTTCTTAGATTGATAGTCTGCATTTGATCCCAGAGCTCGCTTACATTTCCACTGTTAATTCCAGAGGAACTTTTAAAAATAGAAGCATTATTAACGAGGAGATCAAGCCGCCGAGACTGCTGAAGTAATTTGTCGATAAGATTTTTCGCTGCACTTTCATGACTAAGATCTTGTTCTACTGTGAATGCGGAAGCAGCGCGTTTATCATTCAACACAGTCGCTAATTCGTAGGCCTCGTGTCGAGACATATGGAAATGGATCGCTATGTTATAACCTTCATCGTGTAACTCGGTCGCGATAGCTGCGCCGATACGTTTGGCGGCACCGGTAACTAGCGCTAAAGGCGTGTTGGTATTAGTCATGATTTTGTTAACTCCCAGAACACTCGATTAGAAGATGTAAAACGAATGATACAGATAGATTTAAGCTTACATGATATCCCACCAAAAGATCTAGAACGATCCGAAGCTGTATACGAACACGTGCTTGATGTGCTCGGTCGGTGTTCGGACGGAGTTCTTCCATTTGATACATTTATGGATCTTGTACTTTATAGTGAACACGGTTACTACAATGCGGAAAATATAATTTTTGGTCCAATAGGTGATTTTGTGACCGCTCCTGAAAGTGGAGAGCTTTTTGGACGGTGTTTAGGAAGACAATGTTTTGAGATTCTTCAAAGCATTCCTGGAGACATCATCGAATATGGTGCTGGAACTGGCCGTCTAGCAGTGACTATACTTAAGGAATATCTAAAAAAGCGCGCTGTATTAGATTTTAACTATATTATCGTGGAGCCCAGTCGGAGCTTAAGAGCCAGGCAGAAAAAGCTCATTGCTGAAGAAATGCCCGAGCAGCTTGAACATATTATATGGCAGACAGATCATCCTCGAGATGAGGTTAAGGGCGTAGTTATTGCTAATGAAGTTTTCGATGCCATGCCTGCAAAAAGATTTGTCGTGTCCAAGACTGGTATTAAAGAAATGGGCGTTAGCTTTCAAAATGGGCAGTTAGACTGGGCAATTATGGATTGCGCTGTTCCCGAAAAGGTACGGGCGCTTCTGGGAAAGCATCCTTTAGGTTACTGCACTGACTTGATTCAAGGGATAGGAAGCTGGTTCGGGAGTATTAAGGATTACTTTAAGCAAGGAGTCTTAATTGTAAGCGACTATGGCTATGGGGGCCCCGAATTTTTTCACCATCAACGGGTAGATGGCACATTACAATGTCACTTTAGACATCAAGTACACGATAATCCGTTTCAGCTTTTTGGGCTCCAAGATCTTACGGCTTCAGTGAATTTTACTGAATTGGCGGAACGTGCTGACGATGTTGGGATGTGCGTGGAGGGTTACACTAGTCAGGCTCATTTCCTAATCGGGAGTAAGATTCAGGAAATGATCGGCGAGACAAGCGGTGAGGATTTGGCTGAAACGTATAAGTTGGCACAAGAAGCTAAGCGATTACTTTTACCTACTCACATGGGAGAGAATTTCAAGTTCATGGCCTTATGCCGTAATATTGAACCCTCTATGAAGATGTCAGGTTTCATGCACGATGAACGATATAGATTAGGTTGAGCCTATAAAGGTATAGACACTGTGGACGTAGTGCAAATAATTATCGTATCGCTTGTACAGGGGTTTACTGAGTTCCTCCCAGTATCCAGTAGTGCACATCTTATTTTGATTCCAATCGCAACAGGCTGGAGAGATCAGGGCATGAGCTTTGACTTAGCTGCACACTTAGGCACCTTGATAGCAGTTTCAATATTTTTTAGAGACGATTTGAAGAAATTCATATACGCCACTCCCGTTATAGGTAAAAGAGACGCTTCTTTTCCTGATCATAAAAAATTGCTACAGATGCTTCTTATGGCGACTATTCCCGTAATGATTGTAGGATTTTTCGGTCAGGATTTTGTCAGAACTGAGCTCAGAGGGGCTCATATAATCGCAACTTCGACCGTCTTCTTCGCTATAGTTTTATGGGTAGCTGATGTTTGTGGCAAGCGAGCTCGAGATATATTTAGTCTCAACTCGCGTGATGCCTTGCTTGTTGGTCTAGGTCAAGCAGTGGCTTTAGTCCCTGGAGTATCAAGATCTGGTATAACGATTTCGTTGGCTCTAATGCTAGGCTTTTCAAGAGAGGCCGCATCCCGGTTTTCTTTTCTCCTCGCGATCCCTGTCATTCTGGCTGCCGTAAGCTTGGAATTTATGACTATCGTGACCTCAGCTCGTGAAATGCATTGGGGTTTTTTGTGCCTGACTACAGCAGTTTCTGCTGCTGCTGCGTACCTTTGTATCGCTATTTTTCTGTCTCTTATTGAGAAGATAGGTATGTTGCCGTTTGTTATTTATCGGCTACTGCTTGGTGCTGCTTTATTCGTGTATTTGATATGAGTAAACTGTTTGCCAAGAAATCTAGTATGTATATAAAGTTCAATCTATCCGTTAGAGAACGTTTCCTAACCCCTAAAACACACCGGTTTTGTGCTATTTTCGTTTTCCTGTTGGCAAGCTTTTATTCGGTTTGTTCGGCTAACAGTCATTCTAACACCGCAATTTTTGCCGGCGGATGTTTTTGGTGCATGGAGTATCCTTTTGACCGTTTGGAAGGTGTGTTGTCTACAAAGCCTGGCTATACCGGTGGAGTTTCTCCTAATCCAAGCTATGAAGTAGTCTCCGGTGGGATGAGTGGTCATGTTGAAGTCGTGCAAGTTATTTTCGATCCAACTAAAATTTCTTATAAACAATTACTAGAGGTTTATTGGAAAAACATTGATCCATTTCAGGGGAACGGACAATTTTGTGACATCGGTTTGCAGTATAAGGCGATCATTTTCGTTAATAGTTCTGTTCAGAAGTTAATAGCTGAGGAATCTCGTCAAAACCTGGAGAAATCTTATTTCGGGAACGAAGCAATTGTTGTTGAAATTCGTCCAGCCTCAGTATTTTTTGAAGCCGAGACATATCATCAAGATTACTACCAAAAGAACCCTATAAGATATAAATTATATCGGTATCAGTGTGGACGTGACCAAAGGCTAAGAGAATTATGGGGCTCTCAGTAATCTGCTGTCATATTGCTAAAGAAATTTTCTCGAACCTCGCGCCGCGTACCTCTTTAGCGAAATCAAGGCCTCTAAGTCCTCTTGCAAGGAACTCCGATGTGTCAACTTTGCCGCTTGCATCAAGAGCATTTACAATAGCGTCCGGAGGAAGAAAACGATTCGTGAACTGCCGATTTAACAGTTTTTCCTCTACTGTGTAGGCGGACAAAGATTCCTTGAAAATTGATGGATTGCGATAAGCATCAGTGTTTTCAAATAAAGAAATGAGAGCGGCGACAGAATGTCGTTTACCAGCAGTTGGTATAGGGTTTATCTTGGCAAGGCCGATTGCCGTTTTCTTGTACAGCGTGGGTGTACGTATAGAATCGCAGAAAGTGTCTATTTTGTGACAGTCAGTCGGAAGTGTACCTCCTGAGGTGGGGTAGGGTGTTTTTGATAGATATTGTGTAAGCAATGCAAAAATTGCTGGTGGAGTGAGATGCGCTTCCACCCCAGTTGCGATGCTATCGATAATGTGCTCTCTTAAGGACTGCCTAGTGTAAGGGAAATTTAGCGCATCGTATTCAAATAGGCTCGCAATTTCTGGAAAGACATGGGTTAGTGCATCACATTCTTCGAGGACTTCAAAAAAGCGTTGGGGATAAACAGTTTCTAGTACTTTTTGAATTTCTCTCCATAAGCGCTCTTTCTTTAACGAAGACAGCTCACCAGAGAATGCGATCTTACGCATTAATACGATTGTCTTCGGTGAAACTGTGAAATTAAGCTTGGCACAAAATCTTGCCCCGCGAATAACACGCAGTGGATCTTCGGAAAATGCCTCTGTTACATGGCGTAGAATTTCTTTTTTAAGATCCTCTTGACCACAAAAAGGGTCATTTATTTTTCCGTCTTGATCTAAAGCCATCGCATTAATTGTGAAGTCTCTTCTCGCTAAATCTTCTTCTAAGGTAACGTCGGGAGACGAGAAAGTATCAAATCCCGCGTATCCTAGGCCTGTCTTTCGCTCTGTGCGCGCAAGCGCATATTCTTCATGCGTTTCGGGATGAAGGAAGACTGGGAAATCCTTTCCTATTTTCTTGTACCCTAGTTTGAGAAGTTCTTCTGGAGTAGATCCGATTACTACCCAATCTTGATCTTGTACCGGCACATTAAGCAGTCCATCGCGCACTGCGCCACCTACTTTATAAATTTTCATTTTTTTCTTTGCTGATCGCTTCATCTATCAGGTATTGTTTCCGCACTCCTTCATAATTAAGGTAGGTAGGGAGAATATTTTTCATAGAAGTAGACTGTGTTTCTACTCGTTCTCCAATGGTCGTTGCACTAGAAAGGCAAATAGAATCTTTGCTGAGAGATCGTAAATTGTCTCGAGAAAATGGTTTCCCAGGAACATACTCAAGAAAATTAGCTTGTAAGCAAGAGAGAAAATTTGACAGAGGAATTACTTTGGTCTTCTGGCCCATTATATCGGCGATTAAAGATAAAATTTCTTTCAGCGTATATATTTCTGGACCACCAACATGAATAGTCGAAACTCCTTGGTCAGGTTTTTCTATATATTTAAAGATGAGGGCTGTGAGATCGCCGACATATACAGGTTGAAATTTAACATCCCCTTTTGCGAGAGGAAAAAACAAAGGTATATATTTTAGAAGTGAAGCGAACTTGTTTGTAAATGCGTCTCTAGCACCAAAAATTACGGAAGGCTTTATGATTGTAATACTATTGGGAAAGGCCGCGGACACACCCGAGTTTTTATTGAAAGTAGTTTTCAACAAATCTTCAGCCAGTCCCTTGCTCTTGAGGTAAAAGCTATTGCCGTTAACGTCAGCATTCAGAGCGCTAATTTGGACGAAATTACTGATCTGTGCGGTAGCGCATGCGGACAATATATTTTCAAGTGTCCGAACATGGGCATTGATAAATTCTTTCCCGTTGTCTTTTTTTTCGTTGAGTATGCCTATTAGATTGACAATAGAAAAGCAGCCTGAAAGAGCCTCAGCAAGGTGCTTTTGGTTTGCCAGATCAACCTCTATAATTTCTATGCTAGAGTTCATCCAGAGGTCCCGAGTATTTTTTCGATGTCTTGTGAACACGCGAACGGCATATCCTTGCTTAGCTAGAAAAAAGGCAAGGTTTTGGCCTACGAACCCACTGCCACCGAATAAACCAATAATTTTTTGTTTCATGTATTCACGCCTATAAATTCTTAAATTGCCCGTAGCCCATGTACTATTCTGAGATTATAATTGATGCTTCGTTTCTTAGCATTAGTTTCCCTGCAATACTGTGACCTGAATAATGCTTTTGATATCGTTTAAAAGCTTCCGCTTCTTTGCAACTATTCTTTTACTGAAGCGCACTCTCAACGTTAGAGGACTAAAAATTGAGTATAGCCGATATAATTTTGAACCGTCGTACTATTCATACGTTCAAAAAGGAAAAAGTTCCCGACACTTTAATCGAAGAAGCCTTACGGACGTCGAGATGGGCGCCTAATCACTACTTAACGGAACCTTGGCGTTTCTATTTGTTGGGCGATCAGGCAAAGAGCGCAATTATAGAAGAGAATTCCGCGCTAATTACGTGTGCGAAAGGTGAGCATGTAGCTGCCATAAAAAGTAGACGATGGTCCGCAGTACCTGGATGGTTAGTCATGACTGTTCTCAAAAGTCACGATGAGAAGAAACAGCTAGAGGATTATGCCGCCTGTTGTTGTGTCGCTCAGAATTTCATGCTGTATTTATGGGAGCAAGGCGTTGGAGTTAAATGGACTACTGGCGAGGTGGTTTCGACAATTGAATTTGCTCAAACTGTAGGCTTTGACAGCGATGCAGAACGCCCAGTTGGGCTTTTTTGGTACGGTTTCCCTGAGCAAGTAGGAACCCAGATGAGAAAGCCTCTTGAGGATAGCTTACAGCACGTGCTTTAGAACTTTCTGCAGCGCTTATCAATTGGTTTAAAGGACTCCGTTATTTTTGATTAGAGTCTCTGCCGCTTTACTGTTCGGCTCCGGCTGATAAAGCTCTTTGCAATATTGCTTTTCGCGACTCTTCCGTTTGATCAGATGACTCAAGCCAATTCCCCAAGTGTCCAGTAATGATTTCATATAATAGCGAAATGTGCTCGTTTGATTCGTTAAGAGCGGGTATATAATTTAGCTCTTCACCTCCGTGTCGACGGAAGTTCTCTTGATTAAGAATCATTATTTCTTCCAAGGTTTCAAGGCAGTCTACTGCGAACCCCGGACAGATCACGTCTACTTTTTTTAGACCCTCATCTCCCCATTCCATAAGGGTTTTATCGGTATATGGCTCCAACCATTCTTTGGGTCCTACCCGAGACTGAAAAGTGATTTTCCATTCATTTGGCTTCAAACAGAGTTGTTCAGTAACCAAGCGCGCAGTTGCTTGACATTGACAATAGTACGGGTCTCCCGCTAAAAATGTATCTTTAGGTATACCGTGGAAAGACAATAATAGCCGTTCACTCTTCCCGTTTTTAGACCAATGCGTGAGGATTGAATCGCAGATAGCGTTTATATAGGCTCGATTCTGGTGATAATCCGAAGCGAATCGGATTTCTGGAACCCATCTTAGAGTTTTACAGTGGTTAAATACGGCGTCATATGTGGAAGCTGTAGTAGCAGATGCATATTGTGGATACATTGGAAAAATTAGAATACGCCTTACATTTTTGTTCCGAAGCTCGTCAATGCCCGCAGATATTGACGGATTGCCGTACCTCATACCAAGGGCATATTCTATCTCGGAGTAGCCTGCCTCTTTTGAGAGAAAGTCTAATTTCGAGACTACTTTTTTAGACGAAGTGAGAAGTGGGGAGCCTTCCTTTTCCCAGATACTTAGGTAGGCCCGCGCAGATTTCCTAGGACGGGTATTGAGAATTACTCCATGTAAAATTGGCCACCATATCCAGCGAGGTAACTCGACGATTCTTGGATCGCTTAAAAATTGAGCGAGATAGGTTTTAACTGCTTTTTTAGTTGGGGCATCTGGAGTGCCTAGATTACACATTAAAACCCCAGTCTTGGTATTTTGCCCATGGGCAAAGTTCTGTGTGCTTGAAAATTTTTCCATTAGGTGACCCATTTTGACTTGTTGAAAAAGTAAAACTCTATAGCTACTTTTATTTTTTCTAGCTTATGTTACGCTAATTTACACTAAATTTTGGGTTCACAAAGGTTGTTTTCCCTACCGAATTTATTTCTTCGTAGATTAAGCAGTTGCATTAGCCTAGGGCTGTCTATTTGAAAGATGCGGACATAAAAAATTGATTTAGGAATAGAGACTTAATAGGGAGATGAACGGTGAATTTCTGTAGTAAGTGCGGTTCTGCTAGGATCGAGAGAACGATCCCTTCGGGTGAGGATCGGGCACGTGATGTCTGTGGTGAATGCGGTGAGGTTTTTTATCAAAATCCTAAAATAGTTGCAGGTTGTATTCCAATATGGGAGGACAAGATCCTCCTATGCAAGAGAGCCATAGAGCCTCGCTATGGCTGGTGGACTCTTCCAGCCGGTTATATGGAGAATGGTGAAACTATTGCTGAAGGGGCAAAACGAGAAACTGCAGAAGAAGCATGTGCTGATGTGGTCGTCCAGCAACTATTTGCGCTCTTTAGCCTTCCTGAAATTAATCAGGTTTATATGATTTTCTTATCCCAACTGGCTAACCTAGACTTCTCTCCGGGGTCAGAGAGCTTAGAATGTAAATTATTTTCTGAAACAGAGATCCCTTGGTCGGAAATAGCATTTCCGACGATTACCCATAGTTTAAAATTCTACTTTGAAGATTTTAAAAACGGAACTTTTAAACAGCATATTGGAGATATAAAGCGTAAAGGTGGACAGTTAATTCTCCAACCGCAATTGACGTGGGATAAAACAGAGATACCGAGTCATTGGTAGTTGTTTTTAGTGCTTAGAGAGCATTTTTGAAAAGAAGTGAAGTTGCTATGGTCGAGAAAAGTATATTTGAACGGATTATTGACAGGGAAATTTCGGCGAATATATTGCATGAAGATGAGTTATGTATTGCTTTTCACGACGTCGAGCCTCAAGCACCGCTGCATGTTCTAATTTGTCCTAAAAAGCGGATAAAGATGATATCTGAGGCCTTGGTGGAGGATCTAGATGTTCTCGGCCACCTACTTCTTGTGGCACCGGTTATAGCGGCTGCTGAAGGGTATGCTGATGTATTCAGGCTGACAATAAATAATGGGTCTGGCGCTGGCCAAACTGTTTTTCATTTGCATATTCATTTAATGGCGGGTCGACCTTTTTCGTGGCCTCCAGGATAATTTTATTTTGTAGAGGGTAGCGTTTTGCTTTACAAGTTTATCTCTTCATCGCATCGAAGAATTCAGCGTTATTTTTGGTAGCTTTGAAACGCTCTAGTATAAATTCCATCGCGGCTACCTCTTCCATTGAGTGCAGTAGCTTTCTAAGGATCCATATTTTTTGTAGCTCGTCAGCTTTAGTCAGAATTTCTTCTCGCCTAGTACCGGAGCGATTGATATTAACGCTGGGAAATATACGTTTTTCAGCAACCTTTCTTTCAAGGTGGATTTCCATATTCCCCGTACCTTTAAACTCTTCGTAAATTACATCATCCATCCGAGAACCAGTATCGACAAGAGCTGTGGCAATTATTGTTAAACTGCCGCCTTCCTCTATATTGCGAGCAGCTCCAAAAAATCGTTTTGGACGTTGTAGAGCGTTTGCGTCAACACCTCCGGTTAAAACCTTACCTGATGATGGGACTACGGTATTGTAGGCCCGCGCCAGACGAGTAATTGAGTCTAGAAGTATGATTACATTTTGCTTGTGTTCGACTAGTCTTTTTGCCTTTTCGATAACCATCTCTGCAACCTGAACGTGGCGACTGGCTGGCTCATCAAAAGTACTAGCAACTACTTCTCCTCTTACGGAGCGCTGCATCTCTGTGACCTCTTCTGGTCTCTCGTCTATCAACAATACAATTAAGTAGCAATCTGGATGATTGACGCCTAAGGAGTGCGCAATGCTCTGCAGCATCATAGTTTTCCCTGCTTTTGGAGGGGAAATCACCAAACCTCTTTGTCCTTTCCCAATTGGGGAGACGAGATCTATGATCCTAGGTGTGAGATCCTCAGTACTACCGTTGCCGAGCTCAAGTTGCAATCGCTCCTGTGGGAAGAGGGGGGTCAGATTTTCGAAAAGAACTTTACTCTTAGTATTTTCAGGTGACTCGAAGTTGATTTCTCCAACTTTCAGTAGCGCGAAATATCTTTCACCATCTTTGGGCGGCCTAATTTTCCCTGAGATTGTATCTCCTGTTCTTAGACTGAAGCGTCTAATTTGACTCGGAGATACATAGATGTCGTCCGCTCCTGCAAGGTAAGAAGCATCACCCGATCGCAGAAAACCAAACCCGTCCTGTAGGATTTCGAGTACCCCGTCTCCAGAAATATCTTCTCCTTTTTTTGCATGTGCTTTAAGGATATTAAAGATTACATCTTGTTTACGGGAACGGCCTGTCCCCTCTACTCCCATGTCTTCAGATATTATTAGGAGTTCTGATGCTGTTTTTTGTTTTAGTTCTGTAAGATTCATCATGAGATATTTTTGTGGGCTTTTTTGTGTGATTAGAGTTATTGGAATTGTAAAAAAGGACGATTCACCAATCAGGGATAACGTTTCTTTTCTTTCTTACGGGAAGCTATCGGGCGGGTCGCCCGATAACGTGTAGATACAATAGCACGGAGGTTAAGCGCAGTCTACTATTGCGACACCTCTTATTTTCTATCGCCTAGGACTGCTTCTTAAGCCTTAAATGTTGGCGTCAATAAAGGCTGTTAGCTGAGACTTGGAAAGAGCGCCGACTTGGGTAGCAACTACGTTTCCATCTTTGAAAATCATCAAACACGGAATGCCTCTAACCCCATATTTCTGCGCGATTTCAGCATTTTGGTCAACATCTAGCTTTGCTATTTTCAATTTATCAGAGTAATCCGGCCCAACCTCGTCTAGAATAGGTGCAATCATTTTGCAGGGTCCGCACCATTCTGCCCAATAGTCGACTAATACTGGTGTCGCGGATTGAACTACATCTGTGTCGAAAGAGTCGTCAGTAACGTGTAATATTTTGTCACTCATTGTAACTTTAGTATTCCTTAAATTTATTTTGATAACTCATTGTCGACTGAACTGAATTAAAAATGCAAGCTCGAAATTAAACGAGCATAGGGCTATTTTGACCATATGAATTTATATACTCTGTTAGAAGTACTTATCGTCTTCGTTTCTGTTGTCCTTTTTTCAATGCTATTGAAGTTCTTCATTTCCAAAATACGCAGATCTGGAGGTCGGAAATCTAAAACCATAGATCGTAAGAACGTAAAACGTAGGAAGAGACTTACGAAGGTAAAAAAAGAGACCCCTGTTAATCAACCTTCAAAAAAACAAACTCAAAAAAAAGATTCTGTGATCAGTAGCCCGGTCAAGGCAATAAATAGTGATGCCGTAACAGATATAAGATTTGATAGCTTGGGTCTTCAGGAGATATTACTAGAAGGCGTGAAGGACGCTGGGTTTGAGTTCTGCACCCCGATCCAGGCGAAATCTTTGCCAGCTTTGTTACTAGGTCGAGATGTTGCTGGGCAAGCTCAAACAGGAACGGGTAAGACTGCGGCGTACCTCTTGGCTACGATGAACACTATCTTGTTGGGTGATGAGCGAGTTGAACGGGCTAGTGGCGGATTTGCCCCGCGCGGTATAATACTGGCACCTACCAGAGAATTGGCGATTCAAATTCATCAAGATGCTTTGACTCTAGGCGGGCATAGCGGACTTAGTCTGGGTTTGATATACGGAGGAGTCGATTACGATAAGCAGCGCAAGGTATTGGAAGGCGGTGCAGACATTATTATAGGCACCCCAGGGCGAATCATTGACTTCTTCAAACAAGAAGTCTTTTCTTTAGATAAGATTCAAGCCCTCGTTCTCGATGAAGCTGACCGTATGTTTGACCTAGGCTTCATCAAAGACATCCGATTCTTGCTGCGCCGGATGCCGCAGCCAGAAAAGCGACTAAACATGCTCTATTCTGCGACACTGTCTCACCGAGTAAACGAACTGGGTTACGAGTATATGAATACTCCAGAGCTAGTTGAAGTTTTAGCTCTGGCCCCGACTGCAGATAAGGTTACACAGCTGCTCTATCACGTTAGTTCTGATGAAAAAATCCGATTGCTGATTGGGCTTCTCAGGCAGCATGAGCCAAGGAGAGCTATAGTTTTCGCAAATACGAAGCGAGTAGTAGCGTTGGTGGTGTCGTACCTGAACAGTAATGGTTACCGGGCTAGAGCTTTATCTGGAGATGTGGAACAGTCTAAGCGTCAGCGTTTGATAGGCAATTTTAAATCTGGGGCTGTATCTATAGTCGTGGCGACTGATGTCGCTGCTAGAGGTCTCCATATTCCAGATGTGAGTCATGTTTTTAATTTTGACCTACCTCACAACTGTGAAGATTATGTCCACCGGATTGGTCGGACCGCGAGAGCGGGAGAGAGTGGAGAGGCGATTAGTTTTGCTTGTGAGGAATATGTTTTTTCACTAGAAAGCATCGAGTCTTACGTCGAGAACAAAATACCAGTGGAGCCTGTCACAGAAAATTTGTTACCAAAAGTTACCAAACCACCATACGACGAAACTAGAGCGTCAAGCGATCGTAGGAAACAGCGAAGAAGAAGCTCTGGGGCCTAAGGTACAGGCGAAACCAATATTTGCATGCTAAAAGCCTCATTTCCTATTAATATAGCTATAATCTTGGAGGCCTTGTCATGGAAAAAAAACTAACGGTAAAATATACACTATTGCCATTCATGCTTATCATCAGTTGTTTTAGTGTTGGCTGCGGGCAGAAAGGTGAATTATTTATTCCGGACTCGGCTGTTCAGCAACCTAAATAGATTTACCTTATGCACAAATCCGAAATTTTTAATTACCAGGATGGTAATCTACATGCTGAGTCAGCTGACCTAGGTGCCATCGCGCGACAAGTTGGTACCCCATGTTATGTCTATTCCAGGACAGCGATTGAAGCCGCTTGGTTAGAATACGACGATGCCTTCAGCGACCGAATGCACGAAGTGTTTTACGCCGTTAAAGCGAACGATAATCTATCCATCATCAAAACTTTGCATTTACTAGGTTCTAGCTTCGACGTAGTTTCTATTGGCGAGCTATTGAGAGTTCTAGAGGTTGGGGTGGAGGCAAGTCGTGTGGTTTTCTCGGGTGTGGGGAAAAGTGTCCAGGAAATTTCAAGAGCTATTAAACTCGGTATTGGTACTATAAACATTGAGTCTTTGGAGGAATTTGAGAGAATTGAAGCTGTTACTTCTGAACTCAGGATGTCAGTAAACGTAGCCGTTAGAGTTAACCCCGATGTTGACCCCAAAACACATCCATATATTTCTACGGGTCTTAAAAACAACAAGTTTGGAGTACCTATCGAGGACGCTCTTGAGCTATATAAGCGCATTGTGACGTCCCGCTGGATAACTGCGACGGGTATTGCATGTCATATAGGCTCACAGATAGTGGACGTCGAGCCAATATTAGAGGCAGTAAAACAGATAGTTTTGCTGGCGTCAGGACTTGATACGTTAGGTATAAAAATCAAAACAATTGATGTGGGTGGTGGACTAGGTATCAGTTATAACGACGAACAACCTCCGAAGATCAGTAGTTTTGTGTCAGCTTTACTGGGGGTGGTCCCTCCTAACTTTAAGATCGCATTAGAACCTGGAAGATCCATAGTTGGGCATACTGGCATTCTTTTGGCGAGAGTAGAGTTGGTAAAACAGACGGCATATAGTCGTTTCGTTATCGTAGATGCCGCGATGAACGATCTCCTGAGACCTTCGCTCTATAGTGCTTGGCATGACATAGTGACTTGCGATGAAAAATCCGCAGCTGAGATAGAGGGTGCATCTTTATGTGATGTGGTCGGCCCCGTGTGCGAGACTGGTGATACATTGGCAACAGGACGAAAATTAAGTGTCCTCGAGGGAGATTTAATCGGTGTATTGGATGCAGGAGCATACGGTGCTGTGATGGGTTCAAACTATAATGCTAGACTTAAATGTGCTGAGGTGTTGGTTCAGAACGACTCCTTTGAAATAATTAAAGCTAGGCAGAGCTTTGAAGATATGGTGAAAACAGAACGGGAATATCTGATATCCGAATAGGTGTGCACCTTGATAGCGCATGAGAGCCTTTGATACGCGCTATTAAGGAGCAAAAAATATCACACAAATCTCATTCTGCGCTCACATGGCGAATAAATGCTGGCATAATTTTTGCATGTTTATTAGGTGTTGCGTGTTAATAGATGAACTCAGTTCTGTGCAATGTAGATTAAAAACATTAATGTAGTTAGTTGGAGAGAAATAAAATGTCAGTAGAGAGTGTCCTGAAAACGTTGAGCGATGAGGATTATCGTTTCGTCGATATCCGATTTACAGATACAAAAGGTAAAGAGCAGCATGTCACTGTACCTGCACATGAGGTAGACGAGGACTTTTTTAAATCTGGAAAGATGTTTGATGGCTCGTCTATTGCCGGTTGGAAAGACATAAATGAGTCAGATATGATTCTGATGCCAGATCCTTCGACCGGGGTGCTGGATCCTTTTTTTGAGGAGAAAACCTACAATATTCGATGCGATGTAGTTGAGCCTTCAACTGGAGAGGGGTACGACCGTTGCCCGAGGTCAATCGCGAGAAGGGCCGAGGAGTATCTAAACACGTCAGGTATCGGAGATACTGCGTATTTTGGTCCCGAGCCAGAATTTTTTGTCTTCGACGACGTGAAATGGACAAACGAGATGAAAGGCTCAGGATTTAGCATCGATTCTGACGAAGCTGGTTGGAATTCTAACAAATCATTTGAGGATGGTAATACAGGACATCGTCCTGGTGTCAAAGGAGGCTACTTTCCAGTTCCTCCAGTTGACTCCCTTCATGACATTAGATCTACAATGTGCTCGGTGATGGAAGAAATGGGCGTGGAGGTTGAAGTACATCACCATGAGGTCGCTACAGCGGGACAATGTGAGATAGGTACTAAATTTGATACGCTTGTAAAACGAGCCGATGCAAATCAAATACTTAAATATTGTGTTCACAATGTAGCCCATGGCTACGGGAAAACTGCGACTTTTATGCCTAAGCCACTAGTTGGTGATAATGGGAATGGGATGCATGTCCATCAATCTATAAGTAAAGACGGAACAAATCTATTTTCGGGAGATGGATACGGTAACCTGTCTGAGACGGCGCTATATTATATTGGTGGCATTATAAAACATGCACGTGCTATTAACGCTTTCACCAATGCCAGTACGAATAGCTACAAGAGACTAGTTCCTGGATTCGAGGCACCAACTTTCCTAGCGTATTCTGCGCGGAATAGGTCGGCCTCGGTTAGGATACCTTGGGTTGATAGCGAGAAAGCTAGAAGAATTGAAGTCAGATTTCCTGACTCCGCTGGTAACCCATACTTCGCGTTTACAGCTTTGCTGATGGCCGGTCTCGATGGTATAAAGAATAAAATACATCCTGGTGAACCTCAGGATAAAGATTTGTACTCTGTTGAGACGGATGAATTGACCGGTCTGCCCATCGGCGATGCGATTCCGACGGTTTGTTTTTCCTTACACGAGGCTTTAGTTGCTCTAGATGGTGACCGAGACTTTTTAAAGGCCGGAAACGTCTTTTCAGATAATGCAATTGATGCTTATATATCATTGAAAATGGAAGAGGTAACGACTATGAGAATGTCGACTCATCCTGCAGAGTTCGAGATGTACTATAGCCTTTAAAAGCTATACTCCCGGAAGTTGAAAGCCCCCTAGTTGGGGGCTTTTCTATTATTGAGCGTGTATTTCTTAATTGGTCTGATTCTTGCTTGTATATCTAGTAAGGCTTTATTTAAGATAGAGGCGGAAAATGCCAGGGAATAAAAGGAATATTGTGAAGAAGTGCTGGACTTTTCTAGCCTCTGTGCACCAATATAGTGCGATATGACGAAAGTAGTCAATAAAGAGTCCGCACAGACACTAGACCTTCTCAATGCACTATCGACTGCTGTGGTCGTGTTGGATAGATCTCTGCGGATTGTCTTGGCGAATGCTGCTGCTCAGGCGTTATTTTCTATAAGCGAAATGAAGCTGAAAGGACGTTTACTTGCTGAATGCTTTCCCGCTCTGCCGGTACTTCATCAGGCATCGCTTCGTGCGCTGACTGAAGAAAAGTCATTTGTAGAAAGAGATCTAAGATTCAGTTTTCCGGGTCGAGAAAAATTGCTCATAGACTGTAATTTTACCCCTATTTGGCTTAGTGACCTAGAGCCGTCATTTGTGCTGTTAGAGATTTTTAATTTCGCGCGACTACAGAGCATCCGCCATGATGGTGATTTGTTACAGCAAAATAGTGCGGCCAGCGCGTTGTTGCAAGCCCTAGCCCATGAAGTAAAGAACCCTTTGGGCGGTATCAGAGGTGCAGCGCAATTACTGGAGAGAGAACTAGCGGACAAGAGCCTTGCAGAATACACCCAAGTCATTATTGGAGAGGCCGACAGGCTTCGTGGATTAGTTGATAGAATCGGTGAGCCCTTGGTTATCTTAGAGATGACGAAAGTTAACGTCCACGAAGTGTTAGAGCATGTCCGACTGATTGTTACCACGGAGCATGGTGAAGATATATCAATTCAAGACGATTATGATCCAAGCATACCGGATTTGAGTGCTGATAGAGATAAATTGATCCAAGCTCTTATGAATTTGATGAGGAATGCTGCCCAGGCGCTCAGTTCGGAAGGGGGCACAATTATTTTGCGTACGCGTGTACAAGGAAAATTTACTATTGGATCTGTTTTACATCGATTAGTGCTTGCGATCCAAATTATAGATGACGGGCCTGGAATCGATCCTCACCTGCGCTCTAGTATATTTTACCCTCTGGTATCGGGTCGCGCTGAGGGCACCGGATTAGGTTTGTCACTTGCCCAGTCTATGATAAAGCGGCAGGGCGGGATGATTGGTTTTGAAAGTGAGCCAGGTAAAACTATTTTTACTGTTTGGCTTCCTTTAGGAGAGGATAAATGATTATGTCTGACGATATTTGGATTGTGGACGATGATCGAGCTATAAGGTGGGTACTGGAGCGCGCACTGAGTAAAGAAGACTTTTCGACTCGAACCTTCGAGACAGCTGATACCGTGTTATCTGCTCTCATGCAAAATCAACCCGCTGTAGTCATTACTGACATTAGAATGCCCGGTACGGATGGTCTCGCTTTGCTTAAAACGCTGCAACAGAAGTTTCCTCAGGTACCTGTGATTGTGATGACTGCTTACGGTGATTTAGATCATGCAGTAGCAGCCTTTCAAGGAGGTGCTTTTGAGTATATGCCTAAGCCTTTTGATATCGACGATGCCATTTCGATTGTCCGAAGAGCAATAAGGAGAGGTGAAGAAAAATCGAATCAAGAGCCTGCTGTAAATACGTCCACGGAGGTTTCAGGTATTGTTGGTTCTAGTATTGCGATTCAACAGGTATTTAAAACCATTGGGCGCCTATCGAACTCTCACATGACGGTTATGATTACAGGTGAATCTGGTTCGGGAAAAGAGCTCGTTGCGAGGGCGCTGCATCGACATAGTCCTAGGGCAGGGATGTCTTTTATTGCCTTGAATACTGCAGCAATACCTAGCGAGCTGCTTGAGTCAGAATTATTTGGTCACGAGAAAGGCTCTTTTACTGGTGCGACTGGAAAAAGGATTGGCCGTTTTGAACAGGCGGATAATGGGACTTTATTTTTGGATGAAATCGGCGATATGCCCTCTGATTTGCAGACTCGATTACTTAGAGTCTTAGCCGACGGGCAATTTTATAGAGTAGGAGGGACCGAGGCCGTAAGCGTCGATGTTCGAGTAATAGCTGCAACCCACCAAAATCTAGAGTCCTTAGTCGAAAATGGTCGGTTTCGAGAAGATCTTTTCCATCGGTTGAACGTGATTCGCCTAGAGCTACCAGCTCTAAGAGACAGGACAGATGATATAGAGGAACTATCCACCTATTTCTTCAAAAACATAGCTGCGGAATTGCATACGAATGTGAAAATTTTTAGCAAGGATGCTATTAAAATAATGCAAAGTTACAGGTGGCCAGGCAATGTTAGGCAGTTAGAAAATGTTTGCCGACGTGTAATGGTAATGGGTAGTACACATGAGATTGATATAGACGACCTTCCTGATGAGCTAAAAGTAGACCAAGCCCGCGAGGATGATGAGCATAGTTTAGTTTCTTGGGAGGACGCTCTTCTGCTCCAGGCTAGAGTGCACCTAGAACAAACTGACTTTTCTCCATTAATGTCCGATCTTATGCCGCGTTTTGAGATGATTCTGATAAGGGCAGCTCTAACAAAGACTTCTGGTAAGCGCCAAGAAGCTGCTCGACTGCTTGGTTGGGGTCGGAATACTTTGACCCGTAAGATAAAAGAATATGCGTTGAACAGTTAGAGGTTTTTGCTTATTTCTCCTTAAGCGATTCGGCGATCATTGGTGCGAAATATGTCAGGATTCCATCGGCGCCAGCTCTTTTGAAAGCTAATAAAGACTCTGTTGCTGCAGATTTCTGATCTAGCCAACCACGCTCAACCGCTGCTTGAATCATAGAGTACTCTCCACTTACCTGGTACGCAAAAGTAGGTACTGAGAATTCAGCTTTTATTCTTTGTAAAACATCTAGGTAAGGCATCCCAGGTTTAACCATTATCATGTCGGCCCCTTCAGCTATATCTAGACCAGCCTCCCTTAGTGCTTCGTCGCTGTTCCCCGGATCCATTTGATACGATCTTTTATCCCCTTTCATGAGGGTTCCTGCCGACCCAATTGCGTCACGGAATGGCCCATAGAATGCAGAAGCATACTTTGCGGAATAAGCGAGTATTTTGACATTTTGATAGCCTTTAGCATCCAAAGCTTTTCTGATCGCGCCTACCCTCCCATCCATCATGTCGGAAGGTGCAACTACATCGACCCCCGCTATTGCAAGTGAGATTGATTGTTTAACTAGGATTTGTACTGTTTCGTCGTTGATGACAGCTCCGCTGCTGTCAAGGACACCATCGTGCCCATGCGTGGTATAGGGATCGAGCGCAACGTCACTAATCACTCCTAGGTCCGGCACCGTACTCTTGATCTCTTCGATTGCTAATTGGATCAATCCTTTTTTGTTATAAGCCTCTGATCCGTCCGGAGTTTTTAATTCGTTAGGTAGTACTGGGAAAAGCGCGATTGCAGGTATGCCCAATTCGTGTAAATGAAGGGCATGCTTTTTTGCAAGATCTATACTCAGCCTGTCTACTCCGGGCATGGATTCGACTGGCATGCGTTTGTTTTTACCGGGGAGTAAAAATATAGGCGCTATTAGGTCTTCAACACTTAAACTAGATTCGCGCACCAGTCGACGAATAAAATTTTTATCACGTAATCTTCGTGGTCTACTGGTTGGAAAACTAATATTCGGAAATTGTGTCATATTACTTCTCATCCACTATAATTATTCTCAGCCATCAAATGCATTATTCGAGGAATAATAACATAGTTAACTTGGTTGACCCTTAGAACTCAATATAAGAAAAAGCCTTGAGGGGAAAAGCTAAATGCATAATGAAGCCACAATTCGCCTTGTATTTTTTATCACGATTTTTCTAGTTTGTTTTTTATTAGAAAGAACCTATCCTTTAAGGAGTTCTGTTTCTCAGAATTCGCGTCGCCGATTGCATAATTATCTTTTTTTAGTTGCGGGGATTGTGATAACACGTATTTTTCCTCCTTTGGTCGCGATTGGAGCTGCTGTTTTCGCAGAGACATATAAGATTGGTGTCATGCACTGGATAGATTTTCCGGTCATGTTCTCGTTCGTTGTATGCTTTTTGCTGTTCGATCTGGCTCTTTATTTACAGCATATTGCTATGCATAAGGTACCTTTTCTATGGCGCTATCACTGTGTACATCACTCTGATGAAAAGGTCGATCTGACTACAGGCTTTCGTTTCCACCCTGGCGAACTATTGTTTTCTTTATGCTATAAGTGGCTAATCATATTTTTCTTAGGCGCTTCACCACTTATGGTCATTGTTTATGAGTCTCTCTTAAGTGCTTTTTCTTTGATTACTCACAGTAATATTAAAATTCCGGAGCACCCCAAACGTATCATTTCCAAAGTCTTCATAACGCCTGATCTACATTGGCTACATCATTCAATAGATTTTTTTGAAAGCAATAGAAACTTTGGAACAATATTTTCTTTCTGGGATAAAATATTCCGTACTTATCAAGGGTGCTCGAACATTAAGGCTAAGGACTTGACTTTCGGTGTGGACAAAATGAGTGTAGAAGACAAAAGATTTATAGGGCTTATTCGTTACCCTTTCACATGATATTTTTTAACTATACCTGTGTGATAGGCTATAGCTTTTCGCAAGTGCTTTCTATCCATGTTTCGGCTTCTGCCATTATCTGTTTCCTGTTCTTGCCACAGGTCGGGAGGCTCTCGCCTATCACTACTGTAATGCATCCAGGGCGTTTGATGAAACTTTCCTTTGACCAGAAAGCACCTGCATTATGAGCAACAGGGATTACAGGGCATTTTATCTCTAATGCCAGCGCAGCTCCGGTTTGTGTATATTTCCCTTTAGAGCCGTAAGGAACTCTTGTCCCCTCAGGGAAGAGCAGGACCCACCAACCTTCCCTTATACGAGCTGCACCAAGTCGTAAAATTATTTTAATGGCTCGAGTTCCTAATTTTCTATTAATAGCTATTGGGTTAAGCGAAGCTAATCCCCAGCCAAAAAATGGTAGATAAAACAATTCTTTTTTTAGTACCTGTGACTGTCGAGGGAAGATCAACTGCATAGCGATTGTCTCCCAAGCAGATTGATGTTTACACAGAATCACACCAGTAGTTTTGGGGATATTTTTAAGGCCTTTTACTTCATATGTTAGATTGCAGGTGATCTTTAGCCAGTGAATAGTGCAGACAGCCCAAAGAGAAATTATGTCATATCGAACATGCCGACGTGCAGGAATGATGAGAAGACTTATGAAAGAGAAAAAAATTGTTAATGGTATAAGGCCAGCATAGAAAATGGCAGAGCGAATCCACATAGGTGTTTTATCTTTTTTTTACGGCGGAATGACGCATTTTATGGAATTCTAGATTTCCCTAATTCTTGAGTTGGCCAATATCGGCGACTTGTGTAAATAGTTTATGGACAGCGCCTAGCAGCTGCAACCTGTTATTGCGAATGGAGTCATCATCACACATTACCATAACTTCCTTGAAAAAAAGGTCAACTGGCTCAGATAACTCTTCTAGTAAAGAGAAATAAGAGACATATTGTCGGTCGGAGTATAGCTGTTCTAGAGTAGGAGAAAGCTCTGACATCTTTGTGGCTAAGGCCAGTTCTGCTTTGTCTATTAATAGAGTTTTATCAATATCGCTAGTCGTCACTAAGGGTGCTTTTTTGAGGATATTGGCGATTCTCTTATTAGCAGCTGCCAAGCTTATTGCTGACGAAAGTTCAGAAAATTGGGTAACTGCGTGAAGCCGCTCCTTTATATCAAGAGGTTGAGATAATTTTTTACTCTTAACCGTATCATATACGTCAGAGAGAACACCTTTATTTAGCTCGTAAACTCGCATCCTTTCTAGTATGAATATAATTAGATCTTGTTCTGTCTTGGAGTCCAATTTCATAGACGAATATTGTTCGATAGCTAATTTGATTAGCGTTTGAAGGTCTACTGGGATTTTGGCCTCTAATACTATTCTAATAAGTCCCAGTGCAGCTCTTCTAAGTGCGTAGGGATCCTTGTCGCCGGTGGGTTTTAGTCCTAACCCAAAGATCCCCACTAAGGTGTCTACTTTGTCTGCTAACGAAATACATTGGCCAACACCTGTGGCAGGTATCTCGTCTCCTGAGAACCGTGGCCGATAGAAATCAGTGAGCGCATTACATACTTCCTTGTCCAAGCCTTCTAGAGATGCGTAATGTCCTCCTATCACACCTTGGAGATCGGGGAATTCACCTACCATATCTGTTAAGAGGTCGCATCGTGAAAGTAGCGCTGCTTCTTCTACAAGCTTTTGTGGTGCATCAAATAACGTGCAGATCTGGACAGCGATATGGCGCACTCTGTGGGTCTTGTCTTGCAGAGAACCGAGCCGTTTTTCGAATAGCATTAGTGTTAGTCGGTCTCCGTGTGACGCTAATGCGACAGCGGTATCCGTTTTAAAAAAGAACTGTGCATCCGATAGCCTAGGCCTGATAACTCTTTCGTTACCTTTCTGTATAACCGTTGCATCTTTACTTTCGATATTGCTGATAGTGACAAAGGTATTAGTTAGGGTTCCTTGATTGTCGCGCACGGGAAAGTACTTTTGGTGTTTTTGCATAGAGCTTATGAGGACTTTGTCCGGTAGCTCAAGGAAATGGCTGTCAAATTTTCCAGATATCAAGTTTGGCCATTCTACCAAGGCAGTAACTTCTTCTAAGAGAGCAGGTGTCACGTCAACGGTACCGCTAATACTAACTTTGTTATTTGCGATCTGAGTTAAAATTTTCTCTTGCCTTCTTCTGAAGCAAGGAATGACATGTCCCTTAGTTTCTAATATTTGTTCGTAAGAATTTGCATCAGTTAGCGTAATATTTTCTACCGTATGGAATCTATGCCCTTTTGTAAAGTTACCACTATTGACACCCAAGATCGTCATATTGAAAAAACGTGTTCCCAACATAACTGTGATCCATTCTATAGGTCTTACAAATTCGTGTTCGCCGTCTCCCCACCGCATTTTTTTAGCAATAGGTAAATCGTTCAAGCTCTTCAGTATTACGTTGGGTAAAATTTCTTTAATAAAGCGGTCTTCCGTTTTCTTCTCGAAACAAAGCCATTCACCGTCTGACGTAGATGTTCTTCCGAGCTCTGACAAGGAGACTTGGCAAGATCTAGCAAACCCTAGAGCAGCTTTAGTCGGTTGATTTTGAGCGTCAAACGCTGCTTGTGTCGAAGGTCCACGCCGCACTTCCAATCGTCCTTCTAATACTTCCGGGATCTCTTCTATCGTCAAGGCAAGCCGCCGCGGAGTTGAGAACAGTTTTAATCGCCCACAGGAGATGCCAATTTCGCAAAGTTGGCGGTTTATATTTTCTGAAAATGCTTTCGATAGCTTTAGTAATCCTGTCGGAGGAAGCTCCTCCGTTCCTATTTCGATTAGGAGCGTGCTGGTGGTCATGGTAGGCTATCTCCAGATTGAGGAGCTAGCGGAAATCCTAGCGCTTCTCGCGCAGCATAGTAAGATTCTGCAATTTTTCTTGCTATAGTCCTGACTCTTAAAATATAGCGTTGCCGCTCAGTCACAGAAATCGCTTTCCGAGCATCTAGTAAATTGAAGGTGTGTGATGCTTTCACCATCTGTTCATATGCAGGGAGTGAGAGGTTTAGCTCCGTTAATCGTATGGCCTCGCTTTCACATATATCAAACCAAGAAAACAGCGACACAGTATCTGCTTGCTCAAAATTATAGGTCGACATTTCAAATTCATTTTGTCTGAAAATATCACCGTAAGTTACGTTAACACCATTAGTAGAATTCCAGACTAAGTCATAAACTGAATCTACTCCCTGCAGATACATCGCAATTCGTTCTAGACCATACGTGATCTCTCCAGAAACTGGTTTACAGTCTAGTCCACCTATTTGCTGGAAGTAGGTGAATTGGGTAATCTCCATCCCATTCAACCAAACTTCCCAACCGAGGCCCCATGCTCCTAAAGTTGGTGACTCCCAATTATCTTCTACGAATCGAACGTCATGAGTTTCGAGGTCGAGCCCAAGCATTTCTAGGGAAGAAAGGTAAAGGCTTTGTATTTCTTTGGGGGAAGGCTTCAGAAGTACTTGAAATTGATAATAGTGTTGTAGCCTATTAGGATTCTCCCCATACCGACCGTCGGTTGGGCGACGCGACGGTTGCACATATGCAGCCCGCCAAGGCTCTGGGCCAATGGCTCTAAGGAAAGTCGCCGGATGAAAAGTTCCTGCACCCATTTCTAAGTCATAGGGCTGAAGAATGACGCAGCCATGCTCTCCCCAAAACTTCTGTAGAGAGAATATCAAACCTTGAAATGTCTCGGGAGAATTGTTGTCAGAAGCCATAATTCGGACTCAGTATTTTATTATTAAGTTATTATAAGCAGTCGCGTGAGGTATTCGTAGGCATATGTTTCCTCGGGGCAAGTATTTCTTCTTATTCTGATATTTTTTCGATTAAATCAGAGAATTGCCGAGCAATCATACGTCGTTTATATCCAGGTATTTGATATATCCAATGGCTAGTTTTCTCGGCCAGCTTTACAAACTTCGCATTAATCTCTTTTGGTAGCCCAGCAGGAAACCCAAATATAAATTTTGTAAATAGTTTTTCACCTATCTCATAATCCACCATACGGATAGTGATCTGGTCGAAGGTACGCACCGTCGTTTCTTGTGATGCCTTAAGATTAGAAACTTGGTTGGCCGACTTCACATCGTTGAATCTCAAGTTGAGTAGAATTGCTCCTATACTCGAAAGTGTTGCTTCTGACTTGGCTCTAAAACCATCTGGCAATTCGTTCAGTGAAAAAAATTCTTCCTTCACATTTTTTTTTGTAATGGTAATTGCTGTTTCTTCGGGGCGAGTAATCGTGACCTCTTCAATATTTTTAGTGTCTATACTCATAATCGAAGAGTCGGTCCACTTAATTGGATCAGCAGGAGCATCAAGCTTCCCTTGGACCAACCAAGTTTGATCTTCTCCACTTCGTCTGACGTAATGCTGAGAGCTAAGTGTACTTGCAGGTCTTTTCCCAACAATGAGAGAGACTAAGTTGCCGTCTTTTGATGATAGGGTGATAAGGGTACCGGACCCTCCTTTTGTTTTAATCTCTTGTAGGCCTAACTTTTTGTGGTGTGATACCAAAGAGGTTTTTGGCTCGACAATTCTTAGATCCGCAATTTGTAAAATGAGTTGCCTAACTTGCCTGCTATTTGCGGTGAAGCCGTCTTTGTTTGTTACTTCCCATTCTGGTGATTGTTTTGAAAGTCTTGTGGATTTTTTTTTCTGGCTTATTGTCAGTGAAGTAATATCATTCGACTGATCTAATAGTGCCGGGTAGAAGTAAGCTCGCGCAAGTTCAGTTTGAGGTATTCTGTCTTCACTTATTTTCCAAGCGAACCCTATTAGAACGCAAGTGCTAACTAAAAATAATATTGCTTTATTTTTCATGACAGATTTAGCTAATCCCTCGTTTTCTTGTTCGTCTATAGCTGGCAAAAGCGACAAGCAGTGACAGAAGTATTGGTACCATTGCCGTATTTAGGAAAGTTAAAGTTGAGTGGAGTTTATCAATACTACCTTGCAAGTCGTGTTGGACGCTTCGAAGATCTTTTCGCGTTTTTATCTGTTCTTCTCTAAAGGCCTCTATTTCAGATTTCTGTTCCTCAGTTAAGATGAACTCACCATCAGTATCTTGACTTTGGAGGTGCGCTAGATTTTCTTCCGCTGTTTGCAGTTTTTGTAGCAGTTCTTGTTCTCTCTCACGGAATTCACCTTCCGCCTCCCGTTGTATTTTCTGAACAACTTTGAATGGACGAGTGTAGGTCCCTCGGCTCCTTAAGCTGATAAGATCGTTGTTACCACTTAAGGTGTCGATCGCATTAATTAAGAAATCACCATTATTGCCAAAGGCTTCAGGCATTCTGACACCACTGAAATTGCCATATCTTACCCAAAACCGGTCTGCTAGAACATCAGTATCCGCAATTACAATAATCGTTGTTTCGATAGAAGATTTTCTTAGTGCAGCCGCCGTTTTGGTCTTTTCCACAGCCGACTCATTCGTTAAAAATGCGGAGGTAATTTCTCCTGTCACTTTAAGAGCGAGGATGTGCTGGAATTCATCTTCAACAAACTGCTCCGCAAGACTAGATGGATCAGTAGCGGATATTATAGCGTCACTATCTATTAACCCAGACCCCTTGCTAGCCTTGATTAAAGTAGTGTACTGGAGCCCATCCTTTTCTTTGACTTTCAGCGAGCCTGCCGTTCCAAAGTTGACTGAGTTGAGTTGATTTGTAGTGAAATCATCTCTGTTCAAGCTGTCACCTTGTAGCTGGATCCAAGGAAGGTATTCAACCTCTTGCGGACCTCTAGATGTGTTAAAATTCACGCGAACAGCAGTAGATGGATCACCTACTACTTTAGTGGTGTCAAGGGAGATTCCCCAGCTAGCAAGAAGGTTTTCTGCATTCGAGCTCAATTGGGGCATCACTCCTGGTGTTTCAGGGTTGGGAGGAGTCCTATCCTCCTCAGCAAGGGGGTCGATAAAAAACACTGCTTTTCCACCAGCAAGGATGAATTGTTCGATTGCAAATTGAGTTGGTTCGCTAAGATCTTTGGGATGGATCACAACTAAAGTATCGATTTGAGAATCGATAGCTGCAGCTTCAGATGAGATTTCACGTACCTCATGGAATTCTTTTAACAAAGTAATTGCCGTCCAATCTGCACCCTGAGCTTGCCCTGTTCTAGGGTCCGCTGGCGGAGCAAAAACTGATAAGCCTGATAGCACCCCTATTAGCCTCTTTTCAGGGTTTGAGAGCTGATAAATCATTTTAGTCAACTCATACTCGAGGCCATCTTCTTGTTCTGGACTAAGCACCTCCATAACTTTGCGATCATCGACTGTATTTGAACCTACGAGGCCCAGATATGCGATATTGCCGTTAGCATTTAAAGGCAGTTGGCGAATGCCAAAGCTTACGGCCTCATCTTCCGCTTCCGAAAATGGTGCAGGGTTTATAACTATGAAGCGTATTTTCCCATCACTATTTGCCTCATATTCCTCCAAGAGATCACGTACTCGGTTTCCGTAGTTGAGTAACTGCGGAAGGCCTGAAAGTTGTTTTGAAGAGAAATAGAGCTTTAAAGTGACGGGTTCTTTTAATTGAGAAAGTATGTTTTTCGTTCCCAGCGATAACGTATAAAGATTATTCTCTGTTAAATCTATACGTGCTGAAGTCAAGGTTTGGTTACTGATAATGTTGACGCTTAGGAATAGAAGTAGCGCTCCTATCAGGCCACTCAAAGAAATTAATTTACCATTCATATATCACTGCTCTTCATCATTTAAAGTGTATTCACAAGCGTCATTGTCGGTTAATCACCTTTGTTGAACTCGATTGCCAACACATTAGCGAATAACCAAAATCCAATTAAGCTTGCAAAGAAAATTAGATCTCTGATGTCAATTACACCTTTTTGGATTGAATCAAAATGTGTGAGAAAGCTGAAAGAGCCGATTACCTCTACTACGAATTGAGGTGCCCATGCATTGAAAACATCGAGAACCATAGGAAATCCACTAAGATTGAATGCTAGGCATATAATAAAGCTTACGACGAAAGCAATTACCTGATTCTTTGTCAATGCAGAAACACAAGATCCGATAGAAAGAAATCCCCCTGCCATCAGCAGACTTCCTATATAGCTGATTGCGATCACGGTATTATCAGGGTCCCCCAGGTAATTTACGGTTACCCAGATCGGAATGGTACCGAGCAGTGCCAAGGCAGTAAAAACCCAAGCAGCTAAAAATTTACCTACTACACTTGCTGTTAACGAAACAGGTAACGTTAATATTAGCTCCAAAGTTCCAGATTTTCTTTCTTCAGACCAGAGTCGCATCGAAACAGCAGGAATCAAGAACATATATAGCCACGGATGAAATTCAAAGAATGGAGCTAAATCAGCTTGTCCACGCTCGAAGAAACCACCGACATAGAAAGTGAATATTCCATTTAGTACTAAAAAGATAACGATAAAGACATAGGCGACCGGAGTGTCAAAGTATGAGCCTAGCTCACGTTTAAAAATTGCTTTTAGACCTTTCATGTTCGGTGGATACCTCCACTCTCATGTTTTCTTGTCATGGTTCTGAAAACCTCGTCTAGCCGCCCTTCCTCTACATATAATTGATGGATTCCATAGACGGTGGAGTCAAGCTTTGCTTGGATACTCTGTCTGAGATCAGTCACACCTACTTTTGGCTTCATTGTCATTCTTGTGAAGTCTTTTTGCGGTGTAATCTCAAAATCTTTGATTTCTGTGATCTCTTCAAGCATAAGCTGAATTTCCTTTTCTAGGCCAGAATCTACCATTATCGTTACGGCATTGTGGTAACTAGATTTTGACGCGAGCTCAAGAGGGGTCCCGCTGAATATGACTTCTCCTCTAGCAATTATAATGGCTCTAGTGCAGACAGAGTCGACTTCTTCGAGAATGTGAGTGGAAATGAGTATTGCTTTTTCAGTAGCCATCTCTTTTATCAGCTGTCTTATTTCATGTTTTTGATTGGGGTCTAGTCCATCAGTGGGCTCATCCATTATGAGTATTTCTGGGTCATGTATGATTGCCTGAGCGATACCCACTCTTCTTTTGTACCCTTTAGAAAGTGTTTCTATCGGCTGGTGAGCTACCTGTGTGAGGTGAATTTTTTCCAAAACTTCGTCAATTCTCGCTTTTTTATGTGTTCGAGGAATATCACGGATATCAGCAATGAAATGGAGAAACCCCATTGGAGTCATTTCTCCGTAGGCTGGGGCACCTTCCGGAAGGTAGCCTATGCGCCTTTTTGCGAGTAAGGGCATTTCTTTGATATTGCACCCTGCCACGGAAATGTTCCCTTCAGACGGGGTCAGAAAACCGGTGATCATTTTCATCGTTGTTGATTTACCCGCACCATTGGGGCCAAGAAACCCTAGAACTTCACCTCTTTCAACGGTCAGAGATATGTTATTCACGGCTTTGAGGCCACTGAACGATTTACTAAGTCCAGTCACTTCTAACAAAGTATCTTTCAATGTTGCTTCCCTCGGATATTTTAACTTTAAATTTGTACTGAACGTTTATATTGCTTTTTCTGTCCATTTTACCGTGGTCAGACGAAAACCATAAATAGTCAGGACTACATCGTTTCTCATGTCCCCTGAATTTTCAATCGTCTTTTTGTTTGCGTCACGAATTTGCCGGTCCAAATTTCAGGGTATAAATAGGAGGATTACTTCAGCTCATTCTATTCTTCCATCGTAATCGGCTATCATACACTAATGGAAAGCTCAGAAATATATGAAGTCATAGTAGTTGGTGGCGGGCATGCAGGGACAGAGGCGGCTTTAGCATCGGCAAGAATGGGTGCCAATACGCTCCTTTTGACTCAAAACATCGAGACCTTAGGTCAAATGTCTTGTAACCCCGCGATAGGGGGCATAGGGAAAGGCCATTTAGTTAAGGAGATAGATGCTCTGGGTGGGTATATGGCTTACGGGGCAGATCTTTGCGGCATTCATTTTAGGACGCTTAACGCGAGTAAAGGCCCCGCGGTAAGGGCCACCAGAGCGCAAATCGATCGGCAGCTATATCGAACGGTCACCCGAGGAGTCTTAGAGAATCAAGATTGCCTGACTCTATTCCAGCAGTCTGTTGATGACCTTTTGTTTGATAACGGTAAACTTACTGGCGTTGTAACTCAGATGGGATTGGTTTTTCGAGCTCAAACTGTAGTTTTAACAGTGGGCACTTTTTTAGGTGGTATTATCCATGTAGGTGAGAAAAATTACGGTGGTGGTCGCGCAGGTGACCCCGCTTCAAATATGCTTTCTAAACGATTACGGAGTTATGACTTCGCTGTTGGCCGGCTAAAGACGGGAACCCCTCCCCGGATAGACGGGAGAACGATAGATTTTACGAGACTCGAAGTCCAATCTGGTGATAAACCCTGTCCCGTATTCTCTTTTCTGGGAGATCGCGAGCAACATCCCGAGCAAACTAACTGCCACATAACGTATTCTAATAAAAAAACTCACGAGATCATTCGTTCAGGACTTGATCGCTCTCCAATGTTTAATGGGAATATCGAGAGCACGGGTCCGAGATATTGTCCATCTATAGAGGATAAGGTTGTTAGGTTCGCGGACCGTGACCAGCATCAAATTTTTGTCGAGCCCGAAGGATTGAAAACGCATGAGATCTATCCAAATGGTATCTCAACCAGCCTGCCTTTCGATATCCAGGTTGCCTTGGTAAGGTCCATTGTCGGATTTGAGCAGGCGGTTATTACTCGTCCCGGTTATGCGATTGAGTATGATTTTTTTGATCCTCGAGGGCTCCATCCTTGGTTGGAGACAAAAGCTGTACCGAATCTTTTTTTTGCCGGGCAAATCAACGGTACTACCGGCTATGAAGAAGCCGCTGCACAAGGTTTATTAGCAGGTATCAATGCGGCATTGAAAATTCAGGGGAAAACCGAATGGTACCCCAAGCGCAACGAGGCATATCTAGGTGTCTTGGTTGATGATTTGGTTACGCGAGGGACGAATGAACCCTATAGGATGTTCACTAGCCGTGCTGAGTATAGGCTAATGTTAAGGGAAGATAATGCCGATCTTCGACTAACTCCGATTGGACACGACTTGGGGCTCATAACTGATTTGCGATGGAGCAGATTTTGCATGATACGCGACTCAGTTGATAAAGAAATAAAACGGCTAGAGGATACCTGGGTTTCTCCTAACACGGAGGATGGCAGTCAGCTAGCAGTTCTTTTGGGGCAACCGTTGAGGAAGGACCAGAGACTAGTAGATTTGTTAAAACGACCAGAATTAGACTACAAAGCGCTGATGGGTCTCCCAACTGCAGGGCCAGGAGTGAATGACGGGAGAGTGATTGAGCAGTTAGAGAACAGTGCCCTATATAGTGGATACATAGAGCGACAACAAGGTGAAGTGCTGAGAAATCAAAAGCAGGAAAGTACGCCAATCCCAAAAGGCTTTGACTATCAGCAAATAAATGGACTTTCAAATGAAGTTACTCTGAAGCTTGCGGAGGCGACTCCAAGCACGGTGGGACAGGCCGCTCGGATATCAGGGGTGACCCCTGCTGCTATATCACTATTGCTCGTCTATTTGAAAAGAGCGGCTAGCCCCTCTGCTCAGTCAGCTTAATCAACCTTGAGTGATAGCGACCATGAACTGAAGGATTTGATTTTGCAATCAGGTCGTATGGTAGGTTGTGAAATCACGGAGGATCAAGTCCATGATTTACTCATTTATGCTAAAGCAGTACTCAAATGGAATAAGCGTTTTAATCTTACGGGAGCTTCTTCTTTACGACAGTTTATCTCTGATCACATCGTGGACTGTCTAGCTTTAGCACCGCATATTAATACTGGACCTTTGTTAGATTTAGGTAGTGGAGCTGGTTTACCTGGTCTTGTTTTAAAAATAATTATTCCAAGCATTCATGTGGTTTTAGTCGAGCCACGAGGAAAGCGTGCTCGATTTTTGTCATCAATGCGCATTGAGCTAGGTCTTAATACCCTCGATGTTGTTGCAAAACGCATTGAAGAGTTTGAGAGCACAATCGAGTTTTCTTATATTCTTACCCGAGCATTTGGCTCTGCCTCTCAGTTCATAGAGAAAGCTGGTGGTTTGGCGACTGATAAGACAAAGCTTATTACAATGAAAGGTGTTTTGAATGAAGAGGAAATAAGATCAGCAGAAGCTCTTTGGGGGAGTCCTGCAAAGGCGGTGCGCATTGAGGTCCCTGGATTTTCAGATAGGCATCTGGTCTTTTTTCAGCGTAAAGCCTTAGATAGTGATGCCGTGACTTCTCCACTTGTGACATAATCGGGTCAACAAGCTTAGGCTTATCTTTTTTTTCGATTAACTAAAATGCAGTACTTAAATAATGGCTCGTATTATCGCAGTGGTGAATCAGAAAGGTGGTGTCGGCAAAACAACTACAAGCGTAAACATTGCTGCCTCATTATCGGCCACTAAACGGAAAACGCTCTTGGTGGACCTCGATCCTCAGGGGAATGCGACTAGTGGAAGTGGCGTAGACAAGGAAAATGTCGAGTTATCTATTTATGATTTGTTGGTTGAGACCCAAGACGTAAGAAGTTGCATCCTCCCAGATGTGGCGGCAGGATACGATTTAATTCCTTCTAATAGTGACCTTACAGGTGCAGAAGTTGCCTTGTTGGGCATGCTAGATCGTGAGTATTTGTTAGGAAAAGCGCTTCGTTCTATTGAGGCTGACTATTCATATATTTTTATTGACTGTCCCCCTTCATTGAACATGTTGACTATCAATGCATTGGTTTCTGCAGATAGTCTCTTGATTCCTACTCAGTGTGAGTATTACGCCTTAGAGGGACTGTCTTCTTTAATGAGCACAATTGAGACGATTAAGGTGTCTCTTAACCCGTCTTTAAAAATTGATGGATTGTTGAGGACTATGTTTGACCCGCGTAATAACTTGGCGCTAGAGGTGTCAAAACAACTGACGAACCACTTTGGTGATTTGGTGTATCGGACAGTAATTCCCAGAAATATTAAGTTGGCTGAGGCTCCGAGTCATGGATTACCAGCTCTTTTATACGATCGATCGTCTTCCGGTGCAGCTGCCTATCTTGCCCTGGCAGGAGAGATGTTGCGCAAAGAAAGCAATTGATCTATGTGAAAAAAAGACCTTTTGGAGAGCGAAGAATGAGTAATAAAAAACGTAGTTTGGGACGAGGTCTAGATGCTCTGTTGACCTCTAGTACCAACTCGGCTGGTAACGAAGAGCTAAGTCAAGAAAGCTTAAGATCTATTAATTTGGAGCTTATTGTCAGAGGAAAGTATCAGCCAAGGACAACAATGAGAGAGGATAATGTAAAAGAGCTGGCTGATTCCATCAGGGTTCATGGCGTTCTGCAACCAATAGTTTTAAGGCCTCTTCAAGGTGCAGAGCAGTACGAACTGATCGCTGGTGAACGGAGATGGCGTGCATGCCAGCTGGCAGGGCTTACGACTATTCCGGCTATAATTAAAAACGTTGCTGATCAAGATGCTATGAGCATTGCTTTGATCGAGAACATACAGAGAGAGCAATTGAATCCTGTTGAGGAGGCTGTGGCTTTCGGACGATTAGTGTCTGAGTTCGGTATGACGCATGAGAAAGTTGCTGAGGCAGTGGGTAAGTCACGAGCTACTGTAAGCAATTTGATGCGTTTACTAGACTTAGAAGCGAAAACCAAAAGTATGTTAGAGAACGGGCAATTGGAAATGGGTCACGCTAGAGCGTTATTAGGACTTAAGGGCGTGCAGCAGACAAAGTTGGCAGTTGATGTGGCTAGCAAAAGACTAAGCGTCCGTGCCACAGAAGCTCTTGTTAAAGCTGCTCGGCTTCAACCTGAGCTTAGTACCGGTACGAAACGGTCTATTGATCCGAACATAAAGACTTTAGAGAACAATTTATCCGAACGTATTGGTGCCTCAGTAGCTATCAAGCATCGCTCTGACGGTGGGGGTAAAATTGAAGTTGGTTATCATTCTTTGGATGAGTTAGATGGGATTTTACGCCGCATACATTAAGTGTTTCGAGAATATGTCCTTTTTTGAGATGTTTAGATGAATTTAGCTCAGATATTATTTTAATTAAATGTTGCGAAACTCTTGCCGAATTATGATTAGAACCGTTACAATGCGACGGCTAAAATTACTTAGTCAACTATGCGAAAGTCGTGGCGCAAAGAAATAAAGCTGACCGATGGCGGCGAAAAATAATGCAGCTAGTTTTATATCAGTTGCTACTGACTCTCGGGGTTGGATTAGTTATGGCCTTGCTCGCGTCTGCCATGGCTGGAAAGTCTGCTTTAGTAGGAGGCCTAATTGCGGTATTGCCTAGCTACTACTTAGCTAAGAGGATGTTGTCTCGACGAGAAGAGCTATCGGCTGCTGATAGCCTGCGCAGTAATTATGTAGGGTCGGTTATAAAAATAGTTTATACCGTAGCCTTGTTTGTGTTGGTGATTTTCAGTTTAGAGATTAATTTTTTAATTTTAATCTCAACGTATTTTGCAGTCGTCTTAACTAACTGGTTTGGCCTTGTTTTCATGGACCTTTCCGAGTCGGCTAAATAACTTGATTGACTGTTATTAATAATATTATTAAATGATTGGAACTTTTTAAATGTCGGGTGCTTCTCCTGCTGAGTATATCAGCCACCACATTCAAAACCTTACTTATGGTGAGCACCAAGATGGCACATGGGGTTTTGCGCACACCGCTCAAGAGGCTGCCCAGATGGGTTTTGTGGCCATCAATGTAGACACAATGTTTTGGTCTCTGTTTACGGGGATCCTTTTTTGCTGCTTGTTTAGGGTAGCTGCGGCTAATGCTTCTATAGGTAAACCATCAAAATGGCAGCTTTGTGTAGAGCTAGTTGTGGAAATGGTTTGGGGCAGCGTTAAAGACGCGTTTACCGGTAAAAATGCTATAATAGCTCCGCTTTCGCTGACTATATTTGTGTGGATCTTCTTGATGAACTTGATGGATCTAGTGCCAGTAGATTTTATCCCATATGCTACTGAATTGGCTGGATTAAGCCATATGAAAGTAGTTCCAACCACCGATGTCAACGCAACATTTGGTATGTCATTATCAATATTTGCGCTGATGATCTACTACGGTATAAAAATGAAAGGGGTTGGTGGTTTTGCAGCCGAGCTTGCATTTCACCCTTTTGGAAAAGCTTTTTTGCCTGTGAACCTCATTCTAGAAAGTGTTTCAATGATTGCCAAGCCGTTATCCTTATCTCTTAGGTTGTTTGGTAACATGTTTGCCGGAGAGCTGGTGTTTGTGTTGATAGCAGCGCTGGTCCCGTTTTACCTACAGTTTATTTTAGCAGTGCCATGGGCGATTTTTCATATATTGGTTATCACTTTGCAGGCATATATTTTTATGATGTTGACGATTGTTTACTTGGGTCAAGCGCACGAAGTGCATCACTAGGTCGAAGTAGTTAGATTATTTATAGGAGATAAAAAATGGAATCTATTTTAGCGTTTTCTGCTTTAGGTGCAGGAATAATGATTGGCTTAGGTGCTTTAGGTGCAGGAGTTGGTATTGGTATCTTAGGAAGCAAATTTTTAGAAGGTGCGGCTCGACAACCGGAGCTTGTGCCAATGTTACAGGCTCGAATGTTCCTGATGCTAGGCTTAACCGATGCGGTGCCTATTATTGCGATAGCTTTTGCTGCTTTACTTATGTTCGCAAACCCTTTTACCGCACAACTTGCTGCTCTGCTTGGGTAAGCTGAAAAATTAACCGAAGATAAAAGGTTGGAACATCTGCGATGAACATGAATTTAACTCTTCTAGGTCAGGCTATATCCTTTGCGATATTCGTTTGGTTTTGTTTGAAGTATGTTTGGCCTCCAATTATAGCTGCGCTGGAAGCACGTGAAGCACAAATAGCTGACGGTTTGGCTTCTGCTGAGCAAGGGAAATACGAGCTGGAAAATGCTGAAAAGCGTGTCAAGGAAATACTTTCCGACGGGAAGGAGAAGGCTCAAGATCTTGTCTCTCAGGCCCAAAAAAGAGCTGATGAGATACATGAGCGCGCTAAAAATGAGGCGGTAGAAGAAAAAGTTAAGATAATTGCCTCCGCTTCGGCCGAAATAGAACAAGAGCGCAATCAAGCATTAGATGGGCTCAGAAAACAGGTTGGCAGCTTGGCGCTGCAGGGAGCTGAGCAGATCTTAATGCGAGAAATTGATGAGAAATCACATCGAGATGTGCTCACTAAGCTCGCAGGCGCACTCTAGAGGTCCTCCATGCAAGATAGACTCACAATTGCTCGACCTTATACCGAAGCTGCTTTCGAGTACGCCAGAGAGAACGGTGTAACCGAAGATTGGGCTAAGTTTCTTGTCAGCCTCATCGAGGCAGTGCAACATCCTGATCTTGGCCCGTTGATTGGGCATCCGAAAGTTTCTAAAGCTGTGATGCTTTCGATTATTGTTGATATGTTTGGGAATAAGCTCAATGAACAAAAAGTCAATTTTGTTACTTTGCTGATTAATGCCGATCGTCTTCAGTTAGTCCAGGAAGTTTCTGAATTATTTAATAGCCGATGCGCGGAGATGGCGGGCCTGGTGAATATCGAAGTAACATCAGCTTTTGATTTGACTTCGGAAGAGTCTAGCCAAATAAAACTCGCTATTGGTAACCGCTTGGGTAAAAACTGCCAAATTACCGGAAAGACTGACGTATCACTGATTGGTGGTGCAGTCATAAAAATTGGTGATTCTGTAATTGACTTATCTCTCCGTGGTCGCTTAGCGACATTGGAAAGTGAGTTGGGATAAATTTGTTTATATATATTTTTTTTAATTTAACGAAGTAGAGTCAGAGGATTGCAATGAGTATCAGCGCAACCGAGATCAGCGAACTGATCAAAAAAAGAATTGAAGGTCTTGATTTAGACACGGAAGCTCGTACCGAAGGCACTGTCGTCAGTTTATCTGATGGTATTGCTCGAATACACGGCCTAAGTGATGTGATGCAAGGCGAAATGATTGAGTTTCCTGGAGGAGTGTTTGGGCTTGCTCTCAACTTAGAGCAGGACTCCGTAGGCGCTGTTGTACTAGGATCTTACGAGCATCTTTCTGAAGGAGATACCTGCCGCTGTACCGGTAGAATTCTAGAAGTTCCTGTTGGTGAGGAGTTACTTGGTCGAGTTGTGAACTCACTTGGACAACCGATTGATGGAAAAGGCGATTTGAATACCTCTCGGACCGAACCTATCGAGAAAATAGCTCCCGGTGTAATCGAGCGTCAGTCAGTCGACCAACCGGTGCAAACTGGGCTTAAATCGATAGACGCTATGGTACCTGTTGGACGCGGCCAGCGTGAATTAATTATTGGTGATAGGCAAACCGGTAAGACAGCAGTTGCGATAGATGCAATTATTAACCAGAAAGGAACTGGGATTAAATGCATATACGTCGCGATTGGGCAGAAAGCGTCTTCTATTGCCGCTGTGATCCGTAAACTAGAAGAGCATGACGCGTTGGAGCACACTATTATAGTAGCGGCCACGGCATCAGATTCGGCGGCTATGCAATATATTGCGCCATACGCTGGCTGTTCTATGGGTGAATACTTTCGTGATCGGGGCGAGGATGCTTTGATCATTTATGACGATCTGACTAAACAAGCATGGGCCTACAGACAAGTCTCTCTGTTGCTGAGACGTCCTCCTGGGCGCGAAGCATATCCAGGGGATGTGTTTTATTTGCATTCTCGCTTGCTAGAGAGAGCTTCCAGAGTGAATGCTGAATATGTCGAAAAAGCCACAAATGGTAAAGTGAAAGGCAAGACGGGTTCTCTTACCGCGTTGCCTATAATTGAAACCCAGGCGGGCGATGTATCTGCATTTGTACCAACCAATGTGATATCTATAACCGATGGACAGATTTATCTGGAAACAGACCTTTTTAACTCAGGGTTCCGTCCGGCAATAAATGCTGGTTTGTCTGTTTCTCGAGTCGGTGGCGCAGCCCAGACTTCAATTGTTAAGAAGCTAGGAGGCGGCGTTCGTTTAGCACTGGCTCAGTACCGTGAGTTGGCAGCATTCTCTCAATTTGCATCAGATCTTGATGAAGCAACGAGAAAGCAGTTAGAGCGCGGCCAGCGTGTAATGGAGCTAATGAAGCAGAAACAATATTCTCCTTTGAGTGTGGCTGAAATGGCTGTGAGTTTATATGCAGTTGAAAATAGCTATATAGATGAAGTTCCTATTGCCGACGTTGGGAAGTACGAGAGCGAATTAGTTGGTTATATGAATTCTAGTCAGGCCGATCTCATGGCTAAAATTAACGACACTGGTGACTTTGGAGATGAGACTAAATCTGGCCTCAAAGCCGCGCTTGAGTCTTTTTCTGAAAGTCACTCTTGGTAAGCACTGTTAAGGAATTCTAAAGTAATGGCAGCAAAGGAAATACGCACCAAAATCGCAAGTGTTAAAAACACGCAGAAAATCACTAAGGCGATGGAAATGGTTGCGGCGAGCAAAATGAGGAAAGCTCAGGAGCGGATGACTGCCGCTCGTCCCTATGCCGAGAAAATGAGGCAAGTGGTTTCACATATCGCCAATGCCAATTCGGAATACCGACACCCCTTTTTGGCTGAAAGAGATGTAAGTCGTATCGGCCTGATACTTGTGACCACTGATAGAGGACTTTGCGGTGGATTAAATGGAAATTTGTTTCGTCAATCTATTAAGCGTTTCCAAGAGTGGGAATCTGATGGGACTGAGCTGGAATTGTGCGTGATCGGGACGAAAGGCGCAGGTTTTTTCTCGCGTATTGGGGGTAATGTAACAGGACAAGTTGGACAACTTGGTGATGCTCCGAAATTAGAGGATTTAATAGGGACTGTAAAGATAATGCTCGATGCGTACCATGAGAAACGTATTGATAAGCTTTATATTGTTTATAACGAATTTGTGAACCGGATGACTCAAATCCCGAAGTTCGAGCAACTATTGCCTCTTCAGCGCGGAGAGTCTGCTGAGTTAGGTCACCATTGGGACTATCTTTACGAACCTGAAGCGCCTGAGGTCATGGACCAGCTTCTCGGTCGTTATATAGAATCTTTAGTTTATCAGGGTGTGGTTGAAAATATAGCCTGCGAACAGGCCGCCAGAATGGTGGCAATGAAATCGGCGTCAGATAATGCCGGGAAAGCGATAGATGAGTTGGAACTTATCTATAATAAAGCTCGTCAAGCTGCGATTACGCAGGAGCTTTCAGAGATTGTTGGTGGTGCGGCGGCAGTTTAAGCCAATGCACTGACTATTTTATTAAAAATTTTTAGCGAATAAGAGGAACTTAACAATGAGTTCTGGTCAGGTAGTTCAAGTTATCGGTGCCGTGGTAGATGTAAAATTTCCCAATGGAGAGGTACCAAAGATTTATGATGCTCTTAAGATAAGTGATAGCGATGTCACCCTAGAGGTCCAGCAGCAGATTGGCGACAGTGTGGTGAGAACGATTGCGCTAGGCTCCAGCGATGGGCTGCGTCGAGGTATGGTCGCTGTTAATACAGGGGAAGGATTGAAAGTCCCAGTCGGTGAAAAGACGCTAGGTCGTATTATGAATGTACTCGGTGATCCTATAGATGAGAAAGGACCTATTGGGGAAGAAGAGCGAATGGTGATTCACCGAGACGCACCTGCTTTCATCGATTTATCTCCAGCGACTGAGTTGCTTGAGACAGGTATTAAGGTGATTGATCTAATCTGTCCTTTCGCAAAAGGCGGGAAAGTCGGCTTGTTTGGTGGAGCTGGGGTGGGCAAAACTGTCAATATGATGGAGCTTATTCGTAATATCGCGATTGAACATAGCGGTTATTCTGTTTTCACCGGAGTTGGTGAGCGGACTCGTGAGGGCAACGACTTTTATCATGAAATGAAAGAGTCAGATGTTTTAAACAAAGTATCTTTAGTTTACGGCCAAATGAATGAGCCTCCAGGAAACAGGCTGAGGGTTGCATTGACCGGGTTAACCATGGCAGAGAAATTTCGTGACGAAGGACGAGATGTTCTGCTGTTTATTGATAATATATATCGATTTACACTTGCAGGAGTTGAAGTTTCAGCATTACTTGGTCGTATGCCTTCTGCTGTTGGCTATCAGCCTACTTTGGCTGAGGAAATGGGCCGGCTCCAAGAAAGGATAACTTCGACTAAAACAGGTTCTATCACCTCTATTCAGGCTGTTTACGTTCCGGCAGATGACTTAACAGATCCCTCTCCAGCAACGACATTTGCTCATTTAGATGCCACGGTTGTGCTCTCTCGTCAGATTGCGGAATTAGGTATTTATCCGGCTGTCGATCCTCTAGATTCTACTTCGAGACAACTTGATCCGCTCGTTGTAGGACAAGACCATTATGATACCGCTCGAGATGTTCAGAACACCTTGCAGCGTTATAAAGAATTGAGAGATATTATCGCTATTCTTGGAATGGATGAGCTTTCCGAGGAAGATAAATTAACCGTCGGTCGGGCGCGTAAAATTCAGAGATTCTTGTCTCAACCATTTTTTGTCGCGGAGGTTTTTACGGGAAGTCCGGGCAAATATGTATCGTTAAAAGACACAATTGCCGGCTTTCAAGCTATTGTGAATGGTGAGTATGATCACCTTCCTGAGCAGGCTTTCTACATGGTTGGTTCTATTGATGAGGCCGTAGAGAAAGCCAAAGGTATGTAAGATTATGACAGTCCATGTTGATATAGTTAGTGCAGAAAAAGAGATTTTCTCTGGTGAGGCTGAAATGGTTTTTGCACCCGCGATACAAGGTGAAGTAGGCATTGCTCCTGGTCATGCTCCGTTGCTGTCTCGCTTAGGACCTGGAGAAGTTAGGGTGAAGCTCGCTGCCGGATCTGAGCTCGCTTTCTATGTATCAGGGGGAATGTTAGAAGTTCAGCCTACCACGGTGACTATTTTGTCTGATACTGCAGAACGAGCAGAAGACCTTGATGAGGCTCTTTTGGTGAAAGCTAAAGAAGCTGCTGAAGCCGCACTTTCAGACACAAGTTCGACTATGGACTACACTAAGGCGAGGGTTGAGCTGGCTGAAACTATTGCTCAACTACAAACTATTCAAAGACTTCGCCGCAGAAGTGGTCGCTAGGTTACCATCTAGTCTGTCATTCGAAAATTTTATTGTCGAGACCTGCTTAGGACACTATCATAGCCCTTTGGCTAAGGCGTGAGTGAGATTTAATTATGGGGCTAGCTGTAATTGTTTTGGCGGCGGGTGAAGGGAAGCGGATGTGTTCAGACCTTCCTAAGGTGTTGCATCTACTGGCTGGAAGGCCGATCATTAGCCATGTCATTGAGTTAGCACAAAGCCTCTCTGAATTACCCCCTATCGTTGTGACTGGTTATCATGGGGATGATATTAGGGCTAAATTTCCGTCTGAAAATATAACTTGGGTCGATCAAAAAGAGAGATTAGGCACCGGGCATGCGGTGGCACAAGCACTAAAACATATCTCAAAAGAAGATACTGTTGTTGTTTTGTATGGAGATGTGCCCTTAATACGAGTGGAAACACTGATGAAGATGGTTGGCAGCTTGGGCCTATCAGAACTGTCTTTTATGACGTCAAAAGTAACCGATCCCAGCGGATATGGGAGAATCCTGAGAGACTCCACAGGCAAATTTGTCGGGATTGTAGAAGATCAAGATGCTACCGAAAAACAATTACTAATATCTGAAACAAATACAGGGATTGTAGTGGCATCGTGTTCCATCCTCGCGCAAATGGTTCCGTTACTTGCAGCTGACAACAGTCAGAAAGAGTACTATTTGACAGACTGCGCCAAACTGGCGCGTGATTTAAAGATTTCCGTAGGCACGCACGAATTAATGGATCCTTCGGAAGCATTTGGAATTAATGATCAGGTCCAACGTGCGCAGGCGGAAAGGATCTATCAGCGGCGCAATGCTGTCACTCTCATGAGATCTGGTGTCACAATTAGTGATCCGGATCGGATTGATGTTAGAGGTAACATTAAGTGTGGAAAGAATGTGTCGATAGACGTCAATTCAGTATTTGAAGGGTCTGTGACTCTTGGAGATGACGTAATAATTGGGCCTAACTGTCTGATCACTGATTCAATTGTTGGAAAAGGGTCACAGATTTTCGGGTCATGTGTGATAAATCGAGCTAAGGTTGGAGAAAACGCACTAGTAGGTCCATTTGCACACTTACGACCAGGGACGCATTTAGAAAACACAGTGAAAGTCGGTAATTTTGTAGAAGTTAAAAATTCGACTCTAGGAGCAGGTAGCAAGACTAACCATTTAAGCTACGTTGGAGATTCAGAAGTAGGGAAGAATGCGAATCTAGGCGCAGGTACTATTACTTGTAACTACGACGGAGCTAATAAGCACAAAACAGTGATTGGTGACGATGTGTTTATTGGTAGTGGATCGATTCTTGTAGCACCCGTTAGCATTGGCGAAAATGCTACTACTGCTGCTGGTACTACAATAACCAAGGATGTCGCCGAAGGGGACTTAGCCCTTAGGCGAGGTCAACAAAAAAGCATCCCCGGATGGGAAAGACCAAGGAAGAAATAGTTCTTAGTATCTCCTTTGGGAAGTAATATGTAGGAATATGAACGATGAAAATGACTGCTGATTTATATGATGAACATGGTGAAGCTTTAACAGTCCTAGCCCCGATCTTTGGAGACTTTGGTGGTCGAACTAACTTTTCTGGTGCTGTAGCTACCTTAAAAGTGTATGAAGACAATAGTTTGGTTCGCGACATGTTAGAAATGCCTGGATTAGGACGTATATTGGTTATCGATGGAGGAGGCTCATTGAGGTGCGCTCTAGTGGGTGACAATCTAGCTCTGCTGGGTCAAAAAAATGGTTGGGCTGGGATTATTGTGTTCGGTTGTATTCGTGATTCTGAGCAGATATCAAGCATTGATATTGGGGTAAAAGCGTTAACTACTAACCCCAGAAAGAGCGTAAAAAAAGGTGAGGGTGCCTCGGGAGTAGTTTTACGTTTTGCTGATGCCGTAATAAAGCCTGGCTGTTGGATGTGGGCTGATTCTGATGGAATAGTCTTGTCGGAAACAGAGCTATAAACTAGTCATCTACTAATCTAGAAAGCAAAAGTGGGGGTATCTTGGTGTCGTTTCGAGTAGCCTGTGTGCAGAATTGCGCTGGCGACAATATTTCTAAAAATCTTGAAAAAGTTGGTGCTCTCGTCATACAAGCGGCTCGTGAAAATGCTGACTTAATTTGTTTGCCAGAATATTATTCTCTAATTGAGAAAACAGATGTGTCTTATCTTGAAAAGGCATGTTCTGTATCTGATCACCCTGCATTTCAGAATGCACAAGAGTTAGTAAGCGCCTGTGGCTGTTGGTTGCTGCTAGGTTCTATTCCAGTTAAAGCGATGGGTGGAAAGATTTTTAACCAAAGTATTTTAATGCGACCAGATGGAACAGTTGAGGAGTCGTACAATAAGATCCATCTATTCGATGTTGCGATTAAAGATGGGCAAGAATATCGAGAATCGAATAGTGTACAAGCAGGAACGGAGGCTGTTCTGGCTCAGACTCCATGGGGTAAGCTTGGATTGACGATTTGTTACGATGTACGTTTCCCTAACCTCTACCACGCGTTGGCAAGAAATGGGGCCCATTTTATTTCTGTGCCGGCTGCGTTTACAGCTAAAACAGGCGCAGCTCACTGGCATGCCTTATTGAAGGCAAGAGCGATCGAAACTGGATGCTATATTTTTGCCCCAGGTCAGTGCGGCCAAAGAAAATGGGGTCGTCATACATATGGACACTCATTAATCATAGATCCTTGGGGACAGATCCTGGCCGATGGAGGCGATTCTGAAGGATTTATTATATCCGACATAGATCCTTCTATGGTTGGGTTAGTGCGGGAAATGATTCCTGCAGTGACTAGTTCTCAGCCTTTTCAAATAAAAGAAAGTTAACTTTAGACAGAACTCGACTCAAGAGCACTGGTGGATAAGTACTGGTTACCTACTAACTGTCGGTCGATTATGGGATAATATGTCATCGATAGAGGGTGGTGCCTGTGGGCGTTATCCTGTTCGCGCTTTAAAACTTGGAAATTCTTATCTATGCTTGAAATCGACTATATGCCGCTAAATCCAGATGCTCCCATTGTCCTCTCTAAAGGATATCAGTCAGCATTTGACAATTCAGAGCTGATTGAGTGTGGTAAGGGAGAATTGTTCGGTTCGGGTAACGCCCAGCTTCCGTTACCACCCATGCTAATGTTTGATCGTGTTACTCAGATCTCGAGCTCTTCCGGAAAATATAATCGTGGGGTAGTAAAAGCCGAGCTTGATGTGCGCTCGGATCTATGGTTTTTTGGCTGTCATTTTGAAGGAGACCCAGTGATGCCCGGTTGCTTAGGTCTCGATGCAATGTGGCAGTTAGTTGGTTTTTATCTTGCCTGGCGAGGCGGGATAGGCCGTGGCAGAGCTCTCGGAGGCGCTGACATAAAGTTTACTGGGCAGGTCACTCCCGATCAAAAATTAATAAGCTATACCATAGACATCAAACGTGTAATTTCCCGAGGCCTGGTGATGGGTATAGCTGACGCGGTAATGGAAGTAGATGGAAAGAAAATTTATGAAGGTAATAGTCTACGTGTTGGGCTGTTCACCGAGGACCAAATGCAATAGTTTTTTAGGATATATCGCGGATCTGTTTGAATGCTCTATAGACGGAAGTAACAGTTGCCTCGATTTCACTTTCACCATGCGCTGATGAGATGAAGCTTGCCTCAAACCTAGAAGGAGCGAGACTGATTCCATCAGCGAGCATGCTAGAAAAAAAGCGGTTGAAGTGTTGTGCATTACATTTATTTACTTGAGTGAAAGTCTCTACTTCTGAATCGCATGAAAAGAATACACTAAACATCCCGCAAACTTTGTTAATTACGATACTAACTCCAGATTCTTCTGCAGCTACTTGTATTCTTTCGCACAAGGTATCCGTCACCGTATTTAGGCTTGAATGGAATGCAGGATCGGCTATTATTTCTAGCGTTGCTAAGCCACTGGCCATTGCAAGAGGATTACCGGAAAGTGTGCCTGCTTGATAAACTGGACCTGAAGGTGCGAACTGATCGATCAGATGTTTAGGACCACCTATTGCCCCCACCGGTAGCCCACCGCCTATAACTTTCCCAAGGATTGTGAGGTCGGGTTTAATGCTAAATAGTTGTTGAGCTCCACCAGGGGCTACTCTAAAACCAGTCATCACTTCATCAAAAATAAGTAAGGCACCGCTTTCTTCTGTCACATGACGTAGTGTTTCCAAAAACTCAGGCCTAGGTAAGATGCAACCCATGTTGCCTGCAATCGGCTCAACAATAACTGCCGCTATTTCATGTCCGGACTGGTGGAAAAACTCTAGGACTTGTTGGTCGTCGTTGTAGTCCAGCGTAACGGTAAGGTTAGCTAGAGATGTGGGTACTCCAGGAGAACTGGGGATCCCCATGGCCAGGGCACCAGACCCTGCTTTAACAAGGAGAGAGTCACTATGCCCATGATAGCAGCCTTCGAATTTCACGATTTTTTCTCGTCCGGTAAAGCCGCGTGCCAGTCTAATTGCGCTCATAGCTGCTTCTGTTCCAGAGCTTGTCATTCTTATCTTTTCAACAGAAGGGATAAGTCCGATAATCTTCTCCGCGAGTTGAGTCTCGAGCTCTGTGGGAGCTCCAAAACTTAGTCCTGATTTCAGTTGCTTTTCAACAGCTGAAATCACAGAAGGATTAGAATGCCCAGCAATAGCCGGCCCCCAGCTACCTACGTAGTCAATGTATCGTTTCCCATCTACATCGGTTAGCCATGCACCATGACCCTCAGAAAAGTAAACAGGATGATTGCCCACATCAGTGAAGGCTCGCACGGGCGAGTTTACCCCTCCCGGCATGACTTTAAGGGCTGCATCGAAAAGTAATTTAGATTTTTTAGTCATTTGATTTTCAAAATAGCATTGATAGTTTGTTAGCCGCCAACGTTGGTGACGGATGGTTAAATAATTGGTCTATGACCGCCAGATAGTCAGCGCCATTATCCACTAGCTTCTTTGCATTCTCAAACTGTATTCCACCAATTGCGACAATAGGGATATTTAGTATTGTAGATGCCGTTTTTAGAGTTTCAATTGAGCATAAAGGAGCGTTCGGTTTTGATTTAGAGGGGTAGAAACTTCCAAAAGCGACATAATCAGCTCCATCTCTTTCTGCATTCTGCGCCAGAGAGACCGAGTCGTAACAAGAGATCCCGATAATTTTCTTTCCCTCCAGTACTGTTCTAACCACGGAGCAGGGAGCGTCACTTTTACCGAGATGTATCCCATCGGCATCTATAGATATAGCAAGCGCAACGTCGTCATTTATGATAAGGGGAACCTTATAATCGCGGCACAAAGTCTTAATTTTTTTAGCCTGTCTAACACGCAGATTCTCATCATTAATTTTCGATCGGTATTGGAGTATCTTTATTCCGCCTTTCATTACTTGTTCGGTTAACGAAAGTAGATTCTCGGTTGTTTGTCCAGTATCGGGTGTTATGGCATAAACTCCATGTCGGAGCCTTAGTGACTTATGCATAATTATTGATTCAATCTGTTCGGAATTTTCTGAGACAATCCGAAATTTATTGCTCTCTTTACAGCTAGGTGTGTAAACTTTTGAGCTTTCTTAATTGCAGTTTCAATGTCCTCTCCAAGAGCCAGTTGGGCTGCAATTCCACTCGATAAAGTGCAACCCGTCCCATGATATAACCCTTGATACCTTGCCATCTCATAATAGAGTGATTTTTTTTCACTTCTATAAAGATAGTTGGTTATCTTAGGGTGTTGTGGTTTTATATCAGTAGCTAGCAAAGCTTGACAGCCTGATTCTAAGATAGACGATATAGAGTCTTTAGAATCTGGTGAGCCCCCTAACTTACAAAGTTCGTCAAAGTTTGGCGTTGCTATTGTGGCTTGAGGAAATATGTATTTCAAATAAGCATCGATTAACTCTTGATCAGCTATATTTTTACCCGAGCCTGCAGCTAGTATGGGGTCTACGACGATCGGGATGCTTTTTAGTTTTTTTTGTATCAGTTGACCTAGTCCTATAGCTAGGTCTGACGAGCCAATCATGCCTAGCTTACAGGCATTCGGGCTGAATTCTTCCAAAGCAGTGTCTATTGTTGCCAGTACTTCGCTTGTAAGGCAACTCGATACACAAATAAGGTTCTTAAGGTTTTGATTAGTGGTGCAAGTTACAATACTGACAGGGTAACATTTCATAGCATTACATGTTTCTATGTCTGCCTGAATTCCGGCACCACTGGGGTCGTGACCTCCAATGACTAAGACTATAGGCGGTTTGTAATTGGACTGCGTCATATTTTAAAGCTTAAGTCCAAGGCTTAAGCACTGCGAGCATAACTATAGTAATTAACCCTAGTACAGGGAGTTCGTTTATCCAGCGGTAAAAAACATGCGAGTATTTGTTGCCGTTGTTCTCAAAAGTACGCCTAAGACTTCCTAAGTAAAAGTGATAAATAATCAACAGTATTATTACGCCTAATTTTAAGTGCATCCAGCGGGTCTGAAGGAGCCATTCAGCTCCTTGGAATATAATGAGGGCGAGGCCGCTGAGTAGAGTCAGTGCCATGCTTGGGCACATTATCCCTAGATAAAGCTTTCTTTCCATGATTTTAAATCTATCGACACTAAGAGCATCGTGACTCTCTGCGTGGTATACAAATAGTCGGGGCAGGTAGAATAGGCCAGCAAACCAAGTTACCATAAAGATTATATGCAGTGCTTTTATGAAAAAGTACATAATGTTCCGTTAGCCAGAAGTTTGATCGTAGGCAGTAAAGCTGCATTACTCGCGACATCCTATCACTAAAAATGTTCTGCAGTCGTGTTTTACAGAAGCTTGCTTCATTAAAAATAAAGCTATAGTCTTCTGCAGGCAGGAGCTTTAACTTAGACAATTATTTTTGCTATCGGTGTACGCCTCATCTGGCGAAAAATAACTCACTGATAGTGATCTAGAGGAAAGGTACATGCTACGAAAGATAAAAAAGCATAAGGCGAGTAAGCTTGATTCGTTGGTAGGAAAAAATAGCTGTATTACCGGCGACATAAGCTTCAGTGGTGGCCTGCATGTCGATGGTATTATTAAGGGCGCTGTTTCGGGAGAGGTTGAAAGTCTCAGCTCGTTAACTGTGAGCGAACATGGAACCATTGAAGGGCAAGTTCGTGTGCCCTGTATATTTTTAAATGGTTTAGTCAAAGGCGATGTGTACTCCTTAGAACGGGTTGAGCTTGCTTCAAGCGCACGTGTGGAAGGGAACGTCTACTATGGTTTGATGGAAATGGCTATAGGCGCTGAAGTTAACGGTAAGTTAGTGCGGATCTCTGAGGATGATCGACCTGAGCTTTCGTTAGATTTTGGTGGTGTGCCTCCCCAAGAAGATTGATCATGTTTCTAAATGGGGTAAAACGGTATAGTATTACATGCTAAAATCCTTTAACAGACAATTCCTTAACGGACAATTCTATGGAAGATAACCAACCTGAACTCGTATTCACCGACGCGGCGGCTTGTAAAGTCAAAACTTTAATTGATGAAGAAGGCGACGAGAGCCTTATGCTTAGGGTATTTATTTCTGGTGGTGGATGTTCTGGCTTTCAATATGGCTTTACATTTGACCAGGAAGAAGGTGATGGCGATACGGTAGTTTCAAACGGTGACGTCAAGCTTCTGGTAGACCCTATGAGTGTGCAATACCTTTTAGGGGCAGAGATAGATTACAGCGACGGGCTTGAAGGCTCTCAATTTGTGATTAGAAACCCAAATGCTACGACTACCTGCGGCTGTGGCTCTTCTTTTTCAGTATAACTAAAAAATCGATTATGGGGAGATTCTTTTAGGGTGCTTGGTAAAGCGCTCCTAGAACCAACTGCTTCCTTTCTCCCCCAGTGCTTAGAGTAACCGGCCGACCACTGATCCTTTGTTGAGCAAGCCATGCAAAAGCGCAAGACTCGACATGGTCAGGGTCTATGCCCAAGTCAGCTGTACTTTTCACTACACAACTGCCGAGAGCTTTCTTTAATTGTTCTACTAAAAATATGTTTGCACTGCCTCCCCCACATAAGTAAATGTCCTTAATGTCGTGAGTTTTAAGTGCATGTATATTGCTTGTAATAGAAACTACCGTGAGTTCCAGCAGAGTGGCCTGTATATCCTCGGGAGAGAAATTCTCTATATTACCAAGAGATTTTATAGCACTTTTTATATAACCAAGATTGAATGTTTCCCGTCCAGTACTTTTCGGACCTTCTTTCTGGAAGAAATCTTCTTCTAAAAAACGCTCTAAAAGTTCTGGTAGGATCTCCCCAGCTCTGGCCGATGCTCCTCCTTTATCATATTGCTCACCCGTATGTAATTGGTGCCATAGATCCATAAGACAGTTTCCGGGGCCAGTGTCATAGCCGATAGCCGTGGGAGATTCTTTGTCTAGGATTGAGATATTCGCAATTCCACCGATGTTAAGTACTATCCGGCTTCTATTACTTTCGCCTAGAAATGCTAAGTGAAAAGCAGGAGCTAAAGGTGCTCCTTGTCCACTAAATGCCATATCTAAATTACGAAAATCAGACACTGTACTGATAAGAGTTCTGGCAGTTATTATCGAGGGGTTTCCTATTTGCCAGCTGTATGGTGCGGACCCTAATGGCGAGTGCCATATAGTTTGTCCATGACTTCCTATGGCGAGCACTTCGCTAGAGTTGAGGTTACTTTTCCCGATACTCCTATTAGCGCATTGCCCAAAAAATATTCCTATGTCAGCGTCTAGTTGACCGATATCATCCAGGTTATGTAGTATTTTATTACTTGTTATTTTATATAGACGATCCTTAATAGAGGCGGGGTATTCGAATGTTTCTGCGTGAATAAAATCAATTTTTTCTTGGAAAAAATTTACTACAGCAACGTCTACACCGTCCATACTAGTACCTGACATTAGGCCTATATAGATCCCATCAACTAAAGCCGTGCTTTTGGGTAGAGTGTTCATTTATATGAATACAAGTCTAATATTTCTCTGTGGTTAGCTGAGTGCAGTTTATCAGATGTTTTGATTACACTACTTTTACTCATAGAAGTTAACATGTTCCCTAGTAAAGTAGATTGATGTTTGAATTGCCTTAAGTACCTAGACTCTATTGGTCGTGCTTGCGGCAGCTTTACTGTTAGGGGGTTAATATGCAGTCCATTTATTCGGAATTCATAATGTAAATGAGGACCTGTTGCCAGGCCTGATTGACCAACCTCACCGATTACTTCGCCCTGCTTTACGAGAGTTCCTATTTTTAACTTCCTGCTAAACTTCGACAGATGCGCATATAGTGTACTGTATTTTCCACCATGCTCTATTTCGATAGTATTTCCATAGCCCCCTTTGGTGCCCAAAAAGCTAATTTTACCGTCTGCAGTAGATTTTATCTCTGTTCCCGCAGGCGCGGCGTAATCTACACCCTTATGAGCCCTGATTTTGTTTAAAACAGGATGTTTTCTATTTAAATTGAACTTTGAGCTTATTCTAGAAAAATGCACGGGGTTTCTTAAAAAAGCCTTATGCATCGCATTTCCTTTGCCTGAGAAATAGGATTCGTGACCCAAATCGTCTATGTTTAATATCGCTCTTATCGCCTGACCTCGATTTGTGAATTCAGCAGCAAGAATCCTTCCTTCTCTAAGGATTTCTCCCTCGTGAAACAGGACTTCATAAATAAGGCTAAAAGTATCGCCGGCTCTAATATCCTGAGAATAATCTATATCCCATGCAAATATAGAGGTTAGCTGCATTAGTATTTTATCACTTAGACCGATAGCTTTTCCGTCCAGATAAAGAGAGCGGTTGATAGTCGTTCTGACTGCAGTGAGTTTGATTTGTGGTGTGAGCGTTTCTTGCAAGAACGTATAGTCTCCGCTTTCAGTGAGATTAAAGACTAATGAGTTTAGAGAGGTGTCCTTGAACTGGAGTCTTATCAGGCGTCGATTTTTAATTTTAAGAGCGATTTTCTGCATAGGTTTTAAGTACCTAAGCTGCTTTGATTCCTTACTACTAGCCAACAGGTTTGCGAGGTCGTTACGAGAAATCCCATGTCGCTTAAAGATTCGAGATAGGCTATCACCTCTTTTAACTATCTCTACAATGTTAAGTACCGTGTCGGTCGTCCCTTCCGAGATACTTAGGTTCTGGTAGACTAAGGGCTCAAATGGCCATTTCTCTTGTAAATTTCCTGTCATTTCGTGTAAGGGGCCTGCTCGTTGTAATCGATTACTTTCTCCACGCAGGAGTACTATTGAAATAGTGATGGCAAGCAAAAAAATGCTCATAGGAAACAATGTTTTATATTGTAGTAGGTTGGAAAAACGTATGAGATTCCTATAAGAGTTTGTCATTGATTTTCATGCCTTGAGACTATTACGCTATCCTTATGTAACTCTTCAAATTGCATCTGTATAATATCATCTGAATCTTTATTAGAATCTAATAAAGTCGACCTAACCTAAAAGGACCAAAGATTTGACGTCTCAAACCAACGAGCAGATGGATCTTATAACACGAGGTACTGTCGATATTTTACGGGAAGAAGAGCTTTTAGAGTACCTTGCCAAGAAGAAAGTTCTAACAGTTAAGGCTGGCTTCGATCCTACAGCTCCAGATCTGCATCTGGGGCATACCGTTCTTTTGAACAAAATGCGTCATTTTCAAGATTTAGGTCATGAAATTTGCTTTTTGATAGGAGATTTCACGGGCATGATTGGCGATCCCTCTGGTAAAACTTCTACAAGGCCAGCTCTCACGTCCGAAGAGGTTACCGAAAACGCAAGCACTTATAAGGAACAAGTGTTCAAAGTTTTAGATCCTCAACTAACGAGTGTGCGATTCAATTCAGAGTGGATGAATAAGATAAGTTCAGCAGAGCTTGTGGAAATTGCATCCAACCAGACTGTAGCTCGTATGCTTGAACGCGATGATTTTCAGAAGCGCTATAAACAGGAACAACCGATCGCAATTCACGAGTTTTTATATCCTTTAATTCAGGCCTATGATTCGGTAGCCTTGCGCGCGGATGTTGAGTTAGGAGGGACTGACCAGAAGTTTAACTTGCTCCTTGGTCGACAATTGCAACAGTCTTATGGGCTTGAGCCGCAGGTCGTGATAACTATGCCTCTACTTGAAGGAACTGACGGCATCCATAAAATGTCTAAGTCCTTGAATAATTTTATAGGAATTAGTGAGCCGGCTAACCAAATGTTTGGCAAGATTATGGGGATATCTGATGATCTTATGTGGCGATACTTTGAGCTATTAAGCTTTAAAGAACTATCTGAGATTAGTAACTTAAGAGAAAGTACTCTGAATGGAAGAAATCCACGGGATGTGAAGTTTGAATTGGCAAGTGAGTTAGTCGCTCGCTTTCATAGCCAAAAACAAGCCAGAGATTCCCATGATGCATTTGTACGGCAGTTTAGCAAAGGTCTGATTCCCGAAGACGTGCCGGAGTGCCAAGTGGAGTCAAAGGATGGTTTGTGCAGCCTCGTATCTACTATGAAAGGGATAGGATTGTGTGCTAGCACATCCGAAGCTCGCAGGTTGATCATACAGGGAGCCGTAAAGTTAGATGGCGAGGTAGTAGAGAATATTGGCTGTAATCTACTCGCGAATACTGAAACTCTAATCCAAGTCGGCAAGCGCCGGTTTGGACGGGTGACTGTTGTTTAATTTTTTATATAACCTATTGATAATAAAAAATTATTTTATCCATTACGCTGCAATCATTGACAGGTATTGGTTAATATTAAATAAATGTGGCTTATGGGTTGACGATTAGTTCCGGCTGCGTATAATACGCGCTCTCTCGGGGAGTAACCTCTTCGATGTTCTTTAAAAATATGTCCATTAAAGTAATTTGTGTGGGCGCTTACGATATGATTAGTATCATCAGTTAACCCTGATGAGCGAATTGGATACGTAAGTGTCACAATGAACTTGTCAATTCAAAATTAGTCTGCATTTATGCAGGCGGACTCTTTTAAGTGAAGAGTTTGATCCTGGCTCAGATTGAACGCTGGCGGAATGCTTAACACATGCAAGTCGAACGGTAACAGCAGAAGCTTGCTTCTGGCTGACGAGTGGCGGACGGGTGAGTAACGCGTGGGAATCTACCCTTTAGCGGGGGACAACTCGAGGAAACTCGAGCTAATACCGCATAATCCCTTCGGGGCAAAGGCTTCGGCCACTATTGGATGAGCCCGCGTCCGATTAGCTTGTTGGTAGGGTAAAGGCCTACCAAGGCGACGATCCATAGCTGGTTTGAGAGGATGATCAGCCACACTGGGACTGAGACACGGCCCAGACTCCTACGGGAGGCAGCAGTGGGGAATATTGGACAATGGGGGCAACCCTGATCCAGCAATGCCGCGTGTGTGAAGAAGGCCTTAGGGTTGTAAAGCAC
>JABISZ010000098.1 GCA_018668255.1 Pseudomonadota bacterium | reverse complement strand
GTTGACCCCTAAGAGTTCACCAAAACTGATATTATAAAATCTGTCCAAACCGTCACGCCTGCTTAACCAATTACAGTACAGTGCCGTTTGTATCCAGCTTACAGATACCACTGGATATTGTTCATGATTGGGTAGACTCATTATATCTTCTCCGGGAGAATATGTTGCGAGAAAGCGACGAAACTCTCCAACGGTGACTTCCTTCGTTGAAAAGTAAAAAGGTTTTTCTAATATGACTTTTCGATGCACTTCGTCAGCTTGGTGTTCTTCATCTGACTTTGGAGAACCTAAGAAAACCGTTCCTCCTGAGAACAATTTCATCTCTTGTCCTACATAGGTAGTCACAAATCCTTTTTTTGTTTTGCGTTTTTCTTCTTGCGCGGCTTCTCTTTCGGCTGCCTCAGCTGTTTTCAGTCGAATTCTAAATTTTTTCTCAACGCCTGTCCGGGGCGTGAGCATACCTTGGTAGGTCGCGTAACCGTCTCTAAAAATAGTAAATTCATGAGGGTGCGTCGGCAGCGCAAGGACTTGAGTTGCTATACCTACAAGTGTGCCATCAACCATTAACTGAGCATCTTTAGGAGTCGTTTCAAAGCGTATACGTGCTAATTCAGGGACCAAATCGAGAATGACACTGGACTTAGCGGCTGATGCAACCGAAATCGTTTGCAAGGCAGGCTTAAACCCTTCTTTCATAAACTCGATTTTGTGTTTGACATCGGGAGAAACTGCAGCCAAAAGGGGCGTCACCCCTATGAACTCGCCATCAATTGCGACAACTGCACCCTCTGGAATAGTATTAATATTTAGTTCTCCATCAGCTTTGGCGAGCACTATCTCTCCGAGATTAGCCGGTCGCCCAGCTTTTATTTCCCAAGTTTTTACCCATGTTTTGTAGCCCTGCAAGCGCAGTTCTATTTCTCGTTTCCCAAAAAGCAACTCTGCTAGGAGAGGGGTGTTGCCTAGAATACGTCCGTCGACTGTTATTTGCGCACCTGCAGGCAACGAATCAAGCTTTGTGTCGGCCCAACCTGGAATAAGCTTCGCAATTAAAGCCTGTTCTAAACCTTTTCCCGCTATATTTAAATTAGCCTGAAAAGGCAAATAACGGTCCACTTCCAATCTAATAGAGCGCGTACCAGCAGGAATCTCTTTTATGACACCTGGTATTTCGCCAAAAGAGACATCATCTATGAAAATTTCGCCTCGCTGAGGAGGCTCAGTAGTTATGTTCAGTTGTCCGGGTAATGGCGTGAGAGCGATGCTATATTTTTGGCTGATAGCTTCGCTAACATTAAGTCCTCGTTCGTATGGTTGATAACCATGGGCACTTATCTCTAGCTGATGCAGACCGGGACGTGCGAGCCAGGAGTCCCCAATTTCTATAGTTGGCCAACCACGGAGTTCAATCGTTGCATTAGGAGGGCTTACGACAATACCTACTGATTTCGCTGTTAGCACGAACCAGGCTGCCCAAAGCGTGATCAGGAAAAAGCAGCCCAATTTTATCTGGTTTTTATTGAGTGATACTGATAATACTGGCTTTTTATTGCTAGGTTTAAAATCAGATGCTTGTATGTTTTGTTTCAATTTTTTGACCAAACAGGTTTATTTTGCCGCTTTTTCAACACATTTCACCATTATTCCTTGCTCTTTACGAGCGAGTTTATGGGAGACAATAGCTTGTTTATTGAAGTTATTATATTCATCACACTGGACTTCTATTAGGTGCTCTCCGGGCAGCAAGCCGAGCTCAATGCGTTTGAATTTCCCAAGGTCAATATGCGGGTAGATTGTTATAGATGCTATATTGTCTGACTCGATAATAACCTCGACGGGTATTTGAGCAAGTTCAATTTCGCTTTTTAAGCGTCCGATTTGATCTCGCAAGCGCCTTCCTTTGACGAGAATATCTTCCGAGCGCGCCAAAACGTTTGTCGCAGCCGTATACCCATTTGAGAGGCTAATGCCGAGAGGGAATGATAAAACTCGTTCGAGCTCCTTATCGAGATCCCATCTCTGTTTTGCATTAGTAGACAAGATAGCTATCTCGGCTAAGCCAGCATCTCTCTTAGCGGCCTGTCCATAAAAAAATTCGGCCTGTTCCCAGTTTTCATTTTCTGAAGCACCATGTCCTTGGTTGATGAGGCCGACTAGCTCGGCATTAACAAGACCATTCTCAGCCTGTTTGAGCGCCTGTTGTACTGCTGGCGAATCGTTGTAGTTTTGCGCTGCTTTAAAAAGTCGTTTAGCCTTTGAAAAAGTCCGCATCCTTAATGCAGAAAACCCTAGAGACATGCTTTCTTGATATTTCTGATTTTGTTGTTGAAACTTGATTCTTTGAAGGGCAGATTCCGCCCCAGGATTGCCTGGGTCAAGGGTTCGAGCAGCGGTGTATTTCATCATAGCAGTTTCTAATTCTCCGAGTTTTTCGTAGTAGGCTCCTTCAGCGATTAACGCACTTATCTGATGTAAGGATTTAATCCGATTCAAGCCGACTTTCGCATGCTTGTTGGTTGGGTCTATTTCTAAAACCAAGTTATAAGAGAGCATTGCTTGGGTAGTATCCTTGTTCAAGGCTGCAAGGTCCCCAGTTAAGTTGTTTTCTTCTATCACTAGCGGGATTGATTGTATCAATGCCTCTGAGTCCTTGATGGCTTGCCGGTAATTTCTTTGTGCTGATATGTACTGTCCTTGCCGATAGT
>JABISZ010000097.1 GCA_018668255.1 Pseudomonadota bacterium | reverse complement strand
GAGGAAGATTGGGTTTAAGGAAATTGTCTGCTTAGTGGAATAAAGAAAGCCATGCTGAGATGGTGGCGACAGCGACCATCAAAAGAATCATAGGCAGGTTCTTTCTTCTATTACCTTTGTCCGAGAGCATTGCCAGAAGCATCACTGTGGCGAACAGACCTATCCAAACTGCAATCCAACTTTTCATTAAATTTCCTGATATCTACCTGAAGTGAGTTGTTTTTTATAGATTTCGTAGTGGGTTTTTTCAACCATTAATAATACCTTTTTCGACCAACACATTAATGTCTTTTGGAGATACCTGTAGTTCTTCTGAGAGGACGTTGTGAGAGTGTTGCCCTAATGTGGCAACTTCCTTTCTAATTTCCGCCTGGGTTTCTGAGAAAATAAAAGGACTATTTACTACCGTCAAAGGCCCTGATTCATCTATGACTTCGGTTAACATGTTCCTGTAGATAAGCTGGGTGTCGTTAACTACATCAGAAAGATTGTTATAGGGTGCGCATGGCACGCGTGCCTTTTCAAAGATGGCCAATACTGTTTCAGTCGATCGGTTTGATGTCCATTGTTTCGCAAAGTCTAGCAATTGATTGTAATTATCAAGACGCGCCCTATCCGATGAGAAACGCTTGTCGTTTATAAGCTGTGGCATCTCGATACATTCAATTAGGTTTTTGAAGTGTCGTTGGCTCAAGGGCATAACCATTATATACCCATCATTAGTCTTTAACGGACCGTAACGCCTGTCTATTGGATCTGAGTGGAAAGCCGCTTGGAAATCTCGGTTCATAGTGCTGAGTAAGCTATCTGCCATAGCTATATCGATATACTGGCCAACATTTTTCCTCTCCCGATAATAAAGCGCTGCCATTATTGCGCCAAATGCCTGAATTGCTGCTGTCGTATCTCCTACCGGCAAGCCCATGTTTAATGGCTTGCTCATATCGTTTTGAGCCGCAAGTGTTACGGAATCAAATCCTGTCATTGCCTGCACTATAGGCGCATATGCAGGCCTGTTTGCACCAGGGCCTTGCTGTCCATAGCCAGAAATACTGCACATAATAATGTTAGGGTTGATTTCGCGGAGTGTTTCATAGCCTAAGCCTAGTTTATCCATCACGCCTGGGCTGAAGTTTTCAACAACAACGTCGTAACTTTTAATCAACCTATAACAAATCTCAATGGCCTCCGGTTTTTTGAGATCAAGCACCATACATTTTTTACCTGCATTGAGCGAACTAAAAACTGTGCTGACATTTTTTCTCATTGGTGCAATGCTTCTCATTATTTCGCCAGACGGAGGCTCGATCTTCAGGACAGTCGCACCTAGATCAGCCATGAGCCGAGTACAATAAGTCCCTGCAATTACAGCCGTAAAATCAAGTACCTTTACTTCATCGAGAGCATCTATTTTTTTGCCGCTGGACGTGTTTTTGATGCGCTGGGTCATTCTCAAAAGGTTCTCTTTAAAGCAGTGTAACGGCAGTATAGCCTTAGTCGGCATGAGTTTTAAGTGGCTATCAATATTCTCAAGCTGTCTAGCTTGCAATAAGTATTGTCGATGAAAGCCAGCGACTGCGATAGCTTCACTTCCAGCGTCTTGATTTCAATAGGCCTAATATTTTTATTTATAGTAGCTAGCCGCTTTAATCGCCTAATTTCAGATTCAAATCGTCGTTTCATTTCTTTCTTAGCCGCTGTTTTTATGTCCGTCGTTTTATCTTGACTTTTTTCTTCGCCGACTTTCGAGAGATTTTCTAGCTGCACGCGCACCTGATTTACTACTTTTTGTGCGGTGATTTCTGGAATATCTGTAGTATTTCGAGCCAACCAATTGACTGAATACTTATTGCTAACGTCAGAGCCAGTGTTATTAACTAGAACTCTAATTATTGACTCAGAAAAGAACCGCTCGACTCTCAAATCAGCTGGAGCAGGACAGACAACGACATAGTTAGACTCCAGTACTATAGATCCTTTTATCATCCCCGTGTTTTTCACGATACTACAGGCAGAATTACCAAACCCACTATTAAGTAGAAGTTCCATCGCTCCCGTGACCATAGGATGCTCCCAGGTGAAGAATTGGAGGTCATCTCTTGATGTTGCTATTTCTTGGCTGAATGTCCCACTGATACCCTCGCTTGGTAGATGAGGGAATGTTTCGTAAGGCATATGATCGCCTGGATGAAGCACTATACATTGGTCTGCGTCGTCTTCACTTTCCACACCAAATTCGTCAAAAAGACAATCCATGTATTCTTTAAGCTCATCAGGACGGTCTTGTTTTTGAATATGATGCATGAGCTCTTCAGCAAGATTTTTGTCAAATGAGTTTAGTTCTAGAAGGCGATCTCTACCGATACGGAGTGCTTCCAGAAGAGTTTTTCTATTCTTAGCGGTCTTGGCTATTAGTTTTTTTATTTTAGCGTCTTCCTCCCGGTTCCAGAGGGTTGACTCCAAAGCATCGAAAAATTCAGCGAACAAGCTGGCTCCGGCTGGACAGGTATTCTCTAAGGCATTTAATCCATGATGAAACCAGTCTAAAAGGGATTTCTGAGCAGTCTCTGCCAATACTGGGGCATGTATGTTGATAGGCTCTGTTTGTCCAATACGGTCTAGTCGGCCAATTCTTTGCTCCAAAAGCTCGGGGTTGTAAGGTAAGTCAAAAAGTACAAGATTATGAGCAAATTGAAAATTTCTTCCTTCGCTTCCGATCTCTGAACATACTAAAACTTGAGCACCACCTTCCAGGTCGGCGAAGTATGCGCCCGCTCGGTCTCTCTGGACTAGGTTGAGCTCGCTGTGGAAAACTCCAGACTTTATCCCTTGTGTAAAATTAAGCCATTTTTCTAACTGGATTGCAGTGCTTTCGTGAGCACAGATGCACAGGACTTTAAGAGTGGGGTTTTCTTTAAGCCATTGAGCCAGCCACAATGCTCTCGGGTCTATAGTTGTCCAGCCTTCACCGTATTTTACTTCAGGGTACAGCTGTTCTATGGTTGTTTTAAAGTCAGTAACAGTTGATAGATACTCTTCTGGAGTTGGCAGGGAATGCTCAATCAGTATTCTTTGATTTGCATTGCCTATATTGCTCCGCGTATTTCTAAACAATACCCGTCCCGTTCCATGATGATCTTGAAGTTCTTTAATTAAAGCTTCAACGGTAGTGTTTGATTTCTCATGAACTACTTTTGACTCTAAAATTTTTTCAGTCTCTGCCAAAATATCACCTGGTATGCCATCAACCTGTCGGCTATTTAAACCCTCCAAACGACCAACAAGTTGACTGACTTTTTTGTAACCTTCCTCTTCTGCGATATACTTTTCTAGATTTACATAGCGGTGAGGGTCAAGCAGCTTGAGACGCTCAAAGTGTCCTTGTATTCCGAGTTGCAGTGGCGTGGCTGTTAGAAGGATTAGTGCCGGCGTTACGGCAGATAATTTTTCTATCGCACGGAAATCTTCTCCGACTTTACCTTCAGACCAAGTTAAGTGGTGTGCCTCATCAACCACAAGAACATCCCAGTGTT
>JABISZ010000096.1 GCA_018668255.1 Pseudomonadota bacterium | reverse complement strand
CTTTCTTCACAGGCACCTTTTTGGCAGGCGCTTTCTTCACAGGTGCCTTTTTGGCAGGCGCTTTCTTCACAGGTGCCTTTTTGGCAGGCGCTTTCTTCACAGGCGCCTTTTTGGTGGGTGTTTTTTTCACAGGTGTCTTTTTAGCAGGCACTTTCTTAGCGAGGGCTTTTCTTGTCTTTAAGCGCGAAGCTTTTCCGTCCTTGGTGTTTGTAGCCATAATTTGCATCCCACATTATCTATCTCATGGTCTTTATCTTGAATAATTAAGGCACACGAGTTTGTTTAAAAGCGGTTTTTTGCCCGCGACACATTAATCATTTTTAGTGCGGATCGCAATGGGATAAGCTAAATTACTTCATTTCTTTTTAGTATCTTACCAAGTTTGGATGCAATATCGCCTCCATGATGCCATTTAACGAGGGTAATTGGCTTATCCTGCCCGATTTAATAATCTATCTTGTATGGGTTACGAGTTCCATGATAAAAAGTCCTTCCTTTATAGCAGAAGAGCTAGTTTTTTCACGCACTTCTAGTCTGATCAAGCCAATATCTTCTGCGTACCAGGCTTGACGCTGCTGCTCAACGATAGTTTCACCTAGATAATCACCTAAGTAGACAGCCTCTTTCCCTATGCTAGTTACTAGTAAGCAGTTAATAAAGCTCCCAGCGGGCGTTGTTGTGGACGCACTAACAGATGCAATCTGATTTTTCACGTTTAAATTGGCTTCGATTGTGAATAGCTTTTCCCATGGAGCGCTAGAGCTTTCTAAGGCATAGGTCGGGCTATACGAGTGCCATGTGTCTCCGACCTTCGGCTGAGCAGGCAGGATCATATGCATGTCACTGATTCTGCCGGCAGGGTCAGTTTTGGCATTTGTCGTGTTCGAGTTTAGGAATACCCCAGCGTTGTCTTTTTTATAGACAGATACTTTGCCAGTAAGGTCTTCTAATAGTGCTGTTGTTGTGTCGGCATTGCTAACGGTATTAGTGACTCGAAGTCCATGACGCAGATATTCATTGGCATCAGTAGTATTTTTTTCTATCGTGTATAACCAGAATCGGCCTTCTTCCATTGGCTGGAAGCTGTTGTTCTGGTCTGGTATTTTACAGCTGGCCATGGAAAGAACGACCAAGACGGCATATATAGCATGTAGTGACTTTTTCATATAAATTAGCATTATGGGTAAATAATAAGCTTCCAACTGTTATATCAGATCCACCGGTCATATTATAAATTAGTGAAGACCTCTTCCCCTAAGCAGGCGGGTTTAGTAATATTTGCCCCTCAAGCAGCTATAAACTCGCAGTTTAGAGCTTATAGAATCAAATCAAGAGAGGATTTAAATGGTTTTTCGAATATTCTTTGCCTCATTGTTGCTGATGTTTCTTTCCTTCGGCTCTTTAGCTGATGGGGATGTGGCGCAAGGAGAGATTAAGGCAGAAACTTGTTTAGGGTGTCATGCTGTGACTGGATACAATAATGTTTATCCGACTTATCATGTGCCAAAACTCGGTGGGCAAAGCGCTGGATATATAGCGAGCGCTCTTCTTGCTTATAAAAACGGTACGCGCGTTCATGGCACTATGCACGCGAATGCAGCAGATCTGACGGATACAGATATCGAAGACATTGCCGCTTTTATGTCTTCTTATAAAAAATAAATACTAGTTTTAGGAGCTAATGAAGATAATGTATAGATTGACTCTGATCGCATCGGTTTTGCTTTCTAATAGCTTGATGGCGAGTCATCACGAGCAAGATGAGGATGCAGGCTTAACATTTGAGGATAAATTGGCTGCTTGTTCGGCTTGTCATGGCGTGAATGGTGATCAGCCTTTAATGCCAGATTACCCAATACTTTCTGGGCAGTATCAGGATTATCTTGAGGAAGCCTTGACGGCGTATAAGACCGGGAGACGGCAGCATATGATAATGAACATGCAGGTCCAAGCTTTGGCCTTAACCGACGCTGATATCTCTAAGCTCGCAGCCTATTTTGCTTCGAAGCCGGGCTTAATAGGTCTAGGAGAGTAAGCCGACTGTTGCTACTTAGTTATCTTATAGCGGCTAAGTGGGCTTATTAGTCTTGGTGCGCGTATGATTGATGCAAGTACACTAAAGCTTACACAAACTTAATTAGTTTTCTCGCTGGTTTGAAAGCATTGTGTGTCAATAAGTGACTAATTTGGTATCCCATGCGCAATATTCTTGGAAACATTTCTCAGCTTTCGGTTGCGACTACCGTATTCGCACTCAGCTTGCTTTGTGCCGGCTGGTTCTTCTTTTCCCAGCCACAGGCCGAATCTAAGCCGATTGCGGAAAGAATTTTCTATGTGGAAACTTTGCGTCCGCAGCCTCAAGATGTACAACCTATAATCAAAACGTTTGGCTCTGTGCGTGCCTCTAGGACAGCTGAAATTCGGTCCATGGTTCAGGGCCGTGTGATTTTTTTGAGTGAGAGATTTCAGAATGGTCATTTTGTTGAAAAAGGAACAAAGCTTGTCGGGATTGATTCGAGTGATTTTGAGTCTGTTTTGTCAGACCGCAGAGCCGAGCTAGATCGTGACGAAGCGATTTTTAGAGAATTGGAAGGTGAGCTAGTATGGGAGAGGCGTCTGAAGGTTGGCGTGGGGCATCAACTGGAGTTGGTTGACCAAGAGCGTATCCGTGCAAGAGAATTACTAGGCCAGGGACTTTTAAGTAAGAAGGATTTTGATGATGCAGAGTCAGCATTTTTAAAGATTGAACAAGCGCGCATGCAGCACGAACAAACTATTTCTCGTCTCGATTCTCGAATTGAGCAACAAACCGCTGCCGTGGTTATAGCAAAAACAGCAGTCAGAGATGCGCAGCGAGACCTGGACGACACTAATATTTACGCCCCTTTCTCAGGACATATTTCTGGAGTTGGGCTCGGTTTGGGGCAGAGAGTTGCGATTGGCGAGGGCGTTGGGCGGCTGATATCTTCGACTGAATTGGAGGTAGTGTTTGATTTACCCGAGTCAGACTTTTCGCGAATTTTAAGTAAGCGATCTACTGGGAGTACTTTACCAACAGAAAGCTTAATTGGAAAGCCGTTAAAAATTTTTTGGCGCTTGGGTGGTTTAGTGACGACATTTGGAGCAGAGCTTTCACGCATTGGTTCCGAAATCGATCCTTCGGTAGGGGGTATCCAGATTTATGCGGCATTGGAGCCTGGGGCTCATCTAGAGGGAATTAGAGCGGGCGCATTCGTCGAAGTAGAAATGGCCGATCAAATCTACAAAAATGTTTTTAAATTGCCTGTTAGTGCTCTATCTAACGAGGACATGCTTTATCTTATTGTGGATGGTCGGTTGAAAAAATTTAGCGTCAAGGTGTTACGTATAGTTGATGGTGATATGTTGATAAAAGCTATGCTTCCTAACGATGCAGTTGTCGTTAGTAAGGTGTTCTCGGAAATAGGCGAAGGTTTGAAAGCTAAGACTTTATAAGTGGTAGCATCATATTCTATGATCAGATTTTTCGCACAGCATCGCACAGCTGCCAACTTATTGTTAGCCCTTATGGTGGTTTGTGGTGTTACAGCTATTGGAAAAATAAATAGGCAGTTTTTCCCCGATTTTGGTATCGATATTGTTTCGGTTTCAGTCACATGGCCTGGAGCCTCTGCAGCCGACGTTGAAAAAAACATCATTCAGTCTATAGAACCTGAGCTTCGTTTTTTAAATGGGGTTAAGAACATAGTGTCGACGGCCTACGAAGGGCGGGCATCGGTGAGCATCGAATTTCACCCAAGGCACAGCATGCAGGAAGCTCTTTCAGACATTGAGTCTGCCGTCGGGCAAGTCACGACTCTACCCGACAATTCTGAGAGGCCAGAAATTAAACGGATAGTGAGATACGAAAGCATTTCAAAATTGGTTGTTTCTGGAGACTTTACCGAGCGGTCTTTGAGGGAAAGAGCGCGTCATATAAGAGATGACTTGCTTCAAAGAGGAATCGATCGAGTTGATCTTTCTGGTACTAGACGCGATGAAATATGGGTTGAAATGAAACCTGAGGCGCTACATCAGTATGATCTTGAGTTGAATGATGTTGCTAATACGATACGCGCGATGTCGCAGGACATTCCGGCGGGAGAATTAGGAGGCGGGGAAAGCCAAGTGCGAAGCCTTGGGTTGCTTACTAAAGCTCGTGAGTTAGCCCAAGTAGAAATTAAGGCATTGCCAGATGGCCGTAGGATTCTACTGGGAGACGTTTCTAGTGTGTCAGAATCTTACCGCGAAGAAGATAATCGGGTGTACAGGCATGGAAAAAATGCGATCGAATTAGACATAAAAAGATCCGTCAATACAGATGCCTTGGACTCTTCTGAAACAGTCAGTAATTATGTGGAGGAACTCAATAGTAGGCTTCCGCCACAGATCCAAGTTGAGCAATATGATGTTCGTGCGAAATCTATTCGAGAAAGAATCGATTTGCTGCTTCGAAACGGTATTGGTGGGTTAATTTTAGTTTTGGCAGTTTTGTTCTTGTTTTTAAATGCTCGAGTTGCAATCTGGGTTGCCATAGGCATTCCAGCTTCATTGCTGGCTACAGTTGCTGTTATGTGGGTGAGTGGCCAGACAATTAATATGATCAGTCTTTTTGGAATGATTATGGCCATAGGTATTGTAGTTGACGACGCTATCGTAGTTGGAGAGCATGCAGAATACCAATTTCGTCAAGGGTTGTCGTCATTAGAGGCTGCTGTGACCGGCGCTACTAGAATGGCAGCTCCTGTGTTTGCTTCGACAATGACAACAGTAGCAGCTTTCTTACCGTTGTTTGTCATTTCGGGGATCATGGGTCAAATAATCTCAGCGATTCCGTTTGTAGTAGTTGCGGTGCTCGTCGCCAGTTTAATAGAGTGTTTTTTGGTATTGCCAGCCCACCTAGCGCACTCATTAAAGCGAGAGAGTACGACATCCGAAAAAGCTGGTTTTCGTGTCTGGTTCGATAATGGGTTCGAGCAATTTAAAGAGTTGAAATTCAAACGTTTTGCTCGTTTTGCGGTAGGCAATAGATATGGAACTGTGGTCTTTGCTGTTGCTGCTTTAATTATATCAGTCGGGGCTGTTTTGGGAGGGAGAGTGGGTTACCAATTTTTCCCGTCTCCTGAGGCAGAAACCATATATGCCAAATTAGAAATGCGGAAGGGAACATCCAGAGAGGAAACCAAGCGCGCCATTTTGGCTATTGAGGCAAGTTTATACAGCGCGCTTACTGAATTGGATGTTGACCCAAATGACTTGATTGTTGTGACGCTTGCGAAGACTGGTGTTTCTGTTGGGACAGGAGGTCAAATGTCTTTAGGCAGTGATAGCACTTTAGCGGGAGTCCATGCTGAGTTGGTTTCTTCAGAGGAACGAGACATGAAGGCCTCAGAAGTTATTCAAGCCTGGCGCAAAGCAGTTTCTATTCCTAATAATGCCTCTTCTTTGACATTTGAGTCACAGAGAAGCGGCCCGCCTGGCGGAGACTTAGACGTACGGCTTTCAGGTGGATCGGTGGCGAAATTGAAGGAGGCAGCACAGGAAGTAGCATTGCTTCTAGGTAAGTATAGTGGAGTCAGCGACATTGAGGACAATTTACCATATGGAAAACCAGAGACGCACATACAGCTTAACAGTCGAGGAAGAGCTTTAGGTTTTTCTACAGTTTCTTTGGCAAATCAAGTACGTGACGCAGTAGATGGTGTCGTCGCTAAGCGGTTTCCAAGAGGAGAGGAGGAGGTCTGGATACGGGTCCAATATGATAGGGAGTTGGTCAGATCAGGATTGCTAAATAAATTATATGTTCGCGCTCCTGATGGATCTAGAGTAAAGCTTATGGGAGTTGCTGATTTTAAAAAAGAAACAGGCTTTTCGATTATTCGACGGGAGGACGGTCTGCGAGAGGTCTCAATTAGAGCTGAAGTAGACATTACAATGACTAGGCCACAGTATCTAAGACAGGGCTTAGTTCGTGATGGGTTAGAAGATATATGTAACCGGCACGGGTTGACTTACAAGTTTGGTGGTCGCGCGCAAGAGGAAAAAGAAACGACTTCAGACATGCTTGTCGGAACGGTTCTGGGTCTTGTTTTTATTTACATCATTTTGGCTTGGGTTTTTTCTAGCTATGCCAGACCATTCGTCATTATGGCTGTGATACCTACAGGATTTGTGGGCGCAGTTTTAGGACATGCCGTTTGGGGGTTTGATCTAACTATCCTAAGTATTTTTGCTATTCTTGGGCTATCTGGAATTGTGATTAATGATTCAATAGTTTTGGTTAAAACGGTTGATGAACGAAGAGTCAAGGAGACTTTGCTAGATGCCGTTGTTAACGGGAGTGGAGATCGATTACGCGCCGTTATTCTGACTTCTGCGACTACGATTGGGGGGCTTTTGCCTTTGCTTTTCGAAACAAGTTTACAGGCACAATTTTTAATACCTATGGCACTGACGCTTGTATTTGGTCTTGCGCTGACGACTTTTATTGTTTTAATTCTAATTCCTGCACTGATCTTGATTGAAGATGATATATGTCGATTTTTCAGTAATAAAATGTTCACGAAAGAACTATAGCTGAATTTTGGTCCACTTCCTTCCGACCCAAAAGTTGATCCAGATCCCGGTTTGTACCATTCGATAGACTAATTGGGTTAACCAAATTGCGGTTAGACCATAACCTAGAACGGGCCCTATTAAATAAGCTATAGGTAAGAAAACAACCCATTGACCTAAGACTACAACAGTCATTACACGACGCGTATCACCCGCCCCCAGCAATGCACCTTGGAGGACAACGCCTGTTGCCTCATATAAAATGCTAATACCTATTAGTCGCATGGGCCAGATAGCGAGGTCAAAAGTGTCGGGGGCTAACTTGTACAGGGACATCAGGATGATTTCAGGTGCCACTACAAATGGCAGCCCAATCAGAAACATTCCGAAAAAGGCTACTTTAGACACATCCCAACCCCACTCCACCGCATCTTCGGAATTGCCTTTCCCTAAAGCTTGTCCGACCAAGGTTGCGGCGGCCAAACCCATTCCCATTCCGGGTAGTAAGGTTATAAGCCACATAGTAATTAGAACATTAGCTGCAGCGACTTCTGCCACACCAATTTTTCCGATAATCCAAAACATTACAATGAATCCAGCGGCAAAAAACATCTGTTGTACGCCGTTAGGTAGCGATAATTTGATTAGTTGGTAAATTTCATTTGGTTTTGGGAGCCTATTTAAGAAACTGTGTTGTCGAGCATGCCTAAATCCCAAAATGAAATAAGTTAATGTGCCAAAGCCGACTGCAATTACTGATGCGATAGCAGCACCATCAACCCCAAGTCTAGGGGCTCCTAGGTTGCCGAAGATGAGAACATAATTTAAGAAGATGTTGACAACGTGCATTGAAAGCAGTGATTTCAAGTAAAGCCATGTCATGTCTACTGCATTCCAATACCCCCGGAACGCAAAATTTGCCGCCACAAAAACGATGCCAATTGCCCTGATCTGCAGGTAAGGAATCCCAAGTTCAGCCACGTTTGGATCACTACTCAGAATAGGGAAGAATTTTGGTGCTAACCAAATAAGTCCTAGTGTTAAGAACGGGCTTGCGATTAGTATGACTACCAGTGCGGTATTAAGACAATGAGCTGTAGTGTCGCTCCTTCCTTGTCCTTTTTGTCGTGATGCAGATGCCTGTACCCCAGTAGATAGACCGAGGAGTAAAGCTTGGGAAAAAAAAAGTATGAACCCGCCAAACCCTACTGCTGCCAAAGCTGCGTTACTCTCGCTCAACCGGCTGACCATAGCCGTATCCACTAAGTTTAAGATATTTTGAGAGACCATGGCCCCGATTATAGGGAGCGCTAATATTGTTATGCGACGCACGCGTTGTGATTCAAGCAATATTTTGGGCTTTATGGTTGGTAAATTGTAAGGGCAGTCGAAGTCGGTAATTTTTCGACAAGTTTTGAGCACAGCATATATCCTTAGTTAACAAGAAGCTATGGAAGCTTAGGCGTGTGGTGACATTTAGGAGTAGAGCGGCAATGGATTATAAGAATGAGCTTGATGATTTAGATGCTACAGCAATGGCAGACTTAGTTCGGGTCGGCGAGATCTCTGCCCTGGAGCTGGTTGATAATTCGATTTATCGGTGCGAGCAAGTGAATGGAGTATTGAATGCGGTAATAACCGAAATGTTTGACGATGCCCGTCAGAAAGCAAGTAAAAAGATTCCTGACGGTCCTTTTGCAGGAGTCCCTTTTTTAATGAAGGACTTTGCAGCGGAGGTAGCGGGCGTCGCCTTTCAAGAAGGGAGTTGTTTTCTAAAAGATTATATTCCCTCTCAGGACTCGGAGATTTATACACGATTTTGCAGGTCGGGGCTCATTACCATTGGTAAAACAAATCTGCCCGAATTTGCTATTGGAGTGACAACAGAGCCAAAACTATTTGGCCCTACCCATAACCCCTGGGATTTGACTAGAACACCAGGAGGGTCCAGTGGAGGCGCGGGGGCAGCAGTGGCAGCTAGAGTCGTGCCAATGGCACATGGCAATGATGTTGGAGGTTCTATACGAATTCCTGCTTCCGCTTGCGGTTTGGTAGGTTTGAAGCCTACGAGAGGTCGTTCTACTTTAGCTCCACATTATGGTGATTTACTTGGAGGTTTTTTTGTTGAGAATGGCTTGACGCGAAGTGTACGCGACTGTGCTAGTTTGTTGGATGTGATTTCAGGGCCAGGTATTGGAGAGCCCTATATGGCAGCGCCTCGCACAGGTTTATATGCGGAAGATGTTGGCAAAGATCCTGGGAATTTAAAAATTGCTTATTCGACAGTCACACCCCTCGGAGATCCGCTAGATGAAGAGTGCATCAAAGCCATTTTAGCCACTGCTAAAACTTGTGAAGAACTTGGCTTTCAAGTGTCAGAAGCAGCTCCGTCCTTTGATGCAATGGAACTTTGGACGAAATTTACAACGCTTCTTGCCTCTGGCGTTGCCTGGGCAATGTCAGATTGGAATCGACGGCTCGGACGGGAGCTTTCAGAGAGTGGTTTTGAGGAATTTGTTTGGGCTTTTGGTCAGCGTGGGTTTGCGCTCAGCGCACCAGAGTACCTTCTGGCTATGCAAGATGTACAGGCTCAGGTTAGGGCAATAAGCTCATTTTATGAAGAGCATGATATTTGGCTCACTACGACTTTGGGTCAGCCTCCTGTAGAGCTGGGTACCTTGGTTTATCAAGGCGACCCTTTTGAGTTGCGTAGAAGGATGGCTAGATTTTCTCCTTATACCTACCTGAGCAACGCTACAGGACAGCCGTCTATTTCTCTTCCTTTGCATTGGACAGAAGATAATTTACCTGTAGGTTTGCATTTTACCGCTCGTACGGGTCGTGAGGATGTTTTGGTTCGCTTGGCATCAAAACTTGAAGAAGCTTTACCTTGGGCGCATCGGAAGCCACCAATGTGCGAGGTTCTATGAATGATATTACTCGTGAATCTTTCAGCCTAGGCGAAAGTACTAATCTTTAGGCGATTCGTCACTGGAGGTGAAATAAAGATTACTTTCCTCCTGTTAGAGGTATTGACTTGGATCGCTAGCAGCGGTGACTGAAAGTAAGACCTCTGGTGTAATATAATATGCGGACTTAGCTTGCGCATCGGGATCCTCGCTTTGCGGCCCGAGATAACTGCCCAAATCCCGCCCCCAATTGACTACTGCTGTCCCATATTTAAGTCGTTCTTTTTCCCATTCAGGTAAAGCCGAGGTTTCAGAAGATCCAAGTGCGTGTGCTAAAGATGCTCCATCATCAGCTGCTTTCGAAACCCCCATGCCCACATGTGGCCGTGCTGTGAACGCTGCATCACCAACTAAAATTGCGCGATCGAAGATTAACCTCTCAGAGAAGAAGTCATACATTGGCTGTAGGAAAGGTGCGCGCGTGGCAGCGATAATTTTTTGAATTTGCGGGGCAAGGTGGTCTGTCGATTCTTTTCTCATTTTGTTTATAAGCTCCTCGCGAATCAAGTGCCGGGGAATTCCTCCCTCATAATACTTCCCAGATCCATCGGTGAGGTAGTCCCTCAGTTCTTCTGAGTCGACGGTGCGGTACCAACCCCAGTTGTACCAGCGATCTCCGGAGGTTAATTCATCATTTGGTCCAGCTACAAGGTATCCCAGCCAGTGACCTCCAGGTGCCATCCCGAAACTCATTTGTAGTGCGATTTGCTCTAGTATTTTAGGAGAGATTAAGCACTCATCTATCAGTCCTCGCCAACCTAGGTACCCCGCATAAATAGGGTTGACATCTGGTGCGACCATTTTCCTCACTTGCGATTGGCTACCGTCTGCGCCAATTAACCAGTCAGCTTCAACCGAATGTCCATTACTAAAAGTAGCAGTAATCGAGTTGCTGTTGGATTGTATGTTTATTAACTTATGGTCACTATGGTAATTGGCTTCATCTATTTGTGCCCTTAAAAACCGATAGATTAGGCCCCAAGACGTCATTATTTGAGCCATGTCGCGTGTATGTGTAATTCCCCCTTTTTGATTTAGCATCAGCCTACCTTTTGACGGCACGCCCATTTCTTCCCTTAGTTCTATCCCAGCTGCTCTCAGCGCGTCATATAACTGATCGTGCGTTGCAATACCCGCACCGCCATTAGTCAAGGCTCCGGTAGAGCGTTCAAAAATATGTACTTTGAAACCTCGTGATTTAAGCGCTATGGCAGTAAAAAGGCCTGCCATCGAGCCACCTATGATCGCTACTTCGCCTCTCTTTTTCACAACTAACTCTCCCACAAATATTGATTCACTTCCACTGTAATTAGTTGATTAAAGTCGCTTTTTCTTGGCCAAGAGATTTGAGACGGACACTGCCTTTTTCATCGATTAACAGATGTGTTATGGATACGTTATCAGGCTGGAATAACACTAAGCGATCGTCATTCTGTAGCTGTCCTATTAAGGAGTTTATGACCATGAAATGAGTGAAAATAACAGTATCATGTCTAATCGTGGCAAGAGCGCCCCAAGAGTTGGATCTCCAATCCCTAAGTTTTGGACTAACCTCTGTCCACCTAAGACTTGTAATTCCTTGAAGCCATTTTCGCCTATCCTTTTGTTCTACTTCAGTGGGAATTTCTTTAAAACGGTCGTCTATAAAAACAGACGCCCCCAATTCTTTTGCTAGCGGTGCTGCAGTTTCACGTGCTCTAAGTAAAGGGCTTGAGTAGATTTTAAGTGGGCCTTGACCTTTGAAGTGTCTTATCACCGATTGTGATTGTTGGTGACCAAGCGTGCTTAGCTCTGAATCAGTCGAGTCCGCCCATGAATGCTCAGCTTCCCCATGACGCACAAGATATATGTTTACCATTACTTTTTTACCTTTACTTATCGCTCGTTTTTTGCCCCGTGGCACCAAGAGGTCGGAATTATTCCACCTGTTGGTATTTCCAGTCATCATGAAGCTCATTAAACTGTTCTTCAAGGCTTTGCTAGAATTAGAACTAGGATGTTAATCGTAAAAAGGTAAACGTGTGTGCTACATTAATATGTCTTAAATAAAATTGGGTTGAGCGAGTTTTCGTTGTTACCAAAGTAAGTGGTGCAGATATGGCAAAGTTACAATTAGGTGAACTGCAGTTTAACTACTCTATGGTGGGTCCCGTAAACGCACCAGTTATAGTCTTTTCTAATTCCTTAGGTGCGAATTTGACCATGTGGGAGCCTCAGATCGAATTTTTCCAAAAGAAATTTCGAGTTTTGACTTATGACCAAAGGGGGCACGGAGAGACAGACATCCCTGAGCAAAGTTTCCAGTTCGATGACTTGGCCTATGATGTTGTTAGATTGATAAATGCGTTAGACCTAGACAAAGTGCATTTTGTCGGTTTGTCTATGGGAGGGATGACAGCTTTAGGGCTTGCTATTAAATATCCAGAGCGGTTACTCAGTGTGACCGCAAGCAATTGTGTAGCTAGTTTTTCTCCGGAAGCAAGACAGGCTTGGACTGAGAGGGCATCGAGCGTTTCTGCTAATGGCTTGGAACCAATCCTCGATGCAACTATACAGAGGTGGTTTACTGAGACGATGATTTTAAATCAACCGGATGATATTGCTGGCGTACGAGCAATGATTTTAAATACTACTGTTGATGGTTATGTGGGATGCTGCGGCGCTATACGCGATCTAGATTATATGGATGGAATGGCCTCTATTGGGGTGAAAACCCTTTTGATTGGCGGGACCTATGACCTAGGTACACCGCCAACCGAGATGAAAAACATGTCCTCACTCATTCCCGGTTCCAAATACGTTGAGCTAGATGCTGCACATGTCTCAAATTTAGAGGCACCCACCGAGTTTAACCAAACGCTGGATCAGTTTTTATCTGAAGTTTGATTTGCAACGGTAATTAATTTTCATGAGCGTGAATCCAAAAAGCGTAGTACTTCATCATTATGATTTCTCAAACTACTCGGAGAAAGTCCGCTTAATTTTCGGACTTAAGAGTATCTCTTGGCTGTCGGTGCTGATCCCGTCATTCGGTACAAAGCCTTCTTATACTGCACTTACTGGGGGTTATCGTCGGACGCCCGCATTACAAATCGGTGCTGATGTGTATTGCGATACATCTTTAATCATTAGTACTTTAGAAGAGTGTTTCCCATTACCAAGCATTTATCCTGGTTCAAATAAGCTGCGCACAAAAATGTTATGCGAGTCCTTAGTTTATTGGGCAGAAAAGAATCTTATGCGCTCAATTGCACTTTACATTACTGGGCTTCATGCGGAAGATTTTCCTGATGAATTCCATGAAGATAGAGCAAGGCTTCACTATAGGGCTCCTCCTACGTTGAGCGCTGTAAAAAATGCAGCTAGTCGTTACCTACCTCAAGTTTTATCACAACTGCCTTTGATTGAAGAACTGCTGATCCCCGGACAGGATTATATTTTCGAGGGTGGTCCTTCTTTGGCAGATGTCTCGCTTTATCAGTGCCCTTGGTTTCTCAATATTATTGGCGGTGACTCTCACTTACTTAGGGGTATGCCTAAGGTATTGGCTTGGATGAAAAATATTGAGATGCTCGGTCATGGTAGTTGCCAAAAAATCAGTCAGGCTAGTGCTCTTGAAATTGCTAGTGCCTGTTTGCCTACTCAGATAAATGCAGCCTGTGCATTAGATTGTGAGCAGATCACCTTAGGATCTCCGGTTGTGGTAGGCCCGTTTGGCGAGCGTTCAGCCGCGAGTGGTACTTTGGTGCATGCGGATGACAAGCTGATTACTTTAGCGCACACAGGTAAAGAGTGTGGGTTGGTTCATGTGCATTTCCCTAGGCACGGATATTGGGTTAAAGGCGCTTTTTAGCCTAAATTCGCATATATTTGAATCACGCTTTGTGTATAAAAAATAAATCCATTTTTAGTCCTAAGTATCTGTTTATCCGCTATTATCAGCTTACGCGCGGCTTGGGTATTGTACGTATTTTCAATGGGTTAGTGAACTTTTAGTCAATTTATTTTATAATAACTGTCGGCTAGGAATTAGCCTTCTCGTCGACATCCGGACTGATGAGCGAAGCTCAAGAGTATCTTGTGAATATCAGCCTGTTAGAGAATTGTTGTGATGCAACGAGAAATAGGACCGAGTAGGTGTTGAGTATTTAGAGGCATTAAAAATGAGCGAAATAAAGAACGAAGTTGCGACACTAGATCTAATGGATTCAAAACATGAATTTCCGATAATGGAGGGGAGTGTTGGTCCCAGTGTCGTTAATATATCGAAGTTATACGCAGCTACAGGCCAGTTTACTTACGATCCGGGCTTTACTTCTACTGCTAGTTGCGAGTCGACAATCACCTACATTGATGGAGACGAGGGTATTCTTTTATACCGAGGTTATCCGATAGGACAGCTGGCAGAGAAAAGTAGCTTTTTAGAGACGGCTTTTCTGTTATTGGAGGGTGAGTTGCCCTCAAACTCAGAGTATAAGGAGTTCTCAAACGCCATCACACAACATACGATGGTTCATGAACAGCTGAGAAACTTTTTCGCAGGATTTCGGCGAGATGCTCACCCTATGGCCATTTTATGTGGCGTTGTAGGTGCACTATCAGCTTTTTATCATGATTCGACTGATATAAACGATCCGTACCAAAGGATGGTCGCAAGTAGACGACTTATTGCAAAAATGCCCACCCTGGCGGCGATGGCCTACAAGTACTCTGTTGGCCAGCCATTTGTTTACCCGAATAATGAACTTAGCTACCCTGAAAATTTTCTCAATATGTGTTTTGCCGTGCCAGCAAAAAAGTTGATTATTAGCCCGACTTTAATAAAAGCAATGGACCGTATATTTATCTTGCACGCAGATCATGAGCAGAATGCCTCCACATCTACCGTAAGGTTAGCTAGTTCTTCTGGTGCCAATCCCTTTGCCTGTATTGCGGCTGGGATAGCTTGCTTGTGGGGGCCAGCTCATGGCGGCGCAAACGAGGCGGCCCTAAAAATGCTCGCTGAGATCGGTTCGGTAGATAAGATCCCCGAATACATTAAGAAGGCTAAAGATAAAAATGATCCTTTCAGGTTGATGGGATTTGGTCACCGTGTTTACAAAAACTATGATCCACGAGCACGCGTCATGCAAGAAACTTGTCATGAAGTACTGACCGAGTTGGGGATCAAGGATGACCCGTTACTCGATGTTGCCATGGAACTTGAGAGAATTGCTCTTTCTGATGATTATTTCATTGAGAAAAAACTCTACCCTAATATCGACTTTTATTCGGGTATCACATTGAAAGCTATGGGCTTTCCTACCAGCATGTTTACAGTACTATTTGCCTTGGCTCGGACTGTTGGTTGGGTCGCGCAATGGAATGAAATGATTGAAGATCCTAGTCAGAAAATAGGCCGTCCTCGACAGTTATACACAGGCTACACTGAGCGGGACTACAAACCCGCCGATCACCGCTAGACTGCTTGGATGACTCTTGCTTCCGCAACCTTTGAGCGGCCGATTTTCTTCGATGACTACGTCGAAGGACAAGTGTACGTTTTCGGTAAAACTGTGGTCAGTCAGGATGAGATAATAGAATTTGCGAGAAAGTACGATCCTCAGTCTTTCCATATCGATCCCGTGCTGGCAAAATCGCATGCTTATGGAGGCCTTATTGCTAGCGGATGGCATAGTTGTGCGATGGTTATGCGTATGATGACTGATGACTTTATTTCTGAGTCGGCAAGCTTAGGATCCCCTGGGGTTGATGAGATCCGCTGGAAAAAACCGGTTCGGCCAGGGGACACATTGCGAGTCAGGGTTGAAATTTTAAAGACGAGATTGTCTCAGACAAAAAGCGATCGCGGGATTGTTATCTCACAGGTCAACGCAGAGAATCAGGATTTAGAGACTATAATGTCGATGAAAACTACTGGGTTGTTTTTAGTCAAGGACCTTAAGTAGGATAAATAGCACCCCCTTTTTCTTAAGATTCCTATTTCTCTATGCAATAGCCTTCAAATGCTGCATGAACGCATTCTGTCCCATCATTACAGTCGCTTTGTACCATGCATTTTTTTCCGATAGCTTTCCCGGGGAAATATTTGCGCAGTATGAGGTGTGGATCGCCCATTAGCGATATAGCTTGATCGCGCGGACTTTTAGATTTTTTATTGCTCTTTTCTTTTTTTCTAGGGACCTCCAATCCGTAGCAAACTCCGCTAGCCCGTTTCTCTCTTTTGATGCAAACTCCTACCCCGCAATCCCGATCGATTTCACAGCTTTGGCTGGAAAAGCTCAACAAAGAGAGGCTAATTACAGCAGTTAATATGAGTTTAGAGATACCAAGCTCCTTAGAGAGTGTCGTTTTTTATTCTGATGGCACCATGCATGGAGAGTCGATCACCGCCATCTTTAAGTGCATATAGATAGTTTGCCCACGCTTGCATCATACTCGTTCTTTCAAGTAATAAGTTGTCGTGTGTATATGTGATGTTTTTTTGTAAGATCTCCCTGACTCCGTGATCGGCCTGCAGTTGTGCCTTTAGGGATAGCTTGCTCCATCCCATTTCAGACAAATGTTGTCGTGCCATAAGCTGGAAACCCCAAACGGTTATTTGAGTGACGTTTTTGGTGATACTTTTTAAGGCGTGATTAAGAGTGTTTGCACTAAGCGTCAAGTGTCGGCTTTTTCTGTTGTGAAAAATGAACCCTTCTCGATTAGTCGGGGGCCTGGCTTGCATCAGGATTTTCAACGTTTGTGTAGCCAGAGGAACAACGTGTCTGGTTCCATTGAGCTCAATACTCCATTCTTTTTCATCAAAATCAATCTCTGACCATTTGGCATGTACTAGCTGCGTTGGTCGGACAAACACTAAGGCACCGAACTCTAAGGCCAACCTTGTTTTTATATATCCCCTATAAGTGGATATTCCCCGCATTAACTGAGCCACGCCTTCTGGCGCCTCTATATATTTATAGGGTCGCGTTACAAGAGATAGTTGAGAATTACGCAGGTTGATAGTTGGGTCATGTCGAATAATTCCTAATGTCAATGCGTAGTCGAAGATTTTTTGGATTGTTTGTCGTGTGCGGTGAGCTTTGTCAACTTGACCTTTATTTTCAATAGCTTTAGTGAGTTCTAGAATAATGGTTCTTGAGATATTTTTTATTGGTCTATTGCCTAGCGTCGGTAAGATATCATTCTTGAGACGTACGGTTGTTCTCGCTTTCAATTGCTCGCTCATAGTTTTGGAGCGAGATGCCAACCACTCATTACTAACATGGGCGAACGTGTCAATCTTGTCATTTTTTGCCGACCCGAACTCTCGGTGTGCGGCAGGGTCAATATTCTTATCTATTAGATCCTCAAAGACCTTCCTTTGTTGTCTGACTTTATGAAGGTCTATTATCGGATAAGACCCAAGAGAGATGGATTTATTTTTGCTTGCCCATTGGTAGTCGTATTGCCACCATTTTTCTCCTGATGTTGTGATGATGAGTTGGATCCCGCGCCCATCTGTTTTTTTGTAATCTGTCTGCTGCGGTAGCAGTTTTTCTATTACAAGAGCAGTCAGTTTACCATCACCCATTAAGCTGCACTCCGAAAATTCACCGTTTGGTAATTAATTATTGATTCTTTATCCATAATTAATTATGGGATCATACTAATTAAATAATAATGCCTATTATGTCTCTTTCCTGATAGGTTAGCCAATTGTTTGTCCATATAATAAGGCAATGAATTGGATTTTTGGATATGGCTCTATTATGTGGAATCCTGAGGTATCTTATTCGGAGGTGCGGAAGGCGAGATTGACAGGTTGGGCCCGCAGATTTTGGCAGCTTTCCCCTGATCATCGGGGTACTCCAGCTTTACCTGGCCGTGTAGTGACTCTAGTAGAGAGAGCTGATTGCGATTGTTGGGGTCTTGCCTTTCGTATAGAGGAAAGCCAGTGGCATAAAACTCTAGACACCCTTGATGAACGAGAAAAAAATGGTTATACACGTCATTTTTTGGAGATAAACTTAGCGACAGGATCTAAGGAGTTATGTGTGACGTATATTGCACGAGATACAAATGTGTCTTTCTCACCCTTGCCTTCCGCGAAAGAGACAGTGCTGAACATTACCCAAGCGACTGGTCCCAGTGGCAGCAATACAGATTATTTTTTGAGATTGCGAGAAACACTTGAGTCTCTTGAGGTTTATGATGAGGAAATTGAGCGTTTAAACAAAGCATTTGTTGAAATAGAGCGCTAAAAGGTTATAACTACATTTTTTTTACTGTCTGTTAAATTATGGCTACATTTTCTAAATATGTCGGAATTCACTATTCGGGTTTAAAAGCTCCGGTATCGAGGTTACCTCAGCTGCAGGTGTTTGAGTGTTTGATCGGTTCGGAGCCTGCACAGGTCGAGCCCTATGATGCTGCAGCTCGGCACTGGTGTCGGAAAGAAGTAGGCAAGTACATCCGTGAACTTTTGCTTTCAGAGAATGAAGTCATAATAGGAGTTGACCACAGTTTTTCTTTTCCAGAGTCCTATTTTTTAGATCACACACTGCCTGATTGGGGAACATTTCTGGAGTACTTTACTGATCGTTGGCCGGCGCATTACGATCATATGTACGTTGATTTTTTACGTAAAAAAAATCCTATTCTTGGAGATACTCGGGACCTGAGATTGTGCGAGAAATGGAGCAGTAACGTTAAAAGTATCTTTTCCGCTGGTGTTTGTCCGGATGAATCGAGGTCGGCGCTGGCAGGACTGCCATGGCTGAAAGAGCTACGCTGTGATCCCAGCCTCTTAGGGAGGGTCCAATTTTGGCCTTTTGATGGCTTTTTCAGAGAGGCGCATCATTCGGTTATCGCGGAAGTTAATTCCTCTCTTTTTCGTAACAGATATAATATTGAAGGGAGAGCGTCGCATGACCATGATGCTTACTCTATTGCCAGATGGCTGCAAGAAATGGATTGCCGAGAAATGTTGTCGGCTTATTTTAACCCTCCTCTGACATTGCCTGAAAGGAGAATAGCAGCATTAGAGGGGTGGATGCTAGGCGTGAGGTAAAATCTAAGCTGTAAGTGAGTACTCACTACACAGATATAAACGATATTTGTTGCATTGCACTATTGATAAGATATTATGCTTCAAATGGACAAATTAGGACGCATGCGCACTTTAGTGACCGTAGCAAAGCTCGGGTCATTCTCTCTTGCTGCTAAAGAGTTTAACGTCACGCCTGGAATGATGTCTAAGCAAGTTAAACAGCTTGAGGACAGTCTGGGTGTGCGATTACTTAACCGGACAACGAGAGGGGTCTCTCTCACCCACGCGGGTGACATTTACCTAGAAAAAGCCGTTACTATCCTTCAAAGCGTTGAGGATGTAGAGGGCGCTGTTGTTGAGCTGTCGACTGGTGCTAAAGGAATTTTACGGATTAGTTGCCCGCCCTCTTTCGGGCGTACTGTATTAACTCCAATTATTTCGACCTTTATTCTCGAGAATCCTGAGTTGAGAATCGAGTTGGGTTTGCAAAATAGCGAACCAAACGTTGTAGCCTCTCGGTTGGACTTATTATTTCGCTTGGGTCGCATGAGAGATAGTTCCTTGGTAGGAAAACAGGTCGCGACTGCACCGTTTGTATTGTGTGCTGCACCTAGCTATATCGAACAGGCTGGAGTACCCAGATGCCTTGAGGACTTATCCGGTCACAATTGCGTTGTAGACGGTTCTATGCAGGAAGAAGCTGATTCTTGGGAGTTTCTTGATAGTCAAAGGTCTATAATCTCACAATCGGTTAGGGGAAACTTTTTCTCTTTTAACACAGGTGCAGTAGTGCAAGCTGTAATCCAAGGCTTAGGAGTTGCATATGTACCTCGCTACGCTGTTATCGAGGAGTTATACAACCAAAAATTGGTTGAAATTGATTTTTCGGATTGCAAGCCTAAAGTCGAGCCTCTTTATGCTCTCTATGCAAGTCGACAGCACATTGCAGTAAAAATTAGAAACTTTGTCAGTTACTTCACATCAAAGGTGGGCGCTGAGAGCGGCATGCTGGGCGTCATTGTTCCAAGCTTGTAGATATTATTACTGCTTACCCGATAGAACTTTTGGGTTCTGCTCCTTTAACTTACTGATAACTTCGTCAGCGGAATAAAGGTCGGCATATTTTTGCTGCATATCAAAAAGATTAGCTTCGTGAGGACCTATAGCCCGATCTCCCACACAATCGGTAACCACTATGGTTCGGTAGTTATAGCTCATTGAATCGACTACTGATGCTCTAACACACCCCGATGTGGTACAGCCTGTTATGACGAGAGTTTCGATATTCCTTGCTATCAACCATGATACTAAACCAGTGCCGAAGAATGCTGAGGCTTGAGTCTTCCTCACAACGTACTCGTTAGGCTCTGGTGTGAGGTCATCGACTATTTGGCTAATATAGGCATTCTCAGTCAGTCGTTCCAACCCTGGTACTTTCTCACAGAAAATACCCTTGTTAGACCCATCACTCTCATATACAACTCGGGTATGGGCGATGGGAATTTTAAGCTCCCTAGCTGTCTGGAGGAGAATTCTCGTTCGCTTTATCGCGTCTATAATGTTTCCACCACCGTAATACTCTGGGTCACAAAATCCATTCACGAAATCAACCATTAAGAGCGCTGACTTACCTTTAAAGCCAGATTTTTCTCCAAAGCCTTGTCTCTTGTAGATGTTTAGGTTGCTCACTTTGTACTCTCCAAGATTGTTATCTTTTTTGATGCTAGCACAACTAGTTATCTGACGATTCGAGCAAAGCCGCGGTCAGGCCGGCATGACCAAATGAAGCTCCTGCTGCCATCTCGATCGCTACCCACACGGACTCTGTGATCTGGGCTTTTGAAAATTCAGCTTTCAGCGCCATTTTAGTTAATCTCTTTATGGACTGCGGATCACGGGTGTTGTGTGCGCATGCAAGAGCGATAAGATGCTTAAACGAGCTCTTCAGAACCTTATTTTCAAAAACTTTATTTTCAAGGTGTTCAAGGCTTTTCAAAGGCCCTTCGTTCATTTCACGTAACTGTTTTAGTTGCTCTACCGAGTTCTCAGTTTGGTAGTTCTTTAGATCGCTGTTAAGAGCATCTATCGTGATAGGAAATTGCGATACAGAGGAAGTGGTTTCAGATATGATCCCGACCCAAGCAGCCTCGATAATTTCTTCATTACTGGCACCTGCTTCGAGGGCGAGACTTGTATGGTAATCTATGCAGTAAGGACATCGCAGAGTATGTGCACACCCGATAGCTATTAACTCTTTTTCATGTTTTGAGAGAGCCGCATTACTGAAGGTGCTTGTTGCTAGCGCTGCAAATGCGTTGGCAGGTTTGGGGGCCCATTTGGTGAGTAATTGTGTTTTCGCAAGTAGTGAGGGATGTAAGATCTGATCTAGTGGCATTGTCCAAGCTCCATGATTGTGTCTGGATTTCAGTGGCAATAAATGTCGTAATTGCCCCAGTTTAAATGAGATGCGTCCTAGTCTGTCTGCTTCTATAAACCACTATACTCTGAAAGGGCAGTTGGCGAGACATCTTTTATAGAATAACTAAATCCCGTCTAAAACTTCGAACCCTTCAAATTGTGGGTGTCCTAAATATAACCCTTTATGATTTCCTGCATTGGCATGCGCTTTTTTAAACGCATCAGACTTGGTCCAAGCTTCAAAGCTATCATAGTCCTGCCAAGTAGTATGAGATGAATAAAGCGTACTACTATCTTCTTTCGGTCCACGAAGAAGGTGGAATTCTATGAAACCTCTCACTCCAGTTAGATTCTTGTCTCTATTTTTCCAAATCAGTTCAAATTTTTTCTCAGAACCCTCAGTTACAGAGAATCTATTCATAGCGATAAACATATATGGCTCCTTATTTGTAATAACGAGGGTTATTGTATTAGTAATATGATTCGATATAGTTAAACTTTTCAATATGCATAAAACAATCAGCTAGGGGCAAAATATGACGCTACTAAATGAAAAAATTATTCTGGTTACCGGAGGTAGTACTGGTATAGGTAGGGCCACTGCAGAAATACTCGCCAGAGAAGGTGCGACAGTAATTATTGGTGATGTCCAGGACAAAGAAGGTGAAGAAACTGTTGCTGCCATTATTAAAGCAGGTGGGGCAGCTGAGTATCACCATATGGATGTGGTGAATTTTGAGCAAGTTGAGCATGTCATTACTGATATTGTGAGTCGGCACGGGTCTTTGGATGGTGCTCATAACAACGCAGGAATAGAAGGCCCTGCATCAAAAGTTCTCGATTATCCTGCCGATGAATGGGATCGAGTGATGCGCGTCAATCTTACTGGAGTTTTCAACTGTATCAAATGCGAGGTAAAGCAAATGATAGGACAAGAGAATGGAGGCAGTGTTGTAAGTACGGCATCAGTTGCGGGTCTGGTTGGCGTTGCGGGTGCAGCTGGTTATAACGCCTCTAAGCATGGAGTGCTTGGTCTGACCAAAACAGTGGCGCTTGAGTATGCGAGCAGAAAAATACGAGTGAATGCCGTATGTCCCGGTTTCATAGAGACGCCTATGCTTAATAGGTTGACGGGCGACGAGAATAATAAAATCAAGGAAAAGATGTTGGGACAAGTTCCGATGAAGCGTATTGCAGCGCCTAGCGAGATTGGAGAAGCGGTTGCATGGCTCTTATCTGCGAAAGCTAGCTATATGACTGGTGTTGCCTTACCTGTAGATGGTGGTTGGATAGCTCAATAGTGGGTGTTTAAGCTTAAGCGAGAGATTCGAAAACTAAGCTTTCGAAAATTATTATTTAGCAATATACTAAACCTTTAAATATTTCGAAAAGGAGGTGATCTTGATGTCTAGTGATATGGAAAACGCGTCACAGCTTGTTGGTGCTAATTATGGGCGAGAGATCTTTCTGCTGTTAAAGGTTGCTAGCCTATAAGAGTGGCCAGGGTTGTTGATGCAACCAGTCACAAAGGAGGGGTGTACTGCATCCCTCCTTTTTTTATGTTCAGAATTTATCTACATGAGCCGCTATTTATAAAATAGGGGAGTATTTTTTGCTATAAATTACCATACTGTTTTATTAGTCGATCTTTTGCTGGCGGAAATACGTTGATTTTTTCCAAGTCGCCGCCTGCTAGGTGTAATACACGTTTGTCCATAATGGAATAAAACAGAGGAGGGAACATGGCAGCTATGAACATAAGAGGATAGCAGTAAGGTAGTGTGGGTGTCCCATCTAAATCCGTGTCTCGAAGCGCCTGGTACCAACGGGTTGAGCGCATGTGATGACCTGAGTGGCGGACAAAATTTAGTAGTAAGTTGTTAGAAGCGATCATATTGGTATTCCAGGAAATATGTGCAGTCGGACGACCGCTGGAATCGTTCCAACTATAATCCCCGTTTACTTTTTCCTGTCTTAGTAGACCATAGTGCTGACAGTATTCTATTAATGTCAGATACCACCAACAGACATACATTTGAAGCAGTAACATCGGTAGGACAATCCAACCGAAAGTTAATGTTAAGACTGAAAAAATGAACGTCGTGCCAAGGTATTGCTGTAAAGTTTCATTCTGTAAGCTCCAGGCACTGAGTTTTTTTCTGGCTAGGCGCTCTTTTTCATGGGTCCAAGAACGTTTGAAAAATCCAGGTTGCTCTCTCATAAAGCCGAAATGGTATAAAGATTCCCCCATTTGGGAACTTGCAAAGTCTTTAGGAGTTGAGACGTGCACATGGTGGCCTTTTAAATGGCCGATCAGGAACTGCCCTACTCCGCCGACAGCAAGGAAATATTTACCCATCCTGCGGCAAAAGCGAGAAGTCTTATGTCCAAATTCATGACCGACGGCTAAAGCCAACCCCGAGACTATTCCCATAGAGATTGAGATTCCAACATAAGAAGCCAGCGACATTTCATGATTCGCTATAAACCAAGCAACGTAACCATAGTTAACAAGATAAACAGGTGCCCCACAAACTATGACCCTCATATAATAGGGGTCGTCTTCAATTGAATGCTGTAAATTTTCAGGTGGGTTGTTGCTATCTTTAGGAGCGGCTTGGTCTAGAAAAGCTATTAGTCCAAACCAGAATATTACTGTTAGCCAGTAAAATATAGGGGCGTCATATAAGAATGCAGCATAGCAGCTGAGACTGGGTAGAAGGGGAAGAAACGGTTGGCTTAGCCAAAGGTGGCGACGTTTGTCTACGTAACCTTTCAGGCTAATAGCTGTATCCATAGTTCTTGTCTCCCCAGTTTGTCTATAATGATAAAATTGTCATTAATAAAGATAGAGTACACGGTTTTTGGTTAGGATAGCAAGACAGCTAAGGTCATAAGGGTTATTCTATCTACTAACACTTAAAAAGTTATCCACGCAAATGGTTATTCATGGCTACACAAATTGCAAATAACAAACGTAAACGGGCGGCTCGAATGGATCCTATGGGTCGTCAGCGCCAGTTGCTGTCTACGGCTATGCAGCTCTGCTCTCAGGAGGGCATTGCAAACATTAATCACGGCAAGGTCGCAATAGCAGCGGGTGTGTCAACGCCAACTGTATTTCTTTATTTCCCCACGCGTTTAGATCTTTTGAACGCGGTCCTAGATGAGGTGGAGCTGTATTTATTAGAACTTGTAGATCGATCGTCCGAAGGAGAAAAAAGGGCTAACGATAAGCTTCTATCTATAGTGCGTGCTTACTCAAATGCTATTGATAATGATTCAGTTTATGCAAGAATTTTCCTGAATTGGGGAGCTGTGGCTACTGATCAAGCTTGGCAGAAATTTTTATTATTTCAGGATCGATTGCTCGAAAAATTCGAGCGAATCGTCAAAGATGGTATAAAAAGTGGTGAAGTTGGTGAAACCGTTAATCCGGTTTGGGCTGCCCACCTGATCTGTGGAGCAGGTACGATTATCGCTCAAATGAAATTTAGAGGACTGACCGCTAATGAGATAGAAGGTTTTTTTAATGCACTAGTTTGTGCGAGCTTAAAATCTAGTTAGATGGAAAGTTAAAAGCATTCTTTGTCAGGGTTTTAAGAGTAAGTTTGAGTTTCGCTAACGATTAAAGTATTTATTTATGGGATCATACATTAGCTGGACTGTGGTTAAAGTATGGGGGATTCTCTTCAGCAGGATTGCACGCCGCGCATACAGAAAGCGGCGCAAGATTACCGCCGTTGTCGCGTTTAAAAAGTGTTTATTTTTTCTGATTTCTTGTTAATATTTTATCAAGTTGATTAGCAAAATTGCGCTTATCTGTTGGAGTTAGCGGCGGCGGGCCACCTGTTTGTAGACCGCTAGAGCGCATCGTATCGTAGAAGTCTCGGATTGTGACCTTGGCATCGATAGTGTCGCTAGAGTAAAGCTCTCCTCTAGGATTTAGAGCAAGTGCCCCTTTCTGTAAGATCTCCTGAGCAAGAGGGATATCAGCCGTTATCACGAGATCTTGACCCTCAACTCTCTCGACAATTTCGTTATCAGCGACGTCGAAACCCGCCTTAACCTTAAGAAATTTAATATTCTCAGAAATAGGTAATTGAAGCACCTGATTAGCGACGAAGATAACCAAAACACTTCTTTTCCTTGCCGCGTTGTAGAGTATTTCTTTAATTACTTTAGGACATGCATCTGCATCTACCCAGATTTTCAACCCCTTAAATCGCTATACTTTTGCTTGAGAAGCGATCAATTTGGCGCGCCGTCATATGGTATGTTTAGATCAGCGTCGAAAATGAGATTTTCTTTTGTCATGAATACTTGCGATCGCGAGAAGTCAATAAATCCACTTTCATCTTCTAAAAGAGCTTGAAAAGCTTTTTTCCCTTCATTTGTGTTCATGGCGTCATTCAGTTCTTTCTCTGAGCGCCACCAGACCTCCGTGATGCCCTCATAAGGTGTTTCAAGGCCTCGAGAATCGATAAAGCTTTGGTTAAGAGGTGTTTCTATCGTGTGGCTTTGCACGTATTTCACAGCGTTTATGTCTCTTGCGAAGCTGGTGACTAGAGGGCCATGTTTTTCCCTCCAGTATTGGTTAAATTCTTTCTGCGACACCTCAGCTTTTTTTCTTAGGCAGTATACTAGCTTGATCATTATATTCTTCCCCGATTTATGTGAACTTTCTTTAAAATTCTTCCAACTAAAGTAATGTGAAAGCTTGCTACTGATAGTATATTTGATACTAAAGTAACTCATTATAGGAAAAATTATTTTGTTTTTGAAAGTTTTGTTTCTCTTGTTTCTTCTGCTTGTATGTCAGCTCTCCGTTGGATCGGACGAGCAAGAATTACACGATCGCTTGTTGGTATTAGATTCGCACATAGACACTCCTATCCGGTTGGTTATGCCGGGATTTAACATTATGGAACGACATGATGCATCTACTGACTACTCTCAGGTAGATCTTCCGAGGATGGTTGATGGCGGTTTGGATGGAGGGTTTTGGGCAATCTTTACGTCTCAGGGAGATTTATCTGCTGATGGATACGCCAAGGCCAAACGTATAGCGCATAGCCGAGCGAATGCCATCCTTCAGCTAGAAGTAGACTATCCTGATTACTTTACGATCGCGAAAAATGCTGCGGACGCTAAAATAATTGTTGGCAAAGGCAGAAAGGTAGTCTATCTGAGTATCGAGAATGCTTATCCACTTGGGTTAGATGTCTCCAATCTGCGAGAGTTTTATGATTTAGGAGTAAGGATGCTTGGATTGGTTCACACACGTAATAACCAATTCGCCGATAGTTCTACTGATCCTGATGGGCCTAAATGGGACGGGCTTTCACCTCTTGGGATTGAGCTGGTTCAGGAAGCTAATAAACTAGGCATGATCATCGATGGGTCTCATGCCCACGACCTTGCTTTAGAACAAATGATCTCGCACTCATCCACCCCAGTTGTGCTTTCTCACTCTGGCTCAAAAGCAATTTTTGATCACTCCCGTAATGTGCCTGATGACTTGCTAATCAAGCTAAAGCAAAGCGGTGGGTTGATTCATATGAATTCACTTGGTGGGTATTTACAACCTATCCACGTTTCACCGGGTCGTAAGATGGAGTTCGGGAAGTTTGTCGAGGATATCAATATGCTGGAAGCTGCAGGTAGTCCTATGTCTTATGAAGAGTTTAGGACACGCCGAGGAGATATTGATCTTACTCATCCTAGTGAGGAGGCTCACTTTTTTGATTATATGAGTCACTTTACACATGTTTTGGATTTGTTAGGGCCGAGTTATGTTGGAGTTGGGGCAGATTGGGACGGCGGTGGCGGAGTTATCGGGATGAAGGATATTTCTGATCTGCGTAAGGTAACAGAACATCTATTGCATTCTGGATATACTGAATTTGATTTGGAAAATATTTGGGGTGGTAATTTGCTGCGTTTACTCCGCAAGGTGGAACGCAGAAAAGCTGACCTAGGCAAAAGCAGATCTTTAATTGATAAATGAGAACTTCAAGGAGTCACCATAGTGGATAGCACAACTCAGCGAACAGATATGGATGTATATTGGAATGGGGCCGGTGGAGAAAAATGGGTTAATAATTTAACCCACTTAGAATCAGTTATCGCTCCTGTCGGCAAACACCTGCTGAGCTCTCTGCCTTTAAACAAAACAACTAGTGTGTTGGATATTGGATGCGGTGGTGGTTTAGTTGCATCAAAAGTAGCGGAGTTGATCAAAGATAAAGGTAGGGTTCTAGGGGCAGATATTTCAAGCGCTATTTTGCAGGAGAGCACCAGGCTTTATGGCAGCATGTCTAACTTAGAATTTCAGGTTTGCGATGCTGAGACGCATGCATTTGAGCCCTTGAGTTATGATTTGGTGATTTCAAGATTTGGCATTATGTTTTTTGTGGATCCATATGCAGCTTTTAGGAATATTTATTCTGCGGTTAAGTCTGGTGGTTTTCTACGAATGGCTTGCTGGCAGCCTGCGAAAGACAATCCGTGGATGATGAAAGCATCTACTGCTGCGTTTGAAGTTTTGGAGCGGCCGCCTGCACCACAGCCGGGAGAGCCGGGGCCTTTTTCTTTAGGTGAAGAACCTCTCGTTATCGATATCCTTAAAAAAGCTGGTTTTCGTAACATCACTATGCAGCCAATTGTAGAGCTCTTGAATATGGGAAGTTTAGAAGCAGCGCTATCTTTAATGACTCAATTAGGTCCTGCCGCAAAGCCACTCTCGGAGGCTAGTGCAGCTGACAAACTCGAGGCGTTGAGGTTAATGAAAGTTGCGCTTTCAGAAGGCTTGACCCCCCAAGGTGTGGAATTGGCGGGAGCCTTCTGGTTAGTCGGTGCAGAGGCTTAGGACAACTAGCTAAACTGAAATTTTCTCACGCTGCGCTTTTTTCTCGTTGACTTTCCGTACTCATCCCATGTCTCAATAGTTGTCCAGAAAAGGTGTTTGTTTGCTGATCATCTCTTATAGTGACCTCTCCGTTTACCAGAATATACTTATACCCTTTGGCTTTTTGAACTCTCCTCCACTCGCCACCGGGAAGGTCATGAACGATTTCTGGCGGAGTAATTTCTAAATTCTCCAGGTCATAGACGATAATGTCTGCTGGGGCTCCAACCTTCAGTACTCCTCGACCTTTACACCCGGCCAGCTCAGCTGGGAGTGCAGAGAGCCGCCAATGTGCATCTTCTAGGCTCAACATTTTTTCATCACGCACTATTTTAATAAGTGTTTCGGTTGGGTACCTACCCGCAGTTAGGAATTTTGTATGAGCTCCACCGTCAGAGACACCGAATAGAATGTAAGGTACATCGACGACTTCTTTCAGTAAGTCAAGCCGCGTACCAGGAGGGGCAGCGAAAAACTCCGTTTCTAAGTTGTCAGCTACTACTATGTCTAACATAACATCCACGGGATCTTTTCCGGTTTTTTCTGCGATAAGTCCAATGGTGTGGTCAAGCCATTGTTGGGATTCAGGCGAGACCGGCCCGGTAACAACAATATTTTCAAAAGGGCCGGTTACTAGTTCTGGTATTTGTGATCTCAAAGCCGGTCGTCTTGAAGGATCGGCGAGTTTCTTCAGTCTCTCCTCCTTAGTCCCAACGGTGGCTTCTCTCCATGCAGGGCACTCGTCGAAAAGATTCCAATCTTCAAATGTGAATCCATAGCCTGCATCAGTTGTGAGTCCTTGGCCATAAACACGGATACCTTCGGACCGACATTTTTCTAACCATGCGATGACTTTACGATGTATTTGGGGTTTGGTGTCATAGACTTGAACGACATTAAAAACAATGGGACGGCCACTGATCTTGGCTAGGTCCATTATGTGTTGCTGATCGGCTTTTGGGTTCCCTGAGACCATCGTTGTTTGCATGTGCCCAGCGTTTCTTTTACGCAGTACTTTGGCAAATTCGATACTTGTTTGATCATGCATTACGTCTGTCGGCATTGCAGTTCCATCAAAGTCTAGTTGAACTCCCGCGGGCCCATCTGGCGGTAGCCTTTGGGCCGACCAGCCGCAGCCTCCTGCATCCATCGACTCTTCAAGCAATCGGCACATTTCGATGTGCTCTTTATCAGTTGGAAGTCGCCCAGCTTTGGCATCCTCGAGCCCAAGAACAGAGATTAAGATAGGATTAACCGGCACGTATGGGACGATATTGATAGCTTTTGACGTGCGGTCGACGCTATCCAAATATTCGGGGAAGGACTCCCAATCCCATGGCATTCCTTCTTTCATCGAGGCTAAAGGTATGGCTTCAACTCGGGTCATCGACAGCATAGATCTCTCTCTCGCCTCAGGGGCTACCGGTGCAAACCCAAACCCACAGTTGCCTATCACCACGGTCGTAATTCCATGCCAAGAAGATATCGAACAGTATGGATCCCAAAACAGCTGAGCATCGTAATGAGTGTGCAGATCGATAAACCCTGGCGCTACGATTAAGCCACTAGCATCAATAGTTTTGTGACCCTCGTCGTCCTCGATATGGCCAATCTCTGTGATGATGCCGTCTTTTATCCCAACATCTGCTTTGTAACGAGGCATACGTGCACCGTCTACCACTGTCCCATTTTTTATAACGGTATCAAATCTGATCATGTGTAGTTCTCCCCTAGAAACGTAACGAAAAAAACAATATATCCATAGTGGAGCGGTGATGTCTATAAGCTGCGGAAAATAATCGATCGAAGATACTAAACTTTTACTGTAACTTAACCTCTGTAGATGAAATTATCCGAAGACCGCTGCAGCAGAGGAATTGGAATTCTTGCTGAGGCAATTTAGTTGTTTTCAGATAGAACGAGCACTTATGGAGAGAGAACATTATGAGACTAAAGAACAAAGTTGCCATCGTTACGGGCGGAGCAGGTGGTATGGGGCGTTCAACGGTGATGCGATTTATAGAAGAGGGGGCTAAAGTAGTTATTGCGGACTACAATGCCGCAAGTGGTGCCGAGACGCTAGCTGAAATCACGGGTCTCGGTTACAAGGACGCTGCTCATTTCATTAAGACAGACGTGGCCTCTGAAATAGATATTAAAACAATGATCGAATGTGCTCTTGATAACTTTGGACGTGTGGACATCATGTTTAACAATGCCGGAGTAGGCGGTGTTGTTGGCCCTGTTTGGGACTTACAAGTTGAGGAGTGGGATTACACATTTGATGTCTTGGTAAAAGGGGTTTTCCTAGGAATTAAACATGCAGCTAAGGTCATGCGAAAACAAGGGGATGGCGGCACTATTATCAATACAGCCTCGGTTGCTGGTTTGAGTGGTGGTTGTGGGCCACTGTCCTATAGCGCAGCCAAGGCCGCCGTAATAAATTTAACAAAGGCTGCGGCTGTTCAGTTAGCCCCTGATCGTATCCGAGTAAATGCTATTTGTCCGGGTTTTATCCTAACGGGTCTAACCCACTCCAAGCACGAGTCCTTGGAGCAGGCGGGCAAGAGAATGGATGCTACCCAGCCCTTTCCTGATCATGGGAAAGGTGAGGATATCGCAGGTACGGCATTATTTTTGGCCACGGAGGATTCTAGATTTGTGAATGGCGAAGCTATTGTAGTGGATGGCGCTTTAACAGCTGTGGGCCCTGACATGTGGCAGAGATGGGGCGTTCCATATGAGCGAGATATGACCAGGAATGTTGTTAATAAAGGGACGACGGGGGACAAAAATACCCGACGTCAGCTGGGTGACTGAAGACTTTAATTACGAATGATTCTGAAACCGTTTTAAATTCTTAAAACTATGCAATACTCTGCTACATATGCCCTGGTAAGTTGAGTTTTGCAGTTATTATTGCAAGGAGTTGGAAGATTGATTAAATTGTATGGTGTCGCGATCAGTAACTATTTTAGTGCCGCTAAGGCTGCGTTCATAGAGAAGCAAATACCGTTTGAAGAAATCAAAGTGTTCCCTAGTCAGAAGCCTGAGGTGCTAGCCGAGAGTCATATGGGCAAGGTTCCGTGGATAGACGTGGATGGCGAGATTCTTACGGAGTTAAATGTTATCTTTGATTATCTGGAAGATAGTCAGCTGAAGTCCCCTATGTATCCTTCCGACCCCTTTGAGCGCGCCAAAGTCAAAGAGCTCATAAGAATTGTCGAGCTGTATATCGACGCACCTGCAAGGCGGCATGTTGGCACGACCTACTTTGGAGCACCTCTAGAACCTACTGCTTTTAAAGAAGTTAGGTCTGTCGTAGAAAACGGGATAAGAGCACTTTTAAAAGTAGCTAAATTTGATCAATATATTGCAGGTGAAAATTTTACTTTTGCAGATATTGCGGCGTATTTTCATATAAATTTTGCTCAGATGAATATGGTCAAAATTTATGACTGGGATATGATATCGGATACTGCTCCATTGGCTGATTATTTGCAGCTAGTCGGACAACGTCCGTCAGTGAAGGAAACCAATCGGATTATGCAGCTAGAGTTCAGCAAAATGGCTTCATAGTAAGATTGCGAAGTCAGCCCCTAAGATTTAGGTCAGACGATAACCAGAGGGTAAAGCAGGGAGCAAGGTACCTGATTATCGTCACGACCAAGGACCTTAAATAGGGAGGGCCCGTCCTTATAAGCAACGCTTCAGCCGCACTTCTTTGCTGGCTTGCTAAAAGTGTACCAACTCGTTGCAACAAGGTCTCTACTCTAATAGGAATTATTCTTAAATGCAAGTAAGAATCATTGTTAATTAATCCTCCACCGAGAAATCTGCTAAAATTAAAAAATATGAATGAATCTAAATGCGTGTGATAATCAAGTCATAACTAACTAACTAACTAAATTAACCGCAGAGGTAAGTGCAGATGGCGCAAGTTTGGGATAACGATAAAATTATTTATGTGGACATGACCGCATTGTCCGTGAAAGTTGAAGCCTTTAAGCCAGAGTGGAAGCTGCTAGGTGGCCGGGCGCTATCAGCGAAACTAATGTTAGAGTTGTGCGATCCAAAGTGTGATCCGCTAGGCCCAGAAAACGTACTTGTTTTTGCTCCGGGGACTTTAAGCGGGACGTCCGCTCCGACCTCTGGAAGGATTTCTATGGGTTGCAAAAGTCCTCTGACGGGTGGGATTAAGGAAGCTAACGCTGGGGGCGACCCAGGACAGGACCTAATGAAGATTGGGTACCGAGCTGTTGTGGTTGTTGGTCAACCCTCCGATATGGAGAGGCGCTGGGGTTTACGAGTGCTAGAGAATAATGTTGAGCTCGTTCCTGCAGATGAATATAAAGGTCTATGGAACTATGCTTGCTGTGAAAAATTGCTCTCGCAGGAGTCTTCTGCCGCTTCGGCAATATCTATAGGCCCTGCTGGGGAAATGATGCTTAGGGGTGCTTCGATAGCATGTACTGATAGCGACAAGGACCGTCGACCTGCTCGACAGGCCGCACGAGGCGGAGTTGGCGCCGTGATGGGAGCTAAGTGCCTCAAATGGATTATGGTTGATGCGACTAAAAAACCCACACGAAAACCAGTAGATAGAAAAGGGTTCTCACAATACACGAAGGCGTTTAGCCAAGACTATTTGTCTACTCGACATGCAAATTTCAAATACGGGACTAGTGCGGTTGTGCCAGCAGCTAATATGCTTCATACGTTTCCTTATAAAAACAGGACGGAAGGAAGAAACCCTGAGTTTGAAAAACTTGACGGCGCTCGTATTCGAGAGTCCTTCGAGAGTCGGGGGGGTGCGATGCATAATTGTATGACAGGTTGTATCGTTCAATGCTCAAATATAGTCCATGACAAAGATGGCAACTATCTAACTTCTGCTCTAGAGTTCGAAACTTTGACTCTGTTGGGCTCTTGTTGTGCGATTAATGATTGGGAAGATGTCGCGGATTTGGACAGGCTATGCGACGAAATTGGACTCGATACCATTGAAACAGGGGCTGCGATTGCTGTTTTCATGGATTCTGGTGGCATGGAATGGGGTGATGCTGAAGGAGCTAAAGATCTTTTAAGAAAAGAGATGGTTAACGGCACAGAACTGGGGAAAAACATTGGACATGGTGCGCTAGCTATTGGAACTGCCAGAGGCCATGACAGAATTCCAGTCGCGAAAGGACAAGCTATGCCAGCATGGGATCCTCGACCACTTAAAGCTACAGGTATTACTTATGCTAGTAGTGCCATGGGTGCTGATCATACAGCAGGCCTAGTAATCGATCCGAAAATTACCGGTGAAGCCGCGGTTGTGGCATCTCAGGAAATTCAGATTGTGAACGCGATTTGTGATTCAACTGGTTTTTGCATGTTTTTAGGCCCGACTATTGATGAAACCCGTCAATTTTTCACGCCTTTTTTTGGTGAGGAAGTTTCCCGTGAAGAAGTTGCAGATATTGGATGGCAGTGTTTATTAGACGAATGGGAATTTAATGATAAAGCCGGTTTCTCTGTTGCCGATGATGACATGGCTCCATGTCTCAGAGACGAAGGAATTGGTCCAGATCATGCTTTCAAATTCGACATTAACGCGGATTTAATCGCTATGGCAAAAGTTCGTCAGCCTCTTACAGAGACGTTTTACTCAAAATCACCTGCTGGCTAGAAAAAGTTATGTCCCCCCCTCTCAGCTGAATGAAAGCTGTATTGGGGGAGGAACTGGTTACTATTTGAATGCCTGCTTGCTACTTTTTATAAGGTGGTAAATTTAAGCCGTGGTTACGTCGCATGAGCCTTTTGGGATAAGATAGCGGCAATGGTTATCCTATTTATCTGAAACGGACTAATGTTAAATAGCCATAAACGTTAAGTTGATGTCAGCGGTTTATAAAAAGTGAGGTGGTAGAACTTGTGATCCAAAAACGCTCGATCTGTCCCATCTCACAGGCTCTAGACCTAGTAGGCGATAAATGGACGCTCCTGATTGTCCGCGATATTGGAGTATTCGGAAAACACAGTTTTACTGATATATCAGCGTCACCTGAGCGGATACCTCCTGCGACACTAACCGGCAGATTAGAGCTGCTAATTAGAGAAGATATTCTCTTGAAAGAATGTATCTCTGGAGGGCCAGGCCGTCAATATAGATACACTCTTACAAAAAAAGGAGAAGATCTAATCCCTGTGCTTACTGCTATGCAGGACTGGAGCAATATCCATAATGGGTAGGCTTTCTATAAAAGGGCTCTAACGATAAGGTGGAGATATTTTGCTTCGCGCGAGGTCAGAGCCAATCTACGTGCAGGCCGCTAACTGCCCAATCACTTTAGATGTGAGCGAATTGCGTCTATGCCTTCCTGTGCGCATTGCTCGTCTTGATCTCCCGTAGCACCACTGACTCCTACCCCTCCGATCTGCACGCCGCTTTCCGTTACGATCGGTACTCCACCGGGAAATATGACGAATCCAGGGACTCCATCGATCCCGTATGGCTTATCAGGATTTTTATAGTTGAGATCGCCTAGAGATCGGGTAGTGCGAGGTAATCCAGCTGAAGTGTGCCCCTTGAGTTGCGCTACTTTTATGCTGTGGAGATATGCACCATCTTGTCGCCGAAAGAGTTTCAAATTTGCTCCTTCATCGTAAACGGCGATATTCACTTTGCGCCATCCTTCGGCTAGAGCTTTTTTCTCGCAAGTATCAGCGATTATATTTGCCATTTCTAGTGTCAAGTAGGGCTTTTGTAGCAGTGGAAAGGCTAAGATCGGGAACACAACCAAGACGACGTAGCAAGCGAAACGTATTTTCCTAGTAGTCCGTATAAAATTAAACACGCTATCTTCCTCTTGCTTCATATTCAATCTAGCTTCCTGAGTATAGAAGTGGTTTCGAACTCAAGGTACAAAAAATTTTAACTTATCTTTGGCATGATATCGTACGTCAAACGCCTTAAATCCTCTATAGTTTTTTCAGTCGGTGTCCCTGAAAACGGAGGCCAAAGCATTGGCATTGTCATGCCCGATTCTTTATACCGACTGAGATTAGTTGTAATTTGATCGACTGTACCCACCATAGTAGGGGTTAGTTTTCCATTAGATGTCTGATCGGTTTTGTCTTTAGTGATTTCAAATGGCATCATGCTTGAGATTTCTAGATCATCGATATTATGGCCGCCTTCAGTTTTTTTCAGCTCCTCGCCGATCGCACTTTTCCACGTAGATATAGCCTCAGGCGTATCCATTATTCCTATCCATCCATCCAGTCCATACTTTGCAACTCTTTTTGCTGCCACTTCAGGGTTAACCAATCCTGAAAAATACATAGGTGGCCGAGGCTTTTGTAATGGCTTTGCTCCAAAGCCGCATTTTTCAAACGATGCAAATTCACCATCATACTCGAACACTTCATTTCTCCAAATACCTTGCATGACTTCGATCGTTTCTCGCACGTGTTTATTTCTCTTTTTATATATATGTGTGGCGCCTGTAGCTTGGAATTCCTCTGGCATCCATCCTGCGCCTACCCCTACATTAATTCTTCCGCGAGACAATTGATCCCAAGTAGCTATTTCAGACGCCATTATAGCAGGGGCTCTAAATGGGGTGACAATAACACTTACACCAAGACGAATTTTTTTTGTGATAGCAGCAAGGTAGGGGATGAGGGGCGGACCTTGTAACCACTCACCGCGAGAAGTCACAGGAAGCTGGTTGGGCATTTCTTTCATAGTACCGAACGATTTTATTAACTCACCTCTATCCGACGATTCGGGAACGACGATACGGTCAAGTGTCCAAAGTGAATCAAATTCAAGTTCTTCAGCTACTTTCGCGAGCTCGTCTATTTCATCTACAGAAATTTTATCCCGGAAGTTAGGTAAGTAGAGTGCAAGTTTCATTAGATTTCCCCTTTTTAAAACATAAGTTATTATGAGCGCAAATATTCTAAATGCCAATCTGATTGGTGGATTAGGATATCTATGATAGCCGGAGATAAGCACCGTAGGGGTTGGCATAGCTTTTCGTTCTTTGGTCGGAAAATATCTGGCTGTATCGAAACTCTTAGTTATTGCTTTAAAGGCTATGGCGATACGTAAAGCTTATAAATAACCCTATAATGTTCTTGTTGACCTGAGTAAATACACCTTGTCACCCGCCTGTAGTTTCAATTTTTAAGTGAACTGGAAACAAATTACTCATATGTTAAATTATTTTTCAAAAGATGTTTTTAATTCGATAAAAGAACACAAATTATTCCAGTTGATAGTTATCGTTGCGATAGTTTTATCCGCTCTTATGGTAGGTGCATCAACTTTTGAACTGAACCCGACTTTTGTTACTTTATTCAAAGCAGGGGATATATTCATAACTCTATTTTTTGTGATCGAGATCCTGATTCGATTTATAGCAGAACCAAGGAAACGCCAGTTTTTCAAGAGTGGCTGGAACGTTTTTGACTCATTAATCGTTTTGGTATCTGTGGTCCCCATTGGCCCTGATTCATCGGTTTTATTGTTTAGATTACTCCGTATTTTCAGGGTTTTAAGGCTGATTTCGGCAGTTCCCGAATTAAAACGGCTGATAGAAGCACTTTTATTATCCGTTAATAGGGTGTTTTACGTGACTCTGCTGCTTTTTATTATTTTGTATATATATGCTTCATTTGGTTCCATTTTGTTCTCCTACTCCGATCCAGAACGGTGGGGGGATCTAGGGATATCAATGATTACCTTGGTGCAAATTTTAACGCTGTCTAGCTGGGAGCAGGTCATGTTGCCTTTACAGCAGCTATACTGGTGGTCCTGGATTTACTTTTTTTCATTCATTGCGTTAGGGTCGATCACGATATTAAATTTAATTGTGGCGGTTCTGGTTGATGTAGTCACTAGTCAAAAAACTAAAGATTAGTATCGGGACATCCACCAAGTAGGTTTCAATACAATGCTCTATCTAGATTAGGTAGAGCAACTGTATCCCTGTCCTGTATAAAGTAGTTAGGCAGTTCCTGAGTCCAGCGGTAGAGCTGAATCGGCTCCCCACTCACTCATCGAACCATCATAAACGGATACCCGATCAAACCCTAGCCGAGCAAGTATAAGCGCTGTGCTGCAGGCGGCGATACCTCCCCCACAGTAGCAAATTATCTCCTCTGCGCCAGAGACGCCAACTTTTTTGAATGTCGACATAGCATTGAGGTCGTCTTCATATAGTTGTGAGTCAATGTTAACTGTTGTTGTAAAAGGGACGTTCACACTTGATGGAATTCGACCAGACCGTTTATACCGTTGGGGTGGCTTACCTTCAAATTCATCTGGTAATAATGCATTAATAAGACAAGTATTATCGTTCATTGTGGCGTCTAAAACGCGATTCTGATCAGCAAACATTTGTGGCTGAAATTCCGGAATAAAATTAGCTGATACACGAGTGGTAACTTGACTATCCACCGCCCGATTTTCCTCTAGCCATTTAGTGTATCCTCCATCCAGTACAACTGCGTTATCAAATCCAAAAACACGTAACATCCACCATAATCTTGCTGCCCACATATTTGTCGAACGGTCATAGATAACCACTGCCGTATCGTTACCTATCCCATTTCTAGACATCACCGCTGCGAACCGCTCTGCTGAGGGTAATCCATACATGAACCGATCGTTTTGGGTGTCCGAGATTTCTTCTAGAATTCCCACGTAAGTACTTCCTGATATATGGTCTTGCTCCCAGGATTTCTTACCGCTTTCTTTTTCTATTCCCTCTGTCACAGTGTCTTCAAAATAATTCGGCAATAGTGATGTGGCTTCCACAACAACTAAATTTTCGTTATGCAGATGTTCTGCTAGCCATTCGGTATCGACCAAGTATTTGTGGGGGGATAAATCCATATTATTTGTTCCTTCTGTCTAAGACTAATACTCGTGATGTATCCAGACAGCTAGGCAGCCTGGTTTCTTCCAATTATAAACATCGGTGCTTCGTCATCTTCTCTATCAAACAAAGGCCGTGGCCCAAGAGTTTTCAGATCGGGCATGACTGCTGTAGCAAAAAGCTCCATGTTTTTTTGAGCAGTTTTTGCATCCATCCCTGCATAGCTGAAAATTCCAGTGAATCCACAGGAGTTGGTCTTTGCCTGTATATCTTTTATTTTCTCATAACACATTGCCGGAGTACCCCAAACTTGTAGACTCATAAAGAACTCAGTCATTGCATCTAGCCCTTGGCTTTCTATCGACTCCCTTAGAACTTTGTAATACTCATAACCTTTTGTTTCTTCAAAATGACTACCAGTCATTTCATAATGTTTGACGACTGACTCCCAGTACCCCCCAATATATTTTCGTGCGAGTTCCTCGGCTCTTCCCGCATCTTTGTCACACATTACCCATCCTGCGGTATACGGATTCGGTGCCTTCTCCCCATGTGCTTCCATAAACAGCTTATTATAGGTTTCCAATTCTTTAACATGTTCCTCCCAAGGTTTCTGAGGGATAACCAGAATACCAATGCCTAACTTAGCCATTATCAACGATGATTCCGGTGAAATAGCTGCAGCATAAGTTCTATTACTAAATGATTTAAAAGGTTCTGGTCTAATACGAGCCTTCGGTTGTTTGATAAAATTTCCATCATACTCACAATATCCTTGTTCAAGTCCTTGTAAGATCATTTCAGCTGATTCTACAAACCGCTCTCTCGATTCTCCCATTTCAACTCGGAAACCTTCAAATTCGACTCTGCCGAGACCTCGCCCAATTCCAATGATGACTCGCCCATCCGTCATGCAGTCCAGCATTGATATTTTTTCAGCCACTCTCATAGGATCATTCCAAGGTAAGACAATTACCATTGTGCCCAATTTCACTTTTTTGCATGCGCCTCCCACCATTGCCAAAAATTGGGTGACGTCGGGTGTCATCGTGTAATCGGTAAAGTGATGCTCCACTCCCCACACAGACTCAAACCCTAATTTTTCCGCACTTAGCGCTAAAGATAAGTCCTGTTGATATACGGAGTGATCGCTTACTCCAGTCTCGTTGTAAGGGTTTTGAAATATCGAAGCCATTCCTATATGCATGTTAGATCTCCCACGTAGCTACAAACTTTTATAGAAGGAAAAAACCCTAAATTTAAGACTCATAATTGAGTTTTGAAAATTTATGATTCTTGAATGATAAATCTTAGTTTCTTCCATCAAAGCGCTTAAGCAGATTAAAGTCAATAAAAATTCCGGCCGCGACTATGCATAGAAGTACATCTCGTTGGGGAAAAAATTGAGATGGTGAAACTGCTTGCGTTTATTTACAGCATACACTTAGTATGAAGATTGATTATACGATAAAGATTGGGGAGGTCTTAGGAGTGCTAGATTATACAAAGTTGAAAGATAAGGATGGGTTGGTTCCTTGGCCATCAATGGAAGAGTTGCCATTCGTTAACGTCATAGACGGAAATCCTGTCCATTCAGGACGATTTGATGTTGGTAATTTTGGAATGCGCACAATGATTGGTGTATGGGAATGCACTCCTGGGAAATTTGAATACACTTATCCCGGTGATGAAATGTGTACTCTATTGGAAGGTAAAATTCAGCTTCAATGCGAAGATGGAAACACGCATCACTATGTCGCCGGTGACACCTTTTACACCCGTAAGGGTGAAATTGCTACTTGGACCGTTATCGAAACCGTGAGAAAAGTTTTCTCTATACACGATCCAGATTCAGCCGACTTATCACACTGATTCATTAGCCGCATAGCTCCGCTTTAAATTGCGCGGTGCTAAGGCTCTGGTCGATGAAAAAATCTGATACGGTAGAGGAGATCCCTGGGTACTGTGCCTTTTGTTGGTCAAGCTGTGGATGTATTTCTGTGGTAAAAAATGGACGACTAACCAAAGTCCTTCCAGATCGCGCGCACCCTACTGGTCAGGCACTCTGCGGAAAAGGTCAGGCGGCACCAGAACTTATCTATAGCAAATCACGGATTACCTATCCTCTTAAAAGAACTCAACCTAAAAATAGTAACGACCCTGGTTGGGTAAGAATCTCATGGGATGAAGCTCTAGACACTACCGCTGACAATTTAAAACGTATCGCCGAGAAGAATGGCTCAGAGTCAGTGGCTTTCAGTATCACAACTAGCGCAGGCACGGCAATGCAAGACGGTTACCCTTGGGTAGAGCGGCTAAGGCAAGTCTTCGGGACACCGAATGCAATTGCCTCGATTGAAAACTGCGACTTTTCTAAAGACTTTGTATATCCCCATACTTTTGGTGTCGCAATGCCTATGTCTGATTTAGACAATACAGACTGTATTATATTGTGGGGACATAATCCCGGCACTTCATGGCTGGCGCATGCGACAAGGGTGGCTAAAGCGCGAGCGAGAGGAGCGAAACTAATTGTAATAGATCCCATTCGAGTCGGTTTTGCGGCTAAAGCGGATCAGTGGCTACAAATAAGACCCGGGACTGATGGCGCGCTCGCGTTATGCCTCGCAGGGATTCTAATCAAGAAGAAGTTGTTTGATATAGGTTTCGTGCGCGACTGGACTAATGGACCACTACTAGTTCGAGATGACAATCAGGAATTTTTAACTGGTGCAGATCTCCTGAAGAATGGCGATATAGATAGTCGTGTAGCGTGGAACTCACTTGGAAAGCGACCTATGCTGTACCATCCGGAGACAGGTACTTACGATGATGGAGAGCTCGATGCAAGTCTCGAGGGCTCTTACAACATTAAAACTTTCAATGGAACTATACGGTGCCGCCCCGCTTTTCAGCTTTTCACGGAGTTATGTTCGAATTACACAGTTGCTAAAACTGAAGAAATTACGTGGATCCCTGCTGAACAAATAATTGCGACTGCGAAGATAATTGGAGATGCCGGTTCTGTTTGTTGCTACTCATGGGCGGGGTTGGAACAACATTCAAATACCAGCCAAACGGGACGTGCGGTTGCGTGTCTCTACGCTATAACGGGACACTTCGATAAGAAAGGTGGCAATGTTATATTTGAGACGATCCCGATGGGTAACGTTACCGGCGCAGGACTTATGTCAGATATACAGCATAAAAAATCTGTAGGTTTAGAGAAACACCCTTTGGGACCTGAAAGTGTTTTCGGATGGATAACTACTGAGTCCTTCTATGACGCTGTGCTAGAAGAGAAGCCTTATAAAATTAATGCACTAATGAGTTGGGGTGGTAACTTGCTGCTCTCACATGCTGATGGAAAGCGGGGAGAGAAGGCTCTTGCCTCGTTAGAGTTTATGGCTCATGCCGATTTATTTATGACTCCGTCTGCGGTGCATGCAGACATCTTTTTACCCGTAAACACACCTTGGGAACGCGAAGCATTAAAGTCTAATTTCTTAGTCGATCAAAAAGCTGTTGGCTTTGTGCAACTTAGGAAAAAAGTGGTGGAGTCGGAAGGAGAATCTCGCTCAGATGCCTGGATAGCATTTGAACTTGCGAAACGCCTAGGATTTGGTAAATTATTTTGGAACGGTGACGTAGATAAAAGCTACGAAGAAATATTAGAGCCCAGCGGAATAAAATTAAAAGACCTGCGAAGAACTCCAAGTGGAATTCAAATTCCACGGCGTACAGAATATCAGAAATATTCGAGTTCAAATCGAGACGTGAAACCTGGTTTTTCTACGCCTAGTAAAAAAGTAGAACTCTATTCCGAAACATTCTATAAAAATGGCTACGACCCCCTACCGGCTTTTCATGAGCCCAGTATCAGTCACATATCTAGACCGGACTTAGCAAAAAACTATCCGTTAGTTTTAACTACCGCAAAATCAAATCATTTCCTTGGAAGCCAATCGCGCTCGTTAAAATCTTTAAGGCGACATGAAAAAGAGCCAGAAATTCTCATGCACCCGGAAACTGCTCATGTAAGAGGAATTATTCGGGATGACTGGGCAATGGTTACCACACCACACGGCGAAGCCGAGGGTAGAGTTCGTGTAGCTGATAACATTGACCCTAGGGTAATTAAAGTGATACACGGTTGGTGGCAAAATTGTGAGGAGTTAGGGTTGAAAGGCTACATTGATGGTAGGAAAATGCGTTCGAATATGAATAGTCTATTCAAAAATGGATTTAGCGATCCGATTGGAGGTTGCGAGCCATTAAAATCTTATTTGTGCCAAGTGAAAAGAATTGATTCTTTGTAGGGTTCTTCGCTAGTCTTTGTATTAATTCAGAATACTTGTAAAGTCTAGAACACATTCTGAGAATCTAACCCTAGTGCTATTCTACCCAACTGTTCATTTATCCGATCAGCGTGACCGTTTATATGGAGGGGAAATGCCTGGAAATCTCGGTAGCGACGTTCAAAATCTGTCCCTTCTCGAAGTCCATTACCTCCTAAGACGCGAAGAATTAATTTCATAGCTTCTTCGCAAAGAACAATTGCTTGCATACCCGAAGAAGTCTGACGAAAGTAATCACCTTCCATGGGTAAAATATTTTTTTCTATACGAGCATCTGTTTCCGCTATAGCAGCGTAAACCGTATCTGTCGCGGCATTTAACAACGCGCGTGCACGCCCTAGGTTGCTATGTATAGTCGGCTTATCGACCATTGTAGTCCCGAAGATCGCAATTCTTTCTTTAATACTGGTGGCAACCTCGTTAAGCGAAACTTCTACTAGCCCAGTGGCCATCGCACCGAGCCAGACCACTGACAAACCTACCCAATCTTCACGATACCTATTATGAATAACGCTATACTTTGGATCTCTAAGATTCTCACGGTGCCTAAGCGGCCATGGCACTACCCGGTCTTCAGGAACTGATGCGTCTTTATAGTGAATATGGTCAGTCGCAGATGCGCGTACACTCATCGCCTCCCACGTTTGTTCTATCCGTACAGAGGGTTTTCGTAAGTCGACCATAGAAAAAGATGGGGTTTGGTTATCTGACCAGCCTTCGTTAAAAACGACACCGGCCCATTCAGAATAGCGAGAGCCAGAGCCAAAAGCAGCAACTCCAGTCAAACTGACCACTTTATCAGTTTTATCTCCAGCTATTTTAGACGAGGCCCCCGCAGGAAAACACACCCAATCTTTATCCGACACAATCTGTGCAAGAAACTCTTTATTTCTCGGGCCAAGTAAGCCAGCGAAATGGTGGAAAGTACATAAATGATTCCACATGCACCAGGCTGTAGATGTACATCTCGGTGCTATGGCTCGTAACTCATTTGCAATACTAGTGATTGATGCATTCAACCCACCAATCTCTGGGCTAGCAGATATGCGCATAATATTGTTTTTCTTTAATTCTCTAATTAGGTCAGCATCGATAGATCGGGTCTGATCTGCTTTTGCAGCTTGGGAAGATATCTGGTCTAACAAAGGAGTTACAAATATCGATTCTTTATATGCCTGTCCTACATCTGTAAATAACCCACTATCGTCTAACATTTGCAATACTCTCCAAGTAAATTGCTCGCTTCATCAATCTTTTCTGGCAAGAGAAAAATGTTGTGTTCCTGTGCACTAAGCTAGCATGGTTTGACCCAGTGCTAAATGAAAATTTGCCAGAATAGAAAAATACTGGAGTGGTGCTATCCCACCAACGATGATTAAGTTTTTAAGTTATGTAAAATAACAATTGTAGGATTCCGCAATTTAAAAGTCTCTCAGG
>JABISZ010000095.1 GCA_018668255.1 Pseudomonadota bacterium | reverse complement strand
GGATTTACTGTGAAAAATTTGGCGATACATATCAGACGTTCTCAGCCCCACCCATGATAGCGAATAAGATTGGAAATCGCCTCGAGAAATCTCTCCCATCAGCGTACCGAAGTCTAAAATTTCAATTTTCATATCCACCCCAACAGATGCGAGTTGACTTTGAATTACGTTTGCGACACGCTGCCTGAATTTGTTCGTGGATGTTTTATAATTCAAAATAATTGGTGTTGCTGTAGGGTTTATTTCTGCAATAATTTCTCGCGATAACGTAGGATTATATGAAAATCCGTTCAAATTTTCCGCTCCCGCCCAATGGGTAGGAGGAAATAACGCCCATGCTTTTCTTGCGGAGCCTTGAAAAAGAAATTTTAAAATCGCATCCCGATTAATTGCATGCGCTAACGCTTGACGAAATCTCGGGTCAGAAGTAATCCCATCTCTTAAATTAAACCCTAAATAAGAGAACGTATTACCCGCAATTCTTTTTCCATACAAATCCGGGCGCTGCAAAAGCGATGCATATATATGAGGAGGAACATCTCCTTGCATGATATCTATCTCACCGGAGATCAATCGTAAAGATCTAGCATTGCTATCTTTAATTGCGATGAACTCAAATATATGACCGTCTTTTCTTCGACGCAATACTAATGGCTCATTTGTTGTCCAACTTAAAACCTCGAATGGACCGGCACTTGCTGCAAAAATAGTTTTTGGGGGAGGATTCTGAACGTATGCAGCTGGTAAAATACCAATGGACAAAGAATCCGGGAAAAAATGATCAGCTTCATTTAGAATAAAATCCACTGTCCGATCGTCAAGTTCGATTATCTCCCTAATGTTTTTCAAACTACCTATGTGGGGAGAAAGAATTTCAGGATCCATAATAGATTTGTAAGTAGCGTAAACATCAGATGCCACTACCCTATTCCCATTATTAAAGTATGCGCCCTCATTTATTATAAAACGATAATGGAGTGGCGCTAATTTCTCCCACTCGGCTAGATCAGGAACCACCATCTGAGTCTCTTCGAACCGAACTAAAGAGCGATGCACCAAATTCTGCAACCTTGCTGACACTGCATCAACAGAGAATCTAGGGTCAAGAGAACTCGGCGCTGTAGGGATACCAAAGCGAATTCTATCTCGCTCAGCTTCTGCATGGACTTGAAAGCCTTGAGCTATTAACAAAGCTAATATTAATCTGAGGTATAAATACATAGCACCTATATCCCTTTTTCAAACACACCAACAAGTTCAACATGAGCTGTCTGAGGAAACATATCAAAAACGCGTGTGCTGATAAGTATGAATTTATGTCTACTGCATAATACTTTAGCATCCCTGGCAAATGTAGACGGATTACAAGAAACATAGACGATATGATCAACTTTTTCAAAATCACAATTAGTAACGAAATCTAATGCGCCTACGCGTGGAGGATCCAGTAGAATTTTTTCACAATCTGTAAGGCGCGCCAATAAGAAGTCGCTACATTTAAAAAGGTCCCCTCGCAAAAATTCGCAATTCTGAATCGCGTTTAAATCTGCATTCGCACGCGCTTGTATAAGCAGCTCTTTGTCAGACTCAACGCCCAAAACTGACCCAGCCAACTGTGCCAAAGGTAAACTGAAATTACCCATGCCACAAAACAAGTCAGCAATAATTTCTTTTTTTGATGGCCTCAAGACCTCCAAAACATATGACGCTAACGCTGAATTTATTTCATGGTTCGTTTGTAAGAAGCTACCAGGAGACACCTCAAAATATAGGTTATTAATATAGTAACCATGCTCAGTATTTAAGCTTCCTAAAGATTCAGTGATCTTACCTGATTTACGATAGACGCTAACTTTATGTGAATTGGAAAAATCACTTAACTTTATTCGATCTGATGCACCGAATTTGGGTTCAATAAATAGGGTGACAGTCACATTGTCTCCTGTCGAAAGTAACTCTACCTCAGATATACAGTTTTTAAAGTCTAATCCTTGAATCAGATCGGTTAAATGAGGCAATAGATCTGATAGCGAAGGATCAAGGACGTCACATTTGAGGCAATGGACAACAGTTCTACTACCCCTCTCACGAAAGCCTAACTTCAATCCGTGTTCAAGAGAGATAGAAACAGCAATTCTAGCATTTCGGCGATATCGCCACGGGCGACTAGTAACGACCTCCAGCTCTTTTTCTGAAGTCAAATCTGATTGACGAGCCAATATTTCGGCTAATACATCTCGCTTATACTTTAATTGATACGAGTCTTGAATATGCTGCAAATCACAACCACCGCATTTCCCAAAATATTCACACTTTGGAGTAACGCGAAGATGACTTTTCCCGCTTAACACACTGGTGGCTTTTGCTTCATCAAAGCTACGATGCGTGCAGACAATTTCTGTCTCTACCGTTTCTCCGGGAAGCGCATTAGACACAAATACAGTTTTTCCCATTAACCGAGCCACACCACGCCCATCATGAGCAAAGTTTTGGATAGTTAGCGTCACTCGCTCACCATTTTTCACAGGGAATAAAGGAACTCACAAAAGACAATCAAAATAACGCCATAGCTTGCCATAGAGTCAATAGTTCAGACGCATGAGGCTGATTGCTGGTCGCGAGGTAGTTCTTGGTTCGTTCCATCTCAACATTAATATCGATCTGGCCAGCCATAGATTGGTAGTTAAGGTAAATGAACCAGAGTTTAAGTACGTCCACTTCATTCTTTTTTCGAATGACTTCTGTGTCCCCAGTTAGATATACTTCAAACATCTTTCTACTATTCATAGCTACCGTGTTGGGGAAACCTAGCAAACCAGCAACTTCCGAAAGAGGAGAATACTGTGTATTTTTAGAGCCACCTAGTAGATTCATAAGATCTGTATGCATAGCAGTTGTGCCTTCTTGAAAGCAGTTTTCCTCCGTACTTACGTATCTACTC
>JABISZ010000094.1 GCA_018668255.1 Pseudomonadota bacterium | reverse complement strand
TATTTGCAGCTAAGGCTGCCGAGGATTCAGGACTATCAAGTTTCCCACTCTCAAGCTCATTGCCTCCAGCATTTGCAAATGCTTCTACAAGCTTTTCGACGGGCAAATAGGAAAAGAATGGAGACTTCATGTACCAAGGATAACAAATTTACTTATTCATACCCAGGTGTTTAGGATTGGTTAGGAGGCACTATATGCTGCTGAGAGTCATCGACATTGAGACGACGGGGTTTGAGCCACCAGCCGAGATTATCGAGTTAGGACGAGTAGATGTGGCTTCAGAGGGAGATAGTTGGCGTATTGATCGGCCAATGGCTCGCTTCTATCGACCACTAAACGGCATTCCTCCCGAAACAATGGCAGTGCATCACATTACCGAAGATGACTTCGACGCAGACACTCCGGTCTGCTCGCAGGAACTATTGCGCAAGGCAGTGTGGGGTGGAGAGAGACCAGATATTCTTGTTGCTCACAATTGCGCTTTTGAACAAACGTTTATCACGGAGACTGCAACTGACGCTTTGCCATGGATATGCACCTACAAAGTTGCTCTACACGTCTGGCCTGACGCACCAAAGCATAGCAATCAGGTTCTGCGATATTGGCGTGATTTGAAGCTCGACGCTGAGATGGCAATGCCACCGCATAGGGCAGGACCTGATGCGTGGGTTACCGCGCACCTACTGACTGAGCTGCTTAAAGTGTCTACTACAGAGCAGATGATTGAATGGACCAAACAGCCTAAGAAGCTGCCAACTATTCCGTTCGGGAAACACCGTGGTTCTAGTTGGCAGGATCTACCGATTGACTATTTACAATGGATGGTGGGCCAGACTGATATGGATCATGACGTCGTTTGGTGTGCTCAACAGGAGTTGGAGCGACGAAAAGCGTCTTAGTAAATCGTCCTTAGCATCGCTGGGCGTTGTCAGAGGAAGTTTTCTTGCTCAAGGGAAACCTTAAGTCCAGTATGAGCTAAACAGATATCTCACGCCATTCAGCTAAGGCTGTTGCGCGATCTGCCTTGAAGGTGTTGGCGCTGTTTAGATGCCTTTCTTTGTTAAAGTGATTGTGAACTGAGGCGTGAATAGTAAATCTCAGTCGGTCGATGCCACATCGAACGTTCTGTACGAGTCTTAAATCGCGTTTTTACGTATAGACATTCCTGACTCTTCGCTAGCTACTCAAGTCAGCGGTCCAAGCCCGTCCTTGACGCCAAATCACAAGTCTATTTTGCTTGTATGACACATGGGCGAGCAGGTTAGGAGAAAGGGAACTTCTCAATGATGTGATCAACGAAGTCGATAGCACTGGCTTGCAGAGCAAACCTTCATGGCTTTAATGGTCCCGGTAGTTTTTCGACTCTGCAAGACGCTACTCCGGGGGGTAGTTCTTGATTTCCCCGATCAACTCGTAAGTACATCGCTGATACAAAATGCAGGCAATTTCCCGCAAAGCTGGGTGTGTACTTTTATGTACTTTTTTATAAGGTGCACGCAATGGATTGTGTGTATGGCGCACTGCCTCAAACTGTCAAACCGCAATACCTTGAAAACGTCCGGACTCTCTCAAAACAACTGGACCACTGATAGGCGGAACGTCATACATTTGAACAAAATTCAAAAGAAGATTGCGAGAAACTTATGCAAATCAGACAAATAATTGACAAAATTGATGATAGCCAAATCTTTGTTCCAGCTTTCCAGCGAGAATATGTCTGGAAGAGACCTGACGCTAAGGCTCTATTTACGTCTTTGATTAAGAGATATCCGACGGGCACTTTGTTAACCTGGGAAACTACAAACCCGCCCGAACTCAAAGGAAAGAAGAAGTACACAAGTGAGATGGGCTCAGTAAAGCTCATCCTCGACGGCCAACAGCGTATAACAACAATCTATATGATCTTAGAAGGGAAGCTACCGCCGTATTATACGCAGCCAGAGATCAAAAATAACGTTTTGGGTTTGTACGTAAACTTGGAAACCTTAGATTTGGAGTATTACAAAAAGCAAGCAATGCAGAATAATCCGCTTTGGGTAGACCTCACAGATATATTCAAGGGTGAGATTAGAAGTTCCGACATTCGAATAAGACTTAGGGAAAAGGAACTACTGAATGCTGAACTGGAAAATTTGGTCGATGACAATTTCGAGGCAGTCAAATCGATAAAAGATCGAGAGTTTCCAGAACAAATTATTCCTGTCAGCGCTTCAATCAAGGAAGCGATAGACATCTTCTACATCGTTAACGCCAGCGGTGTAAATCTGACGGATGCTGAACTAGCGCTGGCTCAAATCAGCGGGTACTGGCCTGAAGCGCGTGATCTATTCAAAGCCAAGCTTTTTGAACTTGGGGAAAATGGGTTTGTTTTCAAGCTGGATTTTCTAATCTTTGCTCTGCTAGCAGTGACCCACTCGATGGGGTCAGAGATGAAACGTCTTCATAGTTCGGATAATATTGAAGCCATCAAGACAGCATGGAAGCGCCTTGATACACAAATTCTCGACTACATAACAAACATCCTTCGAACGCATGCGTTTGTTGATCACTCCGATGAAATAAACTCTGTTTTCGCTCTCATTCCGTTAATCTTATACGTTTATAAAAAACCAAGTGGTCAAATGACAGAGGATGAGATCAACAAGGCGGTTAAATGGTTTTATTACTCACAACTTCGTCAGAGATATGCAAGTCAGACACCTCAGAAGCTCGATAAAGACTTGGCCATTGTTAAAAATTCAACTCAGCCATTTGACGACTTGCTTGGGTTAATCGAGCAAGAGCGTTCATTAACAATCACTGATGGAGAATTTGTTGGTAGAGATATCCGGCACCCACTCTTTTCGCTCATGCGTTGGTACTTCAAGAGCAAGGGGGCCGTGTGCCTGACTAGCGGTGTGTCAATTCGGGGGAATATGGGCAAGAAATATTCGCTCGAGAAAGACCACATCTTTCCATACGCCGCCCTTAAGGCCAATGGCTATGATACTAACAACCGCTTTAAATACGCTCTAGCTCAAGAGGTAACTAACCGTGCGGTGTTGGCTTCTATAGAGAATCGAGGAAAGTCCGATCAAGCTGCTAGGAAATATCTAGAAAAAGCGTCTAATCAGTTTCCGTCAGCACTACGAAAGCAATGCATCCCAGAGGATAGTAGTCTTTGGGAGATCGAAAATTTTGAGAGTTTTCTAAATTCACGAAGGGCATTGCTTAGCGATGAACTCAACTCTTTCCTTTCAAACATCACAGAGATGCAGACGACTGGAGGAGCGGTTAGTATTTCTGATATTATCGCAGAAGGTGAGCATGATGGCCTCGAATTTAAATCATCGATGCGGTGGGATACCGAGCAAAATTGTCTAAACAAAGCTTTGGAAAAAGTAGTTCTAAAAACAGTTGCAGCATTTAATAACGGCTACGGTGAGGGTGGTAGGTTAATTATTGGTGTTGACGATGATGGGAACATATTAGGTCTAGATAACGACCTGAGCACATTGAAGGGCGATGATGCTGACGCCTATGAGCTGCATTTACGCAACATCTTAAATTCCGAATTCGGAGTAGAATATGCTGCCTCGAGCATCAAAATTCACTTTCATGAAATCTCAGGACAGGAGGTATGTTCCGTAGTTGTTGCCAAGGGGGCCACACCCCTTTTTGTTAAGTCAGTGGACAAGAATGGCGTAAAGGGTGAGGATTTCTTCGTTAGGTCGGGAAATCTTTCTGAACCGATGAAAAGCACAAGTGAAATCTCAGCATATATAGCCAATCGCTTTTAGCAGTATAAGAATAATTGTCTGGTGGGGCGCTGTTAGTTTAGTGAGCTGTCCGGCATCAGCACCAAGGGGTTGTAACGCCCTGTGAAGCTTGTCTGTATTTTTTTGACCCCAAGGCCCTTTAAAGTCTGACTTGCTATCCCAGTAGCTCTAAAATCTACAGGATGGATGCACCAGGAATTCCAGCCAAACCATTGCCATTTACAGCAAGCATGAGATTGATTTTGAAGTTTTTGAAGAGCAATCCGTGAGCAGACGGGATTTGATGTGAAGATTGGCAACTGAATATTCATGCCTCTTGCAGAGCATCGCTAAGAAAATCAAAACAAACTATCTGCGGCGCTGTTGCATAGATCTGAATACGGCGAGCTTTCACATCAGGCTGAACCAGAACTACTGGAGTGAGTTATAGGGTTCGTAGTTCTGATGGCATTTAAACAATCTCAAGATATTGGAAGCGCCTAGATCGGAGTTCGGCGCCCGTCATGTCGAGATAGGTCTGAACCTGCGCTCGATAGTGATCGAGCGTTTGGGCATCAGGCGCTCACCTGAGTGCTATATCTCATCGCAAATCTCAGCCACCAAACGAGCATTCACCTCGTCCTCGGAGGTGGAATACCGCTCCCAGTTTGCGAGATTAATCACGACACCGTGTTCTCGAATGTCTGTCGAACTCATTTTCAATCACAATTGCGTGAGAGGGGGATAACCCCCTCTCACTATCAGATCAGCGGAGCGTTCTTTTAGCCGAGGCTCGGACACTTGCGTCTGGATCCGAGAGCAGTTGCTTCAACAACTTCTTCGGCGTGCCCCAGCTTCCTGCCAGTGCGTTTCGAACATCTGGGTCGGAATGCTTGCACAGCTCAATTGCTACCTTGTTGGGATCCGCATCGTTGTAATCGCCGAGGCCGCCGGCGATAGTTTTCGCGCAGTCAATGTCTGCTTTGATATATTCGATAAGGAGCTCCGTTGATGCCCATTCACGGAACGGTGTCGCGCCGCAAAGCCGTCGGCGTATATCAATAGAAGCGTCCCGCGAGAGGAGCTCGACGGTTTCCTCGTTCAGATTGTCCATGTAGGCGATGTCGATGCGAACTTCCGAGGATGCGCACTGAGCAAGATAGCCAAACAGTTCCTTAGTTTCCTCCATATCCTGCAGGCGACTGGTAAGACCGCTCACGCATTCTGCACCTAGCTCTTCATTGTAAACCTCGGCGGCATCAATTTCGATCACCAGTTTAAATTTCACAGATGACATTGCCAATCTCCTTCTTAATTAGTCCCGGTTTTTTTCAATGCCATATTCAAAGCACTAATGCAATTAAAGACAAAAGCGGTCGTTATCGAAAATCTGCGACAGATAGCTCACCGTTGTTTGTCCAAAAGTCGCTGACACCTAGGACCTGTTTTCCTCCCAAATCGTCTATCGCATCAGCGTAGGCCGACAGGCGCATTACACCACGTTTCGTATTTAAAACCTGTAACCTTTTGTGATTGTATAAGCACAGATGATATACCAATTATCTCGTTGGTATCGGTGTCTACGCCCGTCGACTCGATGTCAATTACAACTATATCTTTCATCATGTTTGGGTTACCCATAATGAGATCCTTCAAAGAAGATATGAGAGCACAGCCGGCCAATCTGGAAATGGCTTTGTACCAAAATGAATGTGTTCACCCTTAAATTCAGATGCGCCATTCTTGGTTCTGTCGTCAATCAAGTAATCGCCTGAATTCAAATTCTTATTGTGTGATAAAATCAAACGTTTATGTGCAAAGCTCCCTAAATATTTTTGAACCCAAATAATCTTGTCACTCCATGCGCTTGGGTTATCCCAAGGAGCGGTGGAAAGGATATATGTATCGTATTTTTGGGAGAGCTTTTCATATGCGTCGATAGCGCCGTCTAACGGTTGCATTAGGGAGAAAATTCCAGGGATATCGTCCTTATCATCAGCGTACTTTTCGAGAACATCATTTGGAACGTGGGGAAAGGCACTAGGAAAGTCTACGAGCACGTTATCCATATCGACATAGAGTATTTTTTTCATATTCGGTTCCTAAATCGCCTCGATCGTGCCGTCCGCATTACGACGATAGTCAGCGAGTGCGTGTCCGTCATCAGCACCAGTGTGACAGAAGTGACAAACGAATACTAAACTCCCTAATAAAGGTATTTCATAAGTAGTTTAGTAATCACTTGTCATTCGTGTCATGGAGATTAGAGCCGCCATAGATGACCCTTCATGTCGTCATATTGACCTAAGTTTACAGTTTCAAAATCAGTAAAATTATGTCGGGGCTGTGTAATACATAATGAAAGGGCCGGGTGGCCCTATGAGGGGGTAGGGTGTGAGCCAAAAAGTCCTGAATTAGGTGTACGCCAAATTTATACCCTGCGATGCCATCCCTCCAATTCCCCATTGCTCTTGAAGAGCTAACTATGCAGTTTTCTATACGGTGTGTCGGGAAGGGGGCTGTATGCAGGGTTTGTCACAATCGCGTCACAGCAAACTTGCCGGACCGCCAAATAGATGAGAAGATTCGTCCGTAAAATGCCAGGTTTTACATAGCTCAGTTGGTAGAGCAGCTGACTCTTAATCAGCGGGTCGCAGGTTCGAGCCCTGCTGCGCCCACCATCCTTTTCAATGACTTAAGTGGAATTAAGGCCTTTAGGCAGTTGCCTAAGTTGTCATTAGCAACCACCGGGCAACCACGGCAGGTGGTGAGGCCAGCGGCATAGCTCGCGGTTGCTCGGCGCCCTGATTAATTGAGCATCAGGATCGCCCCGCCGAACCCGCCCAACCCCCAACTGACTAAACAGCCAGAACCCCTTTTGTCAGTTCTGTCAGTCCGGCCTTAGGCCGTTAGCGCCACTTTCCGACCCCCATCCCCCCGAAACCGGCAGGGGGGGTATGCTCAATGCGGGGTCCCCAGCCATGCATGCCGCGTCGGGATTTTTTTATTACGCTAGGCGG
>JABISZ010000093.1 GCA_018668255.1 Pseudomonadota bacterium | reverse complement strand
GTCTTATTGACAAACACTTTGCCGATAACCGCACCTAAACTTTTGGCATCGGACAATTTTGAGCGGTACAACACAATTGAAACAGTGCCACCTAACACAATAAATACTGAATTGGCATCGTAAAGAGAATTGGGATCACTTACACCAGAGGTAAGGAAGAAGATGGCCGCTATCAGGCCAACGATTGAAGCAAAATCCATGTATCCACCCAAATGCGTAAATATTATGCCGGGAATTCTAGTTTTAAACGTAAAAGTCTAGATGGTTACAGAGGAGTGCCGAATAATCATCAAGACCTACGAGTTGTTGGTTAAGTCATCGACACTTGTTTCCTGAAGTTTAGGACCTCTTATTGTTCAACGTGTCCTCCCTCTACAGTCGAGCCCTCCAGCACATTGCTCGCCTGCCAAGAAGAAGACAATTTCACACAAATAAAAAATTCACATTTTGAGGTTAGTGTCGATATAGATTGTATAGAGGCTGCCAGACCATAGGACGAGATTGTTAGAGAATTAATCATGAAGAGAGCACATGGCCACCAAAATATCGCCCCGAGCGGCGATCGTCTTAGCCCTTATACTGTAATGCTTTTGAAACTTTTAATTGTCTCTATTTTCTTTTTGCTGATAGCAGGATGTGATCGTTACGATAAAAAGCCTGTATGCTCTAGCACTATTGATAAAAATGACCTTGGTACTTTTTCCTTAGGGCCCTCTGGCACCGCTTTCGACTGGAAAACTGAAACCGTCTGGTATCGATGCCCTGGAGGATCTTATTTTTCACTGAACACCTGTTCTGGCGATAGTTTAAAGTTGAATTGGGATGATGCTGTCGCATATGCCCAAGAATTATCTGAAGTTTCTGGACTCCAGTGGCGATTGGCAACCTTGTCCGAAGTTAAATCTATTATCTCCCCTACCTGCGTTGGCCCTGCTGTTAACCCGAACGTTTTCCCATCATTAAAATCATCAAGCATTTGGACGTCGAGCGAAAGTCGTGGAAACGGAGACGCATTTAAGTGTGCTATTTCTACCTACAATGGCGCGTACTCTTGTAGACGACTAAAAAAAGTAAAAACCTCCTTTTTACTGATTCACCAACCCTCTTCCTTGTTATCGGAATGAGTTTTAAAAACAACTTTATTTTGCACAAAAAGCAAGACACACATGCCCCTGAATACGCAAAACCTCTTTTGCCGGCATTCCCGCAGATTTAAAGCCCATGAGAGAACATCCATAAGGTCTGCGGCGATCGTGCGTGATAAACAAATATTTGCATCTGAAACAATTAGGGCCGTTTGATAGTCCTGTCATTTCTCGGCCTCCAGTGCTCCTTATAGCGCTTCCAGATAACTAACATCGCGAGCGAGACCATAATTAGGTCCGCCGCTATCTGTGTCAATGAAACACCCTGAATAACTGTTAGCTCAACATTTAACATTGGTACGGCAGACAAAAATATAAGCCCCAGTACAAATATTCTGACCCGCAGACAAAAAGCGCATGTAGACTTTGTTCGATTTAATTTCATATCAGAGTGATCGGCAGCATCTTGTATTTTCTTTAGTTTTCTCCGAGCCAAAGGGAGAAAAATTATTCAGCTATTCGAGCAGCAATAATACGGACTTCGAAAAATTCTTGTCTCGTTGCTAAAGCCTTAATGCCACCAATACCGGATGAGACCATCACGCGTCCTTGCGGTTGAATTTTGTCCTTCCATATCGTTGTTTTCAATACTCCCTCGTACCTGATTTGAAGCTGAATGTACGCAATTGAAACAGTTGCATTGTTTATCAGGCTTACCGCGATATCTCCTGCAGGATTAAAAACGAGCTCTGCACTTATATAGCGCTCAGGATAAAGTTGTTGTTGCGCTATCTGAAGGCTCTTACGGGACAAATCGCCTATATTACCTCTTGCGTTTGCAGCCAGGTAAAAGTAGTCCTCGGCCTTTGCATAGTTCTTTGCCGACATTTCTGCCTCACCGAGGTAGTAACTAGCAGCGGGGGTTGGTAACAAAGCGTAGCTAAGTTTAATATCAGTAAGACCTTTCTCTCGTTCGCCTTTGTCATGACGAAGAATTCCGCGCTCCAAATATCCGCTGAAATGGTCCGGATTTTTTCTAATAGCTGTTGAAAAAGCTTTATCCGCATTGTCCCTTTTATTCAGAGCTTTCCAGGCCTTTCCTCGCAGCACCCAGAAAGAAAACTCATTTGGCTGAAGAGCAATCGCTTTGTCTAGCGAGCTTAAAGCACTCCTTGGATCATCTTTCTGTAGAGCCTCCTTGGCTTTTTCTGCAGCTTCGTACGCTAGCTCATCCTTTTTTAACTGCCTAATAGCTGTCTGGAAACGCGTCCTGCCTCGATCGCCGCTCGGCAAGGTTTTAGCCTTTATGCGATTTGCCTCCACTCTCTTCATTGAAGGGGGATGACTAGCAAATAAACCTGACAAGAAACTCGTTGCTTTATCATTGCTAAGAGAGACAAAAGTTTCTTGTAATTCCACCGCGCCCTCTGGGTCATAGCCCGCTTGGGCCATATAATTCATACCGTAATAATCCGCCTCAAGCTCATCATCTCGACCATATTTCGCCAGCCAAGCTGCTGCTCCGGCTTGAGATGCCAAGCTATAAAGTTGATCGTTCCTGTTCTCTTTGACAGTCACTCCAACAGCCATGACCCCGAGGCTAAGGAGTGTCCCGCGGCTCATTTGTGCCGCGCTGTGGCGAGCCGCTGCGTGAACAATTTCGTGACTCAACACTGCAGCAAGCTGAGCCTCATCCTCAAGGTACATTAAAAGGCCTCGATTAATTGCAATCTTACCCCCAGGCAGGGCCCAAGCATTGGGAACTGAATTGTTAATCACTACGAACTCAAAGGGTAAGTCGGGTTGGGCGCTAAATGTTGCTAATTTTTTACCTACTTCCGCAACATAGCCCTGTAGTTCAGCATCAAGGTAATAATCACCTCCTTGGGCTTGTCGAGAAGGACTATAGTTTTTTTCACCCAAAGTGATTTCTTGCTGTTTTGACATCAACAAGAATTCATTTTGTCCTGTCACTGGGTTAACACTGCAGCTTGTTATAAACAGCATAGTAAGGAGTAATAAATAAATCACTTTGATACGC
>JABISZ010000013.1 GCA_018668255.1 Pseudomonadota bacterium | reverse complement strand
GTTGCGCTAAAACCTATTTACGATGCGGTTGGCATTGAACGAATAAATGTATGCACTTACCAGGCAGTGTCTGGTACTGGGGAAGAAGCTCTCGAAGAACTTGCAACGCAGACTGCAAGCCTTCTGAATGGGAAAGAGGTGAAGTCTCGAATTTACCCCAAGCAAATTGCGTTTAACTGCCTTCCGCAGATTGATACATTCCAAGACAATGGCTATACAAAAGAAGAAATGAAAATGGTTTGGGAGACCCAGAAAATTTTAGGAGACAGAAATTTAAAAGTGAACCCTACAGCGGTAAGGGTCCCTGTTTTTTATGGCCATTCTGAGGCAATACATATAGAAACTCTTTCTAGAATAAGTGCTACGGAAGCTACAGACTTGTTGAGCGAGTTTCCAGGCATAACTGTGGTCGATGAGCAGGAGGATGGAGGCTATCCTACTGCTGTAACACATGGCACGGGAAAGAACTCTGTATTTGTTGGCCGTATTCGGGAGGATATTTCGCATCCGAAGGGACTGAATATGTGGGTGGTTTCAGATAATGTTAGGAAAGGGGCTGCTTTAAATAGTGTCCAGATTGCGGAGATGTTAATTGAGGAGTAATTTTTGGCTTGCCCTCTCAGGTGCCATTTTCTTCCTTTCTGCGTTAAGCTTGCCGAGTGTCATGCTAGCCGGGAATAACGAAGAGTCGGTTGAAGGCAGAGAGCAAATTCATCAGCCTTCTAATACTAAGGTGGGTGAATTGGATGCAGTGGTCTCAGACAGTTATGAAAGTCAAAAAGATGACAGGTCATATGCAGATCTCTATACGCAGATTTTAGATAAGAATAAACAAATTTTTTCCTTAAGAGAACGGCTGAAATTCTATGAGCCCATTATTTATAGAGTTGAAGCTCCTGCGTCTGTAAATAGTTTTTCACACTCGATTGAAAAGATGGTGCAAAAATTTCTGACTGATCATGTAGCTTTTAATGCTGATATTAATTACTGGGCATTAGCATTTTTTAGTTTAATTCTTTACTTGTTATTCAAGGCAAGGTTTTTTAGGAATATCTCAGTCTACGATTCCAAAGGCGAAGTGGAAATTGGTACCCCTTCCTCTAGTGATGAAACGACAAGAGAGAATGAGCATGAGGCAAGCTTAGATTTTGCTAAGGTGCTAGTTGAGCTGGGAGAAATAAAACGTGCGCGTGAAATCTTAGAACTTGTTAAGATGGAGGGGACACCAGAGCAAGCAATGGAAGTGAATAACATTATTGAGAGTTTACCGAACGAGTAATTTCTTATTCTGATTTTGGTTTCTCGCTTTTCGCCGCAAAGTTGGTGCTGAAATGGTTCGACTAGCATTAAGAATTCAATACAACGGTTCCAATTTTAGTGGTTGGCAGAGCCAAGCTGGTCGACGTACAGTGCAATCCTCACTTGAGGATGCCTTGTCATTTGTAGCTGATGAACGCATTAAGGTTGTTTGTGCTGGCCGTACCGATGCTGGAGTCCATGCTACCGGCCAGATAGTTCATTTTGACACGAACGCTCTTCGAACTGATTATTCTTGGATCTTTGGAACCAATACAAAGTTACCGCCAGATATATCAATCCAATGGGCTCGAAATGTTCCAGAAACGTTTCATGCTAGATTTAGCGCAATAAGCCGCTCCTATAGGTATCTTGTTTACAATCAACCTATACGTTCTGCACTTTTTCATAAAAGAGCAACATGGGAACATCGCAAGCTGGACATTGCCTTAATGCAGTCCGCAGCAAAGTATTGGATTGGACGTCATGACTTCTCTTCATTTCAGGCGAAAGGATGTCAGGCATCAAGTCCGGTAAGAGAAATTCAGGCTTTTGAAGTTTCTCAAGAATTAGATTGTATCGTTTTTTCCGTCACTGCTAACGCTTTTCTTCAGCATATGATAAGAAATTTTGCAGGCGTGCTTTTTGATATAGGATGTGGCAAACGAGAAATTAGTTGGGCTAATGATGTTCTCATGTATAGAGACAGAAGTTTAGGAGGGGTAACTGCGGATCCAGATGGTCTATATTTAGTTCATGTTGGGTATCCCGAAGAGTTTTCCATTTATACTGAATCAGATTAGCATCTCTATTCGATTAATGATTAAGAAACGAATCGATATGCTGTAAGTTCTGGCGAGTAAGTGTGATAATTTGTTAGATATCTTTTTATGGGGTTACTTCGTTGAGACGAGTTCGAATCAAGTTTTGTGGAATTACGAATCTACAAGATGCGCTAGATGCTGATTGCTTGGGTGTCGATGCCTTAGGGTTCGTGTTTTATAAGCCTAGTCCTAGATATATCCCTCCATCAGTTGCTGCGCAAATAATCGAAAAGCTGTCGCCGTTCGTATCGACTGTAGGTCTTTTTGTAAATGCGACGCAACAAGAGGTGTCTGAAATATCAGATCTTACGAAAATAGATATGCTTCAATACCATGGCGATGAGTCGCCGGAATATTGCGAGTCGTCATTTAAGCCTTGGATTAAGGCTTTGAGAGTAGGAGGCGGTGAAAATTTAATTCAGGAAGTGCCTCGTTTTAGGAATGCGAAGGCAATTCTGTTTGATAGCTACGATATTGAGAGGCGAGGCGGTACAGGTACTTCGTTCGATTGGAGCTTGCTCCCGAGTCAAGTGCCCTGCCCCACAATTCTTGCAGGTGGCTTGAATTCGAAAAATGTCGTGGGTGCGATTCGGTGTGTAAAACCCTCTTGTGTGGATGTGAGTGGTGGGATAGAGGCTACTAAGGGGATCAAGGACCGAGTAAAAATGAAAGATTTTGTAGCTGAGGTAAATAAACTTGATATCTAAAGTAAATTTAAATGACTCGCATAGAGCTGGGTCTGAGACTAAGTTCCCAAACGAGAAAGGATATTATGGTGAGTATGGGGGTCGCTTCGTTGCAGAGACTTTGATGCAGCCGTTGCTGGATTTGGAGTTGGCTTACGCAAAGTATATGAGTGACCCAGATTTTTTGTCTGAGCTAGATGGTGATCTGAAAAACTATGTTGGTAGGCCGAGTCCTTTGTATCACGCTAAACGGTGGTCTCAAGAAATTGGAGGTGCGCAGATATACCTGAAAAGAGAGGACTTAAATCATACTGGCGCCCATAAAGTAAATAATACTGTTGGACAAGCACTGTTGGCAAAGCGAATGGGTAAACCAAGAGTGATAGCCGAGACTGGAGCAGGCCAACATGGAGTCGCCACCGCAACGATAGCTGCCCGACTGGGGTTAGAGTGCCGAGTCTATATGGGGTCAGAAGATATAAAAAGACAGTCTACGAACGTTTTTCGTATGAAATTGCTTGGCGCAGAGGTGATCCCTGTAACGTCAGGGTCGTGTACACTAAAAGACGCTTTGAATGAAGCTTTAAGAGACTGGGTTAGCAATGTTGATAACACCTTCTATATCATTGGTACTGTTGCTGGTCCTCATCCGTACCCTCAAATAGTAAGAGACTTCCAGTCGGTCATTGGACGAGAAGCTCGTGCTCAGTGCCTTGAAGGTTTCGGAAGACTGCCAGACGCTTTGGTTGCGTGTGTTGGCGGAGGCTCAAATGCTATTGGTCTCTTTTATCCTTTCATCAATGACTCTAAGGTTCAAATGTTTGGAGTTGAAGCCGGAGGTGAAGGCGTTGCAAGTGGTAAGCATTCCGCACCACTTAATGCAGGGCGGCCAGGCATATTGCATGGAAACCGCACTTATCTAATGCAAGATGAGTGTGGGCAGATAGAAGCGACGCATTCCATATCTGCTGGACTTGACTACCCTGGAGTAGGGCCGGAACACTCTTGGCTGAAAGATACTGGAAGAGCGACTTACGAGGCTATAAGCGATCAAGAGGCATTGGTCGCTTTTGATCGCCTTACAAAGCTGGAAGGGATTATTCCTGCTTTGGAGACAAGCCACGCTCTTGCCTATGCTGAAAAGCTGGCGGATAGCATGCATAATGATAAAATAATCGTAGTAAACTTGTCTGGTCGTGGCGACAAGGATATACAGACTATCGCTACAATTAATTCCATAACACTTTGATATGTTTTTCATCAGGAGATTTTATAACTAAATGAGTCTTATAAAAAATTGTTTTTCTGACCTGCAACGGAATCAAAAAAAAGCGCTCATTACATTCATAACTGCTGGAGATCCTTTTGTTAAAGACACTGTTCCATTAATGCATGCTTTAGTAAACGGAGGTGCTGATATTGTTGAGTTAGGCGTGCCATTTTCAGATCCCATGGCTGATGGAGAAGTGATT
>JABISZ010000092.1 GCA_018668255.1 Pseudomonadota bacterium | reverse complement strand
AGCTAGCTTTATTCTGACCGATGAAGGAAACTTGAAAATATAAAAGTAATGCGGTTCACCCAAACTATTTAAGGTAGAAACCAAATCTTCGATCTAGCATCGTTGCCTAATAAAGCTCTCACAGGATAGAAGCTATGCTTAAGCGCTCTAATAACAAATCTAGATCGCTCGCCGCATCAGCGTATAAATCACTTCAATATGGAGTAGTCGCTCTAACAATTTGCATGTTGATTTCATGTACAACAGCTACTAAAAAACCTTTAGTAGAGAAAACTAAAACACAAACCACTGAACTAACTGACAAAAAGAATCCGCAAGAAAAGAAAAACAAGGATTCCATGACTAAAAAACCTACTTTCTCTCCTCCCGTAAAAAATGCCGCTTTTGTGGAAGTAGAAGAAATATCTATAGAGAAAGACACAAGTCGCAAACCTGCAAACGATAGAATGGGAGAGAAACAAGACCGTGAACAATCTCAGCGGGCAAGACCCACCTCTCAGGATTTCTCGGAAAGAAAAGATCTGGCAACGGAAAACTCTAAGCCTCAAAACACCAATAGCTTGAAAGCGAGCCTATTTTCTCCCACCAAAGCCAGACGCACGCAAGCCAAAAAATCCACAGGCGGTATCAAGGTCAACATTGGGCCACAAAAATCTCACAAGAATTCTATGAATCAGTTGCTGAAGACGGAAAAAGGACCGAAAGAAGAAAGCTTAGGAGCTCCTGCTCAAGAGGATAGTGGTATGAGCGACGCCCAAATAATTGACTCTGGTGGGGGTTCGGTAGCGCCTGAAGTCTCTTCGGGTGATGCACGCAGCAACAAAGGCTCAACTTACGGTGCTCCTAACAGAGTTGCAGAATCTGAACCGGAAAGTCCTTCACTCCTGGAAAAAGATGATGATATCGTAGCCCGTCAATTACGAGAGGCCGCCGAATCGGAAAAAGACGCAGAACTCTCCGAGAAACTATGGCAGGAATATAAGCGCTATAAGTCAGGTCTGTAAGCTTTACTATAAAGGAGGATTCATCAAAACTGTCTTGCCTTAGCTTCCAGGGCAACTGCTATTTGGCTGGATTCGCGTTTCAGTAGCATTGGTCTGAATCATAACCGCAGCACCCGGCTTAAATTCACAACTAGATCCGACTTGAGAAGAACTATAGGTTTTGTCGTTCTGTAAAAAAGTTATCGTAACACCTTCAACAAGAACGGTGTTTTCGCTGGTGGATGCGACAGCAACGCCCGCAGCACCTCCAAGAAGACCTCCCGCCACAGTGTTGCGCCCTCCAACAGCGTTTCCAATGGCCGCTCCACTCGCTGCTCCCAAGATTGCACCAAGTAGCGCCCTATTTGTCTGGGCTTCACTATTATCGACTGCGATCTGAGCGGGCAGAATAGCTAGAATATCTATCACTTCCGCAGCCTGCTTCTGGTTTACTTGCGAGACTTGGTAAGAGTTGGCCCGATATTTCTCCCCGGTCGAATTTAAAATACACCCGTTAAGTACCAGCGCAGAAATTGTGCTCAAGATAAGAACCAGACAGTATTTTTTCATCGACTTACTCCGCACATCATTATGTGCTTTTTTTAACGGCTAAACAGTTGATATTATAAGCAAAAAAGAATACAGGATCACAGTCCTAACAAGAAGTTAATTTTTTTTCATATTGCTAATATGCCACAATTTATTAGAAACGTTATCGCTCTTCCCAAGACTAATCCTAACAATCTGATATGATTAGTTTTTCGTATAAACCGACTCTGCGCGAAAACACATAACTGAGCCTGAGAACGCATATCGATATCAAGCCAACCCAGTTCGTCACGAACAAACCTGACTCTCATTTACCAGCGCCTAAAGGCACCAAGCCATCACGCGCAAGGAAAGCCCTGATCGCGACAATTATATTCGCTTCTGCAAGCTCGATATTCTTTTTATCTGAGTTGATATTGTTTTCTGACAATTCTCATCAAGAAGTAGTGAGTGAGCCTTTAGATATCAACAATGTAGAGGTAGACGTTGATAAGAAAGAACTTGCTCGCCTCAGAGCTCAAACACTGCTGGCTCAAGCACTGACGCTATCAGATCGAATACGTGATCTAAATCCAGATAGATGGACAAAGACAGCTTTCTTCAAGATTGAGGAGACCCTCGCTACTGGTGAAAAAAACTATCGGCAAGGACAGTACATATCAGCACAAAGAAATTACCGGCAAGCCATCAAGGACTCAGAGGCATTGATACAATCTATCCCACTAGTGATAGAAGAAAATAACTTAACTGGGGACCTCGCAGTCTTAAACAAGGATACTACTCGAGCAATGCTCTCTTATAACTTGGTTTTAGAGATAGACCCGACCAACCAGCATGCGAAAGTCGGCTTGAACCGGATTAAATCCTTACATCAGATAAGTGCGTTAATCGCTGAAGGAGCCTACTACGAAAAACTTGGAAAGTTAGAAACTGCTGTGATGAAATACACCGCTGCTCAAGCCCTTGACCCAGTCAATCCTGAGGCGGAATCGGCCCTTCAAAGAATAAAGTTTCAACAACGACATCGAAAATATCAAGAAAGTATGTCTCTAGGGTTTTCTGCATTGAAAATGCAGACTTTTTCAAAGGCTAAACGCCTTTTTGAAGCAGCGCAAAACTACAACGATTCGCCAGCAGTGCAACAGGCGCTCCAACAGGCTGAGAATGGTCTTCTTAATGCCGAGCTAGTCGGTCTCATCAACCAAGGACACGGTGCTTCAGAAAATGAAAACTGGGAACAGGCTGAATTTTTTTATAAACAGGCAGCTAAGAGAGATTCTGGCCTAGTCGAGATAGCTATCTTGTCAACTAATGCAAAAAAGAGATGGGCTCTCGATAAGGAACTCGAACGAGTTTTATCATTCCCCCTCGGCATTAGTATCTCAAATGGGTACACGAATGCGACAGTCATTTTGGAGCGCTCGGAAGATATTATGGTCAAAGGAAAGCGCTTGTCGGGTCAAATCGCCCGCTTAAAAAGCGAAATTGAACTTGCTCAAATACCCGTCGAGGTTATTATCAAATCAGACAATGTAGCATCTGTAACAATTTATCCACATATTGCCCTTGGGAAATTCAAACGGACTGAGCTCGGCTTGCTACCTGGAGAGCACCTAATAGAAGTCCAGTGTGATGAATATAATGACTTCAAAAAACAAGCTATTATCTCCCATAAACTCGCTCGTAAAGAGCAAGAAATAAGAGTGGAATGTGTTAAAAAAGCGGCAAAATAAAGCTGGTTGGTCAAAAAATTGAAACAAAACATACAAGCATCTGATTTTAAACCTGGCAATAAAAAGCCGGTATTATCAGTATCACTTAATAAAAATTATATAAAATTGAGCTGCTTCTTTCTGATCACACTTTGGGCAGCCTGGTTCGTACTAACAGCGAAATCTGTAGCAATTTTGGTAAGCCCTGCTCATGCAACGATTGAACTCCATGGTTGGCCAACTCTAGAAATTGGGGGCTCCTGGCTCGCACGTCCTGGTCTGCATCAGTTAGAGATAAGTGCCCGAGGTTATCAACCATACGAGCGAGAACTCAATGTTAGCGAAGCCATCAGCCAAAAACATAAGATCGCTCTCACTCCATTGCCTGGACAACTGAACATAACTACTGAACCTCCTAAGGGAGGGGAACTTTTCATAGATGATGTCTCTTTTGGCAAGATACCAGGTGTCATAAAAGAGATTCCTGCTGGTACGCGCTCTATTAGATTGGAAGTGGACCGTTATTTGCCTTTTCAAGCTGATTTAAATATAGAGGGAAAAGGGTTAGAACAGACTTTAATTGCGAAGCTTCTTCCAGGTTGGGTCGATACAACAATTGACTCATTGCCTGCGGGCGCGCAAGTAACAGTCGATGGGCGCAGTCTAGGCAATACTCCTCTTCTGACTGAGTTGCTTTTCGGGAAACGAGAAATAGAACTGCGCTTGCAGGGTTACAAAACATGGGCAAAAACTTGGGAGATCAAAGCTGGGCGACCGACCAATCTCGGAGAGATAGCGCTCGCCAAAGCTGATGGAGAACTAAATATTAATACTATTCCTGAGGGCGCAGTTGTCGCAATTGATGGCGAGTTTATAGGGGTGACACCTCTTTTGGCTGCAGTTTCGCCCGATGTAAAACACAAAATCGAGTTTGTTAAAGAAGGATTTAAGCCTGCTTTTCAAACAATTTCAGTTGCATCAGCTGATAAGTCCAGCGTCGTGCTAGACTTGGTCCCAGAATTAGCAAATATACGCTTTGAAACGACCCCTAAAGATGCTCAGTTAATGGTTGACGGGGCACTTGTAGGTGTAGCCACTCAAGTCCTCACACTGCCGACCCACGCTCATGAATTCACTATTTTTAGAGATGGTTACGCGACATACCAAAGCATGCTCACCCCTCGGACGGGGGTTGAGAAAAAATTTAGAATCCGATTGAAAACAGCTGAGGCAGCTAAAAGAGAAGCCGCGCAGGAAGAACGACGCAAAACGAGGAAGGGATTTGTAACCACCTATGTGGGACAAGATATGAAATTGTTCTCGGGAGGGACGGTTTTCTTAGGTTCCTCGAAGTCAGATGACGACCATCAAATTGACGAAGTACGTCGAAAAGTCATATTAGAAAAACCTTTTTACTTTTCAACGAAGGAAGTCACCATTGGAGAGTTTCGTCGCTTTCTCGCAACATATTCTCCGACCGAAGACATAATAAGCCTCCCAAATCATGAACAATATCCAGTGGTATCTGTAAGCTGGATACAGACGGCACTTTATTGTAATTGGTTAAGCCGGCGTGACGGTTTGGACAGATTTTATAATATCAGTTTTGGTGAACTCTTAGGGGTCAACCCAGAGTCTTCGGGTTACCGTCTCCCGACTGAGGCAGAATGGGAGTGGGTGGCAAAAGACTTTAAGGATAAAAAACCGCATACTTTCCCTTGGGGGAATCAGTACCCACCTACGGCAGTTTCAGGAAATTATGCTGATACGACCGCTAATGGTTCAAATATAGAGTTTTTAAAAAGCTATACAGATGGATATAAGTTTTCAGCTCCGGTAGGAACTTTTAATAAAAGTAAGAAAGGCATTTATGATATGGGTGGGAACGTATCTGAGTGGGTTCACGACTACTATAGTGACTTACCGTCTAACGCCACAACATATGACTCTCTAGGTGCGCACACTGGAACACAAAAGATTATAAAAGGAGCGAGTTGGATGAGTAGCAAAGCCAAAGAGCTGCGGATCAGCTTTAGACGTCATGGAATCAACGGGCAAAAAGCGACTGGCTTCAGGATGGCTCGATATGCTCGCTAACAAAAAACTCCTGCAAAGAACCGCTCTTACCCTAGTTCTGATCTTTGTGCATTTCTGCGGCTTCAGCGAAGAAGAGAGGCGTCAATTATCTGATAATTCACAGGAACGTGTGCTGCCCGAACACCAAATCAAGCCTTTACCCAACGATACTTTTAAGCCTAGCGAAAAAGTGTCGGAAGATTTCCCTGTACCATTCCCTGTAGATATTTGAGCAAAAAAATATGAAAAACCCCTTGCCTGAAATTATTTTCCAATGCATGACGCTACTGATATCAGCAACCATAATCCACGCAATATATAGCGCACAAATCAGACCTCAAGCAAACGCGATCATAGCGGAGCAACAAATTCAAATAGACTCCGGGATTGAGTTCAACGCATCACCTTCTATCTTGGTTATTATCAAAGATTATGAGCAAGAGGTTTGCTTCATATTAATGCTCTGGGCAATAACGATCATTGGATTCAAATTCTCAGAGACGCTCCAACAGAGAAATTATCTAAAAGACTCCTTAATCAATGTCATCCCTGGAGTTAGGATCCTTCCAGAAGATTCATGGCAATATTCACGGCCAATTCAAGCATTAAACTCCTCCGCAGAAAATGACCTTATTCCTAAGACTTTACTAACTGCGCTCCAACGGTTCGGCACGACGGAAAAAATATTAGAGGTTTCTCAAGTCATCAAAGACATGTGTGAAACAGAAGCTGAGCGTCTGGACTCACAACTGTCAACTATCCGCTACATAGTATGGGCAATCCCGTCTGTAGGTTTTATTGGGACGGTGCGCGGCATCAGCCAAGCCCTAGGGCAAGCCCATAAAGCTGTGAATGGCGATATCTCGGGAGTCACTGCAAATCTTGGAATCGCTTTCAACTCAACCTTTGTAGCGCTAGTAATAAGCCTACTTATAATGCTGCTGTTGCATCAGCTCCAGCGCGTGCAAGAGCAATTTGTTTTAGACAGTCAGCAGCATTGTGAGGCAAACCTCACGCGACATTTAGCAAACAGATAATCCTTCATTACCAGCAAAGAAAAAATCTATGAGCCCAATCATCATCATAATCAGTCACTCTGCCATCACAGTTTGGAAAAATGGTAAATTAATCGATACTAGTCCGGAAATAGCTATGCTTTCTGAATCAGGAATGCTTGTTTCTCATGAAGTTACGGTTGATAAGGTTGACAGTAGTCATGCTATTTATCGGCACTATTGGTGTGAATTAGGAGAAGAACCTCTTAGCTGTCCTGCAGGAAATTTTCGCCATAATGGAGATCTGGTCTACAGACATCTCGAAGGGATAATTTCTAGAATCGGAATGCCTGCACAAGCGATTGTCTCTGTCCCTTCCTACTATAATGAACGTCAACTGAGTCTTTTGTTAGGAATATGCAACGCGCTGCAATTACCAGTTAGAGCCTTTGTCGATTCTCATGTTGCTGCATTAGCATTTACAGGTGCACCAGGCGACTACTTGTTGGTCGACATCAAAAAAGACGAAGGTAGCGTTTGCCAAATAACAGTCTCTGATAACGTTACCCGTGGAAAGGTTGAGAGAATAAAGAATGTAGGGACCGAAAAAATATATGCCAACTGTACCAGCATCATTGCAAAAAAGTTCTTAGAGCAAACGAGGTACGATCCCTTATACGCTGTGGCTTCAGAGCACTCATTGATGAAAGTCTTGCCATCATGGCTTGAAAAGATCTATACCCGTCAAGAACTAGCATATGAAATAGAACATGACGGCCAAAAAAGAAGCGCATCTATACCAACCTCTGAAATTATAAATTCGCTTCAAAAAAATCTTTCACCTATTGCACGTGCACTCCCTAATGACAAGACAGTTCTGATTGCACCCTCAATATCAGCGCTTATAAAAGGCGGAGATATTTTCCCAGAGTATCAAACATTAACTCTTGAAGATTCCCAAAATGGGATAATGCATAACCTCGATTTTTTCCCAGAAGGCGTAGACGATTGTGCCTTGATTACAGAGATGCCTTCCACCAAGCATCCAACAGCGGTATATTCTGTAAAACCTGCACTGTTTGGGATCGAACCGTCTTCAGCCACTCATATTCTTTCAGGGTCACGTGCCCAGACTTTATCGACATCACCAATCTATATCAATTCGGATGGAAAATTCAGTCTATCATCCAACAACTCACATGTGGTGAGCTATATCAAAGATGCTCACGCAATAATAGAAAGCAAAGGCCTTAAAGTAAGTGTTAATGGAATGACTGTTGTTGGCAAATGCAAGATTGCAATAGGGGATAAAATTGTAGTAGCTGATAGGGAAAACCATTTCATCGCGATACGTGTCTCAGATCAAAATGGCCCGTAATAAAAAGCAATTTTCCGCTTTTAGTTTATCCTTTTTAGATATCATGTCTTGCGGGCT
>JABISZ010000091.1 GCA_018668255.1 Pseudomonadota bacterium | reverse complement strand
TGAAAAAAAATTAACTTCTTGTTAGGACTGTGATCCTGTATTCTTTTTTGCTTATAATACCTGCTGGTTGGTCGTTAAAAAAAGTACATAATGATGTGCGGAGTAAGTCGATGAAAAAACACTGTCTGGTTCTCATTTTGAGCACAATTGCTGCGATCGTACTTAACGGGTGTATTTTAAATTCGACGGGAGAGAAATACCGAGCCAACTCTTACCAAGTCTCGCAAGTGAACCAGAAACAGTCTGCGGAAGTGATAGATATTCTAGCTATTCTGCCCGCGCAGATCGCGGTCGATAATAGTGAAGCTCAGAAAAATAGAGCGCTTCTTGGCGCAATCTTGGGGGCAGCGAGTGGAGCGGCCATTGGAAACGCTGTTGGAGGGCGCAACACCGTGGCGGGAGGTCTTCTTGGAGGTGCAGCGGGCGTTGCTGTCGCATCCACCAGCGAAAACACCGTTCTTGTTGAAGGTGTTACGATAACTTTTATACAGAACGACAAAACCTATAGTTCTTCTCAAGTTGGATCTAGCTGTGAATTTAAGCCAGGCGCTGCGGTTATGATTAAGACTAATGCCACCGAAACGCGGATCCAGCCAAATAGCAGTTGTTCTGGAAGCTAAGGCAAGACAGTTTTGATGGATCCTCGTTTATAGTAAAGCTTACAGACCTGACCTATAGCGCTTATATTCCTGCCATAGTTTCTCGGAGAGTTCCGCGTCTTTTTCCGATTCGGCGGCCTCTCGTAATTGACGGGCTACGATATCGTCATCTTTTTTCAGGAGTGAAGGACTTTCCGGTGCGGATTCTGCAACTCTGTTAGGGGCTCCATAAGTTGAGCCTTTGTTGCTACGTGCGTCACCCGAAGAGACTTCAGGTGCTGCCGAGCCTCCACCAGAGCCAACTATTTGGGCATCGCTCATACCGCTATCCTCTTCAGCAGGAGCTCCTAAGCTTTCTTCTTTCGGTCCTTTTTCCGTCACCAGCAACTGATTCATAGAATTCTTGTGAGATTTTTGTAGTCCAATGTTGACCTTGATGCCACCTATGGGCTCTGCGGCTTGCGAGCGTCTGCCGTTGGTGGGAGAAAATAAGCTCGCTTTCAAGCCGTTAGTGTTTTGAGGCTTAGAGCTTTCCGTACTCAGATCTTTTCTTCTCGAGTAGTCCTGAGAGGTGGTTCTTGCCCGCCGAGATTGTTCACGGTCTTGTTTCTCTCCCATTCTATGCTGTGCGGGTTTGCGACTTGTGTCTTTCTCTGTAGATATTTCTTCTACTTCCACAAAAGCGGCATTTTTTACGGGAGGAGAGAAAGTAGGTTTTTTAGTCATGGAATCCTTATTTTTCTTTTTTTGTGGATTCCTTTTGTCAGTTGGTTCAGTGGTTTGTGTTTTAGTTTTCTCTACTAAGGGTTTTTTAGTAGCTGTTGTGCATGAAATCAACATGCAAATTGTTAGAGCGACTACCCCATATTGAAGTGATTTATACGCTGATGCGGCGAGCGAGCTAGATTTGTTATTAGAGCGCTTAAGCATAGCTTCTATCCTGTGAGAGCTTTATTAGGCAACGATACTAGATCGAAGATGTGGTTTCTTCCTTAAATAGTTTGGGTGAACCGCATTACTTTTATATTTTCAAGTTTCCTTCATCGGTCAGAATAAAGCTAGCTTCTGATTCCGCATATACAATGTTAGATACCATATCTGAAGCATGGGATTGTAGCTGAACTAATTTGCCTTTTTTCTTCACAAACTGACACTTTATAGCTACCGCGACTCCGATTGGCATAGCGTTTCGGTAACGTATTTCGGATTTAGCAGTAAACCCACTAGCTCCCTGGAGGTAAAACCAGTTAGCCATGGCATCGTCTAATATCGAAAAGACGATTCCTCCATGGGTTACATTGTCAAAACCTGAGTGCTCTTTTTTTGGCGTGAAATTTCCAGTACACCCTTTTTCAGACAAAATGAATTCTATCTTTAGGCCAATTGCGTTGTCAGTTCCGCAGACGAAGCAGTTCATTGCGTCGTTTCGGACTGGGGCATCTATATTTTTCACGCTATGTCATATCCTCATAAAGACTTTTTACTTTTAGGTTGACACCTTTTTTGAAACCTGGGATTTTAAGATTTTGGTCAGTAAAAACAACTTCGTCATCGTCTATAAGGTCAGTGCCAAATTTGTATATAGGGACCATGTCACCCTGTAAGCATTGTTCGTCGTATTCCCGGGCCAGGGACTCTGTTTTTTCTCGTTTTGAAGAATATTTGCTCATTTTCTTTGCTCCGAATCTCTTCGCAAGCATATCGTTTGTCCGGTGAGGGGATAAAACGACGCCTGTAGCATTATTCCCGCCAAAACCTTTGGAGTTTAGAAAGGCAACTTCTAATTCTGATCCTAAATTAGTGTCTTCGAGCGCAATAGCTAGACGTTGGTCATAAAGATCTTCGGCAACTTTTTCGATAGTTTTGATGCCTGGAAGAACTCCGTGGCTTAGCACGCCGAGGGAACTGACCAATTGATCTGCACTGGCCGGTGCTAAAGAATGACCGACAAACGCTTTTATAGCAGTAACAGGCCAGCCATTGATACCAAAGGCCTCAGCAACTTTGTCTAGTACTTGGGTTTCGGTAGTTCTGTTTTGTGGGGTGCTTGAACCGTGTGCTTGCACAAAGCTATGTTCTCGGACAGCTCGGTCTCCTAGTAGTGAAGTGGCTGCAGAAACGGCTTTACCTAGGGTGACATAGTTGCCTGGTCCTGGAGCAGAAATAGATTTTTTGAAGCCATCAGCATTTACAAACACATCTGTAACGGCGCCATATACTTGTGCACCAAGCTCTATCGCTAAGTTATCTTCCATCAGGACAAAATATTGGCCTGACTCGCCTAAGGTGAATCCACAGTTATCACCAAAAGGCCGACTAGCACGTCTATAGTCTGGTGTCGTCACACCATCCAACTTGCATAACTTGTCGTCCGTAGCTAGAGCGCTCATGGCCGCATATCCTTCGATAGCCTCTGGCACGAGAGGGGCCTCTGCATTACCAACGACTACAACTTTTCGTCTTCCACTTTGGATATCTTCGACCGCAGCTCTTAGGTTGTACAGGAAAGATGCGCATGCTCCAACATGTGCACCAGTTGCGCCGATACTGCCTAGAACATATGCATTAATAAAGTCAGCCGGCATGGTGTTCAGCCCCAAAGGCAACTGCTTTGCACTGACCCTTGAGCCTTTCAGTCTGGCCTGTAACATACCACCAGTCCCGTCTTTGTCTAGTTGGGACATTGCACTGGAGGCGTAGACGGCAATCTCGTCCGCATAGACATTATTTGTTATCGTCTGCCAATCAATGCCCATTGATTTGACGGCATCGGATGCGCCGATTATCGCTAGTTGAAGGCCTCTGGGATGGAAGCGGGAATTATACAAGGTTGCTGGGTTAAAACCGGTGGGAAGTTGACCGGCGGCCTGAACAGAAAGTTTTCGAGTCGATGAAGCTTGCAGCGCTCCACCGTCGCCTATCTGGATGGTAGCGAGTCCGTCCTCAGATGACACCACCCGCCACCCATCTGGAAGTCGCTCCGGCACATCATCAGCAGATATTGAAATTTTCGTCATTGTCTTAGAATTGTTTCTTACTTCCAGATTCATGTGTCCACGGACCTGATTTGGGTCGAAAATGTTTTTTTCTAAACGTCTTATCAGCGTCCCATTAAGCACATCTTTTTGGAGGTTTGAATACTGTTTTTTAGACAGTGGATGGCCGTTAGTATCGACTAGCACATTGTCTTTAAGATGAGCTAGACCCATCATTGAAGCTAGCGATGCGACCGTTTCCTCTTGCAATTTTTCGTTGAGCGTTTCAAAAATCGTTCTATGGTAAGCGTGATGGAATGATGAGCGGCCGGCCGCCCCTACGCCCCCAAAACCTACTATAACTGGTAAAGCTGTCATAAAGCTGTGTTCCATTAATTTAGTTTTAATATTTTATCTGACAAAAAATAGCGATAACCAGATAAATAGGCCATATTATATGGTAAATAAGACATATATGGAGCAATTGTGGCGAATCGGAAGATAACGAAGGTATTAAAAGTTGGGTTTATACTTACTCCAGGAATGCTAATCACCGGTACAGCGCTGCCTTACGAGATGTGGTCTGCAGCGTTAGACACTGTCAAAGTGAGAAGGGGGGCCTCAGAAATAAATCTTTATTTGATAAGCGTATCAAACACGTTATCTGGCCCACTTTCTCTGAAACCCAATTGCGATCTTCAGTCATGCCCGCAACTAGACATACTTTATTTACCTGCACTATGGCGCAACCCTAGAGTAGTGATTAATCAGCTTGGACAGAGTTTCTATGACACATTAGTCCACAGGCATGGTAACGGTACCCAAATAGCTGCGGTTGGCTCAGGCGTGGCACTTTTAGCCAAATCTGGTCTTCTAAACGGTCGTGTTGCGACCACTCATTGGCACTACTTTGACCAATTTGAAAGAGATTTTCCAGATATACATTTGAAAAGGAATTTTTTTATCACGCAGTCGGGCACTCTATATTGTGCTGCGAGCATTAATTCTTTGGCGGATGTTACGGTGCATCTCATGGAGCGTTTTATTGATAAGGCCGCAGCCAGACATGTCGAGAGAAATTTCTCTCATGAGATAAGAAGAACTTATGATGAGTATAGGTATCTCGATGGTGGGCGCACGCCACTGGATGATGAGATAGCCTTAGAGGCGCAGGGGTGGATTTCTCAAAACTTGTCGACACAGATGAACATTGCAGATTTAGCAGCTCATTTAGGCGTCGCATTAAGAACGTTAAATCGCAGGTTCAAGCTTGCTACAGGCAGCAGCGTGAGGCAGTACTGGCAGAAGGAAAGGATAGTCTTTGCTAAAGAGTTGCTTGGTGACACTAACTTGTCTATCGGCGAAATTTCCTGGCGAGTCGGTTATGGAGATGCAAGCTATTTCTCCAGATTATTCCGGCGCGAGATCTCCGTTACGCCCCTAGCCTATAGAAAAGTAGTGCGAGCAAAACTTTTCCGGCTAGCGACCTGAGACGTTCAACCAAAGACGAGTTTAGTGTTAGTATATAACGCTTTAGCATTGTTCAAATATAGTTGCCTTGAGGTATGTGATGTCGGGACCAAAGTACTTAGAGTTCGATACAATAGGCCTGCATGGCGGGCAGCGACCCGACTCAGTTACAGGTAGCCGCGCAGTTCCTATATATCAGTCTGTAGCTTTTTCGTTTGAAAGCGAAGACGAGGCTTCCTCTCGTTTTGATATTGCGCGTTCTGGTTACGCATACTCACGTATTGCTAACCCTACAGTCGCTGTCTTGGAAGAGCGGTTGGCCATGTTGG
>JABISZ010000090.1 GCA_018668255.1 Pseudomonadota bacterium | reverse complement strand
TATTTGGAAAAAAATATTGGGCAAAAAAAAACCCGCCGTTGTGGAAACCTATCATGCGGTTGGGATGAATATTTCCAAATATCACAGATGGTTGCACTCCCAATTAGCCGCAAGACGGGATGCTCTTGTGCTCATGGCGGAAGACGAATACTGGAACGCTTTCTTGCTGAAACACCCTCATCTATTATCAAAAATAATTCCTAATGGTATATCTATTTCCGCCCAGGAAACTATAGATCAGGAAATGCGTTTAAATTACCGAAGAGAGTTGGGAATTCCTGATGATTGTAAGTTTATTATTGGTACTGTTGGGAACCTGAGGCAAGACCGGAAGCCTTGGCTGTATATAGAGATTTTTTCAGAAGTGGCTCGTGTTTTGGGTTCTCAAGTTCATTTCGTTATTGTCGGAGGGGGTAAAGAATCTGAGTTTGACCGTTTGAAGTTGGTTATAAATGAACATGGCCTTGAAGGTCGGATTCATTTGCCGGGTTTATCACTAAATCCAGATATTCCCAGATCGATAATGGATCTTTACGTAACTCTTAATGTTGGATCCCTGACTGGAATTGCGGCGTTGGAGGCGGCATCTTCTTTCTTGCCCGTCCTCGCTATTCAGTTACGTGCTGAATATAACTGTGGACTAGAAGACTGGATATGGTCGAGTAGTGACCCCCTGAAACTTGCTGGGAAAGCAATAGAACTTATTCAGTCTCCAATTGACCGTAAGGCGCTTGCGGAGAAGCAAGCAGGTTATGTTAGGGCGTATCATACGACAGAAATGATGATGGAATCTTACTTTAAGCTTTATCAGGTAGCCATTGAACGAACCCAGAAATAGGCATTATAGTTTTTAAGAAAGGGTCGAATAAATGTCAGTTGTAAACGTTCAGTTGGGTAAAAACGTAATGATAATTCAGCCGGATCTAGTCAATTTGTACGGTTGCGAAATTGGTGATGAAAGCAAAGTGGGGTCGTTTGTAGAAATCCAGAAGAACTCTAAAATTGGGGCACGTTGCAAAATATCATCGCATTCTTTTATTTGTGAGGGAGTGGTGATCGAAGATGAAGTTTTTGTTGGGCATGGTGTGATGTTTATCAATGATCGCGAACCTCAGGCAACTGCAGGTGGGTTATTACAGACGGAGAAAGATTGGACTGTGGTTCCGACGAAAGTCTGTAGAGGAGCTTCTATAGGGAGTGGCGCAATTATTATGTGTGGAATAACGATTGGAGAAGGGGCTCTCATTGGGGCAGGGGCCGTGGTTACCAAAGACGTTTCGGAGGGAACAATTATTACGGGGGTGCCTGGTAGGCTTCTCCGGAAAAGGACTTGAACAAATCGCTTGGAATGGTAAAGCTGGAACCTAAATGCGATGAGGGCAGACTGGTTATTTTGAAAAGTTTTTGGCATATAAAATTAGGTGTTTCTAGCCAATGAACGATTTTTTATAAGGGGAAGATTTATGGTCAACGTAGGAGTGATAGGGTACGGATATTGGGGCCCAAATTTGGTGAGAAACTTTATGGTCAATTCGGACACCAAGGTTTTGTCGGTGTGCGATAGAGACCCTATTCGCCTGGAAAAGGTTCAAAACCTATATCCTGCGGTCAAGGTTACTACTAAGGCGGAAGATTTAATCACTGATAACGAGGTGAACGTTATTGTGATTGCGACTCCTGTAGCAAGTCACTTTGATTTGGCTCTGGCTGCACTTAAAGCGGGAAAGCATGTGTGGGTTGAAAAGCCCATTACCGCAACATCTGAGCAGGCCTCGCGGTTAATCGATGAGGCAAATAGCAAGAATTTGATTTTATTGGTTGATCACACATTTGTATATACCGGTGCTGTACGAAAGATGCGGGAAATAACCAAGGACCCTTCATTTGGCAAACTTCAATACTACGATTCAGCGCGTGTCAATCTTGGAATTTTTCAGCATGATGTGAACGTGTTGTGGGATTTGGCGGTTCACGATCTCACCATAATGTCTTATGTTATTGATGAAAAACCGGTGGCTGTGTCGGCGACAGGATACAGCCATATAAAAGGCCAACCGGAGAACATGGCATTTATGACTGTGTTTTTTGATAACGACCTTATAGCGCACATAAACGTCAACTGGCTTTCCCCTGTGAAAATTCGTCGGACACTCGTCGGAGGAAGCAAACGGATGATTGTCTATGATGATACGGAAAATAGTGAAAAACTAAAAATTTATGACTCTGGTATTAAGATTACTGAAACTCCTGACGATATTCATAAGCTGATGATTAGTTATCGTACGGGTGATCTTTGGTCCCCGAAGGTGGATGCTTGGGAAGCTCTGCAAGTTGAAGTTGAACATTTTGTGGCTTGCATTCAAGCTAACCAGAAGCCTTTGACAGGGGGCGAAGAAGGGCTCAGAATTGTTCGTATTTTAGAAGCCGCAGATTTTTCGATGCGGGACCGTGGTGTTCCTGTAAATTTAAAATAATCCGCCTGCAACTTTAAGAACTATTTCCAGGTTAAGGAAAATTGATTATGACGATGATCCCGTTTTTAGACCTAAAGACCCAATACTTTTCTATAAAGGATGAAATAGACCAAGCTGTTCTTGAAGTCTTGGGAAGTTCAAAATACGCTTTGGGGCCAGCTGTAGAAAAGTTTGAAGAGGAGTTTGCGGAGTTTCAGGGGGTGAAATATGCTGTCGCTGTGAATTCTGGAACGAGTGCATTGCATGCATCCCTTCTGGCTGCAGGGGTAGGAGAGGATTGTGAGGTGATCACGGTTTCCATGACATTCATTGCTACGGTTGCGGCAATTTCATATGTTGGAGCTAGGCCGGTATTTGTGGATATTGAAGAAAGCTCTTTTAATATTGACCCTTCAAAAATTGAGGCACAAATTACACCTAGAACAAAAGCTATTATCCCTGTTCACCTGCATGGGCAAGCCGCCGATATGGATCCGATATTAGAGATTGCCGAGCGTCATAACCTGACGGTTATTGAGGATGCGGCGCAAGCTCATGGAGCGGAGTACAATGGGAAACGTGTTGGAGGAATTGGTCACATAGGTTCATTCAGTTTTTATCCTGGAAAAAACCTGGGTGCCTATGGAGAAGGTGGAATTGTCACGACAAATAATGCCGACCATGCAAACTATGTAAGGCTATTGCGGGACTGGGGTCAGAAAAAGAAGTACCACCACGATATACTTGCTTATAATTACCGGATGGATTCTATTCAAGGGGCCGTATTGGGGGTGAAACTGAAGTATCTTGAAGATTGGACCGAGATTCGTCGCAATCATGCTCTTCAATATAGCACCGCTTTGGATAAAGCTGGAATCTCAAGATCTGTAGAAGTTCTAGGCTGTCGTCATGTTTACCACGTCTACAGCGTCTTTCATCCCAACCGCCAGCAACTTCAGAAAACACTTCAAGACGAGGAAATTCATTCTGGCATGCACTATCCTATTCCAGTACATTTACAAAAACCTTATCAGGGTTTAGGTTATTCTGCTGGTAGTCTCCCTGTATCTGAAAAATTTGCCAGAGAACAGCTTTCTCTTCCAATGTTTCCCGAACTGACTAAAGCACAAATCGGTAAAGTGTCTGATGTGGTTTGCGGATGGGTCGGATAATGTTTTTTAAAATCTAAAAATTGATAGATGATAGGTGCATCTATGGATATTTGGCGGAGATGCTACCAAAAATGGGATGGCTCCTGCTTATCTCTTCAAGTTCTTTCACTACTTTTTTTATCAGTTAAAACTGCTCTTTAAAAAAGCAAAAAGGGAGCTATATCTCTCCATGGAAAATATT
>JABISZ010000089.1 GCA_018668255.1 Pseudomonadota bacterium | reverse complement strand
TGTAACCGCTCTTTCTGGTTCGACTGAAGAAGAGCAATTTGATCAGTAGTATCTACCTTTTATCTTGAAACTACTGCAACATCCTGTTAAGGATGTTGCAGTAAAGATCACACAGTCGGTCTATATCCGCGACTAGGACGCTTTCATTCACTTTATGAATATTTGCATTAACGGGGCCTACTTCTACTAGCTCAATTCCCAAAGGCGCTATGAATCGGCCATCAGACGTTCCTCCTCCTGTGGAAAGCTCGGTATCTTGGCCAAGCTCTTCTTTTATGGCGGCAACTGTTTCGTCCACAAGTCGACCCCCTGCAGTGAGAAAGGGGTTTCCTGAGAGGCGCCAGTCAATGGTGTATTCTATTTCTGCTTTATCTAAGACTTGATGGACCGCGGCTTGTAGTTTTTTTGAGGTTTGTTCGTTAGAAAACCGGAAATTAAATAGAGCTGTCAATGCTCCAGGGATAATGTTTTCTGCTCCGGCGCCAGAGTTGATATTGGAAATCTGAAAAGTGGTTGCCGGGTAGTAATCATTTCCGTTATCCCACGTTTTTTCAGCCAACTCATTTAGTGCGGGCATCACATTGTGTATTGGGTTAGAAGCCTTAAATGGGTAAGCTACATGACCTTGTATTCCTTGAACGGTGAGTTGTCCGTTGAGTGAGCCGCGTCTACCTACACGAATTGTATCGCCGAGTTCCTCTGCGCTGCTAGGCTCGCCTACGACACACCAGTCTATTTTAATATTTTTTTCTTTCAGATATTCAACTAGTCGCACAGTCCCATCTGTCGCTACACCTTCTTCATCCGATGTGAGTAAAAAAACAATTTTCCCACCCTTCTCAGGATGAGCAGCGGTGAACTTTTCAACAGCGACCACCATGGCGGCCAGGCTACTTTTCATGTCGGCCGCACCTCTACCATAGAGAGTGCCATTCTTAATCGTCGGTTCGAACGGAAGGGTATCCCAAGCCATTAAGTTCCCTGCTGGCACGACGTCGGTATGACCGGCAAAGGCGAAACACGAGCCCGAATCGCCGCGTATCGCCAAAATGTTGTCAACATTGTTCCTTGGTAGTCGAATGATGGAAAAACCACACTTTTTCAAGCGCTCTGAGATTATGTCTAAGCACCCCGCATCTTTAGGTGTGACTGATTCCCTAGCGATGAGCTCGCAGGCAAGTTTTAAAGCGTTACTTTTCATATCTTTTTCCTGAGCAGTTTGTACCGAACAGTATTCGCATTAGTTTGTGGGAAGACTCAATCAAGAGCGGACCTCGATGCTTAGTGCATGTATATCAGTCAACATTAGTTCTTTTAATACGGTGTAGATAATCTTGTGTTGTTCTATTGGTTTCTTAGCATCTAATTTATCAGCTGAGATAATAATCTTGAAGTGGCCTTTCCCGTCCCTGGCGCCGGCATGTCCCGCATGTAGGTGACTTTCATCTACAATTTCAATGTGCCTCGGCTGCAGCCGCTGCTCTATTGCCTGTCTGATGCTCATTACCCTTGTCGAGTTTGTGTCTTCAATCGCCATTATTGTTTTATTACCCTCTAAATTTTCAATATTAAGTCGTTCTATAGGTAGTTTTTTCTGTTGTGAAAACGTTGCATTCTCTATTATCGTGTAAATTGGTGTTATTGCAGAAGTGTTCATAGAGTACGTAGCATATTCCCTATTAGCTTCATACTGATAATTAATATTATTGCTTAAAACAGCAGGTTTTAGTCGCTATGAAAGCAAATTAACAATATGATTAGTTTAATAGATAGGGTGTGTTTTGACTATCGTCAATGACTGACAAGAAAAGGTCGGTTTTGTAGACAGTTGGGCGGGGGTAGTTTATTCCTTAATGATATTGAGCAAGTAGGATTAATTGTTATAACTTATGAGTATTGATGGCAACCGAAGAGTCTTGTCAGGGATGCGCCCAACCGGACGCTTGCACCTAGGGCATTATCATGGCGTTTTAAAGAATTGGGTCGAATTACAACATCAGTATCAGTGTTTCTTTTTTGTCGCCGACTGGCATGCACTGACGACAGGTTATGAAAATACGGCAGGAATTGCTGACTCTGCATTCGATATTGTCGTCGATTGGCTATCGGTTGGAGTCAACCCTGGTGAAGCGACAATTTTCGTTCAGTCACGAGTCCCCGAACACGCAGAACTTCATCTGCTTTTGTCTATGATCACGCCATTAAGCTGGTTAGAGAGAGTCCCTACTTATAAAGATCAACAAGAAAAAATGAAAGAAAATGATCTTTCTACCTATGGGTTCCTAGGGTATCCACTGCTTCAAGCTGCAGATATTTTAGTCTATAAGGCTGGGAATGTGCCTGTAGGCGAGGATCAGGTCGCGCACATTGAAATGGCTCGGGAAGTTGCGAGGAGATTTAATTTCCTTTACGGGAGAGAGGAAGGATTTGAAGAGAAAGCGGAGCAGGCTGCACGCAAGATGGGAAAGAAAAATGCAAGCCTTTATGCCGGGATACGCCGCGCTTTCCAAGAAGCAGGTGACGAGGAAGCACTGCTGAAAGGTAGAGCTTTACTGTCATCTCAACAGAATATTAGCTTGAGTGACAGACAGAGGCTATTGGGCTATTTAGAAGGTGGAGGCAAGGTGATTTTACCCG
>JABISZ010000088.1 GCA_018668255.1 Pseudomonadota bacterium | reverse complement strand
CACTAAACGGGTGTCAATTTCGCAAAAGTCATTCTTGTGGCAGCAAAATGGTTCATTTCCTACTACAATACCTGTCCTCAGATAACCAATATTTTTTAGATACACTATGACAATAGCTACTCGATTTCCACCTAGCCCAACAGGGGACCTGCACATTGGCAGTGTTCGTACAGCCTTATACAACTATTTGTTTGCTCGCCAGCAAGGAGGACGTTTTGTTTTTCGTTTTGAAGACACAGATAGAGTGCGCTCGACAGAACAGGCAGTCCAAAATATCTTAGCAGGAATGAGTTGGTTGGGGCTTGACTATGATGAAGGTCCTCATTATCAAACAGCAAGGTTCACACGATATGAAGAGAAGATCGCAGAGCTCAAACAATCTGGCCATGCTTACAAATGTTACTGCACGAAGCAACGCCTCGATGCACTCAGAGAAGAGCAGATAGCATCACAACTTACTCCTAAATATGACGGCCATTGTCGAAACGGTCAGGAAGGTAAATCTGGCTCTTTTGTTATGAGACTCAAAACGCCAGTTGATGGGCATGTAATAGTTCAAGATGAGATTCGAGGAGACGTGAAAATTGAAAACAGTCAGCTTGATGATTTGATTATTGCAAGGTCAGATGGCACGCCGACTTACCATTTGACTGTAGTGGTTGATGATATTGATATGGACATTTCTCACGTGATCCGAGGGGACGATCATCTCAACAACACCGCACGGCAGATTCATATTATTGATGCGCTAAACGCCAAAATGCCTACATATGCTCATATTCCGATGATTAATGGGACAGATGGGAAGCGGCTTTCAAAGAGACATGGAGCAGTTAGTGTGTTGGAATATCGTGACAATGGAATACTTCCTGAAGCACTTTTAAACTATTTGGCACGGCTAGGTTGGTCTCATGGAGATCAAGAAATTTTTTCGATGGATGAGATGTGTGAACTCTTTAGTTTACGTGCCGTCAACAAATCTGCCGCGGCGTTTGATCCCGACAAGCTACTTTGGGTCAACCAGCAGTATATTCAGAGTATGGAGATAGAACAGTTAGCCAGTTACGCTGCACCATTTTTTTTAGCTATAGGGCTTGATATTGAGGAGCATGAGAAATTTGTTGCGGTTGTGGATGCGCAAAGGACTCGTGTGAAAGATCTGATCGAAATGGCGGAGAAAAGTGCAGCATTCTTTGGACGGTTTTCTGGACATGAAGAGGCTGCTGTGAAAAAACACCTCAGAGGGGTTATAGCTGAGCCCTTACAAGCGCTTCGTGAACGTCTATCAGAATTAGAAGATTGGACTCCAAATAAGTTGCAGGCAATAGTTCAGCAAGTGGCAGAGGAACGAGAGCTTAAACTCGGAAAAATAGCACAACCGTTAAGAGTTGCGGTGACTGGTGGAAGCGCATCGCCAGGAATTGAGGTTACACTGTGGTTGGTTGGGAAGGAACAATGCCTAGAACGGCTCGATATAGCTCTCCAATTAATAAGAGATCGTGTGAGTTCGGCTTGACAGTTGTCGCCCGCTAGCTTACTCTGCGGCCGCTTAAGACGAGTTATTGATTGGGAAGTTTAAAGTCGCTTAAAATAGTGACTGGCTTCGTGAAATTCTGAACAGATGCTTCTACTTATGGGCAGATTCTGCAGTAATTAGGGGCCATAGCTCAGCTGGGAGAGCGCTGCAATGGCATTGCAGAGGTCGGCGGTTCGATCCCGCCTGGCTCCACCAAATACGTCCCCATCGTCTAGAGGCCTAGGACACTGCCCTTTCACGGCGGCAACAGGGGTTCGAATCCCCTTGGGGACGCCACTTTTGGTGTTTTTAAGTAAAATCATAGTTTGAAATAAAGCTGTGCTGCTAAAATCCGTCTATTTGTGCTCTACGAATCCGTCTCGGAGAACGACATCTCCTTTCTGAGACAAAATCTGGAACATTATCACTTTCTCTTCGGTCTCCAACGTCTCGATTCTTAGATCGGTGGGTGCTATTACCGGTCTAGAAAACCTACACCCTATCCGGCGGATTTTTTCTGGGTCAGAGTTGAGGGTGCTCTTTACTATTTCGGAAACAGCGAGCGCTAGTGTGGCAGTACCGTGCAGAAGAGGCTCTGCCATGTTTCCTAGGAGAGCTGCTGATTTCTCAGTATGTATGGGATTCCAGATACGCGCGCATTCAGTATATGTATGTGCGAAGCCTCCACTGATTTCCAGAGATGCGACCTGAGTTCCTACAAGAGGGCTAGAAAATTTTGGTGTGGAGGGTGCTATTTGAGGGAACGCACTGCAGTCCTCACTTTTTGCCCCGAGAAATAAGTTCCCTTGCCACGTTTCACTAACTAAGGTGCCGTCGGCATCAACTGTTTTAAGTTTCCACGTCAGATATACTCCAGGTTTTCTTTGTTCTAGAGAGATAACTTCTGCGGTTGTAAAGTAACTCTGCCCAAGGGATAAGGCTTGGTAGATATGTAGATCGTGGGTCGCATGGACCATTCTATGCATGGGTAAATTGTTCTCATGAAAAAAATCTAGTAAAGCAGGCCATTCGCAACAGACAGGGAATAGAGGATGGATCTCTAATTTAGGATGAGTCACATCGTCGAAATATATGGGAAGCAGGTCGTTGAGACACGCCGCATAAGCCATTGTGTGACGTTTGGTTACATTGAGCTCAAAGACAGGCCCGATATAGCTCACTAGCTCGCTTGGTTTGAGGATCAAGTTATTCTCCAGTGTTGTCTCTTTAAAGATAGGATAAGTGAAAAAAGAATATTGTCCAAAGACTAGGGGCACATTATTCCATGCTGGATTAAACTCGGGCCGAGTGAAGCAGCTAGTCTTGATATAAAAAGCCTCGGACATTAGAGTTAGATAACGCTATAAAAATGAGTAGGAACAACAAACGGATGAATGTATTTGAAAAGCTAGGTGTGGACTTTGGGGAGCTGGGTTTTGATCCTGAACGATTACGGGCTAAGTACAGACAGGAGAGAGATAAGAGAGTTCGGACCGACGGGAACAATCAATATCAACAAGTTGTTGGGGATTTTTCCCGATATGTTGACGACCCTTACGCGGATTCAGACTCCGAGCGCGAGCCATTGCATGATCACGCTGATGTTGCTGTCATCGGAGGTGGGTTCGGTGGACTTTTGGCAGGGGCAAGATTACGTCAAGCCGGAATAGAAAGTATCAGGCTCATAGAAAAAGGAAGTGATTTTGGAGGGACATGGTATTGGAATCGTTACCCAGGTGCGATGTGCGATGTAGAGTCATACATCTATTTGCCTCTACTAGAGGAGCTGAGTTATTTCCCTATCGAGAAATATACTCATGCCCCTGAAATATTAGCGCACTGCCGTCGCATAGCGGAGCATTTTGATTTGTACAGCGAGGCTTGTTTACAAACGGAGGTGACTGAGGTCCGCTGGGATGATTCGAGTGAGCATTGGATAATCTCTACAAATAGAGGCGACTTATTCAGCGCGAAGACGGTCATCATGTCGAACGGGCCGCTCAATCGTCCAAAGCTTCCCGCTATTACGGGGATTAACAAGTTTAAAGGCCATACATTTCATACGTCACGGTGGGACTATAGTTATACCGGTGGAAATTCTAGCGGTTCGTTAGAAGGTTTGGCAGGCAAAAGAGTCGGCATCATCGGTACAGGTGCGACTGCGGTTCAATGTATACCTCATCTTGGAGAGGCTGCAGAAAAATTATTCGTTTTCCAACGAACGCCATCCTCTATTGATGTTCGTGGGAATAAACCGACTGACTCTGAT
>JABISZ010000087.1 GCA_018668255.1 Pseudomonadota bacterium | reverse complement strand
GTTGGCACGGATTGGTGTCGGCGTTGGAGAGGCTGGAGGCAGTCCGCCAGCACATTCGATTATTTCTGATATTTTTCCTCCTGAGAATCGAGCAAGCGCACTTGCATTCTATTGTACCGGCATAAATATAGGGGTCTTGGTGGGCTTTTTGTTTGGTGGTTGGCTAAACGAAGTTTTTAGCTGGAGAGTCGCATTTTTTGTAGTCGGAGCTCCCGGTTTAATAATAGCCTTAATCGTTGGCTTTACATTACGCGAGCCTATTAGAGGATTTTCTGAAAATAAATCTACTCCTACCGGTCCACAGGTATCTTATGGCGTGGTATTTAGTACGCTATGGAATCGCAGATCATTTAGGCATATAGCCGCAGGTGCGGCATTAAATGCTTTCGCCACATATTCAACGAGCAGTTGGATCGCCTCTTTTATGATTAGAAGCCACGGCTTGAGCACTGGAGAGATAGGCACCTGGCTGGCCGCTATTATGGGGCTAGGAGGTGCATTTGGCGTTTTCTTTGGTGGTTATATAGCAGAGCGATTGGCATTAAAAGATGTTCGATGGTACGTTTGGCTACCTAGCCTCACCGGCGTCGTGTGTATTCCTTTCTTAGTAGCAACATATTTGGTAAGTGATCCATATCACTCATTTTACCTCCAAATTATTCCAGGCATCCTTTTTAACGTTTATATAGGAAATGCTTTAGCGATGACGCACGGCCTGGTCGGACTAAGGATGCGTGCTCTATCTTCTGCCATTTTGTTTTTTATATTAAATATTATTGGTTTAGGCTTGGGGCCTTGGCTTGTGGGAGTTTTAAGTGATGCACTTGCGCCGACTTTTGGAATCGAGTCTCTTCGTTACGCGATGGTATTTTTGATCCCTCCAGTTATGTGTTGGTCAGCCTTACATTTTTATTTAGGGGCAAACTCCCTCGCTTCTGACCTTAAGCAAGCTCCTGACTAGGCAATCACTTTAGTTATTTTTATTAACAAGAACCAATAACGATTTTATCGTTGAACCTGACTTGTATTGAGGGTCGGTTTTATCTCTAAAATCTGATTGAAGGTGCGACTTCTAGGTTTATCCATGTTTTCTCTTCTAATTAGAGAGTCCTAGAAATTATTTCTTTCATAATTTCACTTGAACCGCCAGCGATCCGTGCGATCCTTTGGCCTGCCCACATTCTAGCAATCGGATATTCCCACATATAGCCGTAGCCTCCATACATCTGGAGGCAATCATCCAGCACTTTGCACATCGTTTCTGTAGCGAAAAGCTTTGCCATAGCCGCATCGTTAGCATCCAGTGATTGCGTCATATGAAGGCTAGTACATTGATCGATGAAGCTACGGACCACTGTAGCGTTGGTTTTCGCTTCCGCAAGTTTGAATCTTGTGTTTTGGAATGAAAATAATGGTTTTCCAAAGGCTTCTCTACCTTTAGTATATTTTATGGTTTCCTCCAGGGCCGCTTCGATGGTGGTAGCTGCTCTGATAGCAACAATGAGCCGCTCTTGGGCTAGCTCCTGCATCAAGTATGTGAAACCCTTGTTTTCTTCTCCAATCATCCGATCGACAGTTACTTCTATGTCGCTATAGAAAAGTTCTGCAGTGTCTTGTGCATGCCAGCCGATTTTTTCTAAGTTTCGCCCTCTTGAAAAGCCTTCGTCGTCTCTGAGTACTACTAGTAAGCTGATGCCTTTAGCACCTACGTCCGGAGTTGTCTTACAGGCGGTTATTACGAGATCGGAAATATGTCCATTTGATATAAACGTTTTTTGTCCATTAATAAGAAACTTATCTTTGTTCTGTTTAGCCGAAGTTTTTATGTTTGCCAGATCACTTCCTGCACTTGGTTCAGTCATAGCAATAGCGCCGATGATCGTTCCGGAGCACATTCCCGGTAACCAGGCACGTTTTTGCTTTTCGGTTCCATGATTGAGGATATATGGAGCCACAATGCCCGAGTGCAAATGAAAAGCGACGCCACTCGCATCGACCCTCGCGAGCTCTTCTGTGACGATGGCGGTGTGCAGAAAGTCTCCTCCTGGCCCACCATATTCTTCAGGGACAAAAGAGCAAAGAAACCCATTGTCGCCGGCGGCTTTCCAAACCGCTCTACTCACTATTCCATCACGCTCCCACTGCGCATGCTGAGGTACTATTTCTTGTTCAACGAACTTCCGAACACTTGCCCTAAACATTTCATAGTCATCAGAGTAAAGCGTTCTACTAATCATTTTTGTTTCCTAAGGCTTCGAGCTAAATCACGAACCAATTAAGTGTGCAGTTCAAAGGTTGAGTATATAACCCAAATTGTAAATGCTTATTAGGGTGGGAGCTAATCCATTATTAATATCTGAGCTAATCACAGGCTTGCTGATAGATACACATCGAGTATATGGCCACCCTATTTATAATCTACCTTTATTCCTCCGCAAGCGTTATGATTTGTTTTTAAATCTAGAGGGGACTAAGAGATGGAACTTGGTAAATATGGTGTATTTACGTTCACCGACATTTTAGATGAAGAAGCGTTGAGTGAATTGGCTAGGCGTGTCGAAGGATTGGGATATTCTACGTTATGGTACCCTGAAGCGTTTAATTATGAGACTTTTGCCTTGGGTGGGTTTCTGCTGAGTAATAGCAAGAAATTAATCGTTGCGAGTGGTATTGCAAACATGTACGCCCGAGATCCTGCAGCCTCTGTTATGGGCTGTAATAGTTTGAATGCCCTTTATGGTGGACGATTTGTTCTGGGTCTTGGCGTGTCCCACGCTCCACTAGTTTCTGATGTACGCGGACATGAATATAAGAAGCCCGTTGCGACGATGCGTAAGTACTTAGAGGATATGGATCTCGCATGGACTGCTTTGGGAGGAGCGCCGCCTGAAAAACAGACGATGCTAGCCGCACTTGGCCCGAATATGTCAGCTCTCGCAGCTGAGAAAACGATGGGAACATTTCCCTACAACATAACTCCTGCGCAGGTGGCACTGAGTCGTGCTGCGATGGGCCCAGAAGGTAAGATTGTTTGCGAGCAAAAAGTTTGTTTGACAACAGATCCCGTCATGGCGCGTGCTGCTGCTAGAGGCGCGTTAGCACCCTACCTACCGCTACCGAATTATTTCAAGAACTGGTTTCGATTAGGTTTCAACGAAAGTGATCTTGAAAATGGAGGTAGTGACCAGTTGATGGATGCTATGGTGGTTTGGGGATCTTCAGAGCAGATAGGAGAAACCTTGTCTAAGTATTTAGAAAACGGCGCAGATCAAGTGGTTATTCAACCTATTCGTCCAGATGGACAACCAGGCATTCATTGGGAAGCGTTGGAAGCGCTCGCAAAATAGCGAAAAACAGAGTGGCAGAACTGAGCTTTAGCTGATGATAGAGTGCCAATAGTTCTGTCACTATGTTTCTACTGTAAGGATATATAGTGTGTTTAGTTATGTAGATAGCTCTATTCGAGAGAGCTTAGAAAAAGAAGAGTTAATGAAGACTTTGGATCGTGATGGGGCCATTGTCGATTCAAATAATAGTGATGCGTATATTTCTCTTTTAGGTCCTGTCCCTATGCCGCGGTTAATTGGTGGTGAAGAAGTAATTTTGCATTGGTTTCCTTTTGTCAGAAGGACAGAGCTGTCTACTGTTCTTGATTCGGCAGCAGGAGTGGCCCACGGCGGAGAAGAAGCCTTTCGTGCACTACTTAATAATTCCATGTTGGTGAATTCTGTCTTTGCTTTCCCAGGATTTGAGGATGCACAAGAGCCTCTAGTGAGAGTGCATTCATGCTGTTTAACGGGGGATGTTTTTGGATCTCGTCGCTGTGATTGTGGTCCTCAGCTTGATACCGCTTTTGAGCAAATAAAGGCGGCAGGAACTGGAGCAGTTATTTATATGAGTGGCCATGAAGGCAGGGGGATAGGTCTATGGGCAAAAGCGATAACCTATCTGCTCCAGGACAGAGGGCATGACACTTATGAGGCAAATTCTGCGTTAGGCTTACCTGAAGACTCTCGTGACTTTAGTGATGCCGCATTAGTTATGCGGTTTTTATTACAAGGTCGCCCTATCCAGCTCTTGTCTAACAATCCAGACAAAAAAGTACAGTTGGAAGAGAATGGTCAGCCAGTGTCGAAACAAGTGTCGTTGATCGCAGGGATTTGCGAGCATAACAAGCGCTATTTAGAGGCAAAACGAGACAAAGGTCATAAAATTGCTGATGGGCTATAGCGTAGAGTGTTTTGATATTTCGTCAAGTTGGCGTTGCGAGCCTATTGAAGAGTAGAATGAGACATAACGATAACTGGACCAGTTTCGTGTCAGATGACTTGATATGAAAGTCTTGGAGACGAAGAAAATTTATGGAGGTTTGATTATGAAATATCTTGGAAAACGTTGGGTACCGCTTGTCACCTTAATTGTCGTTGCGTGCTTTATGAGTGCGGTAAATGCAGGGCATCATGAAGAGAAAACCACCAAGCTTTATCAAGTAACGAGCGGGTATTTACAAATGGACAAAGGTTGGCTGACGGCCATGAAGGACGTTGGTACCCTAATACACGTGCCTGTAGCGATGTATATTATTGATCATCCACGAGGATTGGTTTTATATGACACTGGTATCAATGTTGCAACTGCTGATGGTAACTGTGAGAGCTATTGGGGGAAGTTGTGCGCTTATTTCCTGCCTGATCAGAAGCGGAACCAGATCATTGATAAGTGGCTAGAGAAGTTTGGTTATACCATTGGAGATGTTAAATACGTTGTGAGTTCACACATGCATTTAGATCATGCAGGCAATATGGAAATGTTTCCAAATGCTACTCATGTAGTTCAAAAAGCTGAATTGAAAACCGCATGGTGGCCTGAGAAGTGGCAACGAGCTGCTTTCGTAATGGGTGATTATGACGACACTCGTGACTTTGATTTTTTAGAACTAGATGGTGACTATGATTTATTCGGAGATGGTTCTCTCGTCATCCTTGATACTAAAGGCCACACCCAAGGTCACCAGTCCGTTATGGTACAGCTAGAAAATACTGGCACCCTCTTTTTGGCGGGTGATGCGGTCTACACACCAGAAAATGAGAACGGTTCCATTCCCGGTATCACCTGGAATACGCAGGAATCAATGAACTCTATAGCGAAGCTCAAAATGCTTCGTGATACGCACCAAGGACAAATTTGGTATTCTCATGGCAGAGCGCAATATAAGTCTCACAAACATGACAGCGCCTACGACTAATTGTATTAGCCTGTAGCTGGGTGCAAATTGAGAAAAAATCCGAAGCGCTTTTTGAGATAAAAGGTGTCAAGAAACGGTTCGGCCGTTACTCCGTCCTAGACTCTATTAATTTGGCGATTCAGCCAGGAGAAATTGTGGGCCTTTTAGGCCCCAACGGCTGCGGTAAAACTACTACGTTAAGAATTGCTGCAGGGTTCGCTTGGCCAGATACCGGACAAGTGATCTTGAACGGTTCCCCCATTAGTCCAGATCAACCAAAGAGCCGCAGATCTATTGGCTACCTACCTGAACGCTCGCCTGTCTATGATTCTTTTAACGTTGCTCGTTATCTTTCGTTTGTGGCATCCGCTCATAATATGGATCGGGTACAGGCCTCTGACTCGATTGAATATGTCCTTAACGCATTTGATCTGGAGTTGGTTAAAGACAGAACGATCGGGCATCTCTCTAAGGGATATAAGCAACGTATTGGATTGGCACAGGCTCTGATATCCAAACCCAAAGTGCTTTTACTGGATGAGCCAACTAATGGTTTAGATCCTAGACAGCTAATTGAAGCGAGGAAAATGATTAAATTAGCAGCCCAAGATAAAGCGGTGATTTTCTCGACTCATATTGTGCAAGAGATTGAAGCGCTATGCACTCGTGTGGTGTACTTAGATAAAGGGATCTTGCATCCAGTCCCTTTAAAAAAATCTCTGCCTCGGGATTGTGTATCAATAACAGTAGACATTGTTTGCGCAAAGATTGAAGTTCTTCGCAAGCTCTTACCTCCTCTCAGCCGTGAGTCCAAAGTCACTATTGTTCCCTTGGGTGACGAGAAGTTTAATATTTCGATGACTATTAGGAAGGCAAAACAATCTGACTTGATCCATCTTTTTTCAAAGCACAGCTTATTAGAGTCACTCCAAGTTGATGGAAGCAGCTTAGAAGAGACGCTAATAGAGTTGATAGGCGAGGGCGGTAAGCTGTGATCGGGTTTTGGTCAGTTTTTATGCGCGAATCACAACATTATTTTGTCACGCCAATTGCGTATGTCGTGATTTCAACTTTTTGGTTACTTAGCGGGTTCTTTTTTAGTTTTAACCAGCTGTTTGTCAGCGCTATAGATATGGTAAGTGCCTTCCATAATATGAGTTTGCTTTTAATGCTGATGATCCCTTTATTGACAATGCGATCCTTCGCCGAAGAGAAACAAGCGGGAACGTTAGAGCTCCTTATGACTCTTCCAATTAGTGACGGGGCTATTATCTTGGCGAAGTATCTGTCGTTAATGATGCTTGTTTTTTTTATGTTACTGGGTAGTTCTGTAGCAGTCTTAGTCTTAATTTATTTTGGCGAACCTGATTTAGGCCCTGTCCTTGGTGGGTATACGGGAATATTTCTGCTAGCCTCGAGCTTTAGTGCTCTTGGTCTTTTGATATCAAGCCTCTCTGCCAATCAAGTCGTTGCAGCGACTGCTACATGGTCACTGCTTTTAGTATTATGGTTCATCGATTATGCGTCAGCCTTATTCCCTGCAAGCGACTTAATTCATTTGTTTCAGCATATTTCTTTCTCTGTGCAGTACCTCGATATTATTAGAGGGGTGGTAACCGGAGGTGGATTTATTTACTTCTTCGGCTTGGTTTTATTTTGTCTTGTGAGTGCGACTCAAGTTTTGCGGATGAAACGGTTTTGAAGGTGGATAGTTCTCATCAAAAGAAATATTGGTCGGTTTTTCTTCCAATAGTGTCAACATTTATAATTGTGTTCGCACTTAATCTGTGGATTCTAGAGAACCCACATCGGGTCGATTTAACTGCGGAACGTGTCTATAGCCCTGATGAAAAAGCCATAGCAATCTTAAATGCTCTAAAGGAACCGGTTACGATCACTTTTTTTTATGATGCTCGCAGTCGTATGATGCAAGATGCCAAATATCTACTGACACAATATAGTCAAATATCTCCATTCATTACTTTCAATTCTTACGATCCGGCCCTAGAGCCATCGGTTGCAGAAAAATACCAAGTCAAGTTTGCAGGTAGTGCGATATTCCAAACGAAAGACAGAAAGATTTTAGTGAACAAACCGAATGAAACAGAATTTCTTAATGCTATTATTCGCGTCGCCAGCGATGCGATGGGTACCGTTTGTTTCTCAGACGGCCACGTAGAAAGCAACCCACTTAGCTTGCAATCTCACGATCACTACGAGAATCAAGCTCATGGGCATGATCATGCGAGCGGAGGAAAGCTGCTATTGCTTCACGAGAGGCATGGTATGGGCATGGCCCGAAATGCATTAGAAGTGCTGGGTTATAGTGTTGAGCAACGTCAATTAACGCGACAGTCAAATTCGCTAGAGCAATGCTCTCTGGTAGTGGTAGCTTCTCCTCAGACTGCATTTTCAAAAAAAGAACTGATGCAATTGGAAAATTTTTCGGAGAAAGGCGGAGCACTGTTGCTTCTTCTCGAACCAGGTGTCACTACTGGTTTAGAGCCTATGCTGATGACGCGTGGTATAACAATCAGTGAGGCTCGTGTGATCGACCCTGAGCGATATTATTGGACTGACAAAGCGACGCCGGCTATTAGTGACTATGAGAGGCACAGAGTAACTAGAAATCTGCCTATGACCTTTTTTCCTGGGGTGGCCGAATTGTCTCCTCTTCCAAGGACTAAGAACACAAGAAATGCAACTACACCTTTGGCTTTCACGAGCAGCTCAGGAGTTCTCGAATTGTCCTCAAGTTCTGAGGGAAAGCGTCGCGCATTAGCGGTACTTGCAAGTAATGCTGATAAACAGGGAAATATGATTGTGGTTGGCGACGGCGATTTTGCGACAAATTCTTTTTATGGAGCGGTAGGTAACGGTCAGTTTTTTTTGAATATGGTGAGTGAGCTCTTAGCTCATGAAAATTTAGTGAATCTTTCTCCTCGAAATTATCAGGTTGCTACTTTGAGGCTGACCAATAATCAAATGCAAATAGTATTTTTTATGACCACGGTTCTGGGGCCATTATGTTTAATGCTGGTCGGGTTTCTGATCTGGCGCACTCGTCGTTGATATGAAATATTTTTGGCTGGTGATCTTATCAATTGGTTTGAGTCTATTAGCCATTCTTTTTTTAGACAAAGACAAACGAAGCCAAGAAAATTTTATAAAAGAAGAGCAAGTGACATATCTATTAGGTGAAAAAGCAGCCTCCTTAAGCAAACTATCCATTACTCATGATGCAAGACAAATTCACATTACAAAAATAAATGACATTTGGTTCTATGAGAGTTCAGAAAGTGCTCGTACTCAGCTCAGTGAAAAATTATCTAAGCAGATATCTATGTTGAGGATCGCAAAAATAGAAAGGGAATTTTTGGTGGCTAGTGAGACTCTTTCTGATTATGGATTATCCTCTGATTCAAGGAAAATCCTGTTAACTTTTCAGGACGGTGACGAAAAGCTCGAGTTTCTAATAGGTGCCATTGCTCCTGATAGCTTCGGACAATATCTTTACCAAGAGAAAAGAAAGAGGATGATTATGATTCCTACTTTTCAAGTAGAGAATATAATAGATATGGGAATCCGTGCGCCACGATGAAATTGAAATAATCGTTGTTGTAATGAATAGGTCAAGTCTCTAGGCTATAGGAATGCATGACACTACTTTGACACACAAGTTAAAAATAATTTCTCATCGCCTGTTTTTTCATTGCATCACGTTATCGTTAATTTTAGTCGCGTCACTTGAGGCTCGGGAATTTTCTGACCGAGACGGCCGCTCTATTTCAGCTGAAGTACAGTTTTTAGGGGGGCTTCAGTATGGGACAGGCATCAACTTTGGCTACGGAGCAATAGATACACCGGGAGAGACTAAAAGAGCCACGTTATCAGTTGCCGCAAAGCCAAAGATAGGATTGAGTTGGGAGTTGGACGCATTAGAGCTCTATAGCGATTTTTCTATGGTCGCTGCAACGACTACGCTCGATGGAGAGCTTTCAGGAGCAATCGTTCGATCTGGGGATCAAGCGGTAGAGACAGATTCGACGAAAATCGGACTGCGTTATGGTGTTTTTGACTTCTCCGTGGGAGGGCAGGAATTCACGGTAGGTGATGGATTTGTCATTGGAGATGGGAATTTCAACAAAGGTGACGCTGACGGGCAGTACTGGATAGGGGCATTCTCAGCTTGGCGTAACAGTGCTGTTTTGCGGGTTGACACAAGCCCAATAAAAGCAGATTTCTTCTGGTTGAGAACAGACGATGACCTTGGTGATGCTCGGGTCGGTGGTATTAATATTGAAACTTCCGCACAAGTGTCACGAAGAGGAACTCTAGGATTGATGTATGCCTCTATTTTCGATGAAGAGGGTCTGTCCCTAGAGGGGATGAAGGTCTTTAGCGTAAGAGGCGCGGACATTCGAATACCAGGTGTGCGCCATATGAAGTTTTTTGGCGAATATGTAATGGAGCGTGGTCGTAGCGATCTGACTGGAAAGAAAAATCAGGGGAATGCGTGGTACATCGAAGGCAATTACCAGTGGGCCAATTTTTCTTGGCGTCCTGCTCTTTTCTACCGTTATTCTCGCTTTTCTGGGGAGAAGTCGGAGACTGATGCTACTGAGGAATATCGAGGTTTGTTTTTTACTATCTTTAAAAGAGATTGGGATACTTGGTATCAAGGCGAAGTGGCTGGCGAATTCCACCTTTTCAACCAGAACCAAATCAGCCAGATGGCTAAAGTTAAAGTTTTTCCTAGATCTGATCTGTCTTTAGGCTTTTGGTATTACTCCCATGACTTAGATACTCCGCATTATTTTGGAAAAATTGTGTCAGATACCGATTGGTCAGATGAGATAAATTTAGCTGTGGAGTACTTTCCGACTAAAAATTTATACACATATCTAGGATTTGCCTGGGCTCGACCGCATCAAGCTGCAACTGAGGTTTTTGAATCTGACGACGATACTTTTGTCATACAGACTTATATATCTTTCACCTATCAATGAGAGCTAAAGGTAGTCTTTGAAATTCGCGCACCCAATGGATGTCATTAGGTGCACGAATAAGAATACTCGCTTATAGTTAAACTGACATGCAGAGGTACTTCATTTCAAGATAATCTTCGATGCCGTGGTGGCTACCTTCACGTCCCAGTCCTGATTGTTTGACGCCACCAAATGGCGCGACTTCGGTTGAGATTAGTCCGGTGTTTATACCCACCATCCCGTACTCTAGTGCCTCAGCGACTTTATAAACACGGGAAAGATTGTTTGCATAAAAGTAGCTTGCCAGACCGAAGATTGTATCGTTAGCTAGAGCAATTACTTCATCCTCGTCTTTGAATCTAAATAAAGGAGCAAAAGGTCCGAAGGTTTCCTCGCTTGAGCAAGCCATATCTTTAGTAGCACCGGTTATAATAGTAGGTTTCAAGAAGTTCCCTGAATCTTCTTCAGCAGTGTCGCCTAAGACAACG
>JABISZ010000086.1 GCA_018668255.1 Pseudomonadota bacterium | reverse complement strand
GGCGTTACGGCAGATAATTTTTCTATCGCACGGAAATCTTCTCCGACTTTACCTTCAGACCAAGTTAAGTGGTGTGCCTCATCAACCACAAGAACATCCCAGTGTTGCTGAAGTAATTTTTCAAGGTTCTGACTATCCTCAGTTAGAAAACTTTGAGGTACCAAGGTCAATTGCGAAAACATATCAGTAGATTGTGCTGCCTCTTCATCATTCTCTTGAGGTAAGAGCTCCAGTTGTTCCACTATCGAAAAATCTAAATTAAATTTTCGCCTCATTTCAATGAACCATTGAAACAACAGCTGATCAGGAACTACCACGAGCGCAGATGCCGCACGACCTTCTAGCAGCATACGATGCAGTATTAAACCAGCCTCAATCGTTTTCCCTAATCCGACTTCGTCAGCTAGGAGGACCCTCGGAAATTCCCTAGTGGCGACCTCGTTTGCTATATACAATTGATGCGGGAGCCGCTCAATACGAGGACCAAGGAATCCATATAATGAAGATGTTTGGTGAACATGTTTATGGTGCAAAGTTAAGGAACGCAGATTGAACTTCGATGACTTTTCGAACTGGCCAATAAAAACACGTTCAAGCGGCTTGCTGAATTGTACAGAGCTATCTAAATTTCGTTCATGTATTTTTATCTTTTGCTCTGATTCTGAGGTGCCGGTATAAATAAAGCACTCGTTTAAAGAGGCGATAGAATTGACAGTAATCCATTCTCCGGTATCAGTTTTTATGTGCTCTCCAAGAAGATACTCTACTCGAATGAGTGGAGCGTTATCTGTTGCGTAGGCTCTTTCCTCTTCTGCGGCAGGAAACGAGACAATTGCTCTTCGATCAGCGACTTGAAGCACAAGCCCTAGGCCTAGTTCGGGTTCTGTTCTACTGACCCAGCGTTGTCCTGGATGACATGCAAGCATAATATTTTTCTTTGTATTAGGTTTGGAGGTGATTTAGGAAGACGCTTTTACTTTAAGATGCTGACATCCCACCATCTACGGGATAGCTATTCCCAGTAATAAAACTTGCTTCATCGCTCGACAGGAAAAGAGCCAAATTGGCAACCTCTTGAGGTTGTCCATATCGTCTTAGGGGAACGCCATGTTGAATTTTTTTCTGCACCGCATCGGCGGCTCCGGGACCAAAGCCTTCTTCAAGGGCTTTGATCATCCTTGTGTCGATTGGCGCAGGATTAATGGTGTTTACACGAATTTTAGCGCTTGCGTATTCTAATGCCGCTGATTTCATGAGACCAACTACGGCATGTTTAGAAGCTATGTAGGCAGATATCTTTGCCATACCTCTAAGACCACCTAGCGATGAGGTAATAACTATGCTACCCCCTCCCATGCTGATCATCTCTGGGATGACCGCTTTTAAACCTAGGAATATACCTCTGACATTTACAGCCATCACCTTGTCAAAGTCATCGATACTGTAATCACATAAATTTGTTACGGGCCCTTCAATTCCGGCATTTAAAAATGCCACATCTATCCGTGAGAATTTTCTAATAGTCAGAGCAACTGCTTGTTGCATGGCTTCCGGATCCGTCACATCAGTCTGCAGCGCAAGGCAGTTTTCTGTGCCAATTTCGTTGGCGAGCCTATCGAGAGCGTCTTGATCTAGATCGAGGAGCACTAATTTCGCACCTTCTTTAGCGAATAATCGAGCTGCTTCTTGACCTATACCCCCAGCTGCACCAGTAATAACAGCGACTTTTTTCTCGAGTCGTAACATGCGCATTCCTAATTTGACCAATAAGTAATTAAATCACAAATATTGATTTTTTGCCCATGGAGAATTGTAGTAATTTGTTTATTTAATAGGTAAGTTATTGCATATTCTGGATTACTACTATTAAGGACTGATGTTATGGCTGTCTTTTCCCGTTATTCCGAGTCTTTCTCACATATTCGTATGAAGCGTTCAAACGGCATTCTAGAGCTGATGTTCCATAGTAATGGCGGATCTTTAGACTGGGGTATAGGGCCACACCGCGAGTTTCCCGAGGCCTTTTATGAAATAGGGCAAGATGAAGAAAATGAAGTGATAATTATGACCGGAGCAGGAGCGCTTTTCTCGGGCCCTCGTCCCTCCAACGAATATAGACCGGGGAACTCATCTGCAACTGCATGGGATAAAATATTTCGCGAAGGGAAAGATCTGCTCACTAATTTGTTAGGAATTGAAGTTCCGATCATCGCTGCAGTGAATGGTCCAGCACTTAGACATTGCGAAATTCCATTGTTGTCAGATATTGTCATAGTTTCAGAGGATGCTGAGTTTCAGGACTCAGCTCATTTCACTAATGGAATGGTGCCTGGAGACGGAATGCATGTAGTGATGCCTCTTTTATTAGGCCCAAATCGAGCCAGATATTTCTTGTTAACAGGACAGAATATCTCTGCTAAAGAAGCCAAAGAATTCGGTATCGTCGCAGAAATCTTACCCAAAGATCTTTTGCTGGACAGAGCCTATGAGCTGGCTAGGATGCTACTTTTACAAAAAAGATTAACTCGAAGATATAGCCGGATAATCTTAACCCAGCATTTAAAAGCTCGTGTCCATGATTTGCTTGGTTACGGGCTTGCGCTTGAGGGACTGGGGATTTTAGGAGAGAGTGACGATTGATATGAGAATATTTAATGGGTGTAGTGTGAATTTTTTAAAAGGAAAGTTGCATCAAGGCAATGCCCCAGTAAATTAATCCAAAGCCAACAATCAACTGTATAAATCGTGACTTAAGAAGTTTTTTGAGACGAGCGTGGCAGTTCCAAGCATCGATTCTTTTTCCAAAGTTTGTTCCAAACTGAAGCACTATCCCAGCGAGAACCATAATGCAGCCTAATAGTAAATTCATAGTTTTTGATTCCGTTTAGGCTTTTTTTTGGTGTCAAACACCATAGGTTCTTCCTCTAAATTCAGCGATTAATGCACCACCTTTGATTTCAACAGCAACGTTGTACATACCAGTTTTGCGGGTCCGGTTTCCCTCTGTAGCTGTCGCGATTAATAAGTCCCCTAGTTTTGCTGGCCTGAGAAAATCTATATTAGCATTGAGTGCCAAATGTGGGTTCTCATCTTTGTTACTTGCATAAGCCATGGCTGTATCCGCTAAGACGAAAATAAAGCCTCCATGACAGATCATATGCGCTTGAATCATCCAGTCTAGAATTTTCATGGAAAGGATAGCCCGACCAGGCGCAATGCGTTCTACGGTTATTCCCATTTTTTGGGCGGCTTTGTCTCTATCGTAAAGATTTTCTGGGCTCGAGTCTTCCTGCATGTCCTTTTCCTTGAAATTTTACTAGCTCAGATATCAATCTAAAGCACACTCAAAATTTAAATCGCCTAAATGCTATTTGGACTCTACTAGAATTTCCCTGTAGCGAGCAGTACCTTTGTTCACAGCCGCATGAGTTACTGGTACAGAGTGGCCTTTCCCATCAGTGGAAACTAAGTTTTCCCCCTCAATTTTAAAGGCGTACGTATCTCCATTACCCACCGGCAATGTGCCAAGGTCTTTATTGTCGATATCAAAAACCTGTAATGGCGCACCCTCTAGAGCATGAAAGACATAGTCATGCTTGTGCGTATGCATGGGTGTTCTTTCGCCTGGTTCCAAGATAAATTCCCACATAATAATTTTGTCATTTTCATATATTTTAGTTGTGCCAACTTCACCCATTTTCTTCTCCCTATCTTTTTTATTACGAGCTTAGGTTAACTTATGTCGTGCTATAGCGTCACCATCAAGAGTACTTTGTTTTATTGTTGTTAACGAACTGTTTTTTAAGTTAGTATTTTTGTTCTGGCGAGGTTATACGTAAACTGCCTTAGTTTTTTAAAGCTCATTTTTTAAAGGGAGAAATACCGTGAACGCAGTGAAGTTTGGCATTTTTATAAACACGCACAGCGTGCAAGAGGCTGTGGAACAGGCAGTATCTGCTGAAGCTGGTGGCTTCTATTCTGCTTCAGTCAATGATCATTTCTACTCTCCACTTGGCTCTCCGGAGACTCCACAAATAGAGTGTTTTACGGCTCTGACTGCAATGGCGATGGCGACTAGTTCGATTCGACTGGCGCCGTGTGTTGCCTCTGCGTCATTTCGAAGTCCTGCGCTATTGAGTAAGATATGTGCGAGCATTGATACATTAAGCGGTGGGCGATTCATCTGTGGACTAGGTGCCGGATGGCAAGACAAGGAATATATTAATCACGGATATCCCTTTCCAAGCTTATCGGAGCGGCTCGAGCAGCTTGATGAGACAATTCAAATCCTAAAAGCAATGTCGTCTAGTAATCCCTCGTATACTGGGAAACACTTTCAAATCAATGATGCTTTTAACAATCCGAGACCAATGAACGGGACTATTCCTTTGATGTTAGGTGGGTCAGGCACAGGGCTTTTGCAGATAGCGGCACGGGAAGCGAATATACTAAATATCATTCCTCCAACAGGGCACGGAAAAGATTTTATTAACGATCCGGTAGCTACGATTAAATTTGATATGTCTGTTCTTAAAAAGCGGATTGCAGTTTTACATGAACTCATGGCCGCGGGAGGTCGCAAACCTGAAGACGTTGAACTTGGTGGTCTTGCCTTATTAGGATTGTCACCTAAAAAAGATGATCAAAGTCTAAAAGATTTAGCTAGCCACTTAGGTTTCGGCGACTATGCTAGTGCGCAAGCTGCTCCAGTTGCGCTCCTTGGGACAGCACAAGAAGTACGCAAAGAACTGCATAAGCGAATAAGTGAAACGGGAGTGACATACTACATCTTTGTTATGGCTAATCCTGAGACACAAGAGATTTTTGAGAAAGATGTTTTGCCGGATTTCTCCTAGAGTTGCGTGGTTACCGGAAAGAATTTAAACCAACAAATGTACCTCCGTTTTTTCGGGTAAGCTCACGCATTAGTGCGGCAAATCTAACTCCAGTGTGTTGTAGGGCCGGTGGTTGAGCAAATTGAACCGGGAAGCCGATCGCATGGATGCGAACTAAAGGGTCTCCCTTATTGTCTTTGTGGTTTATCTCGCTGACATAATCTACTACCTTCCTGATTGACTCGCCCGTAAATTCATCGCCATAGACATAGACGCTAATTTTTTTTCCAGGGGAGTTAAACGATCTTATCGCTTCTGTAATCCCTTCGGCAGGACTGGAATTTGAGAATGCGTTCCATGTTCTTAGACGTTCGCTGATTGCGTCGCGCCTATCTGGACTGTCTGGTATCCACTTCTCTCGGTATGATGGAAACATGTAAGCACCCATGTCATTTAAGATCTGGATCCCTTTTACTTTAGGATAGACTCTAAGTGTATCTGATATTTGGGCGATAACCTTTGGCCACGCATACCTGAACATACTGCCTGATGTATCAATGACAAAAATAATGTATTCGCTATCGATGGGTATCCCGCCCACTAAGTTAGTCTTTTTTTGATCAATTTCGGCGTACAGGCGACGCATTTCGGCGGTAAGCGTTTGATGTGCTATTTGCAGCTCTCCTGACAATACTGCATTCAGTTTTTCTTCCGTTAATATGCGATTTTTCTCAGACTTTGCAGCTGTCATTTTTTCCTTAATACTCTTGCTTTTTAATAACAGTTGGTCTATTTCGCTACTTCTCTTTTGAACCACCCCTAGGAGAACAGCAGAGTTATTCTGCAATTTAAATAATTGCCTTTGTAGTTGGGAAATGGCTGCTATACGTGGGTCCGCCGGATCTTCAGTACTTTTCTCTTCTTCAGAAGTCGAAATGATTAACAGCAAGATAATAGCACCAAAGCAGCAAGTAATAACGCTCAGAAAAGCGATACTCACCGGTTCCATGACTGTTCTTTTGAATTTCATGGCCAGTCGGTGGCCGGTGACAAGAAAGAGCCTGAAGTAACTCGTGCCACCTGCCAAAAAGCGGCGGGCGCCATAGGATCTCCCTCAGTTGGCAGCAATATCACATTCATTGGGATATTAGGAGGGATGCGTGTCACTGCTAATTCGAAGTGTTTTTGGCGTTCTGTTCCAGTTACGGTATTTTCAGTAGGGTCTCTTAGGCCTCTCGTAGGGAGACCATCAGTAATCAGATAAACGTTATCTGGAGCGGGAGACAGTTCCGAGATAACCATTAGTGCATTCTC
>JABISZ010000012.1 GCA_018668255.1 Pseudomonadota bacterium | reverse complement strand
TGGAAAAATTAACGCACCTTCCTCATAAATATCCCGGGCTATCACGTGATAAGTCGATGGGATGGAATTGCCGATGTCAGCTTGATGGGCTTTTGCGCAAACATTGAAAAGATGTTCTTCTTCCCAAAAGACGGGCACAATAATCGTATGATCTGCTGGATGTGAACATCCGCTGTATGGATCATTATGAAGAAAAGCATCGCCCTCATTAATATCTTTGTGGTACCTACACATAGTCTTGGTTTGCAAATCCAACCCATAAGTATGAACCGGAAGGCCTTCCGCAGTCGCAAATAATTTATTATCAGCAGTAGTAATACCGCAGGAAAAATCTCTCCCGCTATTAATGACCGCAGAGCGACCGGTTCTAAGCAGAGTATTAGTCATCTCACGCACAACGCCGTCGAACCGGTTAGATAGAACCGCTAATAGCATCGGAGACAATTTTTCTAAACTTTTTTTAACTGCCATTCGCCAGCGCACCTCCTATTTTACAAATCTCTAATCGTCGCACTAAATGGCTACGAAGATGAAAACTGGACAACATAATTAGCCGACTCGCTCAGTGTCAAGGATGCTTTGGGCGGTAGTACTATAGTAGTGGTTGGCTCTTCAATAATTGCAGGGCCTCTAATATTGGTGCCAACAGAAAAATTTTCTCCTCGCAACACTTGCGTATTTAATGTCTCGTTCGGATCAAAATAAGCAGGCCTCTGAAAATTCTCGGACTTCACATCCGTTTTTCTAATCCTCGTTTCTGTCTTTGGGATCTTAACTGTCACAGTACCAATCCAATTAGTGAACTCTACCGAGCTGCTTCGATCCGTGATATTGAATACTCGTTGATGATTAGCGTGAAATAGCTCTACTAACTCATCAACCGATTCTGATGACTGAAATCTTTGAAACGGCAGCTTGATAGGAATATCCCAAACTTGAGCTGCATATTTAGCATCAACTCTATAGCTTATCGACGCACTTGAAAAACCTTTTGAGGACAATCTATCAGAAAAATCTGTTAGCTCTAAATCCAGTGTGTCGAGAGCTTGGTTAACTCTAGCATGACTAAATTTACTTGATCTCATTGGTAACATAGTCGCATGCTCGTATTGAATATCGGAATATTGCATACCACTTGCGGATAAGACACTAGCCGATCTAGGAATGATGACGGTTTTGCAGCCTAATTCTTTTGCAATAGTGATTATTCCTAAGCCGGCGGCACCACCACCTGCGACAATTACTGCCTCAGTGGGATCCACACCTTCCCTTACAGTCATATCTTTAATCGCGTTGATCATCGATTCATTTGACACTGTCAATATTGAAAACGCGGCCTCAGACACGGAAACCTTTAATTGATTTGCTAAACCACTAACTGCCTTCAATGCCGCGCCGCGGTCCAGTTTCATTTCACCTGCTAGAAAGTAGTTTGGGTCAATGTAGCCGAGTACAACTGCAGCATCAGTAACAGTTGGCAGATCGCCTCCCGTGCCATAGCATGCGGGACCTGGTCTAGCTCCGGCACTTTGAGGTCCAATCCGTAAGAGGCCGCCGTCATCAATCCAAGCTATCGATCCACCTCCCGAACCAACACTTCTGGCATCCACGGCCGGCAAACCTAACATGTGTCCCGTAAAGCGTTCGCCAATCCAAGTCTCTGTCGTTATTGATATGTCTCCATCAACAATCAGGCTTACATCAAAGGTCGTACCTCCAGTATCAACTACAACTATAGGTCCTTTGCACCTTTCCAATTCGGCACACGCTTTGCCTGCAACTGGCGCCATAGCAGGTCCAGAGCGAACGGTGTGGATCGGTCGCTTAGAGGCTGCTTCCACATCCATGCAACCACCATTAGAAGAGCTCACTAACAACTGACCTTCAAACCCTTTTTTTCGGAAATCGTCTTGTAGGTCCAAAAGATGTTTTTGCATTGCTGGCTTCACTGACGCATCTATAGCTGTCGATGAGGCACGACGATATTCTCTTAGGATGGGATTTAATTGATGACTCAGTGTAATTGCAAGATCAGGTAGCGCATCACCAAGCCACTCTCCTAGTTGCTTCTCATGTACATTGTTTACTGTGGACCAAATCAAACAGATGGCACAAGCTTCAAAAGAGCCTTCTCGTAGCTTGTGAATAACATCGTTTACATGACTTCGCTCTAAACTTTTGTATACAAGTCCGGTGGATGTTACCCGCTCATCAATCTCAAAGGTGTTTCGCCTAGATATATAAGGGCGCGGAAACTCTCTCGAGAAATCATGAGGATCAAACTTTCCTCCTTCTCGCATTACTAGAATATCGGGAAACCCAGCTGTGGTGAGAAATGCGGTTTTCGCAGTTCTTTGAGTCACAATCGCATTAGTTGCGTGAGTAGTTCCGTAAATAACAAGCTGTGTTTTCCGGAGAAGGTTCGCAACTGAGGTGTCCAGCTTTTTAGCTACCGATGCTAAAGCTTTATGCACACCTAGGAATACTCGATCATGAGATGTAAGAGCTTTGCCGATAGTGAAATTCTTATTTTCATCTGCGACAACAACATCGGTGAATGTACCACCAGTATCAATACTGATAGTTAATCCTTTCAAGCGAATCTCCCCTAGTGCAAAGCTATTACTCGTAGTCTAACTCTTCCTCAATGAATCTATCCACTTAAATTTTGGGGCCTAGAAGGGGCAGGCAATTCGAACTTTACTTGTATCGACTCCACATAGACATTCTATGATCCATGAATCGGTAGTAATTTTTTCTTCCATGATAACTTCCCGTTTATTGACAATTTTTTCTTAGCGCAGGCATAGAGAACCTTATTTATCTTCTACTTTCGATAATTGATCGCTGTTGAATTGAGCTCGATGACGCGGACCACGACCCAGCGCTAGCTCTGGTGCCATGAGATCAAATTTCTCAGCAACCCTTTCTGGGTCAGAAAAGTAACCTAAACCATAAGTTCCTTGTGTATAACCAACTAGTTCTTGTAATTCCTCATTTAGATTTTTTGCAAGGCGTGGTGGGCAGGATAGAAATTGGTTTTCTTGCTGACGAAGCCATGCAAGACAGTACGTAAGATTAAGGCCTATCCGCGGGTTTTTCGATGTGTTTTTGCCACCACCATGTATGACTGACCCCGTATAAAGCAGAACAGAACCCCGAGGCATTTCCGCCTGTATAATTTCATTTGTTTTGGCTTCTCGCTCCCACGACCATTCTTGAGAACCAGGTGCAATTCTAGTAGCACCATTTTCTTCGGTAAAGTCTGTGATTGCCCATAGGGTATTAAACTGAGGCTCGATTGATTGGGGAATATGGGTACCCCAAGCGAACCGATCTCGGTGCATTAATTGCGCATTCTCGTCCGGATAAATAGTAGTTGCCTGAGATAGATGTAGTGTTATTTTTTCGGTGAAAGGTTTAAGAAAATCTTTTGCTAGCCTGAGGACACGTTCATCCATAACAAAATCATGACTACTAGGCATACGTGCGATCAATGCCCCAGTTCGTCTCGTCTTTCGACCTGTAAAATGATCTCGCCCAAATGGAGTGTGTTTGAGATAAGGCGCAAGCTCGGAAGCGAAGCTGGCGCGATTAGTCTCTGATGCGGCATCAGTTACGATTGCGGCTCCATCTTTTTTAATAGCACCAAGAACTTTATCCAATGGTGCATTTGCTTGGAAATATTTTAGAGACATATTATTTACTCAGATTTAATCTGAGCAAACAAAGTGACACAAGTTCAAATAAGAAGCAATCTGATGTATTGGTGTTCTGGTGACTGCATTTAAGTAAGAATTCTATATAGATACCGATATTTGGTTACTGCTGAACTTCAATCATGACCTCGTTACGACGCATTAGACTTTGAGTCCATGGTGGATGGTAGAAAGCGTATTTAAGGGTGAATGGCGGAAGAGGTAGGAGTCGAACCCACCAGCCGCCTTATCAGCAGCTCAACGGCTTTGAAGGCCGCACACCCCACCGGGGGCGACGCTCTTCCGTTGTTCATCCTACCAGATAAAGCTAGCTATACAATCTTAGTTCGAGACCCACACGGCACTATGAGAACTTTTATTCAGATTTTTGAATTAACGGCGCTAAGAGATGGCACAAAGCAGGAGTGAATATTATATCTACCAGCCATGCGATGAACAAACTTCCAGCAGAGAGTAGACCGAATTGAAGTTGATTCTGGAGCTCTCCAATACTCAGCATTACGAAACCCGCGCACAACGCCAAAGTTGTTAGCGTGACAGGTCGTCCAATAGCTTTTAACGTTCGTTGAATAGCGATGGTACTGGAGCTGACTTTGGAGAATTCTTTCTTAAACCGCGTCAAAAAATGAATACTATCATCAATAGCGATTCCTAGAACGACGGCTGCAACCATGCTAGTTGTAATATTAAGCGGTGTGCCGGTGACCCCTAAATAACCAAAGAAAACGCTCAACGGAAGCGCATTAGGTAGTAAAGCCACCAGCGCAACAATCCAGCTTTTAAATACCAACAAGAGAACAACATAGATACTCAGCAGCGCGAAAAACAGACTCATCAATTGGCCCTTTGCAATGCTATCAATCGTTTTCGCAATTAAGGAAGAGCTACCAGTTACATTACCCGAAACCCCTAAAGGAAGAGCATCGACTCTCGCTTGTATCAAGTCTATGAGTCTAGTGATCTCCTTTGTTGCCACCAATGAAGTTTTTACTCTTAGTATAGTCTCGCTAAAACTAGGATCTGCATAACGGTCTGCATCAACGCCTCCCCCAAACAATAATAATGCGCTGTTCAGGTTTTTTGAACGCTCTCCACTAGGATCTTCCTCTAATTCCTCTGCGAACGCAGTCTCTAAAACATCCAAGTAATCTACTATCGTGTAGACTCCACCTACTGAAGGGATGGCTTCGATCCAACTTTGTAAATCGGTGACTATTTGCAAAAACTGGGGATCTTTAAATGCATCCTCATGAGGTGCACGTAACAAAACTTGAACCGGGACTGCTCCAGAGAAAGTACTGTTCGTTAACCGAAAGTTTTCATGGATTACGTTATCATCGCTGAAGTTTTCAAGGTAATCTGTACTCACGTTGATCCTAGAAGCGCCCCAAATCGATACCATAAAAAGAACAAAACCCGCTGTTAATATCGAAGTTCTATAGTTCACTACAAAACGGGTAATTTTTTGACTCAGTTGATACTCTTTTTTTCTGATTTCTCCTCGGTGTGATGCAAAACAAGCCAGGCCCGAAGGCACTACTATCAGTGATGTAATCCACGCAAGACTTGTTCCCAAAGCAGCATATAATCCAAATATTTGTATCGATCGGATGTCACTTAACGTTAAAGACAAAAAACCGATCGCAGTCGTCATTGCAGTTAAAGTAATTGGTAAAAAGACGTCTTCAAGAGCCCACTTCAAAGCTTGGTGTTTGTCCTTCATTTGCGCAAAAAAACGCTCAAATTCGGTGATCACATGAATAGAATATGCAAAACCAATAACATAAATTACAGCTGGCAATATCGCTGTTATAAAGTTCAGTTTATTACCTTGGGCAACAAATATCATTAACGTAACAACCAAAGCTAAAATATTAGAAAATGCGGGTAATATGGGTCCTAGAATGTTCCTGAAACCAAGTATCGCTATAAAAAGTGTAACCAAAACCGCCATTGGTAAAACTCTATATAAATCTCGCATGAGTAATCGACTAGTTTCCATCCGCATGTAAAGTGGACCGGTTAAAAACTGCCGCAACCCTTCAGCGTTATGTTCTGAAAGACTTCTCACCTCTTCCATCAACACCATCAGTTCTACGTTAGAAAATGCCTGATCGAAATGCACCGACAGTATTGCTCCGTTGCCTTCCCCGGAAACCAATTGACCATTGAATATCGGGTTTGCCAAAGCGTTCTTGCGAGCTTTCGACAGCTCCTCAGCATTACTGGGAATCGAATGCAAAAATGGGTCAATCCGAGTCCAATCTAACTCACTATTTATACTCATCGCGGTAGCCAAACTATCTACTTTCACAACTCCGGGCAGACTTTCTAACTCTCGAGTAAAACGTTTAAGAGCTCTCAGATTCTTAGTTGTAAATAGATCTTGAGTTAGCCAGACAACTAACAGGTAATCATCATTTTCAAAAATTTCTTGAGTATGGTGATAAATTTTCAAATCTTGACCATTATTTGGGACAAGATTTTTAATTGACGGATCGATTTCTAAACGAGCGGAGTTCTTCTCAAAATCCCACAAGTAACCTGTTGACAAACCAGCCACCACAAACGCAATAGCTAATATTAAACTCGGATTCCTGCTTAGATAGCCGGCGACACGAGAAATCATAAACTAAATTAGCCTAACGACCTCGTTTCAAAAATTGCGGCGTAAACATGCTGCTATGGAGTTCGGGATCAATTTTAATGTCGTAGTTTCTAAAAACTGTATGCGTGTTTCGAGAGTAATCATACATTGTTGTCTCATGCGGGATCCAACGGCCTTGCTTTTCTTTGATCAATTCGCGATTTGCAATTAAAGCTTTTTTTAATTTTTGAGCATGGTCGTAAAATTCTGTCTTTATCGGAACACAAAGCACTTGATCAATATAGCCTTTTACTAAGGAGTACTGTGAACTAGCATTATCTGGATGCCGTTCAATCACATAGAACATATGGCCTTCGATCTCTACGTCAGGCAGGCGCGTCACATCTCCTGTATAAATAATTTCTTCAATGTGTTCAAAATCTTCATAACTAAAATCTGTACCAAGCACCGAACCCGATATGCCGCTCCCGGTGACCCGTCTAGGTCGTTTAAATTCTCTTTGATACATATACCAGTTGGCATGAACTCGCTCAGTCTCTAAGTACAAGACGGCTACGCCTACCTCTTGTTGAGGAGCAGTCACGCGAACTACAGCCTTAGATCGCTTGTTTTCAAATCGCTTCCAAAACAGCTCTCGTGTGGACTTTCTGACAAAGCCTGACTTTCCCATCACACTCACGTCTTGCATTTGTGACATAGAGAATTCTGGAAGTCCCCGCTCTGCACAGGCACGTACTTCTGGATCTTTGATTTTTGAACCAATGATTGACGTTGAAACCTCAGTTCCAACGTTCAATACCGGCTTTGTGTCGATCAGTGTTTTCCCAACGGGCTCACTTCCTGACAATAAATCAAAAAAATCGTCTGATATCTCTTGTGCAAACAACACATTAGACAAACCACCAATCACAATACATGCGGCCAAAACGCACATGTGAACCACTTTAACCATCGCAGAATCCTTTTTTTACGCACCTAATCGTATCAGTAACGTCTATTACTGGCACGCTCAACGGTCTTTCAGAAACACCTAAGCTTTACCAAAGCTTTGCACTATACGTATACCGCATAAGCTGATCTAACACTAAACTGCTTAAGCCGATTTATTCTGATCTAACTGAGCAACCTCGGCGGCGTGCTTCTCGGTCATCGCATCAAGCGCCGCTTGCTGCTCGGTACGTAGTTTACTACGCAAGGATTTTGCTCGTTCTACAGCATCTCTCGTTGCATGCGCTTGCCCTTGAAATTCCGGCATGACATATTTCGCAATCAATTCGTAGCTACGCCTTGTCGCTTCGGTATTTGCCCATTCATGCGAGAGCATTAAGTAACTCCCAAAGCCACCATTTGACTGTTCCATTAAGCGATCGATCTGCCCGATCACGTCTTCTGGCGTCCCAATCGCGCCCAGACCACCTTCGACAACGTAATCGATCATTTCCGAGACAATGTTTCCTTCTGGATTCATATGTGGCAATCCGGCTACTGACTGGAAATACTTGAACCAAGATTCGATGCCATAAGCGACATCTTTGCGCGCCTGTTCCCGAGTTTCTGCACAGTGGACCATGCCGATCAATCGCCATTTCGAACGATCTGCGACTTGACCGAATTGTGCACAACGTTGCTCCATCACGTCCCAGTGCATCGCGAGTGCATCGAACCCAGCAGCTTGCGTTGCGCCAAGTGACAACAAACCAACGCCATGTTTACCTGCCAGTCTAGGGCCAGAAGGTGAGGCAACTGCTGCTACCGCGCAATCAAATAATGGATTCGAATAAGGTCTCAGATGCAGTTTGGCGTCGCGTAAATCCCAGCGTTCGTTTTTGAACGTTACCGGCTCTTCGCTGGTCAGTAATCGCATGATGATATCAAAACCTTGCTCAAGTAGATCGCGTGTATCTTTTTGCTCGATACCGATCATCGCCGCATCCGTCGGCAAGGAACCAGGACCTGCGCCAAACATCACCCGCCCATGAGTCAGGTGATCCAACAACACTAATCGTTCCGCTACCCACAATGGATTGTGATAGCCAACGCTAGTGACACCCGTACCCAGTTTGATCCGACGAGTACGCTCCGCGGCGGCCGCTATAAATATTTCAGGGGACGCAATGATTTCGCTGCCAGCGGAATGATGTTCGCCGATCCAGACTTCGTCGTAGCCAAGCGTATCTAAATGTTGGATTAACGACAGATCCCGCTGAAAAGCGAGCGTGGGGTTTTCCCCCGCTTTATGGAATGGCGCAAGAAATATGCCGAAATTAAGTCGTGAAGTCATTGTGTGAGATCCTTTATGAAGAGCGAAGATTTAAAGTTAGCTTCCCCAAGAGCATTTAAATTTAGTTGTAAACAAAACATGATATTACCGTAGTATTGTGTGGAGCACTGCAGCGTTAGTCTACTTGGATGTTTTTGAAATCACCATGGCGACCGGCACCATCTGCAAATCTAGCGGCGCCGCGCACTCCTTCATTTATAATAGCAGTTACCCCATTTGCCCATTCATGACGCAGGGCGTCACGTACTGGCATTCCGCGGGTCTCAATGATCGACGCCTTATCTGCGCGCACAGCCTGTTGCGGGAAACGGGCAATTTCGTGTGCCATGGTCTCGGCTGCGGCGCGAGCCTCTCCTTCGCCAACAACTTTTTCGCAAAGGCCGATCTGATAACATTCATCTGCAGGGACTTTTCGACCCGTCATCGCGATTTCCAATGCTTTACCTTGCCCCACAAGGCGCGGCAAACGCACGGTCCCACCATCCATCAACGTAATACCCCAACGGCGACAATAAACACCCAGATATGCCGTATCGGCCATGACACGAATATCGCACCACATGGCAAGTTCCATACCGCCGGCAACAGCCGGCCCCTCAATGGCACCGATCACGGGTTTTGAAAGTTCCAACCTTGAAGGACCCATCGGTCCGCGTGGGGCCGGATTTGCACCCAAAGGGAAAGCCAGATCTTGTACAAATTCCTTCTGCATTTTTTCAGGATCGCGTAAGGTGGATGCGTATTTCAGGTCCCATCCAGAACAGAAGGCACCGCCTTCACCCCAAAAAACTGCGACATGGCCATCTGGATCATTTTCAAATTCCATAAAGGCATCCACCAAATCCTGCGCAGATTTTGGGTCCATGCCGTTACGTGCTTCTGAACGTGAATGGATGATTGTCCAGACGCGACTACTCTTTTCTATTCTGACTGACATTTTTATAATCCTTATTACCGTATCATTGTTATCAACAATAACACTGTTATTATAGGAGTCAAGGGATTACGCCAATCGGGCAACAAGCCCCTTCAGATGTGTTTTCATAATTATTTGTGGATTTGTCTCGATGGATTCTGCACGACCCGTATGCGCAAGGGATAAGGTCCCCATCAAACAAGAAAAAATCGCGTCTCGCTCAGCCTTCACTTCGTTCGCACCTAAATCTTTACTCAAGTCCGCAATGGCACGACCCATGATATCAAGCGTTTCGGTCAGCGCGCTGTTCAATTGCTCGTCCCGATCATGCCCCAAACTGCTGTGCTTCAGACCTGAAAAAGAATGCATGCCCAGCTGCACCTCAAAAAGACGATCGATGTAATAGTCAAAAAATGCCATCACCGATGCTTCAACAGCCTGCTCTGGCGTTTGAGCAGCCGCTGTTCTTTCCTCCACATGAGAATTGAGACGCGCCAACGACTGGTGCAGCAACGCCGCATAGATGTCTTCTTTCCCTTCAAACAGAGTGTAAATGGCACCAGTGGTCATACCGGCGGCGGCGGCTATGGCCCGCATAGATGCCTTTTCAATACCTTTTTCGGTAAATTCCTTGACGGCTGCATCCAAAATTGCACACCGCTTGAAATTGGCAAATTTCTCGTTCTTAAAACGCCCCACAAGAACTCCGATTCAATAACACTGTTATGAGAGGTTATACATTAAAAGCAGACGATCTCAAAATGCCGTTAAATCACACTTTTTTTAGATATGCTGAAAAAAGACATCCGATTTAGCGAGATCGGCTGGGTAGTTAATACTAGACCGGGTCCAACGAGAATTGGGCTGGCATGACTCTTTTAAAAGCTCAGTTCACTGATGCCGATTTTCTAGACGGTATCCTTAGAGAAAATACAGATGGGAATTACGAGATAAACTTCAAAGTCAAAGACAGTGCAGCTACACTGAACGACATTCTCGTCCCAATCCCTTTCAGTCAAAAGCCGGATTTGAACTTAGTATAAGCTATTTATTTAATCTCAGTTCGAGATCCAAGCACCACTATCAGAACTGTTATACCCCAAAGTTTGATATACAGAATCTATTAAGCTCTGACCTCGAGGATTCATCAGAATACCGGTACCCATATGATTCATCGCGTAGCCAAAGCTTAGCTTGCATTCGGGATCTGCAAAGCCAACCGATCCCCCGGCGCCCACATGCCCAAAAGCAGCATCACCAATAATAAGGCTTGAGTTTACGGCATCTGCTCGCTTTCTGTTGTCAGTACTTTTCATGAAGCCTAAGCCAAACCGCGTGGCTATCAACAATGTTGCATCTTCATGTGATGCCATACTGGTTCGCCCCATTCTCGCTAAAGTGTCATTACTAACTAGGCGTTTGCCATCGATCAAGCCTCCGCAGGCTAGAGGCGTATACATTGCAGCAAGACCCTCGGCATTTGTGATCCCGTTTGCAGAGCCTATTTCAGCTTGGTGGCACGCTGACTCATTAGGGTTCATTAGGGGAAAATCTCTCATAAATAAATGGGTAGGAGTCTCTCCGCCCGCAAGCGCTTCCTGCACAAATCGTGTTTTCATCCACGCTTCGTCCGGCTCTGCCGCAATCATCGGAGAAATCCGATGAGAGACTTTTTCCGGTGCGCCTATCCAGAAATCCGTACTAAGGAATTGCGCGATTTCTCGATCAAAAAATGTACCCATTCTCTCTTTTGCTGCACGGTGCACAATTTCTCCAACCGTCCATGCCATTGTCAAGGCGTGGTAACCCGATCGAGTCCCAGGGATCCAAAATGCCTTTTCTTGCTCAACTTTCTTTACCATATATTGGTAGTCATAGAATGCCCCTTCCTTCAATGCGCCACGAATATGCGGCACACCAAGGCTATGATCTAAAGCCATCTTGACCGTTGCGGATTCCTTGCCCCCCGCTCCGAACTCTGGCCAGTAGTCAGTCACTAAGGCATCTAGATCCAAAATACCCCTATCCGCTAATATGTGGGCGCATAACGACATAGCGCCTTTTGTTGCAGAGAAAACCGTGCATACCGTATCTTTCTCCCAAACTTGACCATCCCGCGTCTTTCGCCCCCCCCAGAGATGCGCAATTTTCCGTCCTTCAATGGTTAGAGAGCAGCTGGCTCCGACCTCGTCTCGCGAAGTGAAATTTTCTATGAATACGTCAGCTAAATCAGAAAAACGCTCGTCGATGAATCCGTGAACCCCTCCAGCCTTAGTTTCTATATCTATCTCTTTCATATGCTCATCCTTCTCTGCTTTATTTTCCTATTATTTTTCTAGCCTCGTTATCTCGGTAAGTGAATTTTATTCGATCAAAATATTCTAAATATTCAACAACGGCATTACGCCCAATACCAGAATGGTTTCTAAAGTCAGCAACAGAAAATTTTCCATCTGGACTAGCCGTAGCGACAGCATGAGCAATATTTTTCAGTTGTAGCACTGAGCTTGAGAGCAAGAACCTTTTCTTACTTATCTTCTCAAGGAAGCCCTCTCGAGCGCTGCGCATAAGAAAAGCTTCTAAAATTTTTAAATCTATTTTTAATAGTGTGTGAAGATCGTGAAGCACGGGAACTTTCAAATCATCTACTGATAGCAAAGGCTCCACTCGCTTCCATAGTTGCTCGTCGACCTCAGATCTTTTAGCCTTGAAACTAGTTAGCCTTATAGCACCATGAACCCGCTCAATGATACCTTTAGCTATCAAACTATCTGCTAAGGCCTTAAGGAGTCGTGGAGCTATTCTTTCATCAAGCTGCTGATCGATATCTGATTCTGACAAGGTCGCTTGGCCAGACTGTTTTTCGTGGGTTGACTTGACTGCACTGAGGACTTTTCCCTGCAACGCATGCCATCGCTTCTTGTCAAAACCAAGATGGCTGAGCTCCCCAACAATCAAAAGATTATCAGCTTTTTCTTGCAGATCTAAAAGCTCGCTGGTCGTTAAATTAGAATTTTGGCCAAAAACTTTAAGATCTAAACCTACAGGCGACAAGCTCAATAATTTCGAGAAAGACTCTACAATCGAACTCTGATTTAACGCGTCAAGATAAATATCTCGATCGGCGCTAAAGCGGCTCTTATACACAAGGGGCGACACATCGACTATATACCCTCCAGCTAATGTTTCTCGTGCACTTTGATCTCTTAAAATCACCCTGTCACCTTTAACAGCATGAATAGGGTTATCGAGAATCAAATGTCCATACGCTGATTCTCCCGGCAAAATCGACTTCCCGTTGATAACGATCAAGCGCGCCGTGACATCTGCCGCACCAATATGTACATGAACAGGGATACGGGTTATCACGGGTCTGTCAGCGGTTCCTAAAACTCTTACGCGAATATCTAATCGTGTCGCTGTAATCGCACTCAGGGGACTCACCATCCAATCGCCTCGATGTATCAGCGAAGTCGATTTTTTTGCCCCCACTACGTTTAATGCAGCGCGCTGGCCAGGGCCTGCAGAATCCGCTTGAGTATTTTGCGCATGCAGCGATCGAACACGTAAGTCACTTCCAAAAGGAACATGACATAGTTCATCATCTACAGACACGCTCCCTGAAAAAACAGTACCTGTGACAATCCGACCTGCACCTTTTAAAAGGAAGCTGCGATCGACTGCTAGTCTGAAATTTCCATTTTTTTTTCTCTGCGGCAATCCATCAACCGTAGAAACCAGTTGTGTTCTGAGAGTATCTATACCGATATTTTCAGTCGCGGAGACAGGAATAATCGGGACGTGAGACAAGCTCGTCACTGCAAAAAGTTCGCGGCACTCTCGTTGTAC
>JABISZ010000011.1 GCA_018668255.1 Pseudomonadota bacterium | reverse complement strand
TCTCTCTAACCAGCTTAATGGCGTGATCATAGACAAAAGTAAATGGAGTTCTGCGTGTTCGGGGACGCGCGACTGAACAAAAATTGTCGCTTCACCAGGGTTAACTCCAACCGATAGCCAATCGACGACAATATCGAACGCGGAATCAGCAATTCCTGACGTATTTTCATAACCTGTTGTCGGTGCATGCCAGTCAGCGACGAAAAAGAAACACTGATATTCATGTTGCAATTCGACCCAATTCTTTAAAACGCCATGATAATGCCCTAAGTGCAAGCGTCCGGTTGGGCGCATCCCTGACAAGACTCTTCGGTTACCATCAATACTCATAGTTATAACAATTTATCCTACTTGCTCAATATCATTAAGGAATAAACTACCCCCGCCCAATCTGTCCGCAAAACTGACCTTTTCTTGCCAGCCATTGATGATAGTCAAAGCACACCCTATCTATTAAGCTAATCATATTGTTAATTTGCTTTCATAGCGACTAAAACATGCCGGTTTAAGCAATAATATTAATTATCAGTATTAGGCTAATACGAAATATACCAAGTACTCTATGAGCACTTCTGTAATAGCACTGATTTAAACGATAATAGCGAATGCAACGTTTTCACAACAGGAAGAACTACCTAAAAAACGACTGCATATTGAAAATTTAAAAGGTAACAAGAATAATAATGGCGATTGAAGACACAAACTCGACAAGGGTAACGAGCATTAGACAGGCAGTAGAACATCAGCTACAGCCGAGGTACATTGAAATTGTGGATGAAAGTCACCTGCATACCGGACATGCAGGGGCCAGAGACGGGAAAGGCCACTTCAAGATTATTATCGCAGCTGATAAATTAGATGCTAAGAAACCAATCGAACAACACAAGATTATCTACACTGTATTAAAAGAACTAATGTTGACTGATATACATGCACTAAGCATCGAGGTCCGCTCTTGATCCCACCTTACCAATATAATACGAGTATCGTTCGATACAAATTGCTCGGGAAACACATATGAAAAGTAACGCTTTAAAACTTACCTGCGAGCTCATCGCTAGGGAATCAGTCACACCTAAGGATGCAGGGTGCTTAGACATAATCTCAGAGCGCTTGAAACGGTGTGGTTTTTCCGTCATTCGACTCCCAAGAAACGGTGTTGACAACATTTTGGCGATACGTGGTGATTCGGGCCCATGTTTCGCCTTTGCAGGACATACCGACGTTGTACCGGCGGGGAACTTAAAGGCTTGGGATACCCTTCCATTCGAACCGACGGTCAAGAATGATATTCTATATGGTAGAGGTGCGGCTGATATGAAAAGCAGCCTGGCTGCCATGGTAGTCGCTGTTGAAAAGTTCACCGCAGCTCATCCTGAGAAGGGAGGGAAAATTGTTTTTTTACTCACATCGGATGAAGAAGGTGTAGCGACAGATGGGACTGTGCGACTAGTTGAATATATAAAGGAAAAAAATATCAAAATAGATTGGTGCGTTGTAGGCGAGCCTAGCAGCGCGGAAGAGCTCGGCGATACAATTCGTGTAGGTAGACGCGGCTCACTTAACGGACAACTCACAGTTCAAGGAATACAAGGTCATGTAGCTTATCCATCGAAAGCTTCCAACCCAATACACAATGTGATGCCCGCACTAAATGAGTTGGCTGAAAAAACATGGGATAATGGAAATGATTACTATCCGGCGACCACTTTTCAGATTTCCAATATCAACTCGGGCGCCGGAGCAGAAAACATTATCCCTGGAGCATTGACAGCTCTATTTAACTTCCGATTTTCTAACGAGCAAACTTCAAAAAAACTGCAAGCCGCGGTCCATCAAGTCTTAGATAAAGCAGGAATAGAATACACAATCAACTGGCGCCTTTCAGGAAACCCCTTTCTCACTGCAGGTGGTCGACTTGTGGACGAAACAGTTGCCGCCATAAAAGAGGAGCTTGGCCAAGATACCGAGCTTTCCACCGGAGGAGGAACGTCCGACGGCCGATTCATAGCGCCTTTGGGAATTGAACTAGTGGAAGTAGGACCCATTAATGCAAATATTCATAAAGTGAACGAAAGCATACCAGTCGCAGATATAGGCCGACTGTGTGATCTTTACTGCAACATCCTTAACAGGATGTTGCAGTAGTTTCAAGATAAAAGGTAGATACTACTGATCAAATTGCTCTTCTTCAGTCGAACCAGAAAGAGCGGTTACAGAAGACTCTCCTCCTTGTATGACTGTAGTAACATCATCGAAATATCCTGCGCCAACTTCCTGCTGGTGACTTGCAAAAGTATAGCCGCGTGCTACAGCCGCGAATTCTTTTTCTTGAACCATCTCGACATATGCAGTCATTCCATCAGCCACATAATTGCTTGCTAAATCGAACATGTTGTACCACATGTTATGTATACCAGCTAACGTAATGAACTGATATTTGTATCCCATAGCACCTAACTCACGCTGGAATTTAGCAATAGTTGCATCATCCAAGTTCTTTTTCCAATTAAAAGAAGGCGAGCAATTATAGGCCAGCAACTGGTCCGGATATTTATCTTTCACAGCTTCAGCAAACTGTCTGGCCTCATCCAAATCAGGAACTGCAGTCTCACACCAAATCAAGTCAGCATAGGGAGCGTAAGCTAGGCCTCGATCAATAGCTTGTTCAATTCCCGCTTTAGTAACATAGAATCCTTCTGGAGTTCTCTCTCCAGTTAAGAATCGGTGGTCTCTAGGGTCAATATCACTCGTCAGCAACGCAGCCGCATTTGCATCAGTTCGAGCAAGCACTATTGTAGGAACCCCACTGACGTCCGCGGCTAATCTTGCAGAGATTAATTTCTGTACCGCCTCTTGAGTCGGTACCAGTACTTTGCCACCCATGTGGCCGCATTTTTTCGCGGAGGCTAGTTGATCTTCGAAATGCACTCCAGCCGCTCCAGCCTCGATCATCGCTGTCATTAACTCAAAGGCATTCAAAACGCCTCCAAAGCCAGCCTCTGCATCCGCCACAATCGGTGCAAAAAAATCTATCTCTGATTTACCTTTATGCCACTGGATCTGATCAGCCCGACTAAAAGCATTATTGATCCGCTTGACCATCGTTGGGACTGAGTCAACAGCGTAAAGAGATTGATCAGGATACATCGTTTTCGATGTATTCCCATCAGCAGCTACCTGCCATCCAGAAAGATAAATAGCCTTAACACCAGCCTTAACTTGCTGTACAGCCTGACCACCTGTGAGCGCTCCAAGACATGGCACGAAAGCTTCTTCATTCACAAGCTTCCACAATCTTTCCGCACCCCGGCGTGCCAAAGTATGTTCAACCTGGACGCTGCCCCGAAGACGAACGACATCTGCTGCGGAATATGTTCTCTCTACACCTTTCCACCTTGGGTTAGTACTCCAATCTTCCTCTAATACTTTAGCTTGATCATCCACCACTGACATTTCTAACTTCTCCAAGATTATTAATTTGCAATTAAGTTGTAGGCTTCAAGTGTAAGAAAATCCGCAAGATTATCAGACACTATAATTCCCTTGATTAAACCAGCAGCTTCTGCAAAACGTCTGGTTTTAAAATTACTACCAAGCGACTCTTTAACAGAGGCAAGCTCATTGTCGAGAACGCTTAGAAAAAGCTCCTCTGTAACGGCGGTACCATCTTCAAATTCTACTGCTTCGTGATGCAGCCACTGCCAAACCTGTGTTCTCGAAATCTCGGCGGTAGCTGCATCCTCCATGAGATTATTAAGCGGTACGCAGCCAAGTCCTGAGATCCACTGTTCAGTGTAGTGTAACGCAGCGGAAACATTGGCTATTAGTCCTTGAACAGTAATTTTCCCATCTGGGACTTTAAGGAGATCGCCTTGGGTGATAGCAATATCTTCCTGTCCTCGAAAAATCTGGTTATCCGCCGGCATAAGCTCATCAAAAATATCTTTGGCAACGGGGATTAATCCTGGGTGTGCGACCCAAGTACCATCGTGCCCGTTTCTGGCCTCACGCTCCTTATCAGCGTGCACTTTATCAAACGCCGCTTGGTTGGCAACCTCGTCATTCTTGATCGGTATTTGGGCTGCCATTCCTCCCATAGCATGCACCCCTCTGCGATGACACGTTTGAACAAGCAGCTGAGAATAAGCGTTTAAAAAATGTGCACTCATCCCGACTTCTGCCCTGTCAGGCAGGATAAATTCGGGATGGTTTCGAAAACACTTAATAAAACTAAAGATGTAGTCCCATCGCCCACAGTTCAGTCCCGCCGAGTGTTCTCTTAATTCCCAGAGGATTTCATCCATTTCAAAGGCGGCTGGAATAGTCTCTATCAGAACCGTTGCCCTTATACTTCCTTGGTCTATATTCATAAAGCTCTGGGAAAACTTGAATACATTATTCCAAAGTCTAGCTTCAAGATGACTTTCCATCTTCGGGAGATAAAAGTAAGGACCCTGTCCTTTTTCGATAAGCTTCAACGCGTTATGGTAAAAGAACAAACCAAAGTCTACCAAACCAGCAGGAGCTGGAAGCCCTTGGAATAAAATGTGTCTTTCTTTCAAGTGCCAGCCTCTAGGCCGCACAAATAACGTAGCTGTTTGGTTATTTAAAGAGTAAATTTTTCCATTTTTATTAGTAAACTCAATAGTTCCCGCAACAGCATCACGCAAATTCACCTGGCCATTCATCATTACGGACCAGGTAGGGCTGGATGAATCTTCAAAATCAGCCATATAGACGTTAGCGTCCGAATTAAGTGCGTTTATCACCATTTTCCGGTCTACAGGCCCGGTTATCTCTACACGCCGGTCAAGCAAGTCAGATGGGATAGGTGCCACGGTCCAATCGCTGTTTCGAACGTGTTCAGTTTCAGTCAAAAAATTTGGAAAAGACCCTTCATCGTACTGGGCTTGTCTCGCAATCCGTCTCATCAATAATTCGTCAACACTAGCGCTAAACTCGGTGCACAAAGCGTGTAAAAACCCTAACGCGCCTTCATTTAGCACAGTCGAAAAGTCATCTCCGGTAGACGGGCAAATCTGTATACCTGAATTATTTTCAGGGCGCTCATTTAAGGTCATTTTAATTCGGTCCTAAGCTGTTTCCCTCAATCTCTAGTATGTTTCAAGGTCAGCCACTCAGAGCAGTTAACGTTTTCATGAGAATAAAATCGTTAATCCTATTGAGAGAAAGAACTGAAAACCGTGAGGAATTTGCCTGTTAGGGTACGCTGCACCGCACCATTTGTCAATAAATGGTGCGGTTCCTTAAAGAGCTAAATTGTAAGTTAATTCGTATTAATCTCCGGAAACAAGATAATTACATGTTCGCAATGGAGTCTATTGTTCGGCTCACGGAATTAGGTGTTCAATGGCTGGCTAAAATGACAAAATAGCCCAATACTGTAATTAAAAAATATGATGAAAGTACAAAACATGACCCAAGATAATAATCCCAACGATGGTGGTGGTTTAGCAGTAGCTGAAGCCCCGCCAAAACTAAAAAAACCACCGATGTATTGCGTGTTACTAATTAATGATGACTACACTCCTATGGAGTTTGTCGTTCACATACTAGAAAAATTTTTTAAACTAGACAGGACAGCGGCGACACAAGTTATGCTTGAAGTTCATACTAGAGGCAAGGGTATCTGCGGCATATTTAGTCGCGAAATTGCAGAAACAAAAGTAATGCAGGTAAACTCGTACGCAAAGGATCATGAACACCCATTGTTGTGTACTTTAGAGCTTGCGCCATGAATAAATACCTAAGGAGCTAATCGTGTTAAGTAAAGAGCTTGAATCCACATTAAATGCCGCTTTTAAGATAGCTAGAGAGAACCGCCATGAATTCATGACGGTAGAGCATTTAATGCTGGGATTGCTAGACAATCAAACCGCACTGAATATTCTGATGGCGTGTGATGCGGACACAAATGTGTTGCGACAAGAATTGGAAGATTTCATAGACGAAAATGCAACATCACTTGCAGATGGTGATGAGAAAGATACCCAGCCGACACTTGGGTTTCAAAGAGTGCTACAAAGAGCGGTTTTTCACGTGCAATCATCCGGTAAAAAAGAAGTGACTGGAGCCAACGTCCTTGTCGCTATTTTTGGAGAGAGAGATTCTCATACTGTGTATCTTCTGGGAAAAGCTAACGTAACCCGTCTGGACGTCGTAAATTGCATTTCTCATGGAAATAGCGAGCTTGGGGACGACGACAGCACCCAATCGACCGAAGCAGAGGATGAAGATGGTGCCGAAGATAGGGCAGAAACTGCTCTTTCTGCTTACACTGTCAACTTAAATGAGCGGGCCGCTGCCGGAAAAATTGATCCACTGATAGGCCGTCAAATAGAATTAGAAAGAACAGTTCAGATCCTGTGCCGCCGCCGAAAAAACAACCCTTTGTATGTTGGTGAGGCTGGTGTGGGGAAAACTGCCATTGCAGAAGGACTTGCTAAAAGAATTTTCGATGGCGATATTCCAGAAATCATGAGCAATGCCGTCATTTATTCGCTTGACTTAGGGGCACTGCTAGCAGGTACGAAATACCGTGGAGATTTTGAAAAAAGACTAAAAGCCATCCTTACAGAGCTAGAAAATGAAGAAGGCGCCGTTCTCTTTATTGATGAAATACACACTATCATCGGGGCTGGAGCCGCATCGGGAGGAGCTATGGATGCCTCCAACTTAATTAAACCTGTATTGGCTTCGGGAGCTCTAAAATGTATCGGGTCAACAACCTACCAAGAATATAGAGGTATTTTTGAGAAAGATCGGGCACTTGCGCGTCGCTTCCAAAAAATCGACGTTAATGAGCCTACCGAAGAGGAAGCAATTAAAATCCTTCAAGGGCTCAAAACCAGATTTGAGGAACATCATGATGTGAGATATACCAATCAGGCTCTTCGATCAGCAGTTGAACTGACAAGTCGATTTATGAGCGAGCGGTTTCTGCCAGATAAAGCGATCGACGTGATTGACGAAGCTGGGGCGCGCCAACGAATAGTCCCACCTAGCAAGCGACGAAAGACAATTTCGGTTGGGGAAATTGAAGACATAGTGTCTAAGATCGCACGGATTCCTCCGAAGACGGTATCGGCATCAGACAACAACGTACTCAAAAATCTAGAGCGCAATCTTAAAATGGTAATTTTTGGCCAAGATAATGCAGTTGCTGGTCTTTCTACTGCAATAAAAATGGCACGTTCAGGTCTTGGAAATGATGAAAAGCCTATCGGATCTTTCCTCTTTGCGGGACCCACAGGAGTGGGCAAGACGGAAGTTTCGCGACAGCTTGCACGAATAATGGGGTTAGAGCTGATTCGTTTCGACATGTCGGAATACATGGAAAGGCACACCGTGTCTAGGTTGATTGGCGCGCCCCCAGGTTACGTTGGCTATGATACAGGAGGGCTGCTCACAGAAGCCGTAACCAAACAACCTCACGCCGTAGTGCTCCTCGATGAAATGGAAAAGGCGCACCCAGATGTGTTTAATATTCTCCTCCAAGTAATGGACCACGGAACGCTAACAGACGCTAACGGCAGAAAAACGGACTTTCGAAATATTATCTTAGTTATGACAACCAATGCTGGTGCAGAGAAAATGAGTAGAGCCTCAGTAGGCTTTACCCGACAAGAACATGCATCTGATTCCATCGTTGAAATTAAAAAAATGTTCAGTCCTGAGTTTCGTAACCGACTGGATGCAACTATACAATTTGACACATTGGGAGAGCAGACAATCAGCTATGTAGTTGATAAATTCCTTGTAGAACTTGAGACTCAGCTGGATGATAAAAAAGTGACCATAGAAGTTGATTCTGAAGCGAGGAAATGGCTTATTACTAACGGTTATGACCCACTCATGGGAGCAAGGCCGATGAGCAGACTTATCCGGGAGAAAATCAAAAAACCCCTAGCAGAAGAACTTTTATTTGGCAGACTATCTAAAGGCGGTCATGTGTTAGTTACCCTAGAAGGTGGCGAGCTCTCAGTTGAGATTGAGTCGGACGTCGCAGTAACTACTTGAGGATGGGATTATGCAAAACGTAAAAAAAATAGCCGAAAATACTTTTAGAGAAACCTTCGGCAGATACTACGAAGATTTTGAGGTAGGACATAAATATCAGCACAGACCTGGCAGGACCATTACAGAAACTGACAATACGTGGTTTACTTTGCTCACAATGAACACTCACCCTTTGCACTTTGACAACGAGTATGCCGCGGCATCAGAGTTTGGGAAACCACTCGTGAACAGCGCTTTTACAATTTCCTTAATTGTCGGCATGAGCGTAAGTGATGTAAGTCAAAAAGCAATCGCCAACCTTGGCTGGAAAGAAATCTCATTGCCAGCTCCTGTTTTTGTTGGCGATACGCTCTATGCTGAATCTGAGGTATTGGCAAAACGAGAATCTAATTCAAGACCAACAGCCGGAATAGTTACTGTTAAAACAATCGGTAAAAAAGCAGATGGCACTATAGTCAGCGACTTTGATAGGGTCATGTTGATCCCCAAACGAGGACATAGCGTCGAGGATATTGCTAATTACTGATCGATTTCTTCAAAACAATAGAATTTCTAGAAGAATCATATTGAATCTGCTTTTGGGGTGGTAAGTCTTCTTTTTCACATAAAGAATATCCACGCTCTTGAAACCAATGTGATGCCTGAGTGGTCATCACAAAAAGATTACTCAGTTGCTGCTCAAGAGCTCTTTTTTCTATCTCCATCAGCAACAAATCTCCAAAGTCATCACCTCGGTAATCTTCGTGAACAGCAACACATGCAACTTCACCGTCCGTTTCATCGTGAAGATACAAGGCAGCACAAGCGACAACTGTGTCCTCACGTATCATAACAATGAAATTGTCGATATCTTTGCCCACTAAATCGAAACTGCGACCAACCAAAGCACCCGATTCCTGCATCGGGCGAATAAGTTCCAAAATACCAAGGATATCCCTATCTTCTGCGGTTCGAATGCTGTCGAAAGGAGCATCACTTAACATCGTTCCAACACCATCTCGAGTAAACAATTCTTTCAATATCGCACCATCGCTCTGACTATCAATAAAATGAGCTCGTTGGACACCAGATTCACAGGCTCTTATAGCAGCACCTAATAATTCTTCCGTATAGGCACAATTTACTCTTGAAGCCAGGAGAGAGGCGCCTAACTCAGTACCCAATTGCTTTAAAAGCATTCCATCGGCGCCAAATACTCCGTCACACTCAGTCAAAAAAATAAGCTTTTCAGCTTTAATACTCTGGGCAATTTCCACAGCTAAGTCAGAACCTTTAATATCAAAAATTTCTCCCACGGGACTATAGCCAATCGGTGAGACAAGGACTACATCACCGCTGTTTAATCGCGATTCGATTCCAACAATGTCCAGAGACCTTACTTCTCCACAAAAAAGAGTATCAACTCCCTCAAGAACACCGCATGCTTTAGCGGTGACGAAATTACCACTAGATACTTTTGTGGCATCACTCCCTCGAAGAGCGCCCGCCCGACTGACAAAAGAGAAGTTAGATTCTATTGCCAGCCTCATTGCACCAATAACTTCGCTGGCTTCCACCATACATTCGCGATCCATTACCATTCGATCTGCCACAGTAGCTGTCGTTATTCCTTTCACTTCCAATCGCTCTGTAATTTGTTGGTTTGCTCCAAAAACCACAGTGATCCTAATTCCAACAGCCGACAGCAATATTAAATCTTGTGCCAAGCCGCGAAAACTGTCGGAAAGAATAGTTCCTCCATCTAGGTAAACAACAAACTTTTTAGCACGGTGAGATAAGAAATATGGAGACACTTCTCTTAATAAAGATATAGTAGGATCCAGTTCTAGTGGTGAGGAAAGTTTCTTCATGTAGCATGCCTACCTCAATGTCGTTATGTGCAGAGTTCGCCTTCCAACCATTATTCTAAAGAAATAGATGGGCTTTAGGCATACTTAACCGAAGCTAGTAAATAAAATACTTCGACGGTATTTAATCTAGACGCTATCATAAACGTCTTTTACGAATAACAAAATAAAATGCAGGGAAAAAGTCGATGGTGGACAAGCTAAATAAGACTAGTGAACGTATTACCCAGCCTCGAGCACAAGGCGCCTCCCAGGCTATGCTGCATGCTGCCGGGCTCACAAAAGATGACATGACAAAGGGGCAAGTAGGAATTTCTAGCATGTGGTATGAAGGGAATCCTTGCAACATGCATCTCCTCAGTCTTGGTGCGGAAGTCAAAAAAGGAGTCCAAGACGCCGGACTTGTTGGTTTGCAATTTAACACTATAGGTGTCAGTGACGGCATATCTATGGGCACGACAGGGATGAGCTTCTCCCTGCAGTCACGAGACCTGATTGCTGATTCTATCGAAACGGTCATGGGTGGCCAATGGCATGATGCCAACATTTCCATACCCGGTTGTGATAAAAACATGCCAGGATGCTTAATAGCGATGGGACGAGTTAATAGGCCTGCGTTAATGGTTTACGGAGGAACTATTAAGCCTGGTTTTTCTAAAGGGAAACCGTTGGATATAGTGTCAGCTTTCCAAAGCTATGGAGAGTATTTAGGTGGACGCATCGATGATGACGAGCGCGGCGAAATAGTTCGCAAGGCTTGTCCTGGCGCTGGCGCGTGCGGCGGGATGTACACAGCTAATACAATGGCCTCGGCGATAGAGGCTATGGGAATGAGTCTGCCCTATAGTTCATCTGTTCCTGCGGTCGATCCTGATAAGCTGAAAGAATGTCATCGGGCGGGAGAGGCAATAAAGAATCTACTCGAAAAAGATATAAAGCCACGCGATATAATGAGTCGAGCTGCATTCGAAAACGCAATGGTCATCGTCTCCGCTCTCGGAGGTTCGACTAATGCAGTACTGCATCTAATCGCCATGGCCCGTGCTGTTGATGTTCAGCTGACTATAGACGACTTCCAAAAAGTCAGCGATAGAGTGCCCTTCTTAGCAGATCTCAAGCCTAGCGGGCAATATGTAATGGAGGATCTCCATAATGTCGGTGGCACTCCAGGTGTGCTAAAGCTTCTCTTAAACGAGGGACTGATTGATGGAACGTGTATTACAGTGACCGGTCAGACTCTCGAGGAAAATCTAGCACCTCTGCCGGACCTGAATACGGATCAAAAAGTCATCCGACCTGTTTCCAATCCGATAAAAGAAACTGGTCATATTCGAATACTCAAAGGAAACCTTGCGCCTGGTGGTTCCGTTGCGAAAATAACTGGCAAAGAAGGCCTTCGATTCGAAGGGCCCGCGCGGGTCTATGATAGCGAGGAAGAAATGCTCTCAGGCCTTGAAAAGAATCAGATCCAGAAAGGAGATGTCATCATAATTCGCTATGAAGGCCCTAAAGGCGGACCTGGGATGCCGGAGATGCTTACCCCCACCTCAGCAATTATGGGTGCAGGTCTCGGGGAGGATGTAGCATTGATAACAGATGGTCGATTCTCAGGCGGGTCTCACGGTTTCATAATTGGTCACGTCGTACCCGAAGCTCAGGAAGGCGGACCGATCGCGTTGATAAAAAACGGTGACACTGTCGTATTAGACGGAGAGCTGAATCGTATAGACGTAGACGTAAGCGAACAACAATTTTCAGAACGACTGGCCGACTGGAAGGCACCAGACTATAAAGCGACCCGAGGAACTCTTTATAAATATATAAAAAATGTCAAAAGCGCGTCCGAGGGATGTGTAACCGACGAGTAATTTCCTCTTTTAAGCTCCCTTGGAGAGGGTCTTTGCATCATCACTCCGAGGGACGTAGTTAGCTGGCTTTTATATACCACCTTTAGTCAGTTTTTCTGGATCTAATAAAAGCTCTAACTCCGAACGGCTTAAATCTGTGAGCTCTTCTGCAACATCGATCACGGGCTGATTAGTTTTGTACGCAGCCTTTGCGATTTCAGCGGCTTTTGCGTAGCCAATAATAGGATTAAGAGCTGTCACTAAAATAGGATTCCGCGCCAAAGCTTCCTTCAGCTTTTCTTCTTTGACGATAAATGTAGCAATAGCTTTGTCAGCCAATAATCTAGTAACGTTACTCAACAACAGGATACTGTCTAAGAGATTTTGTGCAATCAGAGGCAACATTACGTTCAACTCGAAATTACCAGACTGCCCCCCAATAGTTATCGCAGTATCATTCCCAATAACTTGCGCCCCAACCATAGCAGCGGCCTCCGGAATAACTGGGTTTACTTTGCCAGGCATAATCGACGAGCCTGGCTGTAATGCTTGCAGTTCTATCTCTCCAAGACCCGCTAATGGTCCTGAGTTCATCCACCGTAAGTCGTTCGCGATTTTAATTACTGCTACGGCTAAAGATTTCAACTGTCCTGAAAGAGACACTGCCGCATCCTGAGTGCCTATATAGTTAAAAAAATTACCTGCTGGTCGAAATTGAATTCCCGTTAAACGACTCAACTCCTTATTAAACTCATCAGCGAAATCAGGGTGTGCATTTATTCCGGTTCCAACCGCTGTTCCACCTTGCGCCAGTCGATAAATAGGCCCCTGATTATCTTCAAGTGCTGATTTAGCTTGATCGATTTGCGATGCCCAACTCAATAAGCTCTGACTCAATCTAACCGGCATAGCATCCATCAAATGAGTCCGGCCTGTTTTAACATAGGTATCGACACTTTCAGCTTTTGTCTTGATGACCTGTGATAAATGATTGAGAGCGGGTAACAATTGCTGCTGCAGCCCTAAGGCTGCGCTGATATGGATAGTGCTTGGGATGATATCGTTGCTACTCTGACCGCAATTAACATGATCGTTAGGATTAACGGCTTGTCCTAGTATACTGCTCGCCACAGTCCCTAATACTTCGTTAACATTCATGTTAGAGCTAGTACCAGATCCAGTTTGGAAAACATCAACAGGAAAATGGCTCATGAAATCATCGCAAGAAAGCATCTGTTCTGCTGCTTTGCAAATCGCGATCCCAACATCCTTAGGAATCTGTTCTAACTTAACATTAGCAGTAGCTGCGGCGGCCTTTGCCGTTAAGAGAGCCCGTATAAAACTCTCAGGCATACCCCGTCCACTTAGAGGAAAGTTTCCAACAGCGCGCTGCGTTTGAGCTCCATAAAGCGCGTCACTCGGAACATTTAGCTCACCCATACTATCTCGTTCAACACGAGTTTCCATACCATACTCCTTCACTATTACTCATAGAATTTTAAATGGACGTTATTCCTGACCTTTGAACTCGTCTTTCTCTTCAGAAAACCCTGACAGATGGGTCAATCTCTCGACAGTGATAATGCGTTCTATTCTTCGGCTATCGATAATCCACGTCGGATAATTCTGTATTTTCATTAACTCACACTCTGTTGTTCTTGGTCCATTCGGGCCGTATTTTGAGCATTCGACGTAAGGGAGAGAAGCCGCCGCATCGCCAAAAAGACTTTTCTGTTCTTGGCAAGCCGCACACCAACTTGCACCATAAAACTTAAAGCCACGAGCGCTAAGGTGCTCGGCGACTGCTTTCAATTTCAGGCTTTCTTCGCTAGAAAAAGCAGTATCACTGCTATTTGCGACATGCATAACAAAAACGACTAGCAATGCAAAAGTAACCCCAACCAGATGTGCCTGGTGTTGGCGTTCTCTCCCTGAAAAAAAACTTGCCTTTAGAAAAGCTATCGTTACCAATAAAAAAGAAATAAAACAGTAAAAACAAAATGCCCCCACGATATAGTGGGCTATTGCCATCAAATAGACACTCACGAGAAATCCAATGGTCGAAAATATCGTCGCCAAATGCATTTTTCTTTTTCTATCTACGATACCGAGGGATGCAAAAACGATCCCTAGGTAAAGCATAGCGCCAAAAAAAGTTAACGGAATACCAAGGAAGTGTGACCATTTGCTGCTCTGGACAAGGTCACAACCGCTATTTCCTGAACAGTAAGGCAGTGATTCTTGCCACAGGTTAGACCAGAGTAAACTCAAACTTAATAAGCACCCTAAAACACCTACTGCAGCCAACCACCAATCTTTTGAATCACGTTCGATTCCTCTAGAGGTGGTTTTTCGAGCGCTATTGTGTGGCTTTTTGACCTTATGTTTGTTTGACAATTTAATCTCTCTTTAAAACAGCGGTTTAACAAAGCATCGCTAGACTCATCCTATGACAAGCAAGGATTTCTCGCCGTCACGAGCCGAACATTGTATCCTTAGGATATAATAATCTAAAAGAGCATGTTTGCTGCCACAATAATGACATGAGTTAATCAAATGAGCTATTTGTTGTCTGACTTAGCGAAAAAGTTCGAGGTTATGTCCACGGGTGACGGAAGTACTCGTATTGAAGGCGTATGCGGCCTGTCCGATGACAAAAAAAACCATCTAGCTTTCGTATCCCAGCGATCATTGCTCGCTTCTGCAAGTACATCTCAGATTTCCGGTTTTATTTCTCATCCTGATTTCCCTGTTCCTAACAAACCTAATCTTGTCTCTGAAAATCCAGAATACCTAATAGCAAAAATAGCAACACTGTTCGCCACTTCCAAATTAACGGCGTTGGATGCAATACATCCCTCGGCAATAATAGATGAAACATCTTACATAGCTGCCAATGCGCAGATAGGCGCTCATACAGTCATTGGGGCAAATGTTAGTATTTCGGAAGGTACTCAGATTTTCCCGAATGTTGTGATTATGGATCGATGTAAAATAGGTGCTAACTGTATTATTTACCCTAATTGCACGCTCCGAGAAGACACAATACTTGGGGAGCGCGTCGTTCTTCAAGCAGGCGTGTCCATAGGTGCGGATGGCTTCGGTTACGTAATGAACAACCGAAAGCACTATAAAATCCCCCAATTAGGCAAAGTAGTTATAGAAGACGACGTAGAAATTGGAGCGAACAGCACGATTGACAGAGCTCGCTTCAACGAAACACGGGTAGGGAAAGGCACCAAAATAGATAACCTAGTGATGCTCGCGCACAACGTTAAAGTGGGCGAAGACTGCCTCATAGTGTCTCAGGTTGGTATTTCGGGTAGCACACAGATTGGAGATCGTGTCGTGCTCGCTGGACAGGTTGGGACAGTTGGTCATATCACTATTACGGATGATGTTACCGTCTTAGGAAAAGGAGGAGTCACAAAAGATATACGAACGCCTGGGACCTATGCGGGCATGCCCATCAAACCGGTCAAAGTCTGGTTGCGTGCAATAGCTAAACTTTATCGAAGTTTGAAATAACGAGAAGTAACCCTAACTAATTGGGGAAAAGGCCTGCCTTTGCGACCATAGCAGGCACTGTGGCCCTCAAAGGTCCTTCCAGCCAGAGTGACGTTGATATAATCCCTTCTATATCGATACCTGTCTCGTACCCCATTCGCTCAAGCATGTATAAAACATCTTCCGTTCCGACATTGCCAGTCGCTTTTGGTGCAAATGGACAGCCACCCACTCCACCGCAACTGGCATCAAAGATACGTACACCACTTTCCACTGCCGCAAAAATATTTGCGACGCCTGTATTTCTGGTATTGTGAAAGTGCAGTCTTAGAGGCACGTTTCCCATAGCGTCTCTTATAGTATCGACGACACGTTTCACGTCGGAGGGGGCCGCCGCACCAATTGTGTCAGCGAGAGATATCTCATCTACACCCATATCTACTAGCGACTTAACTAAGTCTAAAACTCTTAAGGGAGACACTTCGCCTTCAAAGGGGCAACCGAAACTTGCGCCAATGGTAACGCCAAAAAAGCGCTTTTCTGTTTGCGCTATTCTTGCCATATTCTTCGTGCTTTCAAGCATTTGCAGCGCAGTCTTACCTTGATTTCGCTGACAAAAAGTGTCGGTAGTAACAATAACGCAATTAATTTCATCGACCCTAGTTGCTAAAGCTCGACTCAACCCTTGCTCATTGAGTACCAACCCAATAAATCTCACACCTTTCTCACCAAAAGGTAGTTTAGCAATTAATTCATCCACATCAGCCATCTGGGGCACGCGCTTAGGATTAACAAAGCTCGCGACCTCAATTCTTCGCAACCCTGCATCTATCAAATTTAAAATAAACTGTAATTTTATATCCGTCGTTAAAAGCTCGGCCTGACTCTGCAAACCATCTCTTGGACCAACATCAACAATTTCTATTTTATTATCCATAGTCTTTAATCTTCGATTAACTTTAAAGTGGACTTATTTGAGTTCAACACCTCTATTAAAACACAAAAAGCACAATGCCTAGAAAATGTTATGCTCTTATAATATTTGGATAGTTAATTATAGGTATCTCTAAATGGCTAATTACGACTACGACCTTTTTACCATCGGTGGAGGCTCCGGTGGAGTAAGAGCAGCTCGATTTGCTGCTAATCTTGGAGTGAAGGTGGCCCTAGCAGAGGAGCGATACCTCGGTGGAACCTGCGTCAATGTCGGATGTATTCCTAAAAAATTATTTAGCTATGCCTCTCATTTTAGTGAAGAGTTCGCTGATGCTGAAGGGTTTGGCTGGAAACTTGACAAGCCTGAATTCAATTGGCAAACACTCATTGCTAATAAAAATCGTGAAATCAAGCGCTTGAATGGAATTTATGAAACCCTATTGAAAAATTCTGGCGTTACAACATTTAGTGAACATGCTGAAATAATTGACGCACATACTATCGAAGTAGGAAATGTGCGCTACACTGCGGAAAAAATACTGATTGCCACGGGTGGCTGGCCGTATGTCCCAGACTTTCCGGGTTCTGAATATGCGATCACTTCAAACGAAGCTTTTTATCTAGAAGAACTGCCTACAAACATTGTGATCGTAGGCGGTGGATATATCGCTGTTGAATTTGCGGGCATATTTAATGGCCTTGGATGTAAAACGCATCAGATATACAGAGGGCCAATGTTTTTGCGCGGTTTTGATCTCGATGCGGCAAAGTTTTTAGCAGCGCAAATGAAGGGCAAAGGAATTGATTTAATGCTTAATAGTGAAGTGTCCTCTATAAAAAAGGCAGATGTTGGCTACCAGGTTTTATTGGATTCAGGAGAACGAATTGACACTGACTTAGTCATGTATGCGACAGGTCGAACCCCTATGACTGATGGGCTAGGTCTTGAGTCATGCGGGATCGTAGTTGATAGCAACAATGCTATTGTTGTCGATGGTGACTACCGTACAAATTGTAGCTCAATATACGCCATCGGCGATGTAACCAATCGAATAAATCTTACGCCGGTGGCTCTTGCAGAAGGCATGGCATTGGTCGCTCACTTATACCAAAAGGCCGAAAAACCAGTTAGCTATGAATATATCCCCTGCGCTGTGTTTAGTAACCCCAATCTTGCTTCTGTGGGATATGACGAAGAATCCGCTCGCGAAAAATTTGGGGAAATTATTGTTTATCAATCGAGCTTTAGAGCACTAAAGCATACTTTAACTAATAATGATGAAAAGACATTCATGAAGTTGATTGTAAACCCCAAAAACGACAAAGTAATCGGCGCACATATGGTAGGGCCAGATGCTGGCGAGAGCATCCAAGGTATAGCGATTGCTCTCAAAGCAGGGGCTACTAAGCAAATTTTCGATCAGACTATTGGAATACATCCGACCTCTGGGGAAGAATGGGTTACTATGAGGGAGCCAGCCATATAGCCATACAACTGAATCTCTAACTACAGGACTCTAGTAAAATGAAATTATACCTCACCACGTTAGCACTTCTATTCCCGTTTTTAAGTATTGCAGGCGCAGATAACACCTTAAAAGTAGGCGACCAAGCGCCGAATTTTAGTCTTCAGGGATCAGATGGAAAAGTACATACATTATCTGATTATCTCGGGACTACAGTAGTGATAGCTTGGTTCCCCAAAGCCTTCACAGGCGGCTGAACCGCAGAATGTAAATCACTCCGTGAGAGTGAAAACTTCCTCAACGCTTTCCAGATGAAATACTTCATGGCAAGTACCGACGACATTGAGACTAATACTGATTTTGCAAACAAAAACGGTGCCAGCTTTCCTATACTGAGCGATCCTAAAGGCCTTACAGCGGAAATTTATGGCATAAAAAGTATTCTCGGCTTTGCAAAGCGCCGGACCATTTATATAAACCCAGAAGGGAAAATTGCCAAAATTGATGCAGATGTCGGGGTGTTATCCGCTGGGGCAGATATGGTTATAAATTTAGAGAACCTTGGCGTAAAGAAGATAAATTAATCTGGGGTAGATTAAACAATTGCATCTAATCAGCCAGACGTGATTTTCAGGCGGGCCAAGACCTCACCCCTCATTAATGTTCTCGCCGTCCTGTGGATTTTGGCGTCGAATACTTTTAGCTCATCGGAAACGGAAATACTAAGTTCCATTAGTCCCGCGGCATGAGCAATAGTTATATTCTCATCAGTAGACTTTGAAGCCAACAAATTTGGAATGGTGCCAGCTAGACAAGTACCAGTCGCTAACGCAATTGCGCCGGTTGCTGGGATAGCATGATGAGCTTTCCCCATTGAGAAAAAGCGCGTACAAATATTCATGGCTTTTTGATTGAGCAGCTGACCGGACGTACTGGTGTAACTTATGGGCTTCTTTACGATAGCTATTTTAGGGGTTGCCAGTCGCAAAGTGGCTTCCGAGAGTGACGAAATTAACCCCGCGTGCATCGCAGCACTAGCGCGTGCCTTCTCAATCAACGCCAAAGTTTGCGGCTTTTGATTTAACTCAGTCGGTGTCTCATTTCCACTCAATCCAAACGCATCTGCCTCAACAAAAATCGTTGGATTCCCAGAAGCAATAATACTTACTTGGATAGAACCAAGATCAGGAACATCTATATAATCTATAGGGTTTCGAGTGGGTAATACATGCGCAAAACTCCTAGGCACTGGGGTTTCAAATGTGACCGAAATACGAGCTCCGGATCCAGGTACGCCTGAAATAACATAATCACCGTATTGAAGAGGAGAACCTTGTTCATCAGTGGGTACTTCGACTAGCAGTCGTTGTTGTAAATTTTCCTGCCAAACTGACACTATAACTTTTTGTGGGTGTGTCTCTACTAATTTTTCTTCCAAAGCATACAACCCTACGGCCGCAGCAAGATTGCCACAATTCCCTGAATAATCAACCACTCCATCTCTTATCGACACATGCGCAAAACGGTAGTTAACATCGCAATCAACACGTTTAGAAACAGACACAATCGCTGCTTTACTTGTACTCGATGTGGCGCCCCCTAACCCATCCATCTGGGTCCCAAAAGTGTCAGGACTACCCAGTGCTGAAAGTATAATTTCGTCCTGCAATACTCTAGCTGACGGCAGATCGTTTTCTAGAAAGAAAACACCTTTACTTGTCCCTCCCCGCATCCAACATGCTCGAAATGGCATGGTCTCAATTATTGGAGTATGCATCTCCAACTCTACCTTTCTAACAAACTGTTATTAGTTAGTTTCATAGAATCATCGTCTTGCATATTGCGCGCAAGGAACACAAATCGACCAGTCAGCAAAATCGCTCCCGTGCATAAAGATAGTGAAAGTCCTAACCATACTCCAGTTGCACCATACCCCAAGGACATACCTAGAACATATGCTGAGACAAAACCGAACCCCCAATAATTTACGGCATTTAACATCAAAGGAACACGAGTATCTTTTAAGCCTCGTAAGACAAAAGCTGCCGCAACTTGGACACCATCGCCAAATTGCAACAAAGCCGCTAACCGAAACAAATGTGTTGATAAGGCGATTACAGAGGCATCACTAGTATAAAGTTGCGCTATAACTGGCGCATAGAAAAAAGTTGTTGCTGACGCTACCGTTGAGACCAAAGCACAGATTATAAGCCCGGTGTATCCAATACGAATAGCCGACCGTGTATCTCCTCGGCCAATTTCTTGCCCAACACATACAGTTAAAGCCATGGCAAGACCCAAAGGCACCATGAAAACTAAACCAGAATAACTCAACACTACCTGATGAGAAGCCACAGCGACTGTCCCCAATGTAGCCATCAACAAAGCGACGGTAGTAAATAAACCAGACTGTAAAAAAAGTGATAGCCCGATAGGCATGCCTAAAGAAACCAGCCGACGTAAGACTGGCCAATCTATCCAAGCGCTTAATTTAAAAATTTTGAACCTATGATAGTACTGCGAGGTAAGAGCATAGGTAACTAGCATAGCGAACATGGCCCAAAAACTAATAGAATTACCTAGGCCACAGCCCACGACACCCATGGGTTGGATCCCGAACTTCCCAAACATTAAGACATAATTCAAAGTAACGTTTACTGGCAGCATAGTGCACATGACGACCATTATGGGGATTGTCCGCCCAACACCCTCACTCATCTGCTTAAACGTGTGATAGCCATACGCGGCAAACACACCCCAGCTAAGCGCACTAAGATATTCTTGCGCTAGAGAGCTTACCTCAGGGTCGATACCTAGATGAAGAAGGAAAGGCTCACAAGACCGCATGGCAAAAAAAACAACCAATGACAAGCCGAAACCTACAACTAAACTCTGTCGGGTCTCATGCCCTATCTCCTCCATCCTCCCCGCTCCATAATGCTGCGCTACCGTCGGTCCTAACGCCATAATCACTCCCAGTCCCAACAGGAATAAGGCAATCCATATACCACTTCCAATAGCAACCGCAGCAAGCTGACTCGTACCAAGTTCGGAAGCCATCTTAGTATCGGCTACAGCGATAGCAATACTTGAGAGGTTGTTAGCAACTAAAGGTAGGCCGATAGCCATGATCCTACGCAAGTCTTGCCCTAAATAAGCCCCTGTTAATTTATGCACATCAGTCCCATTTTCAAATAGAAAAGTCGAGACGCGATGTACACCAGATGCTGAAAGCGCCCAACCTACAAAAAATCAAAGGGACATCCCAATCTTTGGCACAGCATTTAGCAGCGTTCGAGTATAAATATGTTGAGGGCGGTGTAAGACGTCATCAACGCTACCATACTCGACGATTTGCCCTTGGTGCATTACAGCTACTTGGTGTGCCAAATATGCTACAACCCCAATGTTGTGGGTGACAAACAGATAAGTCAGCCCTAGCTCCTCTTGTAAGCCTCTTAATAAATGTAATATCTGAGCTTGCACAGAAACATCTAAGGCGCTGGTAGGCTCATCACAAATTAATACTTTCGGCTCGACCGCAAGCGCTCGTGCAATACATATTCTCTGTCGCTGCCCGCCCGAAAACTCATGGGGATACCTTAATGCATACGACGGTTCTAACCCTACCTGTAACAGGAGGCGCCTTACTCTATCATCGCGCTCGCTTTCGTCAATTCCAATTTTTTGGGCAATCATTCCTTCTTTAATAATCGCTCCTATCAGCATTCTAGGGTTCATAGAAGAGTAAGGATCTTGAAAAACCATTTGGAGATCTCCTCTATGCCTACGAAGTTGATGCCCACTGACATCACATAGGTTGTCACCTCGGTAGTACACCGAACCATATGACGGCTTTATTAACTGCAATATTGCTTTCGCCATAGTGGTTTTTCCAGAACCAGACTCTCCAACTAAAGCCAAAGTCCGTCCTTCTTGCAGTTCCAAGTCTACGTTATCCACAGCCACCATCGAGTTGCTACGCCTAGAAAAAAGCGAGGTTTTCCCTAGAAAAGAAACACTCAAGTTTTTCACATTGAGTGTTTTTTCCGCAGTAGGACGATCAGCACTAGGGTGCTCACTCAGTCGTTTCTCCCAACTTGGAATTGAGTCGAAAAGCTTCCGTGTGTATTCATGGGAGGGCGTCCTATAGAAATCTTCTCGATCCGCGGCCTCAATTATTTTACCTTCTTTCATAACTATGATTCGATCTGCTACCTGATATGCAACGGCTAAATCATGAGTAATAAAAATCATTCCCATATTTTTGTTAGTCTGAATTGTCTTCATCAAAGACAACACTTGAGCTTGAATAGTGACGTCTAAAGCTGTCGTAGGTTCATCAGCTATCAACAAGTCAGGATCTCCAGCCAACGCAATCGCAATCATCACTCTCTGTTTCATCCCTCCAGAGAACTCGTGAGGGTATTGACGACATCGGTGTTTTGGATTACTGATGCCGACAAGCACCAACAACTCCTCTATTCTTTCAAGTAGAGCTTTTCCATACAGTCCATGGTGTCTTTTTAGCGACTCTCCTATCTGAGAGCCTATCGTCATGACTGGATTCAAAGAAGATTGAGGCTCTTGAAAAACCATTCCAATACCTGCACCACGGACGTTCCGCATCCCTTTTTCCGGCAAGCCTAAGAGATCATTTCCTGCAAACTCTATCGACCCACTCTCAATAATCGCAGTACTTGGAAGCAGCCGTGAAATAGACAAAGCTGAGATAGATTTACCACTACCTGACTCCCCAACCAAAACGACTGTCTCGCCTTTGGCAACGGTTAACTCAAACCCATCAAGCGCCAGAAAGCTCCCTTCGCCTTGACCGAAACGTACTGATAGATTTTTAACATCAAGTAATGGCTTAAGCATATCCTCTCTCAATCTTCATACAATATTATTTCCAAATTTATCTGGTAAGTCATTCACTCTAGTTGAGCTCACGAAGACGTGGATCGAAAGCATCTCTGACAGCATCGGCAAATATATTTGCGGCTAAAACAAGGATGAACATAAAGATAAATGCTGCAAAAAGAGACCACCATACTATCGGTTCGCGAGCCAATTCCAGTCTCGCCCCATTGATCATATTACCCCAAGATTCCATACTAGGATCAACGCCAATATTTAGGTATGACAAAGCAGCTTCCGCTAATACTAGCCCACTGAAATCCAACACCATTGATATAGTTACGATATGCATAACATTAGGGACCACATGTTTCCAAATAGTAGTCCAAGGTACCGCGCCAAATGCTCGAGATGCATCTATATAAGCCGATTCCCTCAGTTTCAGTGTTTCTGCTCTTAAGTAACGACACAAGCCAGTCCAAGTAGTCACCCCTAAGATAAGACATAAACACAGTAACCTGAGATCAGCTCGAGCGGTCACGCTGACAAACGTCTCGGAATTATTGGCTAAATAAACGTCCAACATCAAAGCAGAGGCCGCTATTAAAAGCACACTCGGGATTGACGACAGAGTGGTATACATATACTGGATAGAATCATCAACCCAACCTCCGAAGTAACCAGCAGATACTCCAAATATGACTGCAAACGGCAACATCACCAACGTAGTTAAAGTGCCGATAATGAGCCCAGTGCGGGCACTCTTAAGAGCCTGATACAAGATATCATTACCGACTTGATCAGTTCCCAGAACATGATAGTGAGGGCACAACTGCAGTCCCATTCCAACCAAGACACAAATTATCCCCAATGACAGAAAAAAAGTCCGCCAAGAAACCGAAGATTGACCCCGAATAATTTTCTTAACAATTCCTCGAATCGCTAGTTTCTGTATTCTCGACATCATAAATATAATGATGGCACAGAAAAAAATCCAACCGATTATTCCTTTTCCGACACCGACTACACTTCGATTTAGGATATCGTCTAATCGAGATGCAGGTTCTGGCAGATGAGAGCCTGCGTGTCTTAGTCGTGGATAATCGCGCACCATATAGCCATCTTCGTTTACCAAAGTTTCCTTGGTAAAAGCGTAGATAGAAAACGGAGCTGAGTAGGTCTTTTCTGTTCCGGCGATAATAGAGCCTAGGACAAGATCTAGTACACTTGTTATCCTCGCGCTATGTTGCACATCCTCACCAGAAGATGATTCTATCGTGGGATGAAAATGAACAGAATCCAGAATCGCTATGAGAAAATAGAAACTTAAGACTACAACAGCACACATTGAAAATGGCTTAGAAACAACCTGTTTCCAAGGACGAAACAAATGTTCATGCCTCAACGCATAAATTCCGTATACCAGCAAGATGGCAATTAACAGGAAGAGCAAAACATCAGTAATTAAAAAAACGAAGGACATTATTTTCTATCTCAGACTAATTCTTGGGTCAACAAAAGTGTAAGCAATATCGGTCAAGACAAGCCCTAGAATATAAAGTGCCGAACCCAGAAACACCATTGCTCGCACAACCGAAAAATCCTGAGATTGGATCGCTTCTATCGTATAACTGCCTAACCCAGGGATACCGAAGAAGGCCTCTGTTATTAAACTTCCTAAAAAAAGAGATGGCAAAAGCGCGACTACTCCAGTCAAAATCGGTATCATGCCATTACGGAGCACATGTACGTAGAAAACTACTTTTTCAGAAAGACCTTTAGAACGTGCTGTCCGAACATAGTCTTGATTAACCTCTTCAAGGAAAATCGTTCGGTACCAACGTGTACCGTTTCCCAAGCCACCTACTACTCCAACGACAATAGGGAGGATCAAAAACTTTATTGCTAAAAAACCATCATCAAATCCTGAGATAGGTACGATTTTTAGTAGCTTGCTAAACAAATATTGCCCACCAATGATATAGAACAACCCTGAGATAGACATCATACACACGCACATAATTACAGCGAAAGTATCTAAATATGTAGCACGAAAAAAAGCAACTGCAAGCGCCAGACTAATAGTCAAAAACAACCCTAAGATAAGAATTGGCAAGGTAATCATTAGACTAGGCCACATCCTTTGCGATATGTCATAACCAATATCGCGCCCACTATCAGATTGACCAAAGTCAAACACGAACAACTTAACCGTCTTAGCGTAGAAAATGGTGTCCAAGAGCTTGTCTCTGCCATATTTTTCTGAGTTGTAAAACAATGGCCGATCATAACCACGATCACCTTTCCATTTCTCGATGGCATCAGTAGTTACATATTTATTTCCCAGATGAATACGGGCCATATCATCGGGCGAGTTGACAACAAAAAACAAGAAAAACGTGATGATGTTCACGCCCAGTAGGATTGGAAAGGCATATAATAAACGACGTAATAAATAATCACTCATCGCGCACGCGCCTTCTCTCTAGCGCGGTATACAAACCAAGCAGGTAAAGCCATTAGTATTAGAAAGAAAAGACCAACAAGGCCTGGCCAAACAATAGGGTCATTCCATTCTCTTCTTTTCTCCATTCTCTGGTAAGGATCTATAGTCTTATACTTGAGAGTGTTCCTCGCCATAAGATTAGGATCAGCATTCCCATACCAGCTATGCTTTAGAACATAGCTGGTCGGATGAAACCCCCATATCCACGGAGCGTCACGTCGCAGAATTTCAACCATTTCATTAATTAGCTTTTCCCGAGCAAGGGAGTCTGGCATTGAACGGATCTGCAAGAATAGACCATCAAAATCTGAATTTTGATAGTTAACTGCGTTTTCTCCTTGAGACACAATCTTCGCATTTGCCCCATAAAGCAAGAATAGGAAGTTTTCAGGGTCTGGGTAGTCTGCATTCCAACCCCATGAAAAAATTTGTGCACTTCCGGTGCGTACTTTCTCTTGGAATCGATTGTAATCTGTCGCACGAACCACTAATTCTATACCTAGCTTTTTAAACTGCTTCCTATACCAGTTTAGCATCGCTTTACTTCCAGGTCCGGACGATACCGTGTCAAAAAAAAGAGTTAACGGTTCGCCAGTAGTCGAATCAATCCCACCTTGGTAGTCCGCCTGAACCAGCAGTTCTTGAGCTTCAGCTACCGACTTTCTAGACGGCTTGCCATCAATCCAATCATAAACATAGTTGTTTATTCCTTCCTTGCCACCTGAGTATCCAAAAATACCGGGCGGAAGAGGCCCTTGTGCAGCCTGTCCTCGCCCATTGGCAAAAATAGAAATTAATTCTTCATAATCAACGACTATGGATATAGCTCTTCTCAGTAAGCGAGACCGTCTAGAATCTCCACCTAAGATAGGATCCACCATATTAAATCCCAAATATGAAATAGAGCTTTTAGTAGACGTCAGGAGTTCAACTCCTTGTTTGGTCATATCATCAGTCAAGTGGGGCTCACCCGCAGAACTGAAGCTTATCGTTTGATCAAAACTCTCAGCAACCACACCGGAAGAGTCATAGTAGCCTTGAATAAACTTGGTCCAAGCCGGAATAGACTCTTTTTCTAAGCTAAAATATGCCTTGTCTATAAATGGCATAATACTACCTGCCTTTGCATTCTTTTTTTCTAGAGCTCGTGAGTCCTCAGGAAAAATCTCCCCTCTAAAGTTTGGGTTGCGCTCTAACACCATGCGTCGGTTAGGATTGTTTTCCGTGAGCATATACGGACCAGTTCCCACAGGATACCAATCAAGGGAAAGGTTTCTCTCCTGCATTCCTGGCTGATTGTAAAAAGCATCGGCTTCCCACGGAACCGGCGCAAAAAAAGACATCGCAAGCCAATAAATAAACTGAGGGTATTTCCTCGTAAGTCTTATCTCGTAGGTATAACGATCGAGGACTTTAGCACCTTCGAAACTAGTCTGGCGCAAAGCCAGTGGCTGATCTAATAGGCTCTGTGCTTTGAGCCTTTCTCCAAACGGCGCAAAGTCTTTGATATATCTCGCCATGAAGCCAGCAATTGGCGAGTGCTTAGAAGGTAGCATAAGCCGTTTTATTTGATAGACGTAATCCTCTGCAATCAGTTCTCTCGATCCTGAAAGTTCAAAGTCACTCAATACTGATATCCCATCTAAGTCGAGCCTATTGAGTCCATGGTATGCATATTGACCATCTTGATCCTTCGCAAGAGATGGATGAGGCTGAAACTGGATACCTTTTTTAACGTTGATGCGGTAAACCACTTCCGCTATTTCAGAATCGGCAGCATCACTCCCAATAATATCCCCATTTGTATTCAGATAAAGTGGCTCAGGCATTCGCTCGGCAGTTAATGGAACTAGGCTATATGGCCTATGAAAAAAATGGTATTGTACGACAGGTTCATAGATTTGAGCGGTAAATATGGCCTCACCCTCGCTGTAAGATGACACAGGGTCGAGATGTTTAGGACGCTCTGAGAATGAGCTATAGTAGGTATTAGAGGTGCTATCCTTGGAAGAGTACGGATTGTTCCAAGGATTTTCACCGCAAGCCGAAAGACTCATGAGTAGACACCCTAAAAAGCGCCAACGGAAATTGAATGTCATAGAAAACCTTACAATGTAGTTTATAAAATGAACATAAACTGAGATTATAATGCGGACAGGTATCAGGTACACGTCGAAAGATCAGAATAAACCAAAAAACAACGTGGTGAGTACATAATGGGAATACTAAACGGTAAACGAGCACTAATAGTAGGTATAGCTAGTAATAAGTCAATAGCATGGGGAATAGCGCAAGCAATGGCTCGCGAGGGAGCAGAAGTTGCTCTAACCTACCAGAATGACCGACTGAAACCTCGAGTCGAAGATTTTGCTAAGCAGCTCGGTTCTGACGTCACGGTCCAGTGCGATGTCGCGAACGATTCTGAAATTCAAAACGTGGCAAATTATGTTGAAAACCGCTGGGGCTACCTAGATATTATGGTACATTCGCTGGCTTATGCGCCGAGAGAAGAGCTACAAGGAAACTATCTAGACAGCGTTACGAGGGAAGGGTTCTCAATAGCCCATGAAATAAGCTCGTACAGTTTTGCAGCCCTCGGACAAGTATTGCGGCCTCTAATGAAAGGTCGGAACGGTTCCATGCTAACACTTAGTTACTTGGGTGCCGTCAGAACAATGCCCAGTTACAACGTGATGGGCCTCGCAAAAGCAAGTTTGGAGTCAAATGTTAGGTATATGGCCGAGAACTTAGGGCCAGAAGGTATCCGAGTAAATGCTATTTCTGCAGGCCCAATAAGAACTCTTGCAGCATCTGGAGTCAAAGATCTTCGGAAATTCTTATCTTATGTTGAAAATACTGCTCCTCTTAGAAGAAACGTTACCACTGATGAGGTCGGAAATGTAGGTGCTTTTCTATGCTCCGACATGGCATCTGCCGTAACTGGGGAAATCACCTATGTCGACTGTGGGTTTAACATAATGGGTATGGCTGACGTTTAGTCAGTATCGATAATGAGCGAACAACATTCCAACCGACTACTTTGGGCAATGCTAGCAGGCGTAGTAGGTGGTGCTTTGGCAGGCACAATTATTGGTCAACCTATGGTAGGAATAGAATGGATCGGTACCTTGTTCCTGAACGCCCTAAAGATGACTATCATCCCGCTGGTAATTGCGGCGGTTATTACTGGCGTCGCGTCCCTTGGTGACGTTCGTAAGCTGGGTAAGATTGGTGGTTATACCTTAGGGTATTACGCATCAACTACTGCTATTGCAGTTTTAATCGGTCTTGCAGTTGTCAATATAGTCGAGCCTGGTGCTGGTATCACTTCAGCGGATATCAATGTAGATAACTCCTACGACGCAACAGAAAGAACTCCGATTGGCTTCAGTGATATTGTCCTGTCTGCGGTGTCACCAAATCTAGTTGCAGCCGCTGCAGAAACTAAACTTCTACCCATCATTGTTTTCTCTCTGATTTTCGCGGCCGCTCTAACCACTCTCGGCGCTAAAGGAGAACCTACACTTAAATTCTTCGAAAGCCTCAATCATGTCATGATGAAAATGATAAATTGGATTATGTACTTAGCGCCCATTGGGATCTTCGCGCTAATTGCATCGAGGCTAGGAAAAGCCGGCGGTGGAATGGCTTTTCTTCATGAAGCTCAGGCCATCGGTGGGTATGTCATCGCCGTCCTTGTTGGACTTGCAATCCATTCTGTATTTTTATTTTCCGTTCTACGGTTATTAACAGGTAAAGGCCTAAACTTTTTGCGACACCTATCAAAAGCTCTTTTCACCGCGTTCGGGACTGCGAGTTCTTCAGCCACACTCCCTTTAACTATTAGTGGAGCCAAGAGTGCAGGAGTGGACGATAGAGCAGTTCGGTTTGTACTACCAATCGGCGCAACAATAAATATGGATGGGACTGCGCTTTATGAAGCAATAGCGGTAATGTTTATAGCCCAAGTATACGGAATTGAAATGGGCGTAATGGAACAAATGATTATATTTGTGACCGCTACACTGGCCGCCATAGGAGCCGCCGGGATTCCGCAGGCAGGCCTAGTAACAATGGTTATAGTTCTCTCTGCCGTCAATTTGCCATTAGAGGGAATCGCACTCATTCTTTCCGTTGACTGGTTCTTAGATCGATTCCGAACCGTTATAAATGTTTGGGGAGACAGCGTAGGTTCTGCATTGGTGAGCCGTGTCATGCGCAGCTGAGCAATTAATTATCGCGCTTGCTTCGTCTCAACCCGTTACAGCCTATCCTGAAAAATTTTAATACTGGATTGTGCTCTAAGATTTCTGACATAGTCTCTCCACTCGTCAGTCACTCTCTGGGATAGGAGCCGGCTTCTGTATCGTTCCTTTTCCTCTAAGTCCATTGCAGAAATTTCAGGGAAAACCAAATTAGAAACTTTAACTACTACAAAATCAGATATTCCAACGGGGGCACCTTTATACGCTATACCCGAAGAGAGTACGGCACCAAAAGCAACTTCCAATACAGCTGAGTTCACTTCGCTAGACTGACGATCTACGCTTTTCACTTCTTTCCAGTCTAACCCTTCAGATTTCAGCAGTATCTCCGCATCTGCTCCAGCCTCAATCCTTGAGACTAAATCCTCACCTTTGCCCTTCACTATTTCTGCCAATCGTTCGGACAGCAGATCTTCCTGAACAGTAGCCTTAACGTTGTCATAAGGTCGGATAATTGAAGGCTCATAGGTAATAACTCTAAATGACACAAGTCGGCCATCAGTCAACTCAATTGGTGTCGAATTCAAACCTTGCTCTATCACCTGAGGATCAAATGCAGCAGTAATTGCTTCTTCAGAAAACAATATAACTAGTGCCTCTCGACTCAGGAGCCCCGTCGATCGAACCTCCAGATCCATAGACTCAGCGACCGTAGAAAAACTTTCTGGATACTCATAGACAAAATTAGAAAAATCCTCCGCTTTTTCAAAGAAAAGCTTTTGTCCTTCTAGTCGCACATATGACGCAGTAACTTCTTCAAGTGCTTCTTCATAGCTTTTTTGACCGCCTGGAGAGATAGCTTTCAATTTTATAACCTGGACACCGAAGTCCGTACGGACTGGTTCACTTACCTGATCTAGCTCGAGAGCAAAAACGCTATTCTCAAATTCAGGGGCCATTACACCACGAGAAAAAAAACCTGTATCTCCGGCATCCGCGCCGTCTACATCGCCAGCGGCGATCTGTTTTAAGACTGAGGAGAAGCTCTCGCCTTCCGAAATACGAGTCCTTAAATTATTCGCTTTCTCATAGACTGAGGCGACGCTCTCCTCACTAGCATCTCTAGGTAATCGGAACAATATATATTCGACATCACGCTCTTCAACAACTGTGTAATTCTCTAATTCTTTTTCATAATGAGCTTGTAAGTTTTCACCGGTTGGCTGAATTGAAGCTGCTAATGATTCTGGAGATATGTCTACGTAGCTTAAATTAACTTTCTCAACAACTCGGTATCTTTCCTCATTCGCATTATAAAAATCTCTAGTCGTCTCGTCAGTAAATAGTACTTCAGATTCATAAACACTACCGGGTATAACCGCGTAACCGAGATCTCTTTGTTGGTTGACGAGCTTGAGCAACCTATCAGTTTCAGATTCAGGCGTAAACTGAGACCCTGCTATGCCTGCATATAACTGAGACCTAGTTATTTCATTCCTTAATCGCTGTTCAAAAGTAGATTCAGAATAGCCTAACAATCGAGTTCGCTGGGAATAAAGTTCTCTAGAAAACCTTCCTTGTTCATCGTGAAAGACCGAAATAGACTGAAGCTCCGACGCTAGCTGGGCATCGCTAACCCTCAACCAGTTTTCCGAAGCAAGACCATCGACCAGTTGATTATCTATCAACTCATCAAGTACTTGCTGTTTGATCTCGGGTTTATCCCAATCTAAAGCGTTAAAGGAATCTCCAAGCATTGCTTGGGCTCTTTGTCGGAAGCGCTGTAAGTTGAGCTGAAATTCGCCAAGGTAAATCTCTTCCCCTGAAACCTCTGCGACTGTGACTTTAGATCCTCCGCCAAGGTAGCTCTGAACACCTACCAAAACGAACGTGAGAGAAATGAGTCCCACTATGATTCCTACAACAAGACCTTTAGACCGATCTCGAATAGTTTGTAACATTGCTAGGTCTCCAAGTAAAATAAAACCGACCTAATTAATCACTTCGGCTAACAAGCAATACACTAATAATCTAATGCTGCACACTCTGTCAGTGTGCATCATATCATTCTCATAACAGAAAATGGCGGAGCGGACGGGACTCGAACCCGCGACCCCCGGCGTGACAGGCCGGTATTCTAACCAACTGAACTACCACTCCGACGATTATTTTTGGTGGGTGCTGAGGGGATCGAACCCCCGACCCTCGCCTTGTAAGGGC